>NZ_JXQZ01000032.1 GCF_000878135.1 Frigoribacterium sp. MEB024
CTTCGTGGAGGTCGTGCTGGTCGTGAGGGCGGGCTCGGCGGGGGCGGCGGGTGCGGCGTCGGGCGGGCCCGCGGGGTCGCGCCGGAAGACGAGGCGGGGCAGCGTGACCTGCCGACCCGCGCCTCCTGGGCCCGCGTCCGACGACGCACCGGGGCCGGTGGAATCGCCGACGAGCTCGACGGTCTCGGTGTCGTCGCCGACGACGCCGCGCTCGAGCGCCAGGTCGAGCATGCTGAGGACGAGCGCGAGGCGGCGGAACTCGGGCTCGGTGGCGCGGTACACGTCGACGCTCGTGACCTCGTCGTGGTCGGCGAGCAGCCGGTCGATCGTCGCCGAGACGGCCGCCGTGCTCGTGCCCGAGGTGAGGCGGAGGGCGGCCCGGTCGGCCTCGGGCAGGGTCGCGTCGCCGATCGTCACCTGCACGTCGACCGTCGGCCGTGCGCGGTCGGTGTGCAGCTGCACCTGGCTGACGTCACGGACGTCGAGCGCCCCGAGGCCGAGCCCGTCGCCGTGCTCGACCGGCAGCATGGCGTGGCCCGGCCGGCGCTCGGCCCAGACGCCACCCGCGTGCAGCGCCCGGTCGGCGAGGGTGAGCAGGCGCTGCTGCTGATCGGAGCCCGACCGGCTGAGGAAGCGCCGCAGCGAGGACGTCCAGCGACCGTAGGTCTCTTGCACGCTCTGCTCTTCGGCGAGCAGCGACGAGATGAGCGACTCGAGCTGCGTGCGCTGTCGCTCGGTGAGCTGTGCGGCGGCGTCGGGTTGCGCGAGGACCTTCTCGATGTCGGCCCGCATCACGTCGATGCCGCGCGACGACAACATCTGGGCGAAGCCGCGGTAGGCGCGTCCCTCGGGGGTCTGCTCGAGCAGGTCGTTGTCGCGCAGGTACTGGTCGACGAGCGCGCCCTTGCCGACGTGTTCGGACGAGGCCCGGCGCGCGACCTCGCGGTGCCGCTGCTCGACCATGGCGCCGAGCTGCCGGAAGTCCTCGGGCAGCGACGCGGTCAGACGGACCACCTCGCGCACCTGTCGGCGCAGCACGTCGGGAGCGGTGGGTTCGGTGCCGTGCCGCTCGATCTCGGCCTTGCGGCGCTCGAGCTCGGCGATCTGCTCGTCGAGTCGCGCGAGCTGCGACTCGCGGCTGGGATCGGCGAGGCCCGCGAGCTGCCCGACGGCGTGGGCGATGCTGCCGAGGCGGGCCTCGCTGACGGCGTTGTCGCGCTCGACGAGGTCGCGCACGAGACGCAGCGCCTTGAGCGCGTGCGGTGACAGGCGGTACTCGGCACGGGCGTCCGGTCCGGAGGCGCGGGTGCGGACGAGCCAGCGGCTCTCGACCCAGCTGCGGCAGTACTCGGCCGGGGTGGTCTTCTGCTCGGTGGGGGCAGACGTGGCGACGGGCGTCGGGGACGCGGGCCGCGCCTCCTCGGGGGACCGCTCGGACGCCGCCTGGTCGGCGGCGTTCTGCTCGAGGGCGTCGGCGACCTGCCGGTGGAACCAGTCGGCGGACACCGGACCCTCGGCGTGCTCGAGGTGGCGGGAGAAGAGCGGCAGCATCCACCGGGCGTTGTAGCCGCGAAGCAGGGCCCAGGTGGGGTCGTCTTCGTACGCCGCGCGCACGTCGTCGCGGCTCAGGGCGTCGTCGTGCCCCGACGGGTGGTTCACCAAGCAAGACCTCCGGCAATCGTCGGACGACGATACCAACTGGTGACGCTCCGCTCGGCGACGGTGTCGCTCGTCGTCCGCAGCGGCCAGGATGGGGGGATGGGGATGGGGATGGGGATGGGAATGGGGATGGGCATCAGGTCGAGGCGGGGCGTCGTGGCGACCGTCGTCGTGGCCGTCCTCGCGCTCGCCGCCGGATGTGCCAGCTCGAGTGACCTGCTCCAACGGTTCGAGTCGCTCATGGACGGTGTCGGCGGCGTGGTCGAGATCGAGACGGCCGGGACCGACTCTCCCCTCGGCGTCGCGGAGGCCCAGGCCACGGTCGTGGTCGAGGACGACCTCTCCGACGACGACCTCGAAGCCGTCGCCGAGCGCATCAGGCCGTTCGTGGCCCGCAACGTCGGTGACTCCTCCGGCTGGCGGTTCGTCGACGTCCGGCGAGGCACCGTCTCGTTCGAGGTGCTCGCCGACGAGGGCGACACGGCGGCCCAGCTCGACCTCGCCCGGCGCGTCGCGGACGACCCGGTCTTCGCCGAGGTGTCCCTCACCACGCACGCGTTCGGCGAGGGCCGGGCGATCGGAACCGACTCGCCTCGGCAGGGGTTCGGGATCACGGTGGTCCCCTCGGACTCGTCGGACGTCGTCTCGGCCTGGCAGCGGGCACGGTCCCTGCGGGATGCCGCGGCTCAGCTGGCCGACGTCGACGTGACGGCCTGGAGCCCGGACTCCCGCCGGTTCGTCACCGAGAACGTCAGCGGGTTCCCCTCGGTCCTCGACGATCCCGCGACGTCCGACGTCGTCCTCGACGCCGCCGACCAGGCTCGGCTGCTCGACGCCGTGGGGGCTGCGGATCTCGGGGCCGGGCGGGTCGAAGTCCTGCCGGAGGGCATCCGGGTCGACCTCGACACACCGACCGTCACGGGGTACCACTCGCCGGACGAGGTGGCGGAGGCGTCCCCGCGAGCTGCCCGGATCGCCGGCGTCCTCGTCGCGATGTCGGAGGTGCCCGGCACGTCGATCGGCTTCGTCGACTCACCGGACGAACGGCGGGAGCTCAACGGCGACCTGTCCGCGGCCGAGTCGTTGGTGGACGTCGTCGCACCCGACACGGTCAGCTATTCGGCGATCAGCGCCCGGTCGGTCGAGGTACGGACGTCGGGGCTCGAGGGCGCCGTGCCCGCGATGCAGGCCATCGGTGGTTCCGGGGCCGTGTCCGGGATGGACGAGATCCGCGTCTCGTCCGATGCAGCCGACGGTCGGGGACTCTGGTTCTCGGGACGGCCCGAGGCGCTCGCGGTGCTCGCCACCGTCACGGGCGCCATCGTGACCGCACCCCGGATCGAGGGCGTGGCCGTGACCGCCACGGAAGGCCGCATCAGCATCGAGCTCGACGACGACGACGACGCCGCCACCGACGCCGCCCTGGCGGACGTCGTCGGGGCGGTTCGGACGGCACCGGCCGGGACCGTCGTGACGTTCCGGCGAGACGGGCGCGGGGCGGCCGACCTCGCCACCGAGACGGTCGGCCAGGGGGAGACGAGCGACTGCTCGACGCTCGACACCGACGATCGACGTCTGTGCGAGATCGTCGCCTCCGCCTGGGGCGGGTAGTCGCCGGACGACGAGGCTCCTCACCTCGTCACGCCCTGTCGAGGTGGCCGTCGAGGCCTGATCCTGAGATCGCCCTCACCACGTCCGTCGCGAGACACGGCGTCACGATCCGTCACGAAACGTCACGTCGTTCGTGTGGCGGAAGCACCGGGCCGAAGATGACGGGACGCGGGGTCGTCGCTCGCCGACGCTCCGCTCCGATCCGTCGTCGAGCGCAGGGGAGTCGTCGTGACCAGCAGGAGCACCCGTCCGACCGCGGCCTCCCGCCGGGCGCCGCGCGACCTCGGACGAACGTTGCTGCAGACCGCGGGCGCGGCGTCGTGAGCGGCGTCGGCGACACGGCAGTCGACTCCGCGGACTCGAGCGCGGTCGGCCAGACCCCGACCGTCGACGTGCGCGGCACCGTGATCGTCCTGCTCGGGGAGGGCGAGCGAGCGGACGACTTCGCGAGGCTCACCGACCGTCTCGTCTTCGACGGGTACCGGGTCGAGCTGTTCGACGACGTCTCCACAGACGTCCGCGCCGTGCGGGCGGGCGTCGAGCGGCTCGTGCGTGACCGGGCACTGCCGAGACCCCTCGTGCTGCTCGGCTCCGACGTCGGGGCGACCCTCGCGGCATCCGTCGCGGCCGACTCGGTTGCGGCCGTGGACGCGGTCGTGCTGACGGGCGTGCTGACGCCGGCCTCGCGACGGGGGCTCGGGCTCGACCGACGGGACGACCGGCACGGGAGAGCTCTGCCGACGGGGTTGTCCCTGCCGGCGGCACGGTCGGTGGTGCAGCCCACCCTGGTCTTCCACGGCGACGGGGACCGGGTCACCGAGGTCGCGGACGCCGTCGCCTGGGCGGCCCAGCTGCCGCGGGGTTCGGTCCGCCTCGTCGGCCAGGGTGGGCACGACGTGCTGCGGGGCTCCGGTCACCGCACGGTGACGGCCTCGATCGTGCTCTTCCTCGAACGTCAGCGCAGTGACGATCCCGTGCTCGTCGACGCGTTCGCGGCGCGCACGCCCCGGCCCGCCTGACGCGACGTGTCCGCGTGTGTCGGTCGGGCCGACGTGACGCGACGTGTCCGCGTGTGTCGGTCGGGCTGGCACCTCGGGCCCGAACGGTGCACGATCGAACGATGACCTCGCCGATCGACCACGCCGACCCGACACCCGTCGTGCACGTGCTGCACGACAACGCCGAGTGGCTGCCGCCGCTCGTCGCCGCGCTCGACGCCGCGGGGGTGCCCCACCGCGAGCACCTGCTCGACGGGACGTCCTTCGACCTCGCGGCCGCGCCTCCTGAGGGGGTGTTCTGGTCGCGGCTGAGCGGATCGGCCCACACGCGCGGCCGGGGGACCGCGAAAGAGGTCGCCCGGGCGACCCTGCGCTGGGCCGAACGGCACGGGCGCCGGACCATCAACGGCAGCGGTGTCGTCGAACTCGAGGTGAGCAAGGTGGCGCAGTACCTGGCGCTGGCGTCCGCCGGGTTCGACGTCCCCGCGACGACCGCCGTGTTCGGCACCGCCGACCTCAAGGCGCGGGCCCGCGAGCAGACGCTGCCGTTCATCACGAAGCACAACCAGGGCGGCAAGGGCCTCGGTGTGCGGCGCTTCGACGACCTCGACTCGTTCGACGCGTACGTCGACGGGCCCGACTTCGAGGTGCCGGTCGACGGGATCACCCTGCTGCAGGAGTTCCTGCAGGCCGAGCAACCCTTCAACACGCGCGTCGAGTTCGTCGGCGGGCGGTTCGTCTACGCGGTGCGCGTCGACACCTCGGCCGGCAGCTTCGAGTTGTGCCCCGCCGACGCGTGCGTCGTGCCCGACGGCGCCGACCCGGCCACCTTCGCCCCGTTCGCGGTGCGCCCCTCGGTCACCGCCGAGCACCCGCTCGTGAGGCGGCTCGAAGCCTTCGTCGCCGAACAGGGCATCGAGGTCGCGGGCATCGAGTTCATCGAGACCGTCGACGGTCGCTTCGTGCCCTACGACGTCAACACGAACACCAACTACAACCCCGACGTCGAGCGGTCGTCGTCGGTATCGGCCGCCGCGACGCTCGCCGCGTGGCTGGGCGAGGTGCTGGCGGCGGAGTACGCCGCGACACCGGCCTAGCGCCGGTCGCCTGGACACCGTCGAGTGGACGCCGCGCCACGTCGTGCCGCGGTTCGTCGTCCACTCGACGGCGTCCCGGGACGGGGTGTCTCGGGCGGCGGTTGTCAGGGGCCGGCGATCAGGACGACCAGCGGGCAGCAGCGTCACGGCCATGACCACGTTGGCCACCAGGAGCCCGGTCACGCGGGCCTCGCGCCTGGCGGGCGGTCGTCGCCACGTCGCGTCGACACCGGGTCCCTTCGATCGTACGGTCGAGCGTTGCAGGCGGACGCCGGGACGGGCTAGCGACGCGGAGGCGCGGGTGGCGCCGGCGAGGTCGCGAACGCCACGGCCGCGAGGCCGGTCAGCACGACCGCACCGATCGTCACGGGTGCGAGCGGCCCGGCGAACGCTGCGGCAAGGCCGACGGGTGTGCCGAGGCCCACGACGAGCTGGCCCACCACCAGCAGCACGAGGCCGAACGCGGAGCCCAGAAGGCTCACCCGGGCCAGGTCGTGCAGTCGCCGGGAGTCGTCGGCGAGGCGGCGCGTGCCCGATGTTCCCGGCAGGCCGGCGGAGAGTCGGCGTCGCATCCGCACGAAGAGCACCAACGCGACCAACGACAGCAGCAGCGGGACGGCACTGCCGATCGTGAGGGCGGTCTGCACGACGCCGAACAAGGCGTCGGTGCCACCGGGGGAGGGCGGGGTGCTCATCGGACTCCGTTCGAACGAGGTGGTGGGTTCACGGGCGAGTTCGTGGTGGACGGGCGCCTCCGGCGGCCCGGGGACCACGAATCCGCCCGTCCACGACCATCACGGGCCGAGTCGCCGACGAACCGCCCGGACACGACGACGCCGACCAGGCGGAAGGCGAGGTCGGCGTCGTGGGCCGTGCGGCCGGGTGTCTAGTAACGGGGCTTGCGGGCGGGCCGCTCGCCACCCTGTGACCGGTCGGGGCGGTCGTCGCGGCGGGGCGCGCCTCCTCGGCGGTCGGGCTTGATCTCGATGAGCTTGCCGCTGATTCGGGTGTCGCTCAGACGGTCGAGCATGTCGGTCGAGACGTCCGAGGCGAGCTCGACGACCGAGAAGTCGGGGCGGATCTGGATGGCCCCGAAGTCGTCGCGGCTCAGGCCACCCTCGTTCGCCAGGGCGCCCACGATCTGACGCGGCTCGACTCGGTGGCGACGACCGACCTCGATGCGGTACGCCGTCATCGGCTTCGACGTGCGCGGTCCGCGCTCGCGGCGCTCGCCCCGGTCGTCGTCACGGCCGCCGCGCGGGGCGCGGTCGTCGCGCTCGCGCAGCGGACGCTCGTCGCGCTGCGGTCGCTCGTCCTTCGGGTCGAGCAGCAGGGGAGTCTCGCCCTGGGCGACCACGGCGAGGGCGGCGGCGACGTCGGCTTCGGGCACGTCGTGGTGCTCGACGTAGTGGCTGATGATGTCGCGGAACGCCGAGATGCGGCTGTCCTGCGACAGGGCCTCGGTGATCGCGTCGTCGAACCGGGTGAGCCGGGTGCTGTTGACGTCCTCGACGGTCGGCAGCTGCATCTGCGTGAGCGGCTGGCGGGTGGCCTTCTCGATCGCACCCAGCAGACGACGCTCGCGCGGGGTGACGAAGCTGATCGCGGCACCGCTGCGGCCGGCACGGCCGGTGCGGCCGATGCGGTGCACGTACGACTCGGTGTCGATCGGGATGTCGTAGTTGACGACGTGGCTGATGCGGTCGACGTCGAGACCACGGGCCGCGACGTCGGTCGCCACGAGGATGTCGAGCTTGCCGCTCTTCAACTGGTTGACCGTGCGCTCGCGCTGGGCCTGGGCGACGTCACCGCTGATGGCCGCGGCCGAGTAACCGCGGGCGCGCAGCTTCTCGGCGAGGGTCTCGGTCTCGCTCTTGGTGCGGACGAAGATGATCATGCCCTCGAAGTTCTCGACCTCGAGGATGCGCGTCAGGGCGTCGACCTTCTGCGGGTACGACACCATCAGGTAGCGCTGGGTCGTGTTGACCGAGGTGGTGGTCTTCGCCTTGACCGTGATCTCTTCGGCGTCGTTCAGGTACTGCTTCGAGATGCGACGGATCTGCGGCGGCATCGTGGCCGAGAACAGCGCCACCTGCTTGTCGTCGGGGGTGTCGGCGAGGATCGTCTCGACGTCCTCGGCGAAGCCCATCTTCAGCATCTCGTCGGCCTCGTCGAGCACGAGGTACTTGAGCTCGCTGAGGTCGAGGGTGCCCTTGGCGAGGTGGTCCATGATGCGACCGGGCGTGCCGACGACGACGTGCACGCCGCGGCGCAGGGCGCTCAACTGCACGCCGTAGGCCTGGCCACCGTAGACGGGCAGGACGTGGACGCCACGCATGCCGGAGGCGAACTGCTCGAACGCCTCGCAGACCTGCAGTGCGAGCTCGCGCGTCGGCGACAGCACGAGCGCCTGCGGCTTCTTGGCCGAGACGTCGAGGCGCGACAGGATGGGCAGGGCGAAGGCCGCGGTCTTGCCGGTGCCGGTCTGCGCGAGGCCGACGACGTCGCGGCCGTCGAGCAGGGTGGGGATCGTGGCGGCCTGGATGGCCGAAGGGGTCTCGTAGCCGATCTCACGGATGGCCTTCAGGACCTGGTCGCTCAAGCCCAGATCGGCGAACGTCGGCGTCGTGTCGGCTTGCTCTGTGGCGTCGCTCGGGGCTTGCTCGGTGGTGTCACTCATGGTGCAACGGTAGCTTGTCCGGGGCCTCTGCCGTTGCTTCCGCCCGCGAGGCGGGTCGAGTCATGTCGGTGCGGGGGGCAGCAGCGCCACGGCGAGCGTGGCCACGACGATCGTCGTGGCCAGGACCGAGGTCGTGACGGCGACCCGGCGCAGGGTCCGCGACCGGCCCGGGCGTGGCCCGACGGTGGCCGACAGCAGGGCCGTCACGGCGAAGGCGGCCGAGGTCAGGCCGACCACGGGCGCCGAGGCCCGTCGCCCTCGAGCGAGGTCGAGCGGGAACTCGGCGGCTCCCTCGTGCAGTTCGGCCCAGCCCCACGCGACGTACCCGGCGGTGGCCACGGCCGACAGGGCGAGCGCGAGGGCCGGCCGGTGCGGGATCGGCTCGCGATGGACGTGGACGGCCGGGGGCCCCCGCCGGGGGTGGCGCCTCGGCCGCAGGATCGGGTCGTCGGGGTCGAGCGTGTCGTCGAGCGGGAGCCGACCCTGCCGGTGGAGCACGATCACCTCGTCGACGGGCCGAGGACGCCTCGAGTACGGCATCTGCTTCTTCGCAGGGGGCGACACGGTCGTCAGCATATCGGTCGTCTGCTCAACGGGGGGCCTCGATGTCGGCGGCCCGAAGTAGTCTTCTCGACGACCGATCCCACCTCGCGACACCCCTAAGGACGACGTGCAACCGACGTACCGCACCGCCAGCGGTCGGCTCTTCCAGGCCGACTGCCTCGAGGTCCTCGCCGAGCTCGACGACGAGTCGGTCGACCTCGTGTTCGCCGATCCGCCGTTCAACCTGGGCAAGGTCTACGGGGCGGGCATCGACGACTCGCTCGACGAGGACGCCTACCTGGCCTGGTGCCGCCGGTGGATCGCCGAGTGCGTCCGGGTGCTGAGGCCGGGCGGCTCCTTCTACCTCTTCAACCTCCCCCGCTGGAACATCGAGCTGGGCCACGTGCTCAACGGCGAGGGCATGACCTTCCGTCACTGGGTCGCCGTCGACATCAAGTACGGTCTGCCGATCCCGAACAAGCTCTACCCGTCGCACTACTCGCTGCTCTACTACAGCAAGGGCAAGCCGTCGCGCTTCGTCCGACCCCGCCTGCCGATCCAGGTCTGCCGTCACTGCGGCCGAGACATCAAGGACTACGGCGGCCACCGCAGCAAGCTGCACCCCGACGGCATCAACCTGACCGACGTCTGGCTCGACATCCCCCCGGTCCGACACCGGGCGACGAAGACCCGGGGGGCGAACGAGCTCAGCGAGAAGCTGCTCGAGCGAGTCCTGACCATCAGCTCCGAGCCCGGCGATCTCGTGCTCGACCCCTTCGGCGGGTCGGGCACGACCTACGCCGTGGCCGAGAAGATGCACCGGCACTGGGTCGGTGCCGAGATCGGCGACGTCCGGCCGATCATCCGTCGTCTCGAGGGCGAGGACGCCCAGGTCGAGCTGCCGGGCCGCGGAGACACGGGGCGCGGCGACACCGGCCGTGGGGTGACCGCCGGCGCCGAGCGCTAGCCGCCCGAGGTCCCGGCGTCTGCCGGGGGCTCGGCGGATCGGACCGGAGTCGAGAGAGCGACCCCGGGGAGGTGCGGTGCCGTGGGGTCCGCGAAGCGCGGGCGCTCCGGGAAGGGTTTCGGCTCCGAGGCCGTCTCGGGGGCGGACGGGACCAGGGGGATCGGCGCGGTCACGGGCGTGGGCGCGGCGACCGGCGGCTCCGTGACGGGTGGTGCCGTGACGGGCGCCTCCGCGGCGACCGTCGGCACGATGACGCTGATCGGCGTCGTGTCCGTGTGCACCGACTGCACGCGCACGCGCTTGGCCCGGCGCAGCCACCGACGGGCGCCCGGGGTTGCGAGCAGGCTGCCGAGCACGAGTCCGGCGCCGATCGCCAGCGTCGTGAGCATCGAGAACACGAAGTCGACCTCGGCACCGTCGTTGCCGGCCATGAAGTTCAGCAGCGACGACGCCACGGCGAGCGACGGCAGCAACGACCCGCAGAAGGCCGGCACCGCGATGACCGTCGCGGCCGTCCGCAGACGTGCCGCGGCCACGGTCGAGAGCGCACCCAGCAGGGTCGCCGCGACGAAGGTCGCCCCCATCAACGGCAGCCCGAGGTGGCGCAGGGTGAAGAGCGAGACGTTGCCGACCAGGGCGACCCCGATCGTGATCGGGATCATGCGGGCGGTCGACCCCTGGGCGATCGAGTTGGCCGACGCCGCGGCGAAGCTCGAGATGAGCGAGAGCCAGAGGGGCAGCGCCTGCAGCGTGATGTTCGTCGGGTCGACCTCGATGTCCGCGAACCGTGCGGTCACGGCGAGTCCGGCCGGGATGCCGCACACGACCCCGGCGACGATCAGCCCGATCACCAGGGCGCGGCCGACCGCCATCGACCGGAAGCCCGAGATCGCGTCCTGGGCCCAGGTGACGATCGTGGGGTGCGGCAGGACGAGGACGACCACGGCCGCGACCAACGCCGCCGCGCCTCCCGGGGTCAGCAGCCCCGCCCAGATGCCGAGCGTTCCGAGTGCGGCGGTGGACGCGGCCTGCAGGCCGATGACGAAGAACTGGGGGATGCCGCGGGCGCTGAGCCCTCGACCGGACGTCATGATGCCGATCATCACCACGAAGGCGCCGACGGCGGCCTGCCACGTGCCGCCGGCCTGCAGCGTCACGGAGACGCCCAGCAGACCCATCGCCAGGTCGGTCAGCCACGACGGCCACCGGGGCGGGGACTTCAACACCTCGACGAGGCCGGCCACCGCCTCGGTCATGTCGCGGTCGTCGTGCAGCAGGTCGTCGACGATCTGGTAGACCCTCGACAGCCGGTGCAGGTTCGAGCCCTCGGCGTAGATGACCCGGGTCTTGACCAACGGGTTGACGCCGGCCGGGGCGTACTGGATGGTGATCGCCGTGCCCGTGATGTCGAGTTCGAGCGGGGCCAGGTTCCATTTGGTGCTCACGGCCACGATCGCGACCTCGGTGCTGCGGACGTCGGCACCCGACGACAGCATGACGTCGCCCAGGTCGAGGCAGAAGTCGACGATCTGTCGGGGCGAGTAGAGGTCGCCGCCGATGCCGTGCTCGGGCGTCGTGCCCTCGTAGATGGTGCCGCGCAGTCGTGCCCGGACGTCGCGCAGTTCGTGCTGGTTGACCAGTCGCGACTGGGCGGGCCCCTTCGGCCTGGCCTTCGGGGCCTTGGGCACCCGAGGAGGCCGAGGCCTCACCGGAGTGGGCCGCTCAGGGCGCCTGGCGTCCGACACGCTGACCTCTTCCTCGCTCATGACCGGTCGGGCCGGGGCGCCGCCGAGGCGGTCCCGCGGACCCGTCCGTCGAGTCTAGGAGGCGCGGCGCCGGGCGTCCGGGCCCGTCGCGTCGAGCAGGTCGTCGGCCCTAGGACGCGTGGTCGGCGTCGTCGTCGTCGCCCCGCTCGGCCCGCGGCTCGCCCGCGTCGCCCCGCTCGCGTCCGGCGTCGGCCATGTCGCGGTGACCGAGGTCGGTTCGCGTGGGCGCATCGTCCCCGTCGCGCTCGGCGGCATGGGCCCGGGCGTCGCGTTCGGCCTGCGCGACGAGCTCGGGGTCGTCGTCCATCTCGTCCTGTCCGCCGGCGAAGGGCGACTGCGTCTGGGCCACGATGGCCTGCGAGGTCGAGCCGAGGATCACCCCCGGGTCGACTCCCTTCTCGTGGGCGAGGGCGGCGGTGAGGCCGGCCGCGAGGCTGCCTCCGGCGGTGCCGAGGGTCGCCATGACGTCCTCCTGTCGAGGCGTCAGCGGTTCGTCGGTCAGCTCGGCGACGACCTCGCGGAGGTTCTCGTCGCTGGCCTCGACGGCCTCGGGGTCGCCCTGCGTGATGGCCGCGGCCTGGGACACGATGGCGAGCGCGAGAGCGGCCGCCTCGTCCTCGGGCGTTCGACCGGTGGGCTCGTTCGTATCCTGATCCATGGGCCGACCGTACGCCCGCGCCTCGGGGGTCCTGTCAGACGGGAGGCGCGGGGTACGTCGCGTGGACACGCCGACCGGGAATGCCGGGAGGCGCGAACGGCTTGGACCACGGATGAGCACCACCGAGACCCCCCAGACCGACAGCACGCAGTCCGCCGCCGGAACCGTTCCCGGCACCGCCCTCGTGGTGGGCGCCAGCGGCATCACCGGCACCGCCCTCGTCGAGCAGTTGACGCGCGACGGGTGGGACGTCCTCGCCCTCTCGCGCCGCGCCTCCTCGTCCGCCGGGGTGACGGGCATCGCCGCCGACCTGACGAGCGCCGAGAGCCTGCGCACCGCGCTGGCCGACGCGAAGCCGACGCACGTGTTCTTCGCCGCGTGGCAGAAGCGCGACACCGAGGCCGAGAACATCGCGGTGAACGGCGCGATGGTCCGCGACCTGCTGGCCGCTCTCGACCACGCCCCGGTGCGGCACGTGTCGCTCGTCACGGGGCTGAAGCACTACCTCGGCCCGTTCGAGGCCTACGGCACGGGGAACATGCCCGACACGCCCTTCCACGAGGACGAGGAGCGCCTGCCCTACCCGAACTTCTACTACGCACAAGAGGACGAACTCTTCGCCGCCGCCGAGCGCCAGGGGTTCACCTGGTCGGTGCACCGCTCGCACACCGTCATCGGGTTCGCCGTGGGCAACGCCATGAACATGGGGCTGACCATCGCCGTGCAGGCCGCGCTGAGCAAGCGCCTCGGTCGTCCCTTCGTCTTCCCCGGCAGTGAGACCCAGTGGAACTCGCTCGTCGACGTCACCGACGCGGGCGTCCTCGCCGAGCAGATGATCTGGGCCGCGACCGACCCGGCGGGTGCCGACGAGCCGTTCAACATCGTCAACGGCGACGTCTTCCGGTGGCGTTGGCTGTGGCCCCGTCTCGCCGGCCACCTCGGCATCGACCCGGCCCTCGTCGAGGGCTTCGAGGGCGAGCCCCGACCGCTCGAGCAGCAGATGGTCGGCCTTGAGCAGGAGTGGCGGGACCTCGTCGCCGAGCACGACCTCGCCGAGCCCGAGCTGTCGCGGGTCGCCTCGTGGTGGCACACCGACGGCGACCTCGGCCGTGACATCGAGGTCGTCACCGACATGGGCAAGGCCCGCGACGCCGGCTTCACCCGGTACCGCCGCACCGAGCAGGCGTTCGTCGACCTGTTCGAGCGCTACCGCGCCGCCCGCCTCATCCCGTAGGCCGAGGCGCCGAGGAGGCGCGGTGCCGGTGACGAGACCGGCGTCGCGCCTCCTGCGTCCTCGACCCGTGCCTCCCGCACTCCCTTCGAGGTCGCGGGCCCTCTACGCCCCGGGGTCGGCTCGCTCGGCGTCCGCGATCGCGTCGCTCGGCACCGGCCGGCCCCGACGTGACAGGAACGTCACGAGCCAGAGCACCACCCCGATCGCGAGCAGGCCGCCGGCGATCGTGTACTGCTCGGCGCCGCGTCCGGAGGACACAGGCAGCACGAGCCAGAGGCAGGCCACGACGCCGATGATCGGAAGCACCGTGCCCGCCCGGAAGTGGTCGTGCGTCACCGTGTCGCGCCGCAACACGAGGACGACGACGTTGACCAGGGCGAACACCGTCAGCAGCAGCAGGGACGTCGTGCCGCCGAGCACGGCCACGATCGGGGACTCGGGCGACAGCGAGACGTAGCCGATCAGCACCAGGCTAAGCGCCGTCGTGAAGACGATCGCCGCCCACGGGGTCTGCCGCTTCCGGTGCACCTTGCCGAGGAAGCCCGGCAGCACGCCCTGCTTGCTCATGCCGTAGAGCAGTCGGCTGGCCATCATCATGTTGATCAGGGCGCTGTTCGCGACGGCGAACATCGAGATGAACGGCAGCAGCTTCCCGATCGGGAAGTCCGGTGCGGCGGTGTTCACCACCGTGACCAACGGAGTCTCGTTGTCGGCCAGCTCGCCGATCGGGACGATCGCCACGGCGCAGATCGAGACGAGCACGTAGATCACCGCGGTGATGCCGAGCCCGGTCAGCATCACCTTCGGGAAGATGCGGCTCGGGTCCTTCGTCTCCTCCGCCATGTTGACCGAGTCCTCGAAGCCGACCATGGCGAAGAACGCCAGCGACGTCGCCGTGCTGACGCTCAGGAGCAGCGACTTGTCACCGGCCGTCTCGAACAGCACGACCTGGCCCCAGTCGGCGTTGCCGCCGGCGATGAACCAGAACCCGATCAGGATCACCATGACGAGGCCCGAGAGCTCGATCAGGGTGAGCACGACGTTCGCCTTGACGCTCTCGCTGACCCCGCGGAAGTTCACGGCCATCACGAGCAGCATGAACGCCATCGCGATCAGCATCACGGCCGAGTTCGACAGCTCGACGCCGATGCCCGCCGCCAGGTTGGCCGCGAATGCCCGGGACGCCGTCGACGCGCTCGTGATGCCCGAACACATCACCACGAAGCAGACGATGAACGTCACGAAGTGGATGCCGAACGCCTTGTGCACGTAGAGGGCCGCGCCCGCGGTCTGCGGGTACTTCGTCACGAGCTCGAGGTACGAGAACGCCGTCATCAGCGCCACGGCGAACGCGATCAGGAACGGCAGCCAGGCCGCACCGCCGACCTCGGCCGCGACCTGCCCGGTCAGGGCGTAGACCCCCGTGCCCAGGATGTCGCCGACGATGAAGAGCAGCAGCAGCTTCGGGCCGATGGCCCGCTTCAGCTCGGTAGGACTCTCACCCGTGTCGGTCGTGGGGGGCTGGGCCTGGTTCGCGGACCGTGGGTTCGGGGGCTGCTGGTTCGTCGTCGACATGCTGACCTCCGGGGCGCATCGGTGTGTCTCGGGCGTTCCGGTCATCCTGCTCCGGTCGTCGTGGCGAAGGAAGAGGCGGCCGCACATCGTCACGGCCCCGAAACGTGGGAGGGCGTCCACACGACGGCGAGGAGGCGCGGCCGGCACCCGGGGACGCAGGCCGTTCCCGAGCCACGCGTCGTACCCTGAGCCCATGTCGGTCCGCCTGTCCCCACCCGAGTCGGCGACGCCCGGCCCCGTCCCCTCGCCCGGGCCCGGCGACCCGATGACCCCCCGCGCCGCCGGACTGTGGGCCGCACTCGCCGGAGTCGTGTCGATGGCCGCGTTCCTCGCCGCCGCCGAGGTCGTCGCCCTCGTCACCGGACCCACCGGCAGCCCGCTCTTCGCCGTCGGCTCCGCCGTCATCGACCTCGCCCCCGCCGGCGTCAAGGACACGATGGTGTCGCTGTTCGGCACCGGCGACAAGGTCGCCCTCTTCGTGCTGATGGGCGTGCTGCTCGTCGTCATCACCGGCGCGGCCGGCTACGGCGAGTACCGCCGTCAGCCGATCGGCAAGATCGCCTTCGTGGCGGGCGGGGCGCTCGCCGTGATCGCGGTCCTGACCCGCGCGGACGCCGGCCAGGTGGACGCCATCCCGAGCCTCGTCGGCACCTTCGCGGCCGTGCTGCTCGTCGACAAGGTCGCCTCGCGCCTCCGTCGGTGGGTCCGTTCGACGTCGCCCGGGTGGGCCGAGCAGACGCAGCCCGTCCCGCCGCTGCGCGGGCCCGGACTCGAGCGCCGGTCGTTCCTGACCTACACGGTGGTGGCCGGCGTGGCCGCGGTCGTCGTCGGCACGGGGGCGCGCGTGGTGAACGCGGGCCGCGCGAACGCGGCGGCGCTGCGACGTGCCCTGACGCTGCCCCGCGCGAGCGTGACCGAGGCCGCGGTGCCGGCCGGCGCCTCCTTGGACGTCGACGGCATCACCCCGTACGTGACGCCCAACGCCGACTTCTACCGCATCGACACGGCCCTGCAGGTGCCCTCGATCGACCCGGCCGACTGGAGCCTGCGCATCCACGGTCTGGTCGACCGCGAGGTGTCGATCACGTTCGACGAGCTGCTGGCCCTGCCGCTCGAGGAGCACATGGCGACCCTCAGCTGCGTCTCGAACGACGTCGGCGGCGACCTCATCGGCAACGCGCTCTGGCTCGGTTACCCGATCCGCTCGCTGCTCGAGCGCGCGGGCCCGAACGGCGGCGCCGACATGGTGCTCTCGCGCAGCATCGACGGCTTCTCGGCGGGCACCCCGCTCGACGTGCTGCAGGACGAGGGCACGGACGCGCTGCTCGCGGTCGGCATGAACGGCCAGCCGCTGCCGATCGAGCACGGCTTCCCGGTGCGGATGGTCGTGCCCGGCCTGTTCGGCTACGTGTCGGCGACCAAGTGGGTCGTCGAGATGGAGGTCACCCGTTTCGCGGACGCCGAGGGCTACTGGACGCCCCGCGGTTGGGACGCCCTGGGGCCGGTCAAGCTCGAGTCGCGCATCGACGTGCCCCGTGACGGGGGATCGGTGGACGCGGGGACGGTGTCGATCGCGGGCGTGGCCTGGCAGCCGCACACCGGGGTCGAGGCGGTCCAGGTGCGCGTCGACGGCGGCTCGTGGCTCGACGCGACGCTGGCCGACTCGGTGTCGGCCGACACCTGGCGCCAGTGGGTCTACCGCTGGGACGCCGGGTCGGCCGGATCGGGGTCGCACACCATCGACGTGCGGGCGCAGGGCGCGGACGGCACCTGGCAGCCCGAGGCGTACGTCCAGCCGGCTCCGAACGGGGCCGAGGGGTGGCACCGCGTGACCGTCGACGTCGCCTGACCCGGCGGACGAGGAGGCGCGGGTGCCAGGGTGGGAGGTCGCGGCCCGTCCGCCGCGCGACCCGCTCCCGGGGTCGCCGCCCGATCGAAGGAACCACCATGCCCACCACCGTCCACCTCGAGATCCACGTCGACCCCGCCCGGCTCGACCTCGCCCACGAGATCGCTCGCGAGACCCTCGTCGCCACGCGCGCCTGGCCCGGCTGCGAAGGGCTCGAGGTGCTGATCGACGACGCCGACCCGTCGGTCATGATCGTCGTCGAGACCTGGGCGTCGTCGGCCGACCACGACGCCTACGTCGCGTGGCGGGCCACTCCCGAGGGGGCCAACCGCCTGCCCGAGGTGCTGCTCGCCCCGCCGACCACCCGCACCTTCGCCGAGACGGTGCCGCTGGCCTGACGCCCGTCCTCCCGCGACGACGGGCGCGTTCGACGGGCGCGGTCGTCGAACTCGCCCGTCCCCGTCGGGCGACACGACACCGACCCGCGTCAGGCGTCGAGCAGGCCGCGGATGTCGTCGGCGGTGAGCGCCGCGCTGAACACGGCGTCGTCGTCCATCACGGCGTCGAACAGCTGCGACTTCTGGGCCTGGAGGGCCAGCACCTTCTCTTCGATGGTGTCGTTGGCGATCATCCGGTAGACCATCACGTTGTCGGTCTGGCCGATGCGGTGCGTGCGGTCGACCGCCTGGGCCTCGGTGGCCGGGTTCCACCACGGGTCGAGGATGAACACGTAGTCCGCCTCGGTGAGGTTGAGCCCGAACCCGCCCGCCTTGAGGCTGATGAGGAACGCGGGTGCGGTGCCGGTCTTGAACCGGTCGATCACCTCGGCCCGACGTCGGGTCGACCCGTCGAGGTACTCGAACGCGACTCCACGCTGTTCGAGCCGGGCGGCGACCTTGTGCAAGAACGTCGTGAACTGGCTGAAGATCAAGGCGCGGTGCCCCTCGGCGACCACGTCCTCGAGTTCGTCGAGCAGCTGGTCGAGCTTCGCCGAGGGGATGTCGGCGTAGGCCTCGTCGACGAGCGAGGCGTCGAGCGACAGCAGGCGCAGCAGGGTGAGAGACCGGAAGACGATGAACCGGTTGCGGTCGAGGTCGTCCATCAGGCCGAGCAGCTTCTGCCGCTCACGCTGCAGGAAGGCGTCGTAGAGGTCGCGGTGCGCGGGGTCGAGGTCGACGCGCAACACCTGCTCTTGCTTGGTCGGCAGGTCGGAGGCGACCTGCTCTTTCGTGCGGCGCATCATCAACGGTCGGATGCGCTTGCGGAGCTTCTGCAGGAGCTCGGGTGCCTCACCCGTCGCGATCGGCTTGACGTAGTCGTCGGCGAACCGGACTCCGCTGCCGAGCAGGCCGGGCGCCACCACGTGCAGCAGCGACCACAGGTCGGTGAGGCTGTTCTCGAGCGGCGTGCCGGTGATCGCGAGCTTGAACGGCACGTCGAGGTCGACCGCGCACCGGTGGGCCTGCGACGCACGGTTCTTGACGAACTGCGCCTCGTCCAGGATCAACCCGGCCCAGCCCTCGGTCTGGTACGCGGCGAAGTCGAGGCGGAAGAGCGCGTACGAGGTCACGACGACGTCGGCACCCTGCGCGAGGTCGTGCACCGACCCGCGCCCGCCCTTCGCCTGGGTGGCGGTCACGGCCCGGACGGCCAGCCCCGGGGTGAAACGAGCGGCCTCGGCCACCCAGTTCGACACGACCGACGTCGGGGCGACGACGAGGAAGGGCGCGGGCGCGGTGCTCGGAGCGTCCGACGTCGCCGTGTCGGCGGCGACGTCGGCGGCCCTGGCTCGTTCGGTCTCGCGAACGTGCGCGACGAGCGCGAGCGTCTGCAGCGTCTTGCCGAGCCCCATGTCGTCGGCCAGGACGCCGCCGAGCCCCTGGTCGTGGAGGAAGGCGAGCCAGGCGAACCCCTCGTGCTGGTACGGGCGCAGGGTCGCGTCGACCGCGCTCGGCACGGGGATCGCCGTGGCGGCCTCGAGCCCACCGGCGTCGGCGAGGGCCAGCAGCCCGCCGACCGCCTGCTGCCACTCGGCGGCGGGGACGGTCTCGTCCGCGAGTTCGTCGAGCTCGGACCAGAGGCTCGCCTGGTAGCGATTGATGCGCGGAGCCACCTGCCATTCGTCGAGCGCCGACGCCTCGTCGATCAGTCTCTTGAGCTCGTCGAAGGCCGGGTGGTCGAGGGACAGGTACGAGTGGTCGACCAGCAGCAGCTTCTTCCGCCCCTTCGCGAGGGCGGTGATGAGCGGCGTGAAGGGGACGGTCCGTCCCTCGACGGTCACCAGCACGCCGAGGTCGAACCAGTCGCGCTTGTCGGTCGGCATCGTGGTGATGGTCAGGCGTGGCTCGTCGGTCAGCTCGCGATAGTCGGGCCGGGTGCCGACGAGGTCGACCTGCAGGTCGGTTCGCGCCTCGAGGGCGGGCAGCGTGCCGGTCGCGAACTCGGCTGCGGTCACCCCCTTGAGCACCTGATCGCGCGGGACGACGTCGAGCTCGCCCAGGTCGGGGACGGGGGAGTGCGCCGTCAGCGGCCGGAGCGTGCCGTCGATGGTCCACCCCCACGTCAGGCGGATCGCCTGCCCCTTCTCGAAGGCGACCGTGAGGGTCAGCACGGGCGGCACGATCGTCGGGAACTCGATCGAGGCGTCCGAGCTGACGACGTCGACGCGTCGGCGAAGGGTGGGGTAGTAGTCGCGCAGGAACTCGGCTGAGTCGGCGGCCGGCACGACCACCTCGGGCGTGACGGTCAACAGTCGGCGCTGCTCGTCGTCGAGCGGAGCCGCGGTCGGCGCGAGGGTGAAGGTCAGCGCGGGTTCGTGGGCGACGCACCACACCCCGTGGTCGGCGATGACGCCGGTCGACTCCGCGCGACGGGCCACTCCGTCGACGGTGACCCCGGCGGTCAGCAGCATCGAGCCGTCGTCGCCGAGCACGGCGTCGACGGTCACCCGGGCCTCGTCGCCGACGACGACGTCGGTCGAACGCTTGCCCGTCACGAGAGCGATGCCGAGGCGCTCGGCTTCGGCCAACAACGGCCAGAGCAGGGGGCTGCCGAAGTCGTCGACGAACAGCCAGTCGGCGTCGCCCGGCGTGTAGGTCGAGACGGCCGACCGGTGCAGCGCCGCGAACTGGCCGAACCAGGCGTGCTGCTCGGGCTCGATGGCGAGCCGGTTCAGTTGGTACGGCAACGACGACCACGTGAGGTTGCCCCGCACCCAGTTGCCCGTGCCGCTCAGGGTGACGGGCCGCACGCCGAGTCGCTGCACCGTCGGTCCGCCTCGTCGCCGGGCGGAGGGCGCGACCGCGCGTCCTCGGGTCGAGTGAGCCCGGTCGCGCAGTTCGAACAGCAGCCCCATGCGCGTCGTCCGGACCGAGGAGGCGCGGGTCGGCTGCCCGATCGCCCCCACCGTCGACCGCCAGTCGCTCCCGCCCGTGCCGGGCCGTGCAG
This sequence comes from Frigoribacterium sp. MEB024, assembly GCF_000878135.1. GTDB lineage: Bacteria > Actinomycetota > Actinomycetes > Actinomycetales > Microbacteriaceae > Frigoribacterium. The sequence continues at coordinate 20,085 of NZ_JXQZ01000032.1, forward strand.
CACCCAGCGCGGTCACGCCCCCGGTCGTCAGGTCGTCGACGGTGGGTGTCGCAGTGCTGCGATCGGCCACGGCTCGGGAGTTGCTCTGCAACAGCGTCGCCGCGACGTGCTTGCAGTCGCTGCCGATCGGGCAGGTGCAGCGGCTGCGGACAGGTCGGCTGTACTCGCCGCGGGTCGCCCGCAGGTCGACGACGACCCGGTAGGGCGTCGACTCGGCACCTCGGACGGTGCCCTCGAGGCGCTCGTCCGCGGGGTGCCAGACGGTGTCGAGCACGGCTCCGTCGCGGACGTATTCTTTCGCCCGGTTGAAGGCGCGCGGCCCGACGAGCCGGATGACGTCGACGGCGTCGACCAGCGGCACGGCCGCGGAGTGGACGGGGCCGTCGGCGTCGCCGTCGCCGGCCGGGAAGCCGCCGTGCACGTCGAACTCGTCGCCCAGGTCCATGCCGCCCATGATGTCAGCCGCCGCCGACACCTCGGGCTCCTTCCCCAGGTGGTGGCGCCGTCCACAGGGCCGGGTGACCCGTCCCGTCGTCCCGTCCCCAGGGCTCGGCTGCTCCACACCCCGGTCGGGTGGCTAGGTGTCCGGGCGGAGCGGTGCCACACTTGAGCCGTGCGGTACTTCCCGCACCACCTCGTCGGCGCAGCAGCTGGCTCGCATCACCCCCGCTCGTCCCGTTGCCCCGCACCATCGCCCTGCCCCGAAACGTTCCCGCCTCACCGGCACCGGGCCGTCGTCGCCCCGGTGCCGCTCACCCTGCCCCCACGCTCGAAGGGATCGGCACCCCGTGTCCTCCGCCATGCCCCGCGACGCCTCGCGCCTCTCGCACCTCCGCGCCCTGCTCTTCGACCTGGACGGCGTCCTGACGCCGACCGCCGAGGTCCACATGCGCGCGTGGGCCCGCCTCTTCGGCGACTACTTCGCCGCGCACGACCTCGCGCCCTACACCGAGGCCGACTACTTCGAGCACGTCGACGGTCGGCCCCGTTACGACGGTGTCCGGGCGATGCTCGCCGCCCGCGACGTCGTCCTGCCCGAGGGGTCACCCGACGACGACCCCGAGGCCGAGACCGTCTGCGGACTCGGCAACCGCAAGAACGCGGCCTTCGCCGCCGAGCTCGCCGAGAACGGCGTCACGCCGTACCCGGGGTCGGTGGCCTTCCTCGACCGGGCCGTCGCCGAGGGAGTCCGCGTCGCCGTGGTCTCCAGCTCGCGCAACGCCGTGCCCGTGCTCGAGGCCGCCGGTCTCCGTGACCGGTTCGACGTGATCGTCGACGGCGTCGTGGCCGCGGACGAGGGCATCGCCGGCAAACCGGCCCCCGACACGTACCTCGAGGGCGCCCGCCGCCTCGGCCTCACCGCCGACGACTGCGTGGTCGTCGAAGACGCGCAGTCCGGTGTCGAAGCCGGTCGTCGTGGTGCCTTCGGCCTCGTGCTCGGGGTCGACCGCGGCACGGGCGCGCAGACCCTGCTCGACTTCGGCGCCGACCTCGTCGTGGACGACCTCGGCACGCTGGTCGGTGCGCTCGACCGAACCCGCGCCTCCTCGGCTCCGAATCCCGACCAGGCGACACCGGACACCCCCTCGACCAGCAGCAGCACCACCGGCACCACGGAGGCACAGTCGTGAACCACATCACGTCCGACCCGCTCGACCGCTCGCGGTTCCCCGTCGACGAATGGGCCTTCGTCGAGGACGAGTACGTCCAGGGCGACGAGGGCCTCACCGAGACCGTGTTCGCGGTCGGCAACGGGTACCTCGGCCTCCGCGGCAACCCCGACGAGGGTCGCGGCGGCCACGCGTTCGGCACCTTCGTCAACGGGTTCCACGAGACCTGGCCCATCCGGCACGCCGAGGAGGCCTTCGGGTTCGCCCGGGTCGGCCAGACGATCGTCAACGTGCCCGACGCGAAGGTCATCCGCCTCTACGTCGACGACGAGCCGTTCGTGCTGTTCGAGGCCGACATCCTCCGCCACACGCGACGCCTCGACTTCCGCGACGGCGTCCTCACCCGCGAGATCGACTGGCGCACCCCCTCGGGCAAGCGGGTCCTGGTCACCAGTCGTCGCCTGGTCAGCTTCGAGGACCGCCACCTCGTCGTCATCGAGTACGAGGTCACGATGCTCGACTCGTCGGCGTCGCTGCTGATCTCGAGCCAGATCCTCAACCGTCAGGACATGGGCGATCAATACCACGCCGGCATGCGCGCCGCGGCCGAGGCGTTCGACCCGCGCAAGGCCGAGTCGTTCGACGACCGGGTCCTTCAGCCCGTGCTCAACCGCAACGGCGGCGCGCGGGCCGTGCTCGGCTACCGCACGACGAACTCGGGCATGACGATCGCGGTCGGTGCCGAGCACCGCATCGAGACCGACGCCGAGTGGGACCAGTCGTCGCAGATCGACGACGACATCGCCAAGCACGTCTACCGCGTCAAGGCGCAGGCCGGCCAGAAGGTCCGCCTGACCAAGACGATCACCTACCACACGAGTCGGGGCGTGCCGCCTCGCGAACTGGCCGACCGGTGTGACCGCACCCTCGACCGGGCGGCCGAGACGCCCACGGCCGAGATCTTCGAGCACCAGCGCGCCTGGCTCGACGACTTCTGGCAGCGCAGCGACGTCCAGGTCGCCGGCCAACCCGAGATCCAGCAGGCCATCCGCTGGAACCTCTTCCAGCTCGCCCAGGCCACGGCCCGCACCGACGGTCAGGGCGTCGCGGCCAAGGGCGTCACGGGGTCGGGCTACGGTGGGCACTACTTCTGGGACACCGAGATCTACGTCCTGCCGTTCCTCACCTACACGTCGCCGAACGTCGCCCGCAACGCCCTGCGCTTCCGTCTCGGCATGCTGGACGCCGCTCGCGACCGGGCCGTCGAGTTGAACCAGCGAGGTGCCCTCTTCCCGTGGCGCACCATCAACGGGCTCGAGTCGAGCGCCTACTACGCGGCCGGAACGGCTCAGTACCACATCGACGCCGACATCAGCCATGCCCTGAGCCAGTACGTCCAGGCGACGGGCGACGAGGACTTCCTGCAGCGGGGTGCCGTCGACATCCTCGTCGAGACCGCGCGCCTGTGGGCCGACCTCGGCTTCTGGCGCTCGAACGGCGACCAGCGGTTCCACATCGACGGCGTCACCGGGCCGGACGAGTACACGACGGTCGTCGACGACAACCTCTACACGAACGTCATGGCGCGGGCGAACCTGCGGGCGGCCGTCCGGGCGGTCACCCGTCTGAAGGACGACGCTCCCGTCGCGTTCGACCGGATGGTCGACCGCCTCGGCCTCGAAGAGCACGAGATCACGGGCTGGCAGCTCGCCGCCGAGGCGATGCACATCCCGTACGACGACCACCGGGGCATCCACCCGCAGGACGCCCAGTTCCTCGACAAAGAGCTGTGGGACCTCGAGGCCACCCCGGCGAACAAGCGTCCGCTGCTGTTGCACTACCACCCGCTGGTCATCTACCGCTTCCAGGTGCTCAAGCAAGCCGACGTCGTGCTCGCGCTGTACCTGCAGGGCGACGAGTTCACGCCCGAGCAGAAGCTGCGCAACTTCGAGTACTACGACGCGCTGACGACGGGCGACTCGACCCTGTCCGGCGTCGTGCAGTCGATCATCGCGGCCGAGGTCGGCCACCACCAGCTGTCGCAGCAGTACTTCCTGTCGTCCCTGTACGTCGACCTGGCCGACCTGCACAAGAACACCTCGGACGGCGTGCACGTCGCGTCGACCGGTGGCATCTGGAGTGCACTCGTCAACGGCTACGGCGGCATGCGCGACTGGCTCGGCTCGATCACCTTCGACCCGCGCCTGCCGGCCGACTGGGAAGAACTCTCGTTCCGCGTCGCGATCAAGGGCAGCCGGGTGCGCGTCGACCTCGCCCAGCACGAGATCGTCTTCACCGTCGAGACGGGCGACGCCGTGACGTTGTCCGTCCGCGGTGACGAGTTCCGGGTCACCCCCGAGGCTCCGGTGCGGGTGGCCCTCGAGGGTCAGGGGCCGCGCATCACGACCCGCGTCCCCACGACGAGTGACCTGCGCGGGCTCATGCGAGCCGACGGCTCGGTCATCACGGCGTCGATCCCGACGATCAGCGTCGACCGCTACGACGAGGACGAAGCCGCGTCCTGACCGACGCGACGTCCGTCGCGCAGACGACCCGCGCCTCCCCGGCCCCCGAGGGCTGAGGAGGCGCGGGTCGTCCGTGCGAGGGGGTCGCGTCAGTGCACGGGGACCGGTGCGTCGACGGCGGGCGAGGTCGTCGCGTCCACGTCGTCCGACTGCGGGACGCGGCGACGGAACAGCAGGGCCGCGATGACCGCGCCGACGGCGAAGAATCCGGCTCCCCACCAGTACGCCGTGGCGTAGCCGGTGACGGCGGCCTCGGCCGCGACGGCTCCGGTCGCCGGCAGGTGATCGGCGACGTAGTTCGCCGCGGCGGTCGCCGCCAACGTGTTGAGCAGTGCCGTGCCGATCGACCCGCCGACCTGCTGGCTCGTGTTGACCATGGCCGAGGCGACGCCCGCGTGGCCGCGGTCGACGCCGAGCGTGGCGGTCTGGATCGACGCGGGCATGATCGAACCCATGCCGAAGCCGAGCACCATCAAGGCCGGCAGCACGTTGGCGGCGTACAGGCTCTCGAGGTCGAGCCGGGTCAGCAGCAGCATGCCGATTACGCCGAGGGTCATGCCGAACGGCACCATGATCTTGGGGCCGAAACGCGGCACGAAGATGTTCGTCGACAACTGGGCCGCGAGCACGAGCATCGCGATCATCGGCAGGAAGGCCAGGCCGGTCTTCGTCGGCGTGTAGCCGAGCGACGTCTGCAGGTAATACGTCACGAACAGGAAGATGCCGAACATGCCGGCGCCCGCGATCGTCACCGAGGCGTAGGCGGCCCCGCGGTTGCGGTCGAGCACGATGGACAGGGGCAGCAGCGGGTGCTCGGCACGGCGCTGCCACGCCACGAACGAGGTCAGCAGCACGACGGCCGCCGCCAGGAAGCCCCAGGTCAAGGGCGAGTCCCAGCCCTGGGTCTCGGCGTTCGAGAAGCCGTAGACGAGCGAGAAGAGCGCGCCGGAGACGAGCAGCGTGCCGGGCACGTCGAGCTTCGGGCGCGGGCCGGTGCGGGTGACGTGCGACACGAAGATCGCGGCGCCGACGATCGCCACGGCGGCGATGACGACGTTGATGTAGAGGTTCCAGCGCCACGAGGCGTACTGGGTGAGGAACCCGCCGAGCAGCAGGCCGATGGCCCCGCCGGCGCCGGCGATCGCGCCGAAGACGCCGAAGGCGCGGGCGCGCTCCTTCGGGATCGTGAAGGTCGTGGTCAGCACGGCCAGGGCGGTCGGAGCGAGCAGCGCGCCGAACGCACCCTGCAGGGCGCGCGCGAAGACGAGCAGCCCGAAGGTGCCGGCCGCGCCGCCCAGGGCCGAGGCCAGGGCGAAGCCGATCAGGCCGATGATGAACGTGCGCTTGCGGCCGATCAGGTCGCTGACGCGGCCGCCGACGAGCAGCAGGCTGCCGAAGGCGAGCGAGTAGGCGGTGATGATCCACTGCCGGTCGCCGTCCGAGAAGCCGAGGTCGGTCTGGGCGGCGGGTAGCGCGATGTTCACGACGGTCGAGTCGAGGACGACCATCAGTTGGGCGAGGGCGACGGTGGTCAGGGTCAACCAGCGCCGGGACGGCGGCGGGGTGGGGGAGGACGAGGAGGCGCGGGTCGCGCCGTCAGGGGAGGTGGAGGCCTGAGACATGAGCGCGAGCATATACGAGTCCCGCTAGTTTCGGATACAGGCAGTTTCGTAAACATCCGATGTAGAGTCACCCCCATGACCGACAGGGAAGGCGCGGCGACGACGCCCGCCGAGACCGGCCCCGCGACCCCCTCGCGACCGGGTCGCAAGCGCGACCACAGTCGCGACCCCGAGATCCTCCGCTGCACCATCGACGTGCTCGCCGAGACCGGCTTCGAGGGCATGACCATCGAGATGGTCGCCGCCCGTGCCAAGGCCGGCAAGGCCACGCTCTACCGCCGCTGGGCGTCCAAGGGTGAGCTCGTCGTCGACGCGGTGGCCTGCCTGAAGCAGGGAGCCGTCGACCTCGACGGACTGCCCGACACGGGCACGCTGCGCGGTGACCTCGTGGCGATGATCAAGCCGCACAGCATCGACGACGCCGAGAAGAAGATGCGGGTCATGGCGGGTGTCGTCACGATGCTCTCGACCACGCCCGAGCTCGCCGAGGCCGTGGACGCCGCGATCGTCCAGCCCCGCGCCGAGGCCAACCGGCTGCTGCTGCGCCGGGCCCTCGAGCGAGGCGAGATCGCGGCCGACACCGACATCGAGGCGCTCGCCCTCGTCACCCCGTCGATGGTGTCGTACCGCGTGCTCGTCCTGCGGAAGCCCGTCGACCGCGACTACCTCGTCGGGCTCATCGACGGTGTGCTGCTGCCCGCTGCGGGGGTGCGCCAGACCACCCGGGTCTGATTCCGCGGCCGACCGGGGCCGCGCCTCCTCGTTTTCCGTTCATGTGAAATCCTCATGAAGAGGCGGGCAGAACCGGGACGCGCCCGTACTGTGCAGGCATGAGCGCAGAGCTGACGCTGGGGGCCGAAGAAGAGCTGCACCTGATCGACCTCGAGACGGGGCGTCTGTCGGCTCGGGCACCGCACCTCCTGACCCGGCTGCCCGCCGACCGTTACGGGGCGGAGCTGCAGCGCACCACGATCGAGACCAACGTGCCCGTCGTGACCACGCTCGACGACCTGCGGCGCGAGATCCTCACCCTCCGTCGCGACCTGGTCGAGGTGACCACCGCCGAGGGGCTCGCCATCGGCGCCGTCGGCACGGCCCCGCGCAGCGAGTTCGCCGACTTCGAACTGACGACGACCGGACGCTACGGGCGCATGCACGAGCAGTACCGCCTGCTCGTCGACGAGCAGCTGATCTGCGGACTGCAGATCCACGTGGGGGTGTCCGACCGCGACCTCGCCGTGCAGATCGCCGGGCGCATCGCCCCCGTGCTGCCGGCTCTGCTCGCCCTGAGCGCCAGCTCGCCCTACTGGAACGGGCAGGACACCGGCTACGCGAGCATCCGTTCGCTCATCTGGCAGCGGTGGCCGAGCGCCGGGGCGACCGGGCCGCTGGCCGACGCCGCCGAGTACGACCGGCTGCTCGCCGACCTGATCGGATCGGGCGTGATCGCCGACAGCGGGATGGCCTACTTCGACGTCCGACCGTCGAGCCACGCGCCCACCCTCGAGCTGCGCACCTGCGACGCCTGCCCCCTGGTCGACGACGCCGTGCTGATCGCCGGCCTCTACCGTGCCGCGGTGCGTCGGGCCGAGACGGACGTCGAGGCCGGTCGCCCCGCCGAGCACCGGGCGGCCCCGCTGCACCGCGCCGCGATGTGGCAGGCGGCGCGCAGCGGGCTCGGCGGCGAGTTGCTCGACCTCGAACCGCATCCGTCGCGGCTGCCGGCGGCCGAGGCCGTCCGGCAGCTCGTGACCCGGTTGCGTCCCCAGCTCGAGGAGTTCGGCGACTGGCAGACCGTGAGCGACCTCGCCGAGGCCACGCTCGCCCGCGGCAACTCCGCCGACCGGCAGCGCGCCGCCTTCGCCGAGCGGGGACGGCTCGACGACGTGGTCGACCTGGTCGTCCGCGAGACGCACGGCCCCGCCGCCGGTCTCGACGCCCCCACGCCGACCCTCGTGGGGTACCGGTTCCGCGCCGGCGACGAGGCGATCGGCCCGGGACTGCACCCGCGCCCGGCCTACCGCGACGTCGCCGGGTTCTTCCAGGAGCTCGGCGCGACCGAGGCGCACGCCCGATCCGTCGCGCGAGACGCCTGGTGCGAGCGGGCCGGTCTCGGGTTCGGCGTGGGCGGCGACCACCGGGCGTTCCACTGCGACCTCGTGCCCCGCATCGTCACACGGCACGAGTGGAGCCGGCTCGAGGCGGGTCTGACACAGCGGGCCCGGGCGATCGAGGCGTTCCTGCGCGACGCCTACGGCGAGCGTCGGGTCGTGGCGGACGGCGTGCTGACCCACGAGCAGGTCGTCGGGGCGGCGGGCTGGCGGGACGAGGCCACCCGGCTGCCCGCGGACGCCGTGCGGGCGGCGGTGCAGGGCTTCGACCTGGTGCGCGACGAGCTGGGTGGCTGGCGGGTGCTCGAGGACAACGTCCGGGCGCCGAGCGGGGCCGCGTTCTCGCTCGCGGTGCGGCGGCTGCTCGACGAGGTGGTGCCGGACGCTCCGCGGCCGGCGGGGCTGCTCGACCCGACGAGCGTGTTCGCGGTGCTGCGGGCGACGCTCCTGGCGCACGCCGCGCCTCCTCGGGGCGGAGGCGACTCGGTCGGCGCGGTCCTCAGCGAGGGCCCGACGAGCCCCGCCTGGTACGAGCACCGCACCCTCGCCGAGGGCGCGGGACTGCTGCTGCTGCGGGCCGACGACGTCGAGGTGCAGGAGGCGCGGGTCGTCGACCGCAGGACCGGCGCCGTCGTCGACGCCCTCTACCTGCGGCTCGACCGCGAGTTGGTCGACGTCCACGCGCCGCACGACCCGTTGCTCGGCGAACACCTGATGGACGTGGCGGCGGCGGGCGGCGTCGTGCTGGCCAACGCCCCCGGCAACGGGCTCGCCGACGACAAGGCGATGTACTGCGCCGTGCCCGACCTCATCTGGTACTACCTGGGCGAGCGTCCGCTGCTCGAGTCGGTCCCGACCTACCGGACGGGTGATCCGGCCGAGCGGCTCGCGGTGCTCGACCGGGTGGGCGAGCTCGTCACGAAGCCGGTCGACGGAGAGGGCGGCCGGGGCGTCCTGATCGGGCCCTCGGCGAGTGCGGCGGTCGTGGCCGAGCGGCGGGCCGAGATCGCCCGCGATCCGTCCGGCTGGGTCGCGCAGGAGGTGGTGAGGCTGTCGTCGCACCCGACCCTGACGGCGACCGGCCTGCAGCCCCGGCACGTCGACCTGCGCTGCTTCGTCTACCTCACCGGCACCGGGGCGGGCGAGAGCGTGCTGGCGGACCTGGGGCTCACCCGCGTGGCACCCGAGGGCAGCATGATCGTCAACTCGTCGCAGGGCGGGGGCGCGAAGGACACCTGGATCGTCGGCGACTGAGTCGCCGGGAAGACATCGGAAGACGTCGGGAGGCGCGGTGCCGTCCCGTGCTCCGGCACCGGTCAGAAAGGTCCGGCGGCCTTCGCGATCGCCTCGAACAGGGCGGTGGTGTCGTCGTCGCGGCGCTTGACCGACGTGCCGATCGTGCCGCCGGGGGAGTGGACCTCGGCCGAGACCCGGCTGCCCTTTTCGGACGCGGTGAAGTCGAGGCGGACGGCGTCCGCGCCACCCGCCGAGGCCGACCGGCGCAGGAGCGTGGCCCCCGTCTCGTCGGCGTCGCCCAACGAGAACGTCGGGCTCGCCTGCAGTGCCCGGCGCACGAGACCGGGCAGCATCGCCACCGGCAGCTTGAGGTCGAGCGTCGCCCGGGTCACCTCGGGGTCGCCTCGGACGATCTGGGGTCCACGCGTGTCGGCCATGGTCGGAGCGTAACGCCGACTCGCGGCTCCGTCGATCACCCGGAGCGGTAGGCCATGAGGATCTCTCGCCCACCTGCGTCGTTCCCCTACGCTGGGCCCGTGAGTGAACAGACCCTTCCGCCTGACTCGAGCGGCGTCCCGATGACCCCGCCACCCTCGGCAGACGAGATGCGGGTGACGAGCGAATGGATCGACGAGCTGACCCGCGTGTCCGAACTGCGGGGCATCGACGACACCGACGCCCAGGCCGACCTTTGGGACGCGCTCTTCGCCCTCGACCGCTGGTGGTTCATCGCCCGGGGCGAACTGCCCGACGTGCAGCCCCTGGTGACCGACGTCGACGGACGTCCGATGGTCCTGGCCTTCACGTCGCCCGAGCGGGCGCGGCAGCACGGCCTCGCGCGAGGCCTGTCGGACGAGGAGGCGGGCAGGCTCCTCGCGCTGCCGTCGGGCGGATTCGTCGACGATGCCGTCGTGCGGGAGCGCACCGGCGTGTTCGGCGTCCTCTTCGACGTCGAGGGGAAGGGGCCCTACGCACCCCTGGGTGCACTCGACGCCATGCGGAGGTTCGGCGCGGACCGGCGGGCGCGGCGCGCAGCGGACGCGAACGGCTCGACAGCCACGCCGCCGGCCGGTCCGGATCGCTTCGCCCGCCCGACGGACGCGCCGGTGCTCGTCGTCGCCCACGACGGCCGGCGGCTCCGGCGTCAGCTGGTCGGTTCGGGCATCGGGGTCCTCCTCGCCCTCGCCCTGCTCGCCGTCCTCGTGACGTGGGCCGTCACCAGCACCGCGCTGCTCTGGTTCGTGGTCGCCCTCTGGGTCCTGCCGACGCTGTTGCCGATCGCGACGTTCTCCGAGTACGTCGGAGCCCTGCGTCGCCGTGGTCGGCCGTCCTTGTCGGTCCACGCGTCCGCCGTCGTCATCGACGGCAGCGTCGTCGTGCCGTGGGACTCGGTCACCCGGGTGAGCTGGGTCGACGGGCCGGCCGGCCCCCTGGCCGGTGCCGGCGGGAGGTCTGTTCGGCGGCTGTCGATCGTCGCCCGTCTGTTCGCGATCGGCGACGGGAAGCGGCTCGTCAACTTCCACCTGCGCGACCACGACGAGGTGCGTCGTCACGCCGGCAGCGAGGGGACGACCCGCCTGGTCGACCCGACCCGCGCGACGCCGTCGTCGCCGGCGGACGCCGCGCACGCCTACGTGGTCCTCACCGACGCCCTCGGGTCGAAGGACTTCGCCGCCATGACCGTGGTGCTGCGCCGCCTGGTCGAGGACCGCGGACTCGGCTGGTCCCGCGCGGCCGAGTGAACGGAAGGCCATCGCGGAGCCGCGGCGGGGTCGCATCGGGCACCGCCGCCGCACCCGGGCCTCACCCGGCCGGCCGCCCTACGCTGGGGCGATGCCGAGCCCCGACCCGTCCGACCCCCGCCGTCCGTCGAGCCGTCGCGGCCCGTCGGGCACCGCAGCACTCACCTGGGGAGTCGTGCTGCTCGCGATCGCCGTCGTCGGGTCGCCGATCGGGGCGTCGGTGCTGCTCGTCGGGCTCGTGGCGCCCGGCCGGCAGTCGTCCGTCGACGTCGTGGTCGCCCTCGCCGTCGTCGCCGTCCTGGTCGCCGGCGGCGTCGTGCTCGTGAGGATCGGGCTGGGGCAGCGCCGTCGAGCCCGGCTCGAGAAGGTCGTCGACCGGGCCGCCCCGCCGGCGGCACCGATGCCGGTGACGCGGCCCGCGCCTCCTCGGGTGGCTCCCGGCAGCACGGCACCGCTCGTCGTCCCGCCTCCCGTGGTCGACGCGACGCCGGAGCGGACCACGGCCGTCGTGGTCGAAGACCCGGTCGCCCTGTGGCGCTCGGCGTTCCGGCTCGAGGCCTGGTGGTTCGTGGACCGCGGCACGGCCGGGGCCTCGAGGCCCTTCGCCGTCGTGGACGAGGGCACACCCACCCTGCTCGCCTTCACCTCGCCCGACCGCGCCCGGGACGCGGCCCTCGCCCGGGGCCTCGACGCGTCGTCCGCCGACCGGCTGGTCTGGCGCGCGCCCGCGGACTTCGTGGCCGACGTCGGCACGTACACCCGAGCCGGGCTGAAGCGGCTCGCACTCGACCCCGACCAGCACGGCGCATCGGGCACCCTCGCGGCGTTGCCCGAGATCGCACGGCTCGTCCGGCGCTGAGCTCAGGGCGTCGGCCCGTCGAGACCGTCGGGCATCCCGGGCGAGTTCGGCGAGAACGGTCCGTGACGACCGTCCGGTTCCCCCGAACCCGCCCGGTGTGGCCGAACCCTCTCGTCCTCGGGCGATCCGCACGGCATCCGGTCAGTTCCAGCGGTAGCCGTGTTCGGGTCGGCCGGGGCTGCCGTACCGGGGTTCGCGGGTCGCCGCCCCCGTGTCGGCGAGGTGTTCGAGGTACCGGCGCGCGGTCACCCGCGACACCCCGGCGACGTCGGCCACCTCGCCCGCCGACGGCGACCCGCCTCGACGCAGCACCGCGACGACCTGCTCGAGCGTGGCCGGGGCGAGGCCCTTGGCCAACGCGGGTGCCGGTGCCTGTCGCAGGGTGGCGAACCCCGAGTCGACGTCCGACTGGGTCACCTGACCCTGCCCGGCCGCGAGCGACTCACGGAACGACCGGTAGGCCCCGAGCCGGTCGGCGAAGGTCGCGAAGGTGAACGGCTTGATGAGGTACTGGACGATGCCGAGCGACACCGCCGTCCGCACGACGGCGGCGTCGCGCACGGCCGTGATCGCGATGACGTCCACCGTCGACCCCGCCGCGCGCAGGGCCCGGCAGAGCTGCAGGCCGTGCGTGTCGGGCAGGTTCATGTCGAGCAGGACGAGGTCGAGACCGCGCCCGTGAGGACCGCCGAGCGTGCGGACCGCGTCGAGGGTCTCGCGTCCGTCCCGTGCCCGACCGACCACCTCGAAGCCGTCCAGCCGATCGAGGTACGCGACGTGCGCCTCCGCGGTCAGGGGCTCGTCCTCGACGACGAGCACGCGAACCCGGTCGACGGACGAGGAGGCGCCGGTCACGACCGCACCCCACCACGACGTCGGGCGGCGGTGTCGACGTCGTCCGGCCGCCGGTCGGGCAGCAGCACCGAGAAGGTGGTCCCGTCGGTTCCCGTGGCGACGTCGAGTCGACCTCCGACCCGCCCCACGGCCTGACGGACGAGCGCGAGGCCGATGCCGCGTCCGCCCGGCGCCGCGGGCTTCGTGCTGAACCCCCGGCGGAAGGCGAGCTCGACGTCGTCCAGCCCCGGACCGTCGTCCTCGACGTCGAACTGGACGCCGCCCTCGACCCGGGCGACGGTCACCTCGACCCGCGGCGGCCGGGCCGGGCGGCCGGTGGGATCGAGAGCGGCGGCGTCGAGCGTCGGCGCGACCGCGTCGAAGGCGTTGTCGACGAGGTTGCCCAGGATCGTGACGAGGTCCCCGGGCTCGACGTCGATCGTCCCGAGGTCGGGCTCGACGTCGACGCGCAGCTCGATCGACCGTTCGCGGGCCTGCGCCGCCTTGCCGAGCAGGAGGGCGGCGAGCGTCGGCTCGTCGATCGAGGCCACGACCCGGTCGACGAGGCGCTGACCGAGCTCGAGCTCGTCGGCCGCGAAGCGGAGGGCCTCGTCGCCGCGCCCGAGCTCGATCAGCGACACGATCGTGTGCAACCGGTTCGAGAACTCGTGGGTCTGCGAGCGCAGCGCGTCCGAGAGGGTGCGCATGGTCTCGACCTCGCCCGTCAGATGGGTGAGCTCGGTGTGGTCGCGCAGCGTCGTCACCGTCCCGAGCGTTCGGCGGGAGTGCGGGCGGGCCGCGCCGGTCACCGGCACCGCGATTCCTGACGGCACCGCGCCTCCTGACGGCACCGCGCCTCCTGGGGGGACGACGCGTCCTCGTCCGGTCGCCGGCGACGGGCGGGGCGGGCCGTCGGTGGGCTCGGTGAGCTCCTGGTTGACGACCAGCACTCGGTCGTCGGTCACGTGCACCTCGTCGGAGGCGCGGCGTCCGGAGGCGAGCAGCTCGCCCAGCGAGGAGGGCAGCTGCAGTTCGGCGAGCGGGACGGGAGCGGCGATGCCCCCGGTGGGCAGGTCGAGCAGTTCGGCCGCCTGGTCGTTGTAGAGCGTCAGGCGGCCTCGATCGTCGACGAGCACGAGCCCCTCACGCACCGAGTGCAGCACCCCCTCGTAGTAGGAGAACATCCGCGCGAGCTCCTCGGGGCCGCGGCCCCAGGTCACCCGCCGCAGGTACCGGCTGAGCAGCCACGAGACGACGCCGCCGAGCAGCACGGTCGCCCCCGCGGCGGCGAACACGAGGGGCAGACGCTCACCGACGGACTGCGTGATGGTGTCGACCGTGACCCCGGCCGAGACGAGGGCGACGACCTCGCCGTCGCTCTCGATCGGCACGACCGCGCGCACCGACGGGCCGAGGGTGCCGGCGTAGGTCTCGGTGAACGACTGCCCGCGGAGGGCCGGGGCGATGGTGCCGACGAACGGGCGGCCGATCTCGTCGGGGTCGGGGTGCGTCAGACGGGTGCGGTCGGGTCGCATGATCGTGACGAAGTCGGTCGACGTGTCGCTCATCAGGGCCACGGCGTAGGGCTGCAGACGGGCGCTCGGGTCGGACGTCCCGAGCGCGTCGACGACGTAGGGGTTGTCGGCGATCGAGGTGGCGAGCGCCAGGCAGGCCCGCGCGGCCGAGCGGTCGGCGTCGTCGCGGGCCGACCGGATCGTCCAGGCCGTCGCCAGCAGGGTCACGGCGACGACGAAGACCACGAGAAGGGCGAAGAGCCGCGTGGCGATGCTCCACCGGGTGGGGTCGACGGTCATCTCGGGCGGGCTCCTCGCTGCGCTGCGGCCGGGGTCCATCATGACGCACCATCGGCGCGACCAGTATGACCACAACGTCGACGCCCACCCGGCGACCGGCGAGAGTCACGGCGACGAACCCCGCACGACCGTCGACGACGACGCCGCCGGTCACGAGCTCGAGGAAGACCCCCATGGCAAAGACGCACAAGGGCCCGCAGACCCCCACCCCCGGCGGAACGACGACGACGGGCGGCGTCCGCGCCCGGCGCCGGATCGACCGCTCGCACTGGCTCTACATCGCGGTGATCGTGGCCGTCGCGGCCGGCATCGTCGTCGGCCTCACGGCACCCGAGGTCGCCGTGCAGCTGAAACCGATCGGCACCGCCTTCGTGTCGCTCATCTCGATGATGATCGCGCCGGTGATCTTCTGCACGATCGTGCTCGGCGTCGGCTCCATCGCCAAGGCGGCGACCGTCGGCAAGGTGGGCGGGCTCGCGCTCGGCTACTTCATCGCGATGTCGACCTTCGCCCTGGCCATCGGCCTCGTGGTCGGCAACCTGATCCACCCGGGCGAGGGCCTGATGATCGGCTCGACCGGATACGAGGCCCCCGCCGCCGAGGAGGCCGGTGGCACGGCAGGGTTCCTGCTCGGCATCATCCCCGAGACGCTCGTGTCGTCGCTGACCAGCGGCTCCATCCTGCAGACGCTGTTCGTGGCGCTGCTCGTCGGCTTCGCCCTGCAGCGCATGGGCGACCGCGGCACGACGATCCTCGAGGGGGTCCGCAACCTGCAGGTGCTGGTGTTCCGCATCCTCGCGATGATCATGTGGGTCGCCCCGATCGGTGCCTTCGGTGCCATCGCGGCGGTCGTCGGCGAGACGGGCGTCGCCGCCATCGTCGCGCTCGGCACCCTGATGGTCGCCTTCTACATCACCTGCATCCTGTTCGTCGCCGTCGTGCTCGGCACGATCCTCAAGCTCGTCACGGGCGTCAACATCTTCCGGGTGATGAAGTACCTCGGCCGCGAGTACCTGCTCATCGTCTCGACCTCGTCGAGCGAGGTCGCGCTGCCCCGGCTCATCGCCAAGATGGAGCACCTCGGCGTCTCGAAGCCGGTCGTCGGCATCACCGTGCCCACCGGCTACTCGTTCAACCTCGACGGCACGGCGATCTACCTGACCATGGCGTCGCTGTTCATCGCCAACGCCATGGGCACGCCGCTCAACGTCGGCGAGCAGGTCTCGCTGTTGCTGTTCATGATGATCGCCTCGAAGGGCGCCGCCGGCGTCACCGGAGCCGGCATCGCCACCCTGGCCGGAGGCCTGCAGGCACACCGCCCCGACCTGGTCGACGGCGTCGGCGTCATCGTCGGCATCGACCGGTTCATGTCCGAGGCGCGCGCCCTGACCAACTTCACGGGCAACGCCGTCGCGACGATCCTCGTCGGCACCTGGACGAAGCAGATCGACAAGGACCGCGTCGAGACCGTGCTGTCGGGCCGCGCGCCCTTCGACGAGGCGACCATGAACGCGGACGATCACGGCGCCTCCTCGGGCTCGGGCTCGGACACGAGCGCCGGCTCGGCCGACCCGGCCGCCGCGCGTCTGCTCGACGGCCGCACGGGTGGGCTGGGCTCGCTCGAGGGCACCTCGCCCGACCGCATCTCGACCGGCTCGCTGCACGCCATGGTCGGCACCGACGGGCGCCGCGCCGACGAGCACCTCGCCGACGCCGCCGCGGACGACGAGCCCCGTCGGGGTTAGCACCTCCGTCGGACCCCAGGAAGTCGCCGAGACCCCCGTACGCGTGTGGGGGTCTCGGCGACTTCCGAGGGTCTCGCCGCCCGCCCACCGACCCGCGGCGGGTGCAGCGTGCAACATCCGCGTCGGAGGCGTACCGTCGCACCCGATGTGCGGTCACGCCCCACGGTCAGAGCCGACCGACCGGGCCCCGCAGGACGGAGCCACCATGCTCGCCGGACGCCTCGACGTCAGCACCCGCCACTTCTCGGTCACCGAGGTGCCCACTCCCGACGCCGGCCCGGGGCAGGTGCGCATCGCCGTCGCCGCCGCCGGCGTGTGCCTCAGCGACGTGCACCTGATCCAGGGCTCGCTCACGCCGCTCAACCTGCCCGGTGACACCGTCACCCTCGGCCACGAGGTCGCGGGCACCGTCGACCAGGTGGGCGAGGGCGTCACGCACGTCGCCGTCGGTGACCGTGTGCTGTTGCAGGCCGGTGAGGAGCGCGACGGACAGGTCTTCACCCGCGGCGTCGACTACGACGGCGGCTGGGCCGAGTTCGCCGTGGCCCGCGCCGACACGGTCGTGCCGATCCCCGACTCCCTGCCGTTCGAGCAGGCCTGCTTCATCCCGGACGCGGTGTCGACACCGTGGGCGGCGCTCACCACGACGGCCGACACCCGGCCCGGCACCGCGGTCGGCGTCTGGGGCATCGGCGGACTCGGTGCCCACGCCGTGCAGTTGCTCGCCCTGCTCGGGGCCGCACCGATCATCGCGGTCGACCCCTTGCCGGGGGCCCGGGACCGGGCCCTCGACTTCGGTGCCGACCTCGCGCTCGATCCCGCCGACCCGGACTTCGCCACGGCGCTCGGCCGCGCGACCGGTGGCCGAGGGCTCGCCCGGGCCTTCGACTTCGCGGGCGTGCCCGCCGTGCGCGAGCAGGCGATCGCCTGCCTCGGCTACCGGGGACGGTTGACGCTCGTCGGCCTGTCGGACCAGCCGATCACGATCACGGACGGCACGAAGTTCAGCTTCCTGCAGCAGCAGGTCCTCGGCCACTACGGTTCCGAGCCCGCCGATGTCACCACGCTCGTCGCGCTGGCGGCCCGGGGGAGGCTCGACTTCGCGAAGTCGGTCAGCGCGACCGTGCCGCTGGCCGAGGCCGAGCGGGCGGTTCAGATGCTCGAGCGCAAGGAAGGCGACCCGATCCGGATCGTGCTGGTCCCGTGAGCGACGCGACCCGCGCCTCCTCGGCTCCGCACGAGGGCGACGACCGCCCCGCGGGGGTCCACGACCGCCCTGCCGGCGCCAACGACCGCCCCGCCGGGGGAGACGTCGAGCACGTCGACCTGCTCGTCGTCGGCGCCGGCCTGTCCGGAGTCGGCGTGGCGGCCCGGCTCCGCCGCGACTTCCCCGGTCGCAGCCTGGCCGTCGTCGAGGCACGTGCGGCGATCGGCGGCACCTGGGACCTCTTCCGGTACCCGGGCGTCCGCTCGGACAGCGACATGTTCACCCTCGGCTACGGGTTCCGGCCCTGGCGGGACGCCCGTGCGATCGCCCCGGGTGCGGCGATCCGGGACTACGTCCGCGACACGGCCGACGAGACGGGCATCACGGGGCTGATCCGGTTCGGGCACCGGGTCGTCGCCGCCGACTGGTCGTCGGCCGACGCCCGGTGGACCGTGACGATCGAGGTCGCGAGCTCGCCCGGGCCGGGCGGGTCGCCCGCCGCCACCGACGCGTCAAGCGAAGGAGGCGCGGGTGCCACCCCGGCGACGCGTCGCGTCACGATCACGTGCGCGTTCTTGTTCGTCTGCTCGGGCTACTACCGCTACGACGAGGGCTGGTCACCCGCGTTCCCGGGGCAGGACTCGTTCGCCGGACGCGTCGTGCACCCCCAGCACTGGCCCGAGGACCTCGACGTGAGCGGGAAGCGCGTCGTCGTGATCGGATCGGGGGCGACGGCGGTGACCCTGGTGCCCGCCCTCGCCGAGAGCGCCGAGCAGGTCACCATGCTGCAGCGCTCGCCGACCTACGTGCTGTCGCTTCCCTCGCGTCGGAAGGAGCCCCGCGCATGGCGTCGGCTGCTGCCGCGGGCCGTCGACGACCGGCTGATCAGGTGGCGCAGCATCGGCATGGCGCTGCTCAGCTTCCAGACGAGCCGGCGTTCGCCCCAGAAGATGAAGGCGTTCCTCCGGGCGCAGGTGGCCCGGCGCCTGCCGGACGACTTCGACGTCGACCGGCACTTCCAGCCGAGCTACGACCCGTGGGACCAGCGCCTCTGCATCACTCCGGACGGCGCCCTGTTCCGGGCGCTGCGCTCGCGGTCGGCGTCGATCGTGACCGACGACATCGACTCGTTCACGCCGGGTGGCGTCCGGGTCGCGGGCCGCGACGGCCAGCGGGCGCACGAGCTGCCCGCGGACGTCGTCGTCACGGCGACCGGGCTCAACCTGCTGCTGTTCGGCGGCATGCGGATGTCGGTCGACGGAGTGGAGATCGACCCGGCGACCCGTCTGACCTACAAGGGGTTCATGCTCTCGGGGGTGCCGAACCTGGCCTTCGCGATCGGGTACACCAACGCCTCGTGGACGCTGAAGATCGACCTCGTCGTGCACTACGTCGCCCGGATGCTCCGTCACGCCGATCGTCACGGGTACCGATCGGCCGTGCCGGTCGCGCCGGAGCGGCCGGGGCCGACGAGCCCGCTGATCGACCTGACGAGCGGCTACGTGTCGCGCGGGGTGCACCTGATGCCCCGGCAGGGAGCGCGGTCACCGTGGCGGATGCACCAGAACTACCCGCGCGACGTCTGGCTGATGCGGCACAGCACGCTGACCCGGGACGGCATGCGGTTCGAGCGCTGAGCGAGCCCCGCCGGTCTCGGGTCGGACGACGCGGTGGCCCGCCGTGGACGACTCAGCCGACCACCGCGAGGGCGAAGGGCAGCACGGCGGGGGCCCCGGCGCGGCGCAGTTCGCGTCCGGCCACCGTGATCGTCCAGCGGCTGTCGACCAGGTCGTCGACGAGCAGCACCGGCCCGGACACCTCGGAGAGGGCCGTGGCCAGCTCGGGGCCGACCTGGAAGGACTGCCAGACGTCGGCCAGGCGGTAGACGCTGTTGCCGCCCTGGCCGCGGCCGGCCGAGGGGCGGGCGCTGCCGAGCGTGCCGAGCAGCGGCAGTCGCCCGACGGTGCTGATCGCCTCGGCGAGCGACCCGACGAGTTGCGGCCGCGACGTGGACGGCATCGCGACGACGCCCACGGGCCGTTCGGCCCACGGCCACTCCTTCAGGACGCGCACGACCCCGTCGAGCAGGTGCTTCGACAGGGGGGCGTCGGGGGCGTTCGCCGCGAAGACCTCGCGCAGCGTGTTGCCCCATCCGAGGTCGGTCAGTCGGGCGAGCGCCCGACCCGGCTCGACCCGTTCGCCCTCGGGGATCTTGCCCTTGACGGACACTCCGGCCCGGTCGGCCCCCGTGGGCCACTGGGCCCGGGGGTCGATCTCGACGCCGACCCGGTCGAGGGTGCTCGCTGCCGAGGTCGCCGCCTCGCCGGCGATGTCGGTCGGGTACCAGGTGCCCGCGCAGACGTCGCACCGCCCGCAGGGCTCGGCGGCCGGGTCGTCGAGGTCGACCTGCAGCATCTGCATGCGACAGGTCTCGCCGCGCTCGAACGCGAGCATGGACTCCTGCTCGGCGACCCGGGCCGCGGCGATGCGGTCGTAGCGTTCGGCGTCGTAGACCCAGGGCTCGCCCGTGCTGACCCAGCCGCCCTGCACCCGGCGGACGGCACCGTCGACGTCGAGCACCTTGAGCATGAGCTCGAGGGGGGTGCGCTTGACGTCGACCCGCGCCTCGAGGGCGGGCGTCGACAGTGGCGTCTCGCCCAGCTCGGCCAGCACGGCCGCCGCCCGCGCCTCGGACGGCATCGAGGCCGTGGCGAAGTACTGCCAGATCTCGGCGTCCTCGGTGCCGGGCAGCAGCAGCACGTCGGCGTTGTCGGTGGCGCGACCCGCGCGGCCGATCTGCTGGTAGTACGCGACGGGCGACGACGGCGCACCGAGGTGGATCACGAAGCCGAGGTCGGGTTTGTCGAAGCCCATGCCGAGGGCGCTCGTGGCGACCAGGGCCTTGAGGTCGTTGCCCTTGAGGCGCTGTTCGAGCTGTTCGCGTTCTTCGGGGTCGGTGCGGCCCGAGTACGACTGCACGTCGTGACCGGCCTCACGGAGCAGCCGGGCGGTGTCGTCGGCCGCCGAGATGGTGAGCGTGTAGATGATGCCGCTGCCGGGCAGGTCGGCGAGGTGGCTGAGCAGCCAGCCGAGTCGGTCGCGCGAGGTCGGCAGCTGCAACACCCCGAGACGCAGGGAGGCGCGCGCCAGCGACCCCCGGATCGTCAGCACCTCGTCGCCCGGCCCCACGGCGAGTTGCTCGGCGACGTCGGCCACGACGCGGGCGTTGGCCGTGGCGGTGGTGGCGAGGACGGGGACGCCCGCGGGCAGGGTGCGGATGAGGTCGGCGAGGCGACGGTAGTCGGGTCGGAAGTCGTGGCCCCAGTCGGAGATGCAGTGCGCCTCGTCGACGACGAGCATGCCGAGCCGGGCGATGAGGACGGGCAGCTGCTCGTCGCGGAAGCGCGGGTTGTTGAGTCGTTCGGGGGAGACGAGCAGCACGTCGATCTCGTCGTCGACGAGTTGCTGCTGGACGTCGGACCACTCGTGGGCGTTCGCCGAGTTGACCGCGACGGCCCGCACCCCGGCCCGGGCGGCGGCGGCCACCTGGTCGCGCATCAGGGCGAGCAGGGGGGAGACGAGCAGCGTCGGGCCGGTGCCGCGTCGACGCAGCAGCAGGGTGGCGATGAAGTACACCGCGGACTTGCCCCAGCCGGTGCGCTGGACGACGAGGGCCCGGCGACGGTCGGCGACGAGGGCCCGGATGGCCTCGAGCTGTCCGTCGTGGAAGACGGCGTCGTCGCGCCCGGTGAGCGCCCGCAGCAGGTCGAGTGCCTCGGCGTCGATGTCGGTCGCGGTGCTCGTCGGTGTCATGGACCCATGCTCGCAGAGGCCACCGTCACCCGCCGGACGGACGAAGGGCGCGACCGCCCGTCACCGGGTGGTCGCGCCCCGGGGACGAGACGAGGGAGGTGGGTCAGCCCGCCGAGGAGTCCGAGCCCGGCTCGGCCGGGGGAGTGGCACGCTTGCCCAGTTCGACCGCGACGAACGAGGCGACGACGCCGGCGACGAGCGCGAAGACCGTTCCGCCGGCGCCCCACGACTTCTTGCCGAACAGCTGGTCGACCGACGGGCCGCCGGGGCCGGAGGCCAGGGCTGCGGCCGCGGCGATCAGGACGGCGTTGTACTCGTAGCCACCCTCGGTCACCCACGGGCCCTTGGCGAGGTGGACCTTGCGGACGGCCGTGACCATCGTGCCGACGATGCCGGCGGCGGCGAGCGGGGTCGCCGCGCCCAGGGCGAGGGCGGCGCCGCCGGCGGTCTCGGTGACGGCGACGAGACGGGCGTTGCGGGCGGCGGGGTGCATGCCCGTGCCGGCCATCATCTGCTCGGTGCCGGCCAGGCCCGGGCCGTCGAAGGCGCCGGTCAGCTTCTGGAGTCCGTGGCCGACGAAGAAGCCGCCGACGGTCAGGCGGAGGAGGGTGGATGCGAGGCTCATGCACCGTTCCTACCCGGTGTGGGCCGTCGCCGTCCGCGGAGGAGCGCGTCCGGTCCGCCGCCCGTGTCAGGATCGGGGGATGCGCGCCGTCCAGTACGACCAGTTCGGGTCGATTCCGACCATCGTCGACCTCGCGGTACCAGTGCCGCCCGCCCACGGCGTCGTGGTCCGCGTCGCGGCCACCGGGGTGTGCCGGAGCGACTGGCACGCCTGGAAGGGCCACGACGACTCGGTGCGCCTTCCCCACGTGCCGGGCCACGAGTTCGCGGGCGTGGTGACGGCGGTGGGCGCCGACGTCACCCGGGTCGTCGTCGGCACCCGCGTGACCGCCCCGTTCGTCTTCGCCTGTGGCACGTGCGACGAGTGCCGTGCCGGTGCCACCCAGGTGTGCTCCCGTCAGCAGCAGCCCGGGTTCACCCTTCCCGGCTCATACGCCGAGTCGCTGGTCGTCCCGCACGCCGACGTGAACGTCATCGCCCTGCCGGACGAGGTCGGCTTCGTCGAGGCGGCGGCGCTCGGCTGCCGCTTCGGCACGGCGTACCACGCCCTGCACGCCCGGGCCCGCGTGCGGGCGGGTGAGTGGGTCGCCGTCTTCGGCTGCGGCGGAGTGGGGCTCTCGGCGGTCGCCGTGGCGGTGGCCGCCGGTGCTCGCGTCGTCGCGTCGGACATCTCGCCCGCCGCCCTCGAACGGGCCGCCGACCTGGGTGCCGAGGTCGTCCCGATGGACGACCTCGCCGTCGAGCGGGTCCGAGCCCTCACCGGAGGAGGTGCCGACGTCGCCCTCGACGCGTTCGGCAGTCGGGTGACGTCCGCGGCGTCCGTCGCGTCCCTCCGTCCGCGGGGTCGACACGTCCAGGTGGGCCTGCTGCTCGACGACGAGGCCGCCCCGGTGATCGCGATGGGCCGGGTGATCGCCGACGAGCTCGAGTTGCTGGGCAGTCACGGCATCTCGGTCGGCGAGTACGCCGCGATGCTCGACGACGTCGTCGCGGGCCGACTGCGTCCGCAGGAGTCCATCGGCCGGACGATCGCCTTCGACGACCTGCCCGACGCCTTGGCCGCCATGGACCGACCGGCGGTCACGGCCGGCATGACGGTGGCCGTGTTCTGACCCGACCTACCTCGGTCGTCGAAGGTTGGTGATGCTCAGCCAGATCAGGCAGAGCATGCCGATCAGCGTGAAGTACGAGCCCGACTTCCCGGGATCGAGGACGATCAGGACGATCGAGGCCGCCGCGAGCGTCACGGCGACGGCGAGGAGGACGGACCAGGTCGTGCGACCCGTCGTGGGCGGGGGGTTCGACGTCATGCTCCATGCTGTCATCCCTCCACGGCGTCCGCGACGTGTCCGACACGGGAGGATGGCTCCATGACTGCACTCCTGGGAATCGACGTCGCGGCCGAACTCCGACAGGTGACCGAGCACTGGACGCCGCGGGTCGTCGGGCGGGTGAACGACCAGTACGTGAAGGTCGCGAAGCTGCTCGGCGAGCTCGTCTGGCACGCGCACGACGCCGAGGACGAGATGTTCCTCGTCGTCTCGGGCACCTTGCGCATCCAGCTCCCCGACGACCACGAGGTGGTGCTCACCCCCGGGCAGTTCCACGTCGTGCCGCGGGGGGTGCCGCACAACCCCGTGGCCGACGACGAGGTCGAGATCGTGCTGATCGAGACCACCACGACGGCCCACACCGGTGACGTCGTCGTCGACCGCACCGTGCCCCTCGACCGTCAGGTCGGCGACTTCCGCTGACGACGACGCCCGGGAGGCGCGGGGCGCGTTCCCGGGGGCCGGGCAGGCTAGCCGCCGCGGGTCCATTCCGCGACGAGCGAGACGGCGTGCGCGTACTCGGCCAGCCGGGGCCGGTTCAGGAAGGCATGGCGGGTGCCCGGCAGGATGTCGTGCCGCACGTCGACCCCCGCGTCGGCGAGCTCCCCGGCGAACAGGTCGCCCGAGGCCCGCATGTTGTCGCGCTCGGCGTTCACCACGAGCGTCCGGGGGAACTCCGAGAGGGCGTGACCCCCGGGGAAGGCGAGACGGTCGCCCAGCGCGGTCGGCGAGCCGGCGTAGTTGCGGTTCATCACGTCGAGCGCCCACCTCGCGTGGCTGAGTCCCCGGTGGCCGCCCGACCGGTGGCGTGCCTCCGCCATCCGGGGGTGCGCGGCGTGGAAGAAGCCGTAGGCGAAGACGGCGCCGGCCGGAGGGCGACCCTCGTCGATCGTGCGGAGGGTGGCCGCCGCGACGAGGCACGCCCCCGCGCTCGCGCCTCCCACGATGACGCCCTCGGGGGACCGGTCGCCCACCTCGCCGTAGGCCGTCACCACGTCGTCGAGTGCCCCCGGGTACCGGGTGCGCGACGGCATCAGTCGCCCGGCCACGAGACCGAGGCCCGGGGGAGGCGCGAGACGGTAGTCCACCGTGGCGACCCTCACCCCGCGTGCGGCGAGCGACCGTGCCACGTCGTGCGCCTCCGGCTGGTCGAGTCCACCGCGGAAGAATCCGCCGCCGTGCAGCCAGAGCAGCGTCGGGCCTGCCGGGGCCGACGTCCCCGGCCAGGGCTCGTACCAGCGGACGATGACGTCGGGGCGGACGGGCACGGTACCGCTCACGTCCGATCCACCGCGTCGTCGGGCAGGACCAGCAGGTCGAGGTGGTCCTGCAACTGCTGCACCACGTCGATGCGGTCCGGGTCGAGGAGCCACTGCAGCTGGATGCCGTCCCACAGGGCCACGAGCCCGGACGCCGCCCGGTCGGGGTCGACCCCGGGGCGCAACCGACCCCGCGCCTCCAGCGCTCGCAGAGCGTCGCCGTACTCGGCACGCAGACGCTCGAAGCGCTCGCGCACGTAGTCGCTGCCGGGGTTGCCGGTCGTGACCGCCTCGCCCGCCAGCACCGCGTAGAGCGCGATGAGCCCGGGGACCGTCTCGTTGTGTCGCGCCTGTCCGAGGACGGTCCCGATCAGGTCACCCGGGTCGGGAGGCTCGGCCGAGCGGTCCGAGACCGTGTCGCGACGTTCGAGCACCGCGAGCAGCAGCGCGCTCTTCGACGGGAAGTAGTGCAGCAGGCTCGTCTGACTCATGCCGACGACGTCCGCCACGTCTCGGAGCGACCCGCCGACGTAGCCCTTGGTCGAGAACACCTCGAAGGCCGCCTCGACGATCGCGAGCCGGCGTTCGGCCGACTTCGCGTACGGGCCGCGACGCGCGGGACGAGAACCGTCGGCGGCACCGGTGGGCACGCCGCCTGGGTCGCTCGTCGTCGAGCCGGTCGTCGTCATGATCGGCCACTCTACGACCTCCCGAACACCTCGCCCGTGAAATTCGAGCGACCACTCGAATTTGTGTTAGCGTCGCTGACGCCACGGCCCCACGACGAAGTGAGATGAACATGAGCCCGATGTCCCGACGGCAGTTGCTCGGCCTGGGGGTGACCGCCGGCGCCACTGCCATGCTCGCCGGCTGCGCCACACCCGGGACGGCCTCGGTCAACACCCTGCCGACCATCCCCGCGGCCGACGGCCCGGTCAAGCTCCAGTACTGGGCCTGGCTCAAGGGCCTCGACCAGGTCACCGCGCTCTACAACGAGAGCCAGTCGCGAGTGCAGGTCGAGACCGTCTTCATCCCCGGCGGCAACGCGGGCGGCTACCAGAAGCTGTACTCGGCGCTCGCCGCGGGTGCCGGCCCCGACATCGCCCAGGTCGAGCTGCGCTCGCTGCCCGAGTTCCTGCTCGCCAACGGCGTCGTCGACCTCAAGCGCTACGGCGCCGACAAGTACGCCGACCTCTACGACCCCACGCTCTGGAACCAGGTCAGCTACACCGACGGCATCTACGCGATCCCGCAGGACAGCGGCCCGATGGGCATGTTCTACCAGCCCGCCGTCTTCGACACGGTCGGCGCCGCCGTCCCCACCACGTGGGACGAGTGGGCCGCGGTCGGCACCGAGCTGAAGGGGGCCGGCGTGCTGATGGACTCCTTCCCGCTCGCCGACGCCTCGCTCTTCGCCGCCTACGCCACCCAGGCCGGTGCGTCGTGGTTGCGCGCCGAGGACGACGGCTGGGTCATCGACATGACCGACGAGGCGACGCTCACCGTCGCCCGCTTCTTCGACAAGGCGATCGACGACGGCATCGTCACGACCGCCTACGGCGCCTACACGCCGGCCTGGTTCTCGGCCGCCAGCGCGGGCACCATCGCGTCGGTCGCGACCGGCTCGTGGGGCGACGCCCTGATCGAGGGCGTCAGCGGCGCCGAGGGCAAGTGGAAGTGCGCCCCGCTGCCCACCTGGCAGACCGGCTACGCCTCGAGCTTCCTCGGCGGCTCGACCGCCGCCATCCTCGCGAACAGCAAGCACCCCCGGGAGGCGCTCGACTTCGCCGTCTGGATGACCACGACCCCCGAGGGCATCAACGCCCTCATCGAGTTCTGCGGCATCGGTTGGTCGCCGGCGCGCGACGTCGTCGGCTCGCTGCGCGAGCAGCCCAGCCCGTTCTTCAGCGGTCAGAACTACAACCAGGAGGTCTTCGTGCCCGCCACGAAGGAGTCCTCGCAGAACCAGGACTGGAGCTGGTGGCCCATCACCCAGCAGTCCTTCAACATCTTGAGCGACGGCTTCCGGGGCAAGGCGTCGGGCGGCACGCTCGTCGACGCCGTGGCGCAGGCCGAGAAGGACATCATGGCCGTCTTCCAGAACAAGGGCCTCACCATCCGGAAGGCGAACGCATGAGCGCCGCGACCGACACGCGGCCCGAGGCCGTGACCGACTCCACCCGCGCCTCCTCGGGTCCCCGTCGCAGCAGCTCGAAGGGTGCCGTCAAGCGGGCGCCGTGGGTGCTGCTCGCGCCGTTCCTGGCGCTCTTCGCGCTGACCTTCGTGATCCCGATCGTCATCGCCGTGTTCTCGAGCTTCACCAAGGTCACCCGCAGCGGCCTGTTCGGCGAGGGCGGCGTGACCAGCGGGTTCGCCGGCTTCGACAACTACGCGCAGGTGCTCGGCGACCCCAACTTCATCGCCTCGATCGGCCGCATGTTCCTGTTCGGCATCGTGCAGGTGCCGGTCATGTTGATCCTCTGCACGGTGCTCGCGCTGCTGCTCGAGTCGGCGTCGGCGAAGTGGCCGGGCGTGTTCCGTGCCGCGTACTTCCTGCCGTACGGCGTGCCCGGCGTCATCGCGACCATCCTCTGGTCGTTCCTGTACGTGCCCGGCCTCAGCCCGATCATCGACATCGGCGAGGTCTTCGGCGTCACCCCCGACTTCCTCGGGGCGAACACCGTGCTGTGGTCGATCGCGAACATCGTGACCTGGAGCTACACCGGCTACAACATGCTGATCATCATCGCCCAGCTGAAGTCGATCCCGGTCGAGCTGTACGAGGCCGCCAAGGTCGACGGTGCGTCGTCGTTGCGCGTCGCGTTCAGCATCCAGCTGCCGCTGATCCGTCCGGCCCTGCTGCTCACGGCCGTGTTCTCGATCATCGGCACCCTGCAGCTGTTCGCCGAGGCCCAGGTGCTGCAACGCGTCTCGCCGGCGATCGACAGCCAGTACACGCCCAACCTCAGCGCGTACACCACGGCCTTCGCCTACAACGACTACAACGTCGCGGCCGCCCAGTCCGTGCTGATCGCCCTCGTCGCGTTCGCGCTGTCGATCACGTTCCTCAGCATCACGAACAGGAAGCAGAAATGAGCCTCTCGACGAAGGGCGCCGAACACGCCACCGAGACCGAGTCCATCGTGACGGCGCAGGGTCGCGGCCGCGGCGCCGAGAAGCCCGCCCGCCGCCGTGCCCGCAGCGCGGGCCCCGACCGCACGGCCGGACGCTCGAAGGCGTCCACCATCATCGTCACGGCCGTCCTGGTCGTGGTGGCGCTGTACTTCCTGGTGCCGGTCTACTGGGTCGTCGTCGCGGCGACCAAGACCACGCCCGACCTGTTCGGCACGTTCGGCTTCTGGTTCGCGCCGACGTTCTCGCTCTGGGACAACCTCGGCCAGGTGCTGACCTACGGCGACGGCATCTTCGTGCGCTGGGTGCTCAACTCGGTGCTCTACGCCGGCGTCGGCGCCCTGATCGCGACGTACTTCGCCGCGGCCGGCGGCTACGCCCTCGCCAAGTACGAGTTCCGCGGCCGCAACGTCGTCTTCGGCACGATCCTCGGCGGCGTGCTCGTGCCCGGTACCGCCACGGCCCTGCCCCTCTTCCTGCTGTTCAGCCAGATGGGCATCGCCAACACCTACTGGAGCGTGCTGCTGCCGTCGCTCGTGTCGCCGTTCGGCCTGTTCCTCTGCCGCATCTACGCGCAGGCCACGGTCGACACGTCGCTGATGGAGGCCGCCCGCCTCGACGGCGCCAGCGAGCTGCGCATCTTCCACACCCTCGGACTGCGCATCCTCACCCCGGCGCTCGTCACGGTGTTCCTGTTCCAGCTCGTGGGCATCTGGAACAACTACTTCCTGCCGCTGGTCATGCTGAGCGACGTCGACAAGTTCCCCGTCACGCTCGGCCTCAACAACTGGCTCAGCCAGACCGACCGCCTGCCCGAGTTCTACCAGCTGACGACCGGCGGCGTGCTGCTGTCGATCATCCCGCTGGTCATCGCCATGGTCGTCCTCCAGCGCTTCTGGCGCGGCGGCCTCACCGAAGGAAGCGTCAAGTGACCCACAGCACCACACCGTCCACCGTGTCCGCCGACTACCTCACCGACACCGGCCCCGGGCAGGGCGCCCGCACCTCGGCGCGGTCGTGGCTGCACACCGACGCCCCGACGCTGTCCCTCGACGGCACCTGGTCGTTCCGCCTGCTGCCCGGCGCCCCCGGCACGCTGGGCGGCCGCGGCGTGCTGCCCGAGGGCGAGCCCGTCGACGGCGTCGGCGCGGTCGACCTCGACGACTCGTCCTGGGGCGAGATCGAGGTGCCGTCGCACTGGGTGCTCGGCGGCGACGGCTCGCGCGGCGCCCCGATCTACACCAACGTGCAGTTCCCGTTCCCGACCGAGCCGCCCTTCGTGCCCGACGCGAACCCGACCGGCGACCACCGCCGGACGTTCGGGTTGCCGTCGTCCTTCGACGGCGCCGAGCGCGTGCTGCTGCGGTTCGACGGCGTCGAGTCGCGCTACGTGGTGTGGCTGAACGGCGTCGAGATCGGCATGGGCGTCGGCAGCCGCCTCGCCCAGGAGTTCGACGTCACCGACGCCCTGCACCCGGGCGAGAACGTCATCGCGGTGCGCGTGCACCAGTGGTCGGCGTCGAGCTACGTCGAAGATCAGGACCAGTGGTGGCTGCCCGGCATCTTCCGCAGCGTCACGCTGCAGGCCCGCCCGGTCGGCGGCCTCGACGACGTCTGGCTTCGGACGCCGTTCCACGGCACGGCCGGTCAGGGCGAAGGAGGCGCGGCGATCGTCCCCGAGATCACCGCCGGCGAGGCCGCCTACCCGGTCACCCTCTCGGTGCCCGAGCTCGGCGTCGAGGTGACCTGGGCCACCCCGGCCGACGTCGCGCCCGTCGCGCTCGACGCGGTCGAGCCGTGGTCCGCCGAGACCCCGCGCCTCTACGACGCGACCGTCTCGAGCGCCGGCGGCGCCGAGACCGTCTCGCTGCGCCTCGGCTTCCGCACGGTCCGCATCGTGGGCGACCAGTTCGAGGTCAACGGCCGCCGCGTCGTGTTCCACGGCGTCAACCGTCACGAGACCCACCCCGACCGCGGCCGCGTCTTCGACGAGGAGTGGTCGCGCCGCGACCTCGCCCAGATGAAGCGGTTCAACGTGAACGCGATCCGCACGTCGCACTACCCGCCGCACCCGCGCCTCCTCGACCTCGCCGACGAGCTGGGCTTCTGGGTCGTCCTCGAGTGCGACCTCGAGACCCACGCCTTCGAACGCCAGGAGTGGATCGGCAACCCCAGCGACGACCCGGACTGGCACGACGCCTACGTCGACCGCATGGTGCGCACCGTCGAGCGCGACAAGAACCACCCGAGCATCGTCCTCTGGTCGCTCGGCAACGAGGCGGGCACGGGCCACAACCTCGCGGCGATGGCGGCGTGGACCCACGCCCGGGACGGTGGCCGTCCCGTGCACTACGAGGGCGACTACACGGGCGCCTACACCGACGTCTACTCGCGCATGTACTCGTGGATCGACGAGACGCGCGCCATCGGCTCGGGCGACGAGTCCGTCCCGCTGCTGGGCTGCACGCCGGCCGAGGCCGCGCGTCAGCGCTCGAAGCCGTTCCTGCTCTGCGAGTACGTCCACGCGATGGGCAACGGCCCCGGCGCGATCGACGAGTACGAGGACCTGGTCGACGCCTACCCGCGCCTGCACGGCGGCTTCGTCTGGGAGTGGCGCGACCACGGTCTGCGCACGCACACGGCCGACGGCGTCGAGTACTTCGGCTACGGCGGCGACTTCGGCGAGGTCGTCCACGACGGCAACTTCGTCATGGACGGCATGGTGCTGAGCGACGACACCCCGTCGCCCGGCCTGTACGAGTGGGCCCAGGTCGTGGCCCCGATCCGCCTGCGCTTCGAGACGCCCACCGTCGACGGACGGCCGGTGCTCGTCGTGTCGAACCTCCGGCACTCGGCCGACGCCTCCGACGTGGTCTTCCGCTGGGTCGTCTCGCACGACGGCGAGGAGGCGCGCTCGGGCACCCTCGACGTGGTCGGCCTCGAGGGCGGCGCCCTGGCCGCCCACGAGACGGTGTTCGTCTCACTGCCCGAGGTGCCCGTGTCGGGCACCGGCGAGACCTGGCTCACGGTCACGGTCGAGCTCGCCGACGCCACCGTGTGGGCGGACGCGGGTCACGTGCTCTCGACGCAGCAGCTCGACCTCACGCCGACACCGGTGCAGGTCGCGACACCCCGCCCCGCGGTCGTGCGCGACTCGCGCGACCGCACGGCCCGCGCCTCCTCGGGGCGGGTCGAGCTCGGCCCGGCCGTGTTCGACGACGGGCGACTGGTCTCGTTGGCCGGACGCCCGGTCGACGGTGCCCGCCTCGAGCTGTGGCGTGCACCGACCGACAACGACCGCGGCGAGTGGTTGACGCCGAAGGACCGCGACCGCGACGTGATGCGCAACCGCCACCGCGTCGACCTGTACGAGGTCGGCGTGCTGCCGAGCTCGCAGGACACCTGGCTGCTCGCCGGGCTCGACCGGCTGACCGCGCGCGTCGAGTCGGTGAGCGTCACGCCGGACTCGGTCCGGGTGCGCACCCGCTACGCCGCGGCCGACACACGCAACGCCGTGACGACCGACGAGCAGTGGCAGCTCGTCGGTGACGACCTCTGGCTGTCGGTCGACATCGTCCCCACCGGGTGGTGGGACATGGTCTGGCCCCGCGTCGGCGTGCGCTTCGACCTGCCGGGCGACGTCGACCACGCCTCGTGGTTCGGCACCGGTCCGCGCGAGTCCTACCCCGACAGCCGCCACTCGGCGTTCGTCGGACGCTACGAGTCGGGCATCGACGACCTGTCGGCCGGGTACGCCCGCCCACAAGAGACGGGGCACCGCAGCGACCTGCGCACGCTCGACCTCGGCCCCGCCGGTCAGCCGTGGCTGCGCGTCGAGGCCGTGCCGAGCGCCACGGGCGAACGTCCCGGCTTCACGCTGAGCCGCCACACGGCCCAGGAGATCGGCGTGGCCGAGCACCCGCACGAGCTGCCCGCGAGCGACCGGACCCACCTGTACCTCGACGCAGCCCAGCACGGCGTCGGGTCGCGGGCGTGCGGGCCGGACGTCGCGTCGCGGCACGTGCTGCGCCCGGGTGCCCACCAGCTGCGCCTGAAGATCAGCGCGCTGTAGCAGGCTGCCGCCGCCGAGAACGGGCGGGTCCGTGTCGGACGGGCGTCTCTGGACGCCCGTGCCGGCCGGACCCGCCCGTCCTGCGTGCTGCCGCCTCCCGACCGGTGTCAGCCGTCGCGGCGGGTGGCACGCACGACCACGTCGGCCACGTGCCAGACGTCGCCGGCGGGTCCCGTCATGTCGCGCGGTCGCGTCTCGGCGACCTCGACCTGCCACGCGTCGGGGGAGAGCCGACCGACCACCTCGTCGACGGTGAACAGCATGCCCGGATCGCCGTGCCTCCCGGCCCCACCCGGCAGGGCGTCGGCGTCGTGCCCGACGACCAACAGCGTGCCGCCCGGCGCCACGCCCTCGGCCAGCGCCGGGAAGAGCCGCTCACGGTCGACGAGCGGGAGGTGCATGAAGTGCGCCGTGACGAGGTCGAAGGAGGCGCGGGTCGGGCTCCACGTCGTGAGGTCCGCCTGCTGCCACGAGAGCTGCTCGGGGTCGACGTCCTCCCGCTCACGGGCCGAGGCGGCCGCCTTGTCGAGGGCGTTCTGCGAGATGTCGACGCCGGTGACCTGCCAGCCCCGCGCGGCGAGCCAGAGGGCGTCGCCGCCTTCTCCGCTGCCGACGTCGAGCGCACGGCCGGGGGTCAGGGCCGTGGCCTCGGCGACGAGGGCGGCGTTGGGGCGGCCGCTCCAGGCGCGGCCGGGCTGCCCGTAGCGGTCCTCCCAGTAGTCGCGGTCGAAGACGGGGTGGGCGTGCCCGTGTCGCTCCTGCTCCCGGTGGTCCTGGGGCTGCTGCCCTCGCTCTGCCTCGCTCATGCGTCGATCCTCTCTCCGGTGCGCAGGGTGGCGACGGCCGCCGCGACCTCTGCCGTGACCAGGTCCATGTTGATCGCGGCGCCGGCCATCGTGCCCGCGGCGGCCACAGCGACGACCTGCGCCATCGGCTCGGTGACGTTGCCCGCCACCCACACCCCCGGGACGGCCGACCGGCCGGTGAACGGTTCGACGGTGGGCAGATGCGTGCCGACGCCGGCGGGGTGCTCGGTCGCCTCGAGTCCGAGGTCGGCGAGGAAGTCCGCCCGGGAGCGCACCCGGGCCATGACGGCCAGGGCGCCGACGGCGACCGTGCGACCGTCGGCGAGCGTGACGCCGGTCAGGGCGTCGTCCTCGACCCGCACCCGCGCGACCGGGCCGTCGACCACCGTGACCCCGCGGGCCCGCAGTTGCTCGGCTTGCTCGTCGTCGGGTGCGAACGAGTCGTTCGTGAACAGCACGATGTCGCGGCTCCACTGCCCGAAGAGGATGGCCTGGTGCATCGCGAACGGGCTCGTGGCCAGCACGCCGATCACGCGGTCCTGCACCTCCCAGCCGTGGCAGTACGGGCAGTGCACGGCGTCGCGGCCCCAGCGCTCGGCGAGGCCGTCGACGGCGGGCAGCTCGTCGACGAGCCCGGAGGTGACGAGGAGGCGCCGGGCACGCACCGCGGACGCGTCACCGCCCGGGCTCGTGACGGTCACGACGAAGGGGGCGTCGGGGTCGTCGTCGCGGCGGACGCCGGTCACGGTGCCCGACGCGATCGCGCCTCCGTACGCTTCGACCTCGGCGCGACCGAGGCGGGTGAGCTCGCGCGGGGCGACCCCGTCGCGGGTGAGGAACGCGTGGACGCCCTCGGCGGGGGCGTTGCGGGGCCGGTCGTCGTCGACGACGAGCACGGTGCGGCGGGCGCGGACGAGCGACAGGGCGCCGCTGAGTCCGGCGGCACCGCCGCCGATCACGACGACGTCGTGGACGGTGTCGTGGACGGTGTCGACCGGGTGGGTGTTCTGGTTCATGGTGTGACCTCCTGACCCGATCCTGCGACGTCGAACGTCAGTCTGGCAATCTGCGTTGCCGGAATGGCAAGATGACGGACATGAGCCATCCGACGAACACCCCCGGTGCCGACACCGCGAGCACCGACGACGTCCTCGCCGCGGTCGGCCCGCGCCTCCGTGCCCTGCGTGCGCGGCGGGGCGTGACCCTCGCCGAGCTGGGGGAGCGCACCGGCATCTCGGTCAGCACCCTGTCCCGGCTCGAGTCGGGGCTCCGGCGGCCGACCCTCGAACAGCTGCTGCCGCTCGCCCGCGAGCACGGGGTGCCGCTCGACGACCTGGTCGGGGCGCCCGAGACCGGTGACCCCCGCGTGCACCTCAAGCCGCGGCAGCAGCACGGCATGACGGTCGTGCCGCTGTCGCGCGGCGGCGGTGCGATCCAGGCCTTCAAGATGGTCATTCCTGCGGACTCGCCTCGGAGCG
Source organism: Frigoribacterium sp. MEB024 (assembly GCF_000878135.1). Taxonomy (GTDB): domain Bacteria; phylum Actinomycetota; class Actinomycetes; order Actinomycetales; family Microbacteriaceae; genus Frigoribacterium. Next base: position 53,905 of record NZ_JXQZ01000032.1, read on the forward strand.
AACCCGTGCTCCGCACCCACGAGGGCTACGACTGGCTGTACGTGCTGCGGGGGCGCGTCCGGCTCGTGCTGGGCGACCTCGACCTCGTCCTGCCGGCAGGCGAGGCGGCCGAGTTCGACACGCGCACGCCGCACTGGTTCGGTCGCGCCGACGACCGGGCCGTCGAGGTGCTCAGCCTGTTCGGCCGCCAGGGCGAGCGGCTGCACCTGCGCACCGCGCCCGCCTCGCCCGGGACCGACTGACGTCACCGGTGCCGGTGCCGGTGCCGGTGCCGGTGCCGTTCCCGGGCGGGTTCGCCGGAGCAGGGCGTCCCCGACGGCCCGGGGCCGCCGAACACGCCCGCCGGTCGGGTGACGGTGCCCGGTTCGCCCGGCTCGTGAGGTGTGCCGAACCCGACTCCCGAGCCGCCGCGGGGCGTACCGAACCCGACTCCCGAGCCGCCGCGGGGCGTACCGAACCCGACAACGGGCGGCGCCGCGGGGCGTACCGAACCCGACAACGGGCGGCGCCGACGACGCTTCCGACCGGAGATGAGCGGCGTGTCGGCCGTCGGGTGTCGCGAAGTGCACAGCGGGGGCGCGCCCGCCTCGCCCGGGTGAGGCGTCCCGGGGTGTCGGTGGCGCCTCCTAGGCTCGGGGCGGGCGTCCAGGCCGCGTCCCGACAGAAGGAGTCCGCGTGTACCTCGACGACGACCGGGTGGTCACCAGCCCGTCCGACCTGACGACCTGGGCCGCGTGCGAGTGGTCGTTCCTCCGACGGCTCGACGCGAAGCTCGGCCGGGTCGACGCCGTCGCCGACGCGTCCGACGACATGCTCGACCGCACGGCCCGGCTTGGCGACGCCCACGAGCTGCGGTACCTCGAGGCGCTGCGGGCGACCCGTGACGTCGTCGAGTTCGACCGTCCGGCCCCGTCGGGCTACGCGGCGGCCGCCGAGGAGGCACGGCTCGCCATGGCCTCCGGGGCCGACGTGCTCTTCCAGGCGACGTTCTTCGACGGATCGTTCATCGGCTTCAGCGACTTCGTGGTGCGCACCGACGACGGCACCTACGAGGTCTACGACACCAAGCTCGCCCGCCACGCGAAGATCCCCGCCCTGCTGCAGGTGGCCGCCTACACCGACCAGATCCGTGCGCTCGGGCTGCCCTCGGCCGACACCGTGCGCCTCGTGCTCGGCGACGGCAGCGAGAGCGTCCACGACGTCGCCGACGTGTTGCCGGTCTACCGGGTCCAGCGCGACCGGCTGCGGGCCGCCCTCGCCGAGCGGCTCGCCGCCGACGGGCCGCTCGCCTGGGGCGACTCGGGCGTCACCGCCTGCGGGCGCTGCACGGCCTGCCAGGCCCAGGTCGACGAGCACCGCGACCTCGTGCTCGTCGCCGGCCTGCGCGGCGAACAACGTCAGCGGCTGCATCTGGCCGGGGTCGCCACGATCGACGAGCTCGCCGGGTCGGACGGGCCCGTCGCCGGCATCGGGGCGACGGCCCTTGCCCGGCTGCGGGGGCAGGCCCGGGTGCAGCTCGCCACCGAGCGCGACCACACCGGTGTGCCCGCGGTCGAGGTCGTCGACGCCGACGCCCTGCGGACGATCCCTCGGCCCGACGCCGGCGACGTCTTCTTCGACTTCGAGGGCGACCCGCTCTACACCGAGGGCGACGGGCGAGCCTGGGGCCTCGACTACCTCTTCGGGCTGGTCGAGGCCGACGGCACCTTCCGGGCCTTCTGGGCGCACGACTTCGCGGGCGAGCGGCAGGCGCTGATGGACTTCCTCGACTACCTCGCCGAGCGCCGCCGACGCTTCCCCGACCTGCACGTGTACCACTACGCCTCGTACGAGCGCAGCCACCTGCTCTCGCTCGCGGCGCGCCACGGCGTCGGCGAGGACGCGGTCGACGACCTCCTCCGCGACGGCCTGCTCGTCGACCTCTACCCGGTCGTGCGGCAGGCGTTGCTGGTCGGGTCGCACAGCTACTCGCTCAAGAAGCTCGAGCCGCTCTACATGGGCGACGACCTGCGGCAGAGCGACGTCAAGACGGCCACCGCCAGCATCACGATGTACGTCGACGCCATCGCCGAACGCACCACGGGCGACGCGGCGCGGGGTGACCTGATGCTCGACGAGGTCCGCGACTACAACGAGTACGACTGCCGGTCGACCCTGCGGCTGCGCGACTGGTTGCTCGAGCTGGCCGACCGGCACGGCACCCGGGGCGACGACCCCGAGGGCCCGACCGCGCCCGACCCGCTCGAACTCGCCCGCGTGCCCCGCGAGCCGAACCCGGTCGCCGTGGGCCTCGCGGCGCACGTGGCGGACGTCGACCCGCTCGACCGCACCCCCGACCAGACCGCGATCGCCCTCGCGGCGTCGGCCATCGACTACCACCGCCGCGAGGCCAAGACGTTCTGGCAAGAGCACTTCGACCGCCTCCGCAACCCGGTCGACGACTGGGCCGACACCCGCGACGTGTTCGTCGTCGAGACGGCCTCGGTCGAGCGCGAATGGCAGAAGCTGCCCCGGGCCCGCAAGCTCAGCCGCGAGGTGCGGCTGCGCGGTCGCCTCGCGCCCGGTAGCCGCCTCACCGAAGGAGGCGCGCCCTACGCGGTCTACGACGCCCCCGTCCCGCCCGGGGTCGCCTCGCTCGGCCCCGGACTGCGTGGTGCCGTCGGGTCGACGGTGGTCGAGGCCGGCCCGAACGGCGACCGGCACGAGGTCGTGCTTCTCGAGCGCGTCACCGGCGACGACGACCGGCACGACGCGTTCCCGGTCGCGCTGACGCCCGCCGCGCCTCCCCGGGCCACCCCGCAGCCCGAGGCGATCGCCGAATGGGGTGGGCACGTGCTCGACGCCCTGCCCGAGATGCTGCCCGATCCGGCATTCGACCTGCTGCGGCGGCAGCCGCCGCGTCGGCGGTCGGGCGGCGGGCCCGCACCCGTGGTCGGCAACGACACCGTCTCGGCCGTCGTCGAGACCATGCTCGACCTCGACCGGTCGTACCTGGCGGTGCAGGGCCCGCCCGGCACGGGCAAGACCTACGTCGGTTCGCGGGTCATCGCCCGGCTGGTGCGTGAGCACGGCTGGCGCGTCGGCGTCGTGGGGCAGTCGCACGCGGTGGTCGAGAACGTGTTGCGTGCGGCGATCACGGCCGGGGTCGATCCCGAACGGGTGGGCAAGGTGCCGAAGTCGGGCACGACCGCCGTACAGGCCGACGAGCAGCCCTGGCGCACCCTGAGGTCCGGCGGCGAGGCCGCGTTCCTCGCCGAGGCCGACGGTGGGGCGGGCGGTACCGGGGTCGACGGCGGCGGGCAGGCCGTGGGGGCCGTGTTCGGGGCCACCGCCTGGGGGTTCGCCAACGCCGACAAGGTGGCCCGCGCCTCCCTCGACCTGCTGGTCGTCGACGAGGCCGGGCAGTTCTCGCTCGCCTCGACCGTGGCGGCGTCGGTCGCCGCGACGCGGTTGCTGCTGCTCGGCGACCCTCAGCAGCTGCCGCAGGTCAGCCAGGGCAGCCACCCCGAGCCGGTCGACGAGTCGGCCCTCGGCTGGCTGGCCGACGGCCACGACGTGCTGCCCGCCGAGTACGGCTACTTCCTCGCCACGACCTGGCGCATGCATCCGGCCTTGTGCGCCCCGGTCAGTGAGCTGTCCTACGGCGGGGCCCTGACCGCCCATGCGTCCGACCGCCGACTCGACGGCGTGAGGCCCGGGCTCCACGTCGAACCGGTGACGCACGTCGGCAACACGACCTCGTCGGTCGAGGAGGCCCGGGCGGTCGTCGAGATCGTGCGGTCGGTCGTCGGGCTCGACTGGTCGGACGCCGACGGCATCCGGCCCCTGACCGCGGCCGACGTCATCGTCGTCGCGCCGTACAACGCCCACGGGGCCGTGCTGCGCGAGCACCTCGACGCGGCCGGCTTCGACGAGACGCCCGTCGGCACGGTCGACCTGTTCCAGGGTCAAGAGGCCGTCGTGGCCGTCGTCTCGCTGGCGGCGTCGAGTGCCGCCGACATCCCGCGCGGGCTGGACTTCCTGCTGATGCCGAACCGGTTGAACGTGGCCTTGTCGCGGGCGAAGTGGGCGGCCTTCCTGGTGCACTCCCCGCTGCTCGCGACGGGGTTGCCCACCTCGATCGCGGGGCTCGGGCTGCTGAGCGGATTCTTGCGGCTGACCGGGCAGGGCCAACCGGCCGTCGAGGGCTGAGCCGGTCCGTGCGGTCGAGCTAGCGGTCGAGCTAGCGGACGGGGCGCCGCGTCAACACCTCGGCGCCGTCCTCGGTGATGGCGATCGTGTGCTCGCTGTGGGCCGTGCGGCAGCCCGTCGCGCTGCGCAGCGTCCACCCGTCGGCGTCCGTGACGAGCTCGTCGGTGTCGGTCATCACCCACGGTTCGAGCGCGAGCAACAACCCGGGCCGCAGCCGGTAGCCCCGCCCCGGGCGCCCGGTGTTCGACACGTGCGGGTCCTGGTGCATGGTCGAGCCGATGCCGTGGCCGCCGAACTCGACGTTGATCGGGTAGCCCGCGTCCGACAGCACCGAGCCGATCGCGTGCGACAGGTCGCCGATGCGGGCCCCGGGCCCGGCCGCCGCGATGCCGGCCTCGAGCGCCCGCTCGGTCGTCTCGATCAGACGGACGCTCTCGGCCGGACGCGAGTCGCCCACGACGAAGCTCACGGCCGAGTCGGCGGCCACCCCGTCGAGCACGACGGCGAGGTCGAGCGTCAGCAGGTCGCCGTCGACGAGTCGTCGGTCGTGCGGCAGCCCGTGCAGCACGGCGTCGTTCACGGCCGTGCAGACGTAGTGGCCGAACGGGCCTCGGCCGAAGGACGGTGCGTAGTCGACGTAGCACGAGACCGCCCCGGCCTCGTCGATCATCGTCTTGGTCCACGAGTCGACGTCGAGCAGGTTCGTGCCGACGGTCACCCGGTCGCGCAGCGTCTGCAGGATGGTGCCGACGAGTGCGCCCGTCGCCCGGGCCCGCTCGATCTCGGAGGGGTTCAAGATCTCGATCATGGGTGTCCTGCCGTTCGCGTGCCGAAGATCATCCCGGTAAAGGTATCCCACTCGGGCCTCCGGCGCACTACGCTCGGGGCATGGTCCGTCTGCCGCTCACGCCCGCCGAGATCGAACGCGGTCGCCGCCTCGGGGTGCTGCTGAGGCGGGCCAGGGGCTCCCGGCCGATGCTGCAGGTCGCCCTCGACGCCGGGCTGTCGCCCGAGACCCTGCGCAAGATCGAGACCGGTCGAGTCGCGACGCCGGCCTTTCCGACCATCGCCGCGATCGCCGCCGTCGTCGGCGTCTCGCTCGACGACGTCTGGGCCGAGATCACGCGCGACGGGGCCGGGGGAGCAGCGGACGCACCGTCCGTCGTCGACGCGGCCCGCGCCTCCTGACCCCGTCGAGGTGTCGCTCACCTGTCGGGGCGACAGGCACGTCGTGACGCCTCGGTCACCCGAGGAGGCGCGGTGTCAGCCCTGCGGACGCGCCAGCGACCCGAGGTCGAGCCGGGTCGACACCTCGTGCCAGACGGCCTCGGCGAGTTCGTCGGTCGACCGGTCGGCGTCGACCGTGACGACGACCTCGTCGGCCCGCTCGATCGCCTCGGCGTAGCGTTCGCGGGCTGCCCGGAGCCGCTCGTCGACCTCGAACCGGTCGGTCGTCGTGCGTCCGCTGGCGAGGCGCTCGAGGGCGACCTCGGGCGAGACGTCGAGGTAGATCGTCAGGTCGGGCAGCATCAGGTCGGTGCTGATGGAGTTCGACGAGGCGATCCACTCGCTGCCCACGTCGGACGCCTGGTAGGCCTGTGACGACAGGTGGTACCGGTCGCAGAGGACGGTCGTGCCCCGCTCGACGATGCCGAGCATGCCGTCGTGGGCGTTGGTGATGTGGTCGAGGCGGTCGGCGACGAAGAGCGACGCGATGACGCGGTCGTCGAGGTCGATCCGGCGGTTGAAGCCGTTGCGGATCAACGTGCCGACGGGGCCGTTGGTCGGCTCGGCCGTCTGGTGCACGGGCACCCCGGCGTCCTGGAGGCGGGCGGCGAGCAGGCGTGCCTGCGTCGACTTGCCCGACCCGTCGATGCCCTCGAACACGATGAACGCCCCACGGGCTGCCTGTTCCGTCACCCGACGAGCCTACCGATCGCCGGACCGGCCGAGGCGACGGCCGCGTCGCACGACGAGGTCGTGCTGCGGTTCGGTGCGTCCGCCCGACGGGCGACACCCCAGGAGGCGCGGTGAGGTCCCCGATCCCGCCCTCGACGTCTCCGGTCAGCACACGGTGGTGAACGATGCAGGGTGCGCGGTCACCGGTGATCGGTGCGGGGCTGAGTGGTGACGACGTGAGTCGTGGCGCTGCCCTCCGCGCCTGCAGGGTGACCGGGATGACCGCCGGTCTCGGTTCGTGCTCGCCCCGGTGACGTCTACCGACTCACCGCGCAGGTCAGTTCTGCAGCTCGGCCTCCCAGTTGGTCTTCTGGATCTCGACGTCGAGCTCGCGGAGGTCCTTGGCGACGGCGTCGGCACGGTCCCGCAGCTCGGCGACCGGAAGGGCCGAGAACATCCGCAGCTCGCTGCGCAGCTGGCGGTAGCCGCCGGAGGCGCCGCGGGCCGCGTCGGAGGCGTTCGCGAGCAGGGCGTGGGTGGCGCGCAGGGTCTCGCGGCGGGCCAGGGCAGCGGTCATCGTGCTGCCGTCGGCGAGGGTCGTGCGCGCGTTGGTGAGGTTGATGCGCACGACGAGCGACTCGAGGGCGGCGAGGGTGTCGACCGCCTGGCGCAGCAGCTCGGCGGCGTCCTCGGTGGGCTCCTCGCCCTCCTGGTAGCGGGCGTTCGCGGTGACGCGATCACGCAGCTGGTCGACCCGGCGCTGGGCGTCGGACCGTTGCAGGAGGGCTTCGGCGAGCTTCATGGTGAGCGATCCTACGCAGGCCGGGTGAGTCGGGCGTCTTGCGAGTCGCCGGCGCCCGGTCGCCGGTCGTTCATCGGGACACCTTTTCTGGCCCGTCTTGCCCTGCTGAGGCCAAGTAGGGCCTGGCCTGCGGATTCGCGTATGCCTGTCCCGCAAAAATGCCCGGTGACGGGGGTCTGAACGCTACAGCCGTTCGGGCTTATCGGATGCGCCCTCGGGGCAAGATCTCGCAGCACAACGTGACGGTCTGGCAGCGTTCTGTGTTGACGATCAACACGTGCGTGTTGACCACGGCTTGACGGGGACGACTCGAGCGCGGCCTGGCCTCCGCGAGGCGCTGGCTGCGTGCCGTGCCAGCGACGTCCTCGTGGTCACGAAGCTCGACCGTCTCGCCCGCTCGCTGCGTGACGCGACCGACATCGCGGACGAGCTGACAAAGAAGGGCGTTGCCCTGAACCTCGGGGGAGCGGTCTACGACCCCACCAATCCCGTCGGCCGGCTCCTATTCAATATCCTCGGCATGGTCGCCGAATTCGAAGCCGACCTCATTCGCGCCCGAACGCGCGAGGGCATGGCCATCGCGAAGGCTGCCGGCAAGCTCCGCGGCCGCAAGCCCAAGCTCACCGCCTCGCAGGAGAAGCACCTCGTGCAGCTGTACCGCACGGGTGCCCACACCACGAGCGAGATCGCCGAACTCTTCGGCGTCGCTCGCTCGACGGTTTATCGTGCGATCCAACGAGGGGAACAATCATGAACGAGTATCAAGGCCGGGCTGATTCCGACTTAGTCCATGTCGAGCTGACGGACTACGAGCGGCGTGTGCTCCAGCAAGGGCTCTTCCAGTGGGGCGGCCCGGCGAGTCTGAAAGACCCGATGGCCATCGCGATGGGTTTCTCAAGCAAGGCCGACTTCTTCGCTGAAGCCCAGGAGCTACAGGCTCGTTTGGAGCAAAAGGCTCCGTTGCGCCGAATCGACTGGAAACGGGTTCTCCTCGCCACAGAGATCGTGTTCATGTCCGACGTCGTGGGCGCCGGCTACGAATGGGAGACGGTCACCAGCTTGGACGATTGCAAAACCCTCTGCACCCTTCGCAGCCTCCAAGCCCGTCTCATAAAGGCCTACGCCGTGCCCAGGTGACAGGCCTGACCCGGTAGGGGATCGTCTGGAGGGCGGCACGCTTCCGAGATCGACGTCTAGTCAGTCCTGATGGCGTCCCATACCTCGCCAAGAGACCTGCTGGCCTTCGCTGCTGATGTCCGCCAGACGGCGTTCCGTTCGGATTCGGTGGCCTGGACTTCATCAAGGAAAAGCTCCAGGCTTCGTCCTGTCACGTACTTGAACGGAAGTGCTCGCTTACGCTCAGCAGGGGCGTTCTGATGCCCACTGATGTACTCCTCGTTAGCGAGTCCGGCGATCGCAAGCTGGTCGAGAAAGGCTCGTGGCAGGTCTCTGTTCAGGGCCAGGATGTCGTGTATTCGGTGATCGTCGACCTCGAGCAACGCACCGAATGTGCCTTTGTCAAGACCCTGACGTGACGCGAGCTCCCAGCGCGCCTCGTAGGTACCATTTTGCGCAACCCACAGGGCTGCCGCCGGCGGCAATCTCGTATCGTCGAGCCGGTCTCGCCAGGCATCCCACATGGTGTTGCCTCCAGAGTCGTTGTTCCGTTGAGGCAGACGTTAGCTGGATCGGCATCTGTCGAGCGGTGCCATCCGCCCGATAAGCGATGGCTTACCAGGGCTCAGCGAGGCCTGTTTCCAAACAGCGCAGCGACGAACGCAGCATTTTCTGGAGCTGGCCGAGTTCCTGCGAGCTCCATCTGTTCAGCGCGTCCGAGCGGCTGTCATCGGTGAGGTACGGGAACTGTCGTTCGACCAATTTGTCGTAGACGGCTTGGGCGGCTCTGGATCGCGACCGGGGGAGGTGCAGTGAGTGGCGGACATCGTCGGCCAAGTTCACGCAGGTGAGGGCTGCCTCCTCGTCGAGCGTGTTCACCTTGCGATCGAGGTAGTCCTTGACCCCACGCACGTCGACGATGCTGAGGGCCTCCGGCGGGCCGCTCGGCCAGGACTGCTGCTCCGCATGGCGACGTGCCGCGTCTTCGGTGGGAAAGGTCTCGACGAGGGTGCCCTGGGTCGCGATGGCATCACGTGTCTCGTCGTCGACGTCCTGTCCCCACCAGATGAAGTGGGGGCGAGGGCCGAGATCGACCCGGACAGGCCGCCCGTCATCTATGCGCATGTCCTTGGTCTACAGGTGTTGAGGCAGCGCTGCCGAATGCTGCAGGGGGTGTTCGCGCATCTTCGTAGAGGGAGAAGGAGCGCCTCGGCTTCCGCAGAGTGTCGTTGTCTCGATAGGGGATCGGTCAGCGGAGCAGCAGCAACCCACACGCGGAGCTTCGCCTACGGGGCAGTCTCAACGCCATCGAAGGGCGAGAGCGTTTGGAACGTCCCATCATCGTCCTCGATCAGGTACAGGCGGAGGGGCCCCTCCCTATCGATTTGGTCACCTTCTGGGTAGAAGGTCGCGCCGCAGGAGTCTGGGGTGGAGATGACTCGGATCGTCGTACCCGGCGCGACCGAACCCTTTTCCACCTCGGCGACCCTGATGTCGTAGGCAGTGGCTTCGACTCCGAGCATCACCTCGGTGCCACTGGTCCGCACGGAGTCGCTCACGACCACGTCGGTGGCGGCTTCCTGCATCTCGGCGCTCGTCGTGTAGTCCGGCCAAGACGCGCACGCAACTGGAGGGGGGCTGGCGCACGCTGTCATCCCTACCGCGACCAAGAGAGCCGTCGTCGATGGCGCCATGAGATGGAACACGACCGGTGCTGTCTCGTGGCGCATCTCTAGAGTGTCGTCTGAGACGGGCGCCTTGACCAGCGCCCGATAGACGATGGGCTGCCGGACTCCTAGGGTGGGACGCATGCGACCCGAGAGAGAGCGACGACAAGGCAACGTGCCCCTTGTTGCGGCTCTCGTCGTCCTCGCGGCCGGGGCCGCTATTTTAGTTTGGTTCGTCAATTCGACCGGTGGGATCAGCGCGCTCTGAGTCAGCTCGCGTTCCCCGGTATCTCAGTCCCGAACGCACCCGGTAGCGGATTGGGAAACGAGACGCTTGGCCAAGGCACGGGGTAGGAGCACACTGAGGCGGTGATCTATTACGTCGCACCCTTGGTGCTCGGGGCATCGTTCGTGGGGCTCTGCTTTGTTCGGCGCGGAGAGCAGCGGTCTCGTCGGCGCAAGTAGATTTACGGCCCACTGCCCGATAGACGATCGATCAGCGGGGCAGCGCGTCAACGTGCTCCGCAGATCAACAGGTGGGCATTGGTGCGGCGACAGCTGACTCCATGCGCTCCTCGGTCCAGTAGGCGGCGGTGTCCTCTTCGGGGGTTGCGGACGTGCCGACGGACCGAGGCGTGGCATCAGCGACAGCTCCGCCCCACATGTCGCCACAGCCACCGGCCTCGAGGTAGGCCCCGAGGATGAGCACAGTCGCGGCGCTCACGATGAGGCCGACCGCTGCGAACACTCTTGCCTTCATGGCGACCTCCGTCCATCTCTCAGAGAGTGACACGGTCACGCCCACCGATCAACGTTTCGTTTCACACGCGCCGCCCGATAGGGGATCGGTCGGTGCGACAGTGGCTGCTGGTCAGTGGCCCGCGTGCAGGAGTTTGTCGTATCCGGCATCCTCATCACATGGAGTTCTCGTGGTGGACCTGGTCGGGGCTCGTAATTGTCGCCCTCGGGGGACTTGGGCTGATCGGACGCGCTTGTGTGATGGCCGTTCGTAAAGACGGCATCGCGCGTGCCAGGGCGGAGCGCGGTCCGAGCGCTCCGTGGTTCTGGTCCGGAATCGCGTTGCTCGTTGCGACCGGTGTCCTACTGGCCCTCTGGGTCCTCGCGCTCGACAGCTGACTGGCTCACTGACAGCTCTAACCGGCCGGGCAAAAGCTGTCCCGATAGGGGATCGCTCGCCGGATCGTGTTGCTCGGCCATCAACGTCACGTATCGATGCGATCAGCTCGGGCGCTTCGAATGAAGCGCATGGCGAGTGATCCCACTATGAAGATGACGGCGTAGGCGACGAAGGCAACCCACATGGGCGCTTGGATGCGGTCGATGAGGAACCAAAAGAGGCCACCGCCGACGAAGATCAAGACGACGTTGTGGAGAACGGTTCTTGCCGGCAGCCACGGTGTCGGGCGCTCAGTCACTGCAGTTGCGTCGACGGGGCGAGCATGCGGCAGTCCTTCTTCGTTGCTCATAGGACGAGCATGCCCCACGACGTGATCCGGCATCGAATATCGTCCCAATAGGCGATCGGTAGGCGGGGAGAGAAGAGGCGGGCGCCGGTCCCCGGTTGGGGGATTTCATGACAAGCCCTCATCGTATTGAATGCTGTCCTGGCTTGACGATGGGGTGCGGCATGAGTGACGACGGTTTTACGGAGCTATCGGCAGTGGCGAGTGGGCTGGCGGACATGTACCGTCCAAGTCCCGCCTGGCGAGGTAGCCCATTTAAGTGGGTGCAATCACTTCCGCCAGGGCGGCGCGGAGCCGTTGGGCGCCAGCTATTCCAGCAGTGGGCACGTAACCAGGGTCTGCAGGCTGAGACACACACATCGCCAGACCGGCAAATCTTTGTGGTCGCAAACGGCGCTCAAGTACAGGTCAAGCTTTCGACCCTTTGGCGGAACGGGTTCTATCGCTTTCAGCAGATTCGAGATCGAGATTTCGACTTCTGTCTATTCCTCGGGCTGTCACCTCAGTCCGTGCATGCGTGGCTCGTCCCAAAGGAAGTCCTCGATGTGCATGTCATTGGGCACCTCGGGCAGCACACAGGAGCTGGCGCAAGCGAAACGGCTTGGGTGACGGTCTACCCCGAGGAAGTGCCGGGGTGGCTCGAGCCATTTGGCGATTCACTCGAGCGGGTTCATTCGATGCTTGTTTCGGACTAGGTGGACGAAGCAAGCACGCTCATTCAGCGTCGTCCGCTTCTTCAGGGTGCCCGATAGACGATCGGTGACTGGACGCTCGGCCTGCAGGCCACGCGCCCAAAAGAGACGACCTCTTACTTTCTTCGGCGGCAAGGCTCCTCAACGAGGAGCTTTGCCGAGATTCACCCAAACGACCGTGCCACTGACGAGAACGAAGACGGTTGCCACCAAAGGAGGCAACCAGGCAACGAAGTCCGTGATGGCGGCGAAGACAGTGAACCCTAGGAACAACGCGGCTATCGGACCAAGAATCCAAGCCGCAATGCGTCTGTACTTGTTCACACCCAGCCCCTTACAGATGCTTTTGATCGACCATCGTTGTCACGGTCACTTTAGGGGGACGGTCGCACGAGGGGGAAACGGTGCTGTCCGGTAAGGGATCGATCGGCGGGCACATGTCGCTTCTGCTTGACGCGTGGCGTCTGGGAAGCTGTCGATGACGACGGGGGCGATGTGCGGCGAGTCTTGGTGTGGGTGATGGTGGTGGCTGCTGCCGGAGCTACGGCTGCGGTGTTCTTGGCGACGCGGACCGCGTCTGCGGCACCGTTGGTGTTCGTCGCGGCAGCATTCCCGCAGCTTGCGTTCTTCGCGGTGGCCCTCGTTTCCATGGCGGTGGTCATCGCGGCGATCAGGGGCCGCCTCCGACTCGCCACGGCCGCAGGACTAGTTGTCCTCGTCGTTAGTGCTGGCCTCGGAATCGTTTTGACGGCGGGAAGGCCGGCACCATCGACAACGGTGCCCAGCGCATCCTCGTCGGCGGGGCAGCTACGAATCCTGTCGTGGAACACCAACCAACAAGACGTCTCAACCGAGCAGTTGGGCGCGTTGATCGAAACCGAGCAAGCGAACGTCGTTGCTCTGCCTGAGTACTTCACGGCCGTGGCCGATGGAACTCTCGCCGGGCTCGCCCAAGAGCACGACATGCAGATCATCGGGACCGATTCATCCTCGGCGACGTTGCTGATCTCGAAGCACCTCGGCACATATTCGCTTGCCGACCAAGAAACGACACCGGCATGGGCTGGGTTCGTCGCGACCTCAGACAATCCCCGCGCCCCGCCTTGCTCGTGGCGCATTTGCAGCGTCCTTCATTGGTCGACTCAAGCATCTGGCAGAGCCACGTCGACTGGGCGCGGCAACAGTGCGCGGACCGACGGAACATCGTCGCCGTCGGTGACTTCAACGCCACCCTGGCAAATCTCGGCGGCGACCAGCTCGGCCCCTGTCAGGATGCGGCCTCTGCTCTGGGCCTTGAATCGACAGGCACCTGGCCCTCCGCTTTGCCAGCGTCTCTGGGCGCCCCGATCGACCACACCTTTTTCGGCCCAGGTTGGGAGCCCGTCGCCGTTGCGGTGCTCGACTCTCAGGCCACCCGAGGCTCAGACCACCGCCCCATCGTCACCGTGCTCAATCCGAACAGCTCGTAACCCGTCTCAATAGGGGATCGTCCACCGGGATCAGTTTCGGACTGACCTATCGAGACTGCCGGCGCCCCGTAGCTGCGGGGGAGTGGCTAGCATCCGCCGGTAGTCGGTGACCGCTGGATATTCACGACGGGTGTTGGGCCAGCCCCTGCCTGGAGTGTCCGGCTGAACGGGGCGTGCCTTCAAACGGCCTGAAGGCCGGCGATCAAGAGCTCCACCGCTGCGCGCGCTTCTGGGGCCCAGAGTGGTCGTCCCGTCGCGGTGCCGATGCCGTGCAGCACGATCATCACCGCTCCGACGGGTACGTCGTCTCGGACGTCGCCGTCCTGGGCTGCCTGGTTCATGAGGTCGGTCACCGTGCGTTCGATCTGGATCCCGCCGTCGGTGAACACGGTTGGGTCTTCGGCTGCCGCGAGCGTGCGGGCCAAGCCGGTGTGCTCCAGGACGTACTCGACGAAGCCGCGGAGGAACGACTCTAGGTTCTCGACGGGTGGCCGCGCCGGGTCGACAGCGTTCTCGCAGAGCAGTGCCACTTCGCCCTCGTATACCGCCGCCGCGAGAGCGTCCCGTGTGGGGAAGTGCCGGTACAGCGTCCCCACCCCTACTCCGGCGAGGGCAGCGAAGTCGTCGAACCGCACCTGCTGGTCTTGGTCGAACACGACCCGCGCGGCGGCGACGATGGCTTCTCGGTTCCGACGGGCGTCCGCCCGCATCGCGCGTTCCTCGGCCACGGAGGCACCCTTCTCGTGCAAAATGGAGATTGTCTCCGTATAGTTGCAATCGGAGACTTTCTCCATTTTAGCGAGGGGTCACTCATGCGCATCCTGATGTTCGGGCGGGGAGCGATCGCGACGATTTACGGTCGCGTCCTGGCCGCCGCTGGTCACGACGTCGAGTTCTACGTACGCCCAGGGCGTGCCGCGGAATACGGAGACGAGGTGCGCATGGACTGGGTCGACGGGCGTCGTGCGCTGCTCGGCCGACGAGTCCGTGAGAACTACCCGGCCAGGTTCCGCGAGAGCATCGATCCAGACGACGGGTTCGACCTCGTCGTGCTCAGCGTCGGGCATCATCGACTCGCTGAGGCAGCGGAGTTCCTGGCGCCCCGGCTGGAATCGGCGACCGTCCTGGTGTTCGGCAACGTCTGGGGGGAACCGCTCGAGGCCGTCGCGCCGTTACCGGCCGACCAGGTCGTCTTCGGCTTCCCGGGCGGGGGTGGTCAGTTCCAGGAGGACGGCCTCTTGGTGGCCGCCATCATGCCGTCGGTCGTCGTCGGCACCGCTCACGCTCCGACGAGCCGGCGCGAGGGAGAGGTCCTGGCGGCATTCGGGCAGGCCGGCATCACTGCCCGGGAGGAGAGGGACATCCGGGGGTGGCTGTGGCTCCATTTCATCGCCGATGCCGGCATGTACGCCCAGGCGGTGAGCAAGGGTTCGCTGTCGGCGCTGGTCGGTGACCGGCAGGCCCTCCGGGAGGCGTTCGCAACGACCCGCGAGCTGCTGCCGCTTCTCCGGGCACGGGGTGTGGATCTCGGAGAGCATCGCCGCGCGATGCTTCCTTACCGTTTCCCGCTCCTGATGGGCGCTGTGACGGGATGGGCGACGGCGCTGGTCCCGATCGCGCGCCGTGCCCTCGGGGCACACACGGACACGGACATGGTCGAGGGGCGCGCCGTCCTCAGCGACACCCTAAGAAAAGCTCGACAGCTCCACATCCCCGCCCCGCGCCTGGAGACGTGAATCGCGACTGCGATCAGACGCTGACGCCGTACGCAGTGATCCTCACCGGCTCGCGGTGCTGCTCGAGGAGAGCCCTCCGCGTGCCCGATAGCCGATCGCCTAGCGAATACGCCCTTAGATCTGTTCCGCACTGTGGTCGAAGGCAAACGGCAGGAGGTCGGTTGCCCGGGCGCTGATGAGCCCATCGGGTCCGGGCAAGATGACGCGAACGTGAGGGTGGTAGTCCGCGAGGATCTGGCGGTCGCGACCGCATGGGCTCTTGACTCCTCGGCCATGGTTTCCCACGGCCACCACGTGGCTCAGATCGGTGGCACCCCCGGCTCGAGCTGCGCCGAGTGCTACGAGTTCGGCGCAGGGGCCGCCTGTGAAGTGGTAGATGTTTACCCCGGTGAAGATCCGACCGTCGGCGGCGCGCACGGCTGCACCCATGGTGTGGACGCCGTCCTCATCCGGGCCTGCGTCGGTGACGGCGTCAATGGTTCGACGAGCTGCCTCGATGAGGGCTTGGTCTTCATCGGTGAGAGGCGTGGCCGAAGGCGGAAGCGTGATGGACATCTCTCGACTCTAAGACTCGCAGGGTGTCCCAGTAGCCGATGGTCCTGCGGGGCAGCTACCCCTGGGTCGTGTGGTCGGCGGGCCATGTGTAGCGTGATCAGGTGCCCGACTCCTCCATCGCGATTCGCACCACGTCTGAGGCTGATTGGCCTCGTGTCCGGGAGCTGCGTATCGAGAACGCGACCGACAACCCGATCTCTTACGGCGCGACACTTGAGATAACTCAAGCCATGTCGGAGGACGACTGGCGTCTTCGTGCCCGTCGCGGGGAAGCCGACGAC
The DNA here is from genome assembly GCF_000878135.1 of Frigoribacterium sp. MEB024. Taxonomy (GTDB): domain Bacteria; phylum Actinomycetota; class Actinomycetes; order Actinomycetales; family Microbacteriaceae; genus Frigoribacterium. The sequence goes on from NZ_JXQZ01000032.1 coordinate 69,797, forward strand.
GCGACCTGTCTGGTCGCCTGGAACACTGTCACGGGGCGATGGGTCGGGATGATGAGCGCTCAGCTTGGAGACGAGGACGGGCCGGACCCCGTACTGACCGGCGTCTACGTCACTCCCGACTTCCGCGGTCGCAAGCACGGCGTGAGCGACGCGCTCCTGGACGCAATCATCGGCTGGGCCACTGGTCGGGGCGCGCGTCTCCGTCTTTACGTTTACGAGCATGCCGTCCCAGCTCGAAAGTTCTACGACCGTCACGGATTCATTGCGACAGGACGAACGCGCCCACTCACATTCGTCGACGGGCAGACGCTGGAAATGGCGCGAGTCCTCCCGTCTCGTTAGACGATCGTTCACCGAGATCAGTTTCGGACTGACCTATCGAGACAGCCGGCGCCCCGTAGCTGCGGGGGAGTGGCTAGCGTCCGCCGGTGGTCGGTGACCGATCGGCTATCGGACGGCCAATAGAGTCCCAACAGCGACCATGAGGAGGGCCGGTGACTGTACCCAAGGGCGACTACTTTCAACGACAGGGCGACCCAGACGCAGAGGAAAAGGCCCAGGGTCAAATCGCCGGGCTACTCGAAAACTGGCGAACGACCATGGCCAACCGATCAGGCGTTATGTCCAGAGAGGACGGGTCAGACCTTCGCGGTGACGAGCTTCGAACGCCCGAGTTGAACAACAGCCGCCGCAGCGCCGAGACCCAAGGTCAGCCCCTTGAATTTTTGACGGTGCCAGATCAGGCAGACCATGCAATCGTGGCTTTTCACAACCTCATGAATGGCCTCGACGCCATGATGATCAACGACGCCCGCGATGAGCTACTGCTTCACCTAACCGCGGAGTTTGTCATGATCCGTGCTCTCATTGAGGCAGCGACCACGGCGCTCTGGCTGCTCGGCCCACAGGACAGTGACACCCGCGTCGCCCGGGCCCTTCGTCTTCGCCACGACGAATTGATCCACTCTCTGCATTTGGCGAAGAATTATTCGACTTTCGCCGGCACGCTGGGTGGAGAGGAATACCGTGCGCAAGAGCGGTTTGTGAAAGCTCAAATCACCGACCTAGAGACCGTCGCGGCCGACGCCAAGGTGCCTTGGTCGACGGTCCAGAAGAGCTTAACTCCGAGCGCAATAGCCAATGAGGGTGGAGCCTTTGTGCCGGAGCTAGGTGGACCTTTGACTTATTGGTACTGGTCGACGGCCAGCTCACTCGCCCACGGTGAGCCCAGCAATTTGCGGGGCCTTTCGGACATGAAACTGATTGGCGTCGACCACCGCAACAGACCCGTGGCGCACGTCGAGCCCAGCGCCGTCAGCATCTACCGTCATCTGAAAGTGGCCCTCCAGCTCATATCCAAGGCCCACCAGCTTTGGAACGATCGTGCACGAGGCCACAACTAGCCACAGCGTGGAGGACCCGCGTTAGCCTTCGAGCATGCCCGACCAGACTGCCGTCTTCCGACACCTCTCTGACCAATATTCGGCGCTGCCACCATCGGAGGCGTACGCGGGCTTGTACACGGCAATGCAGCCCCCACTGCCTATCGTCTTCGGCGCTCTCCACGAACGCCTAAATGCGCTTTTCCTCTTCATGAACTCGAAGATGGACCGGGGCCGGCACTTCAATGCGGAGCAGAGCCGTGACCTAATCGACCTCATCGAGGAAATCCGCGAGGTCAGAGGCAGCCTCGGCAAAATCGGAATAGATATTCGCGTGCGTGAGGACTATCAACGTGTCCTTAATGAATGCAGCGCCTTCCTCGTAGTTTCGGGAGGGAGCCCCATTCCGGAATCGTTCGCCAAAATCGATATCGACCGGTTCGATCCTGTTTTCGTCTCGAACGCTTGGCAGCCACCGACCAAGACTTCCACTCCGCCAAAGAAGACCATGGTGGGGGAGGGGTCTTACGCGATCGTCTACAAGTACACGGACGAGACGTACGGTTTTCCGGTTGCCGTGAAGGTGGGTAAGAAGAACCTCGACGAGCGTGAGCTGAGCCGATTCAAGGCCGAGTTTCAGAAGATGAAGGAACTGAACTACCCCTACATCGTGCAGGCGTACCAGTTCGACGAAAGCCACACTTCATTCACGATGGAATTCTGCGACTACGACCTCCGCAACTTCATGCACAAATACAACGGCACGCTTCAGTTTGCGACGCGCAAGAGACTGGCACTCCAATTCCTCTACGCCATGGGCTACCTCCATCGAAGAGGCATCCTCCATCGGGATCTCAGCACTGGAAACGTGCTGATCAAAGAGTACGAAGAGGCCTTCCTGGTCAAGCTCAGCGACTTCGGATTGCATAAGGCAGAGGGGTCGGAGTTCACCAAGTCCGACACAGAAATGAAAGGGTCGATCCGCGATCCCACCCTTGCGAGTCTCAAAGAATTTGCCAAGGTCAACGACATTCACGCCGTCGGGCACATCCTCGCCTTTATGTTCACGGGTCGCAGTTCCATAGCCGGGTGCCCACCGGCGATCCAAGCCATTGTCGACAAGTGCGTGCATAACGACCCCACCCAGCGGTACCAGGACATTTCCGAAGTCATTGCCGATCTAGAGCTGGCAACTGAATAGTCGCTGCTCCTAGCGAGTCTCGCCAACCCATCGGGCACCGGACGCGCTCTCAACTCGGATCACCGAGAATGCGAGCCCATTCGAAGGGTGCTCGTGCCCTGAAGTGGTCGTGCCATCGCTGGGGTCAGGACATGGACGAGGCCGACCGAGAACTGCTCCGTCGGGCCGAGGCCGAAGTGGCAGCGCTGCCCCACCGCGACCCCCTCATCGACCCGCCACCCCGTCTGGGCGGCGGCCCCGCCCCCGAGCCCGAGGCCGAGCCGGCTGGTCGGGCTCGGCTGCTCGCCCCGCTGACCCTCATCCTCTGCTTCGTCACGGCCTGCGCCGAAAGTTCGTTGCTGTGGTTCTCAGCCGCAGACTGGACCACCGTGTTGTGGTTCGCCGTGCCGCTCCTCCTGGTTGCGTCGATCGTGTTCGCACTCATCGCCGGAGCGCTGGGCGGCCGCGCTGGCCGGTGGGCAGGAATCTGTGGCGGCGTCGCCATCGTGCCGCCCGTGTGTTTCGTGGTGTCGCTTCCCCTCGCGCTCTTCACGTAGACCGAAGCGGCATGCGTCGTTCAACGGTCCGGCAGCCGCCCGATAGGGGATCCCTCACCGAGAGCAGCCTCGGGCACCCATCGAGACTCCCGGGCCCTGCCTCTGCGCGGGGTAGCTGTTCCGAGAGTCGTCGTTGACCAATTCCGGCCGGTGGACACTTCGAGTGCACCGGGAAGCCGACCTCACAGTGTTAGCTTCAGTGTCGGCCGAGGATACTGACGAACGTGGCGAGCTCCGACGGTGCTTCCAGGTGTGCAAGGTGACCCTGGCCACCAAGGACATGCACGACGGCGTCCGGGACGAGGTCGGCGACATCCTGAAACGTCGTGCCGTAGGGTGCCTGACCGCGGTTTCGCTCCCCGACGATCAGGTCGACGCGCTGCGCTTGCTCGGCTAGTCCGGCAGGCCGAGGCGCGTTATTGATTGCCCGGGTCTCTGCATGGATGGGGGTACTCAGCCGTTGGAGCTCCGGCCAGACTGCGTCGTCAGCCCGCAGGCTCTCGACGACGTCATCGGGCATGCCCGTGACTTCGCGGAGCGCGACCTCGACGCTCGCGTCCAGGTCGCCGGCATCGTGTGCCCGCTGCAGTCCCGGGAGGGCGGCGGCACCAAAGGGAGCCATGATCGGCTCGTACCCGATCAGGTGTGGCACGGTGTGCTCGTTCGCCGCGTGCATCGCGATCAGGGCGCCATAGCTCCACCCGAAGAGCGTCCGTACATCGGGAAGGTGTCGGAGGACCGTCAGAGCATCCTCCACCTCCAGCTCCAACGAGTAAGCCTCCGTCAGAGGACCCGAAGGGTGCCGGCCCCGGCGGTTTAGCACGGCCACAGCTGACCACCCCTCCAGTCCCCGCGCGACGGCAGCCCACGCGGCCGCATCGGCCATGACACCTGGGATGAGAAGGATGGTAGGACCCTCCGCGTCGCCGTAGATGTCCACTGCAATCTCGCTGCTCCGGACGGGCACAATATTCTGAGTCAACTGCTCCATAATCGTATTATGGGGCATTTGCCCTAGAATCTCCACATGGCCGACAAGTCCCCAGGGCGCCCCCGCGAGTTCGACCGAGACGACGCCCTCCGTGCCGCCGCGACCTTGTTCTGGCAGCACGGCTTTTCGGGTACGTCAACCAGGGCTCTTGCGACGTCGCTCGGGATCTCAAGCTCGAGCCTGTATGCAGCGTTCGGGAGCAAGGCCGACCTCTTCGACGAAGCCGTCCGGACCTACGCGCTGCGGTACAGCGCGGTATACGACGTCGCCATTGCCGAACCCACTCTCGCTCAGGTCATCTCTCGACTGTTCGCAGGTTCCATCAGCGAGTTCGTGCGGGCCGATGACGGCCACCCCGGGTGCCTGACCAGCAGTGCCGTCATGGTCGACACCTCCGCCACCCTCGATGTCCGCACGTTCGTCACCGATCTCCAGCGGCGTGACGAAGAGCGCTTGCGTAACCGCATCGAGCGCTCAGCCCTTGTTGGCGATGTCCCGTCGGGAACCGATGCCGCCACGCTGTCGAGCCTCCTGCAGACGTTGTGGCACGGCCTCGCCACGCGAGCCGACCTCGGTGCCGGCGTCACGGAGCTCACCTCGACGGCCGAGCTCGCCATCGCCCTTCTTTCTCTCGAGCGCCCCGGGGATGTGTCTCAGTAGACGATCGACTATTGGACGCGTTGGAAGCTGGAGTGGCTTTCGAGGCCAGGACGCGACGTGTCGCATGATGGGTCGGTGAACCGGACCGATCGTCTCTACGGCCTCGTGGAAGAACTACGAGCTGTGTCACCGCGTCCCCGGAGCGCACGTCGTCTTGCCGAGCGCTTCGGGGTGTCCGTGCGGACCATCGAGCGAGATCTTGCCGCCTTGCAGCAGTCAGGTCTGCCGATCTGGGCGGAGCCTGGCCGAACCGGTGGGTACGTCATCGACGCGTCAGCGACGCTTGGCCCGGCGGGCTTCACGCTGGATGAGGCCCTCGCAGTGCTCATCGGGCTCGGCGCGCTTCGCCGCAGCCCGTTTCGGCAGTCTGCTCAGACTGCCGCGCGGAAGGTGCTCGCGGTCATGTCGGACCGGGACGCGGCCCGTGCCAGCGCCTTCGCATCTCGGGTGCACTTCCTTGAGATCGAAGAGGACACGCTCGTGCCGGTCGAGTTCGCTGAGGCTTTGCGTGCGGACCGTGTCGTGCAGCTGCGCTACCAGGACGCTGGCGGTGCGGAGTCCAGTCGAGACGTCGAGCCATTGGGATCGATCGAGAACGAAGGGCGGTGGTACCTGATCGCGTGGTGCCGACTCCGACAGGGTGTGCGGGCGTTCCGCGGAGATCGGATGCTCTCGGTCAGGGTCACCGACGAACGGCCTCCAACGCGCAAGCTCCACGCTGAGGACCTCGCCATCCAGTACGGACAGCTCAGGTCCGTCGTCGACGACTGATGGCGAGCCGACGTCTTTCGTGAAACACCGACAGGACGGTGTCGCGACGACCAGTGACGCTGATGCTCTTACCTAACTAGCGCCACCTGAGGAGCCCCATGTCGTTCGCATCCATCCGCATCGTCACAGAAAACCTCGAAGGTCTCATCGCGTTCTACGAGCAGCTCACCGGGCGGCAGGCCGAGCGCCCTGCCCCGGTCTTCGCCCAGTTCGGCGGCCCCGGTGCGAACCTCGCGATCGCCAGCACCGCGACCGTTGCCATGCTGGGCGGCGCTCTCACTGCCGCGACTAACCGATCAGTGTGCATCGAGTTCGAAGTCATCGATGTCGATGTCGATTTTGCCAAACTGGAGCTCAAGAGCGAGGACATCGTCCTCGAACCAACCACGATGCCCTGGGGCAACCGCTCCGCACTGGTCCGTGATCCCGACGGCAACGTCGTCAACCTGTTCAGCAAACCGACCACCGTCTAGGCAGCGAGCCCCGTGGCGACCATTGCAGGACGCGGCGATTGAGTTCGTGAATCTGATCCGATCGCTACCGGGCCCGGTCGCTCCCGTTTGGTATCTGCTGTCAGACGAGGCCAGGTCAAAAGGGCATGGGAGTCAGTAACCAAAGCACCAGCAGAGCAGCACTGACCGCTACTCCGGCTATGCCCAGCATCATTCCGGCAGAGGCGAAGCCCGGTCGGCCCTCCGGAGGCGAGGCCAGATCGTCGCGGGCGAAGATGATCGCGGCGACGCCGAGAAACACCGAGGTGAAGGCCCACAGATCCAAGAGCATGCTTGCCCAGGGCAGTAGCGGTGCATCAAACAGGGATGGGAGATTGGCGGCTGTCAGCAGAAGCGGGCCGGAAAGACTTAGCCATCCAAGTGTCCAAGCCCATGATCGCGGCTCTACTGCTCCTCTGGTCGCTGTCACGACGGTGCCTCCGTTCAGCAACTGGTCGTTGCTTCTGCCGTGACTTTCTCAGTGTCAGGGCAGTGCCCGAGTCCTCCTAGGGAATGATGTCTGTACAGATCATGTCCCGACTGTGCCCCAGATCGCCTTCCGAGCCATCGTGCAGCGAGGGCCATTTCTTGTCAGTTTGAGAATCGCCGGGGGCTCTGCTTTTCGTCCGTGGCGCGATGGGGTTCTTCACTGCATGTCGAAGAACGCCACTTCATGCCAGGACGAGATGTGGAACGCCCGCCGCATCGCTTCTCGTTCGTCGGCGTAGGCCCGGGCAGCCGCTTGGTCGGTGATCTCGCAGGCTCGCTGCGTCGATTCAGCGAACGCAGGATCCGAATAGGTGTCCAGCCACTCGCTGTACGGATGGTTCGGTCGGCGGGCGGCGAGGAGTCGTTCGCCTAGATCGCTGTAGAGCCAGAAGCAGGGCAGCACGGCCGCGACGAGCACACCGTACGAGGACCCGCCGGCTGCGGCGAGTAGGTGATCGGTGTAGGCGGTCGTCACTGCGTGCTCTCTGGTGGCCTCGCTCACAGCCCCGCCGAGGCGTTCGTGGTGAAGTTCGCGCTCGACGTCGAGACAGGCGGCAGAGTTCCGCGCCCAGAACACCTGCTCGTCCGCGGTCGGGGCGAGTTGACTTGCCCGCGAGAGGGCGCGGGCATACTTCGTCAGATAGAGAGAGTCCTGGGTGAGGTAATGCTCGAAGCGAGCCTTGTCTAGCTTGCCGTCGCGGAGCTGATTGAGGAAGTCAAGATCTTCCAGCGCCGCTCGCGCCGACGCGATCTCATCCCACCAGATGTCGGTGGCGCATGGGGTGACGCTCACGGTCCCGGCCGAGGCCCACAGCTCGGCGAAATGGTTGATCGGCCCTGCACCCCGTCCGACGTCTAACTCGTCGGCTCGTTCGAGGGCGCCTTGGAGCCATCGCTTCGAGGCCTTGAGTGCCCGTGACCAGTCGAGCAAGAGTGCATATTGTGTCGCCATGGCGCTCGAGAGCGAGCAACCAGTCCCGTGCGTGTTCGAGGTGGCGATCCGTCGCCCCGGCACCTCGACCACATCAGGAGCGTCGCTCTCGCGTGAGACGCGAACGAGGGCATCGGGCGAACGGGCACCCTCCAGGTGCCCGCCTTTGACCAGGACCAGGGCACCCGTCGACGTCGACACGCGCCGCCCCTGGTCCAGCGCTTCGGCCCAGGTGGTGGCGATCGACGTGTCGGCGAGCACCGCCAGTTCGGGGAGGTTCGGCGTGACGACGTCGACGCGGGTGACCAGGTCGCGTAAAGCTTGTTCCGCTTCGAGCGCGAGCAGGCGGTCTCCACTCGTGGCGACCATCACCGGGTCGAGCACGACAGGGGGTCTGCCTGCGCCGTCCTGAGGCCACGTCTCGTCGAGCCAGGTGGACACCACCGTGATCGTTGCGATGTCTCCGAGCATGCCGATCTTGATCGCATCGATGTCGACGTCGTCGCTCACCGCGTCGAGCTGGGCGCGGAGGAACGATGCGGGGGGAATGTGCACCGAACGGACGCCGCACGTGTTCTGTGCGACCAGGGCGGTGACGACGGCCATGCCGTATCCGCCGTTCGCGGCGATCGATTTGAGGTCAGCTTGGATGCCGGCCCCGCCGGTCGGATCAGTGCCTGCGATGCTGAGCACTCTGGGCACCTTGACGATCACCGGAGCAGGTCCCGAGGAGGCGCGGGCTGACACATCGCAGTCAGGCACGGCGGTCATGCGGTCACCCCTGCAGCCCAGCACGCGACGAGGTCGCGGGCCGTTTGTTCCGGGTCGTCCGCTGTACAGATCGTGGACACGACTGCCACGCCGGCCCCGCCGACACGGGCTACGTCGTCGACATCGTCACGACCCACGCCGCCGATGGCGATGCACGGCAGTTCGGTCCTGGCCGCGAGGGCCCCAAATCCGTCGATGCCGAGCGGTTCGGGATGATCGGCCTTCGTGCTCGTGGGGCGGATCACGCCGACTCCGAGGTAGTTGACGATGCTCTCGGGCAGCGTAGCCAGTTCGGTGAGGTGCTCCCGGGTGTTCGCTGTGAGGCCGATGACAGCGTCCGGGCCCAGCATCCGGCGGGCAGCGCGAACGGGGAGGTCGTCCTGGCCGAGGTGGACCCCGTCGACCGTGACGTCGGCTTGTCGGGCTGCGAGGACAATGTCAGCGCGATCGTCGAGCAGCAGGAGGCACCTGCCTCGGACCACGTCCGCCACGGCGATCGCCGTGGACAGGAGTTCGCGAGCTGTCGCGTGTTTGTCACGCAACTGCACGACAGAAACACCGGCGCGGACGGCAGCATCGACGGTGGGCAGGAGGCCGTGTCGACGCGTGAGGGTGGGATCGGTGACGAAGTGCACGCCGCTGACAGCCTCAGAGCGGTTCACGAGGCCCGCCCTGCCGTGATGATCGCCCGCTCGCGCAGGTCGGATGAGGTCAGAGACGCCAGACGGTCCAGGAGGGCCACGGCGAAGGACCCCGGCCAGTCGGAGTCGGCGGCCGCGAGCTCAGCGGCCACCGTGTAGACCGTGGTTGCTGCGACCGTGGTCGTCAGGCGGTCATCCGAGAGCGACGCGAAGGCGGCCATGACGGCGCCCAACGCGCAGCCGCCCCCGGTCACTCGAGTCAGCATCTCGCTGCCAGTGTGCACACGCAGCACCGTTGTGCCGTCCGTGATGAGGTCGATGGGGCCCGAGACAGCGACCACGGACCCGGTGCGGTCGGTGAGGCGTCGGGCCGCCATGAGGGCGGCCTCTGGGTCGTCGGACGAATCTGTTCCCCGGCCACCCGTTCCGAGGCCAGCAAGGGCCAGGATCTCGGACGCATTGCCTCGAATGATGTCGGGTGAGTGTGTGAGCAGCTCGTCGGCGAAAGGTGTTCGCACGGGCAGGGTGCCGATCGCGACCGGGTCGAGCACCCAGGGTGTGCCGGCGTCGGCAGCTGCGACCACTGCTTCCTTCATGGCCTCTCGGTGGTCCGCGTGGGGCGTGCCCAGGTTGACCAGCACCCCCGAGGCGACCCAGGCAAAGGGGCCGGCCTCACCGGGAAGGTCGACCATCGCCGGCGAAGCGCCGACGGCCAGCAGCACATTGGCGGTGAAGCCCGTGACGACGGCATTGGTCAAGCACTGCACGAGCGGAGCCGACGACCGGAGACGGCCGAGCAACTCGGCGCTCGCCTCGACGTACGGTTCGGCCTCTCGGCGGGTGGACGGACGGTCTTCCGGCGCGCGAGTTTTCATCACGACATCCCTTCGCTAGTACGAGCTAGATCAGGTTCGACGGGTGTGTTCTCAGCCGCGCGTGGGCGCGGCACCCCGTGTCACGGTGCAACGGTACCGCGCATCCGGCTCGCCGCCACCTGTGCGCGCAAGCGGGGAGGACGCGGTGCTCGGCAAGCAGCAGTGCTGCACGATCGTTGCTCCGCAGATATCCGCCCGGCTCGGCATGACCAGCCAAGGGCGTCGGTCGAAGCGCGTCCTTCGCTCTGACCGGTGACCCCGATCGGCAGTACCGCGGCGATGCGGCGCCACGCATCGTGAAGGAACCCTCACAAGACGGTGTTTCTCGGGTTTGAGTAAATTGACCGCATGGATGCTGTGAGCGAAGACGTCTCCAACTTGCGCACAGCTGGCGGTTCGCCGGGGAAATACGCCAAGGGTCGGGCTCAGCGGGAAGAGATCATTGAGACGGCCTACGAAGTTTTCACCGAACGAGGAATGACTCAGACGTCTTTTCGGGCAGTCGGGGAAGAGGTGGGGTTATCACATGCCGGCCTGAAGCATTACTTCCCGACTCCCACGGCTCTCATGCTGGAAGTGCTCGAGCGTCGGGATCAGCGAGCGATTTCAGACCCGAATCCGATCCCGTTACCTCAACGGATCATGGCTGCCGCGGTGGACAACGTCTCGATGCCAGGCATTCTTGCCCTCCACTCGACGCTTCTCGGCTCCGCTGTCGACCCGGGCAGCACTGCAGCCAGGTCTTTCTTCGTCGATCGTTATGAGCGCTCACGCGCGTACCTGGTCGAGGAGCTTAAGCGGTCGACAAGTCTCGATCCGGCGGAGTGCGCTCAGCTCGCAGCCCTGGTACTGGCCGCGTTCGATGGCATCCAGATGCAGTGGCTGCTCGACCCAGAGCGGGTGGACATGGCCGCCAGCCTCAGCTGGATTGCTCGGCTCATCGAGTCGGCCGGCAGCGAGGGGTCTGCTGAGGGAGCGTAAGGCGCGCCCGGGGAGACGGCAACGTGTTCATGACATCGCAAGGCGGAAGTCACGCTTGTCAGAAGGAACGCCGTTGGTCACGATGCTCACGCTGTGGGTGCCTGGGTGTAGGCGTCGCGTCGTCATAACGCGGAAGGAATGTTTTCTCGTGAACACCTTTTCGCTTCGTGCGGGGATGTTCGAGGTTGCGAGTTTGAAAGCCTTTGGAGACAGGGAGCCGTTGGCTTTGACGTAGTCCATGATGTAGTCGAGGTTCACTCGGGCGTCTGTGTCTGCGTCGTTCCGGACGGTGACTGAGAAACCCAGATCATCACCGAGCTCGATGTGCTCGCGTTGGACGGTCAAGTCGATGACGGTGAGGTCGGACGCACCGAACCCGAGAACGCCGAGGGCTCCTGCGTGGCCTTTCTTGACCAGGGTCCGCAATCCGCGGCTCAGCAGGTGAGGCGTCTTGTCGTCCCCGGCTGAGTACCAGCGAAAGGCGTTGTCCATCACCATCTCTGGGTGGTCACGGCTCAGATCGTTGAGGTGGTTGGCGACCGAGCGGCGGACGTAGTCGCTATCGTCACGATAGAGCGCCTCGAGAATGCCTGAGGTTTTCACGGGGGCGGTCAGGAGGTCAGGCACGCGCGTCGCCCAGGGCAGATAGGGACGGTGGTCCAGCCGCCGCTGGTCTGACATCGCTACCCGACGGGGGCGCGTGATGCACCCCCTGGTGCAGTGGGAGCGGCTCCTCGAGGTCAACGAGTCGCGCCACTCGAGCGACGTCGGCTGGCTCGATCCGCTCGTGCTCGCCGAGCTCGCGCCTCTCCTCGCCGCGGCCACGACTACGCCGGACGACGCTGTCGCGGGGTTCTGGGAAGGAGGCAGCGGGCAGAAGCTCCCGACCTCGGCCGTCCTAGAGCTGCCTGACCGGGCGCACGTGCTCGTGCAGACGAGTCTGGCCGAAGTCGGCGACCCCGACTGGGGGCACACGCTGCGCCTGGGCTGGAGGAACGGACAGCGGACGCCGTCGCTGCAGCTGCTCTGGCCCGAGGAACACGCGTGGGTACTGGCAACCGAGATTGACTGGGACTCGACGATCGTTGCGGGCGGCCGTGTCCTCGTCGACGCGATTCTTGCCGACGGGCGCTTCGAGGCCTTCGAGGTGCGCCACGACGATGATCTTTCCTCGCGCGGGGACACCGTCAATCGGCCGTGAACGCGCCCGATAGGGGATCGCTCAGCGACATTCGTGGTTCTCGGCGTTATTCGTCCGGTCCGGCGTGTGCGTGGGGCCGGTTTAGTGCGGCTGCGTCAAGGGAGGAGTCGCGCCGGCGTGCATGCGCCCCGGTCGCCAGGGATTCAGATGGTGTCGATGATTGTGTCGGCGACGGTTGCGACCTTGAAGAACAGGACGGTGTGCTAACCCTTTCTCGACGGTCACGGGAGCGAGTAGGTCTGGCGCAAAGACCGAGTTATTGACTAACTAGACAATTATCGAGGTACAGTGGCCTGCTGGCCCGGACGGTCCGCGGTCACGGAGGAGAAGGCACCATGATCTCGCACACCAAGCACAGCCCGACCAGCAAGGTCATCAGCGCGTACTACACGGTCCACCCCGACGATCGACAGGCATTCAGCGACGCCGTGATCCCTCACCTGACCACCACTGCGCACCAAGACGGATGCACGTACTACGTCTTCGCAGAGGATCTCACGGACCCCAACACGATCCACCTCACCGAGGGCTGGCGTGACCAAGCCGCCATCGACGCCCATATGGCTGATGAGAACTTCCTTGAGGCGGCTACAGCCGTCCTCGGGGGCATCCGCATCCTCGACTACCAGGCCGAGTACTACGACGTGGCCGCCCAGACAGCTGGCGCCCTCCCCAGCGTGAGTTGACAGCACCACTGAGCGACCTGCGGAACGTAGGCCGAGCCTGCCTTCGAGCCCGCCTTGGCCCCGCATAGGATCGCGCCATGCCCCGACCTCGCAAATTCGACGAGGACACCGTCGTCGAAAAAGCCGCCGGTGTCTTCGCTGCCGTTGGCTACGGCGGCACGACGATGGAGGAGCTGAGCCGCGCCACCGGGCTCGGTAAGCAGAGCATCTACAACACCTTTGGGGGCAAGCGAGACCTTTTTCTGCGCGCACTCGAGCGGAGCACCTCCACGCAGGTTGATCGCCTGACTGTCGAGCTCACATCGGGGACGGCCTCTCCGCTCGAGCGGATCAGAGCGCACCTGGATGCACTCGCCATCACTTTCACCTTGGAAGGGCCGTTGGATTCGCTGTTCACGAAGGCCACGGTGGAGCTGGCCGACCGCGATCCGGAGGTCGCTGAAGCCGCTCGTTGCGCCTATCGGCGCCTCGAGGACGAGTACGCCGGGTGCATCGAGCAAGCGCAGACAGCCGGGGAAGTGGACGCGACTCTCGACGCCCGGGCCCTGGCGACGTACTTCGTGGCGGTCACTCGCGGCATGGAGGTCCTCGGCACTGCCGGCGCCGACCGGTCGGTGCTCCTCGGTGTCGGCCGAGCGGCGTTCACCCTGCTCACTTGAAGCGCGAGGCAACCCAGACCCGGTCAAGTGCTTGTAGCGACCACGCTGGGGGTGACCGACAGGAGGTGGGCCGAGACTCGACGGGAAACCAGGGCGCTCGTCGTGCGCGACCTCGACTTCGTCCATCGGTGTGCCGTCAGGCCAGGCTCTGGAGCTACCTGTGCTGGTGGCGTCTCTGCGCGGCGGTGGTCATGAAGCTCATCGCAGCCAGGACGATGGTGACCCAAACTGCCGCGACGGTGATGGCGTCGGGGTGGATGACCGATTGTCCCCGCAACGCCTGCCACAGGGCGATCGCGGTGACGGCAGCGTACGTCGCTCCGGCTGCGACGACGATACGGAGCCGATCGGCCTCACTGAGCGCCCGGGGGAGCGTGATCGCGAGGATCGGCAGCACCTGCAGTGCGTGCATGCCGATGAAGTGGGACACGCGGAGATCTCCGTGGGCGGTGTTCCAGCCGAGGAAGAAGATGCCGCCGGTCGCGTCGTCACCGCCCACGGAGTGGGAGCCGTAGGTCGACGATGTCGGGTCGGCCAGCTGGGCCGCGGTGGGGATCACCATGAGGAAGCCCACGGACAGGCCGACCAGGGCGATGATCAGTCCGAGCCTCAGGGACCACGCCAGCGCCCTGTCCTCGATCCGGGAGAACATGGCCAGGAAGGCTCCGATGACCAGTGTCGCGCAGTACATGAGGGTGACCCCACCGGCCATGAGCTGGTAGAAGAGCTGGTTCGTCGGAGTCGAGACGTTGAAGTGGCTTCCCACGCCGCGAACCACTTGGATCGAGATGACGACGATCTCCAGGAGGGACGCCGCTGCGCCGACGGTTCCGGCCCACCAACCGATCCGACGCAGGACAGGCCGCTGCACCATCGAGAGCATCCACGCAAGGGTGATCGCGTAGAGCGCGAGGGAGATCGAGAACTTGAGAGGTTTGGCCCAGATCGGGTCGTCTGCCAATGTCCGCGGATCGAGGATCAGCCCGACGAGGCACACCACAGCCCAGAGGCACATCACTGTGGTGAAGGCGACGAGAGGTCGGTGCCATCCGCGTACAGCGGTCCAGAGTGCGCGGGGACGGTCCTGGACGAGGCTCACGGGCGGGTGCCCGCTGCCGTCATCCGCTCGGAGATCGACCAGAGTCTCGCTGCGGTCTCCGGGTTCCGTGCCTGCTTCGACTGGCTGATCACCTCGGCCCCGCCTCGCATGTGCATCATCCGCTGGGGTCCGACGAAGGTGCCGCCGGGGAGGTCGGCGGAGGCGGCGAGCAGCGACGGCAGCGCACCGTCCTCCGGCTCCTGCCCCAAGATCGGGACGAGCCGGTCCCAGAGGTTGGGGCGCTGACCGGCCGGCCGGTCGTAGATGGCTGTCTTGACCAACCCCGGGTGGGCGGCCAGCGCCCGCACTCGAGAGCCCGACGTCTGCAGCCGCCGGTCCAGCTCCGACGTGAACAGCAGGTTGGCGAGCTTGGAGTCCGCGTACGCCCGGCTCGCCTGGTACGGGCGTCGGTGCCAATCGAGGTCGTCGAGGTCGAGACGAGCCATCCGTTCCGCCTGGGACGCGACGGTGACGACGCGGTCGGTGATGTGCGGCAGGAGCAGCGTCGTCAGGAGGAAGTGCCCCAGGTGGTTCGTGCCGAACTGGAGCTCGTGACCGTCGGCCGTCCGCTGGAGGTCCTTCGACTCGACGCCTGCGTTGTTGACGAGGATGGCGATCGGTTCGTCGATACGGTCTGCGAAGTCCGGCACCGTCTCGAGCCGCGCCAGGTCGAGTGGCAGGACGCGGTGCGTTCCCGGAGTGCCGGGGAGGGTCGCTGCCACGGCTTGCCCCTTCTCCTGGTTCCGGACAGCGAGGATGATGCGTGATCCGGACTCGGCCAGGGCGACCGCGGTCGCTTGGCCGATGCCGCTGGTGCCGCCGGTGATGATGACGGTCTCGTTGGTCGGTGCCTGGCCTGCTCTGGTGTCGTCCATGCCCCCAATGTAGACACTGGCCACATTGTTGTCAACGTCTACACTGTTCGGATGGCACAGCAAGCACGCTCCTACCACCACGGGTCGCTGCGTGAAGAGCTCGTCCGGGAGGGGCGCGCGCTCCTGATCGAGGAGGGGCAACAGGCGGTGACGGTGCGAGAGCTCGCGCGCCGCGTCGGCGTCAGCCATGGTGCGCCGCTCCGTCACTTCCGTGACCGGGACGCCGTCCTCGCCGCGATCGCCGCGGACGGCTTTGACGAGCTGCGCGGCTATCTCGAGGCCGCGCGGGGAGAGGGCGCCCTCGAGCGCCGGCTCACGGAGTACATCCGCGCTCATGCTCGCTTCGCGCAGCACAACGGCCCCCTGATGCAGCTGATGTTCTCGTCGACCGACGACGGCACGAATGCGGGGCGCGACCCCGAGGCGCAGTCCTCGGCCGAGCGCTTCTTCGCAGTGGGCGCGGAGCTGCTCGGGGAGAGCAGTCCGGAGTCGATGGGCCCGATGCCGTTCCTGGTCGCGGCGACGACAGAAGGCATCAGTGCCTTGGCCGCCACCGGCCGGCTCCCCGAGGATCGCGTGGACGAAGTCGTCGTCGCCGCGGTGCGGGCGCTCCTGCCGCAGATCGAGCAGCAGCTCGGAACGGCTGCCCAGGGACCGGTCACCGCCCCCGGCGGGTGAACCGGGACCGGCGCGCTCGAGTCGCGGCAGGCTCGGTGCCGCGAACGCGATGAGGGGCCCGGTCGCCCGGGCCCCTCATCCTGTGACATGCGGTACTAGACGCGGCCGAGCATCGCTTCGTTGAGGATGGTGCCGCCGAGCATCCAGCCGCCGTCGGCGACCTCGTCGAGGATGACGAGGGTCGTCGGGCGTGCTCGTTCTCCGTAGACGTCGACGATGGCGTCCGTGACGGCGTCCTGCAGCTTCTTCTTGGACTCAGGCGTGAGGGTGTCCGCGGGGACCTTGAGGTTGGCGAAGGGCATGGTGGTTCCTTTCGGTGGTGGCCCGGACGTTCCGGGGGTCAGAGGGCGGCGTTCGAGGGCAGGAGATCCTCGATGCCGATGCGGCGGTAGAACTCGGCACGGATGCGGTCGGTGACCGCGGACACGACTTCGCTGCCGTCGCGGGACGGGTCGACGTGCGACCGGAACGGGCGCGTCCCCTGGGGCAGGCCGACCAGGCGCACGATCTCGTCGGCGACGTCCTGCGCGTCGGCCTCGGGCGGCACGATCGCGGCGAGGCGGCGGGTCAGTTCGCGGCGGAGCGTGCCGTACTCGGCGTCGTGGTCGGTCACCCGCGCCTCGTCCGCCGGGGTGGTGGCGTTGGTGAAGTGGTTCGTGCCCGAGGTGAACGCCCCGGGGACGACGATCGAGCTGTCGATGCCGAAGCGGATCGTCTCGGCCGCGTAGCTCTCGGCGAGGGCGTCCATGCCGGCCTTGGCGGCGAAGTACGGGGCGAGGAACGGAGGGTGCCCGCCGCGGGTGGAGGAACTGCCCACCCACGCGACGAAGCCCGAGCCCTGGGAGCGCATGTGCGGCAAGACGGCGCGGGCTACTCGGTGGCCGCCGACCACGTTGACGTCGTACAGGTACGCGAACTGTTCAGGCGTGAAAGCCTCAGCGGCACCGAAGGCCATGTGGCCGGCGTTCTGCACGACAGCGTCGATGCGGCCGTACGCCCTGATGACGGTGTCGACCGCAGCGTCCACGGATTCCTGCGACTGGACGTCGAGCTCGACGGCGCCGAGACTCAGCCCCTCACGAGAGGCGAGGTCGGCCAGGGCGTCGCGATGAGCCGCGTTCCTCCCGTCGACGGCGCGCATGCCCGCCGCGACGACGTGGCCTGCGCGTGCCAGCGATTCTGCCGTGAGTCGACCGAATCCTGTGGAGGCGCCGGTGACGAGGATGACCAGTGGCACCGTCATCAGACCATGCCGCCGTTGACACGGATGGTCTGGCCGTTCACCCAGCGCCCGTCCGGCCCTGCAAGGAACGCCACCACGCCGGCGATGTCCTCCGGGGTCCCGAGGCGCTCGATCGGCGGGACCTTGGCCAGGGCGTCGATCTGCTCCTGCGTCTTGCCGTCGAGGAACAGCTCCGTCGCGGTCGGGCCCGGAGCGACGACGTTCACCGTGACGTCCCGGCCACGGAGCTCCTTCGCCAGGATCAGCGCCATGCCCTCGACCGCGCTCTTGCTCGCGACGTAGGCGCCGTAGGTGGGGAACTGCGTTCCGACGACGGATGTCGACATGCCGACGAAGGCACCCCCGGAGCGCAGTCGACGTGCTGCCTGCTGTGCGACGACGAAGGTGCCGCGGACGTTCGTCCTGTGCAGGTCGTCGAGGGCGTCGAGGTCTTGCTCGGCGATGGTCGACAAGCCGAGGCGTCCGGCCGAGTGCACCACGACGTCGACGCCCCCGAAGTCGTTCGCGACCCTGTCGAAGATCGCCGCCACGGCGTGCTCGTCGGCGACGTCGGCCTGCACGGCGATGGCATGGCCGCCGGCGCTCGTGATCTCGTCGAGGGTCGCGGCGGCCGCGGCACCCCCGCTGGCTGATGCGACGACGACGGTGAACCCGTCACGGGAGAGTCGGGTGGAGATGGCGCGGCCGATGCCGCGGGAGCCACCCGTGACGACGGCGATGCGCTGGGGATCAGTGCTCATGATCTGCCTTTCGTTGCTATTGGTCGGCAGTTTCGCCGATACGCAAGAACTATCACAGATACGACACGCGATAGCAAGTGCCCTAGGCTGGGGGCCATGATCCGATCCGACGACGACCTCCGGAGCGCGCTGCTCGCGGCGGCCGAGGAACAACTGGTCGCCGCGTCCGACGGCGAGATCGCCACACGAGCGGTATGCGAGGCCGTCGGTGTGACCCAGCCGGTGCTGTATCGGCTGTTCGGCGACAAGCGGGGACTCCTCGACGCCCTGGCCGAGACGGGCCTCCAGCGCTACGCCGCCCGCAAGGCCGAGCTCGAGGCCACCGACGACCCGGCGGCGGACCTGCGCCGCGGGTGGGGTGACCACCTCGACTTCGCGAGGGAGAACCCCGCCCTCTATCGCCTGATGTTCGCGCCGCGACCCTGGGCGGGCGGTCGCGCAGCGGACGGTGTGAGGGCGCTGCTCGAGCGGACGCTCTCTCGGTGCGCGGCCGCGGGGCTTCTCCGTCTCGAAGTCGACGTCGCATCGGGGATGATCTTGGCGGCCAACGTCGGGCTCGCCCTCGACGAGATGACGACCGTGCGTCCCGCGCGACGGGCGAATGCAGTCGCCGACGCCCTCCGCGACGCCGTCCTCGGTGCCGTCCTCGTCGCGGGTTCCCCGTCGGCGTCGTTCGACGCCGCCACAGCCGCCCGGCGGCAGCTCCGTGCGCAGCTCGCCGAGGGCGGGCCTGGCGCCCTCCTCCCCGAGGAGTCCGCGCTCATGAACGTCTGGCTCACGCGCCTCGACCGAGAAAGCGACGGCCCCCGGTGATCTCCACGTTCCTCGTCGAACACGCGCCCCTCGTCCGCATCGGCTTCTGGGTCGCCGTCGCGGCCGCGACCCTGCTCGCCTGGGTCCTGCACCGGTTTTGGCTTCGGCGTGTCCTCCTCGGTCTCTCGTCTGTCGCACTCATCGCGGTGCTCGTCCTGACCCTGCTTCCCGACGGAGCTCGGCCCGGCGGTGTCACCTGCACCACACAGTTCAGCGTCCCGTTCCAGGGCATCGACACGCTCGCCAACGTCGCGATGCTGCTACCGCTCGTGCTCTTCCTCGGGACGGCGACGAACCGGCCGCTCACAGTCCTCACCGGTGCGGTCGCCCTCTCCGCCGTCATCGAAGTCGTACAGGCCCTCGCACCTGTCCTCGGTCGCCGGTGCGACACGAACGACTGGTTCATGAACACTGTCGGAGCGGTCTTTGGGGCGATCATCGCTCTGGCCATCTGCGCGATCACCCGGCGCCGCAGGAGCACCGCGGTCTCCTGACGAGTCACTGACCACCAGCGGTGCGCCCGGCCCGCGGTCAGTGTGCCTACCAGCGATCAGGGCGCGATGTGCGCGTGCTCACCGGCCATGCTGAGGATGATGAACACCTCGGCTGTCTGACCGCCGACCCCAGACCAACCACCCGTCCGCCGCTCGGCTCTCGTACACGACATCTGGGGCCTCCTTGACTATGCGATGGCGACGGTCGCCATCGGTTCCCACCGATCCCACGGGGATCGGGTCCCTGAACGCATCACGTTCCCGCTGCAAGCGTGGGCGCTCATCGCCGGCCTCAATGTCCTTGCGCTCGTGGGTGCTCACGGCAGCAAGGACCTGGTACGGCTCCATGAAGATGTCCGATGGAGGATCGTCATCAGGCCACGCGGTCGAGGCGCTCGTTCCTTTTCTTCAGGCGCCGGGCTTGCCGTGTGCGATACCGGATCACGCCGGGGAGGCGGACTGTCAGTGTGATCATTGAACCGACGATCACCATCGCGATCAGACCGAGGGTGAGGAAGGCTGTCTTGACCCACAGTTCTGTCCGAGTCTTGGGCCAGAAGCTCATGCGGAGCAGGGGTGATTCGGTTGCGATCCCGAGTGCGTGAGTCGCAGCCAAGGCGCCGCCTAGGAGTGTGCCGATAAGTATCGCGCCGAGGATACCCATGAGGGTGTTGCCGAACCAGGTGACGAGGTTCGTGGTCGATGCTCTCCCGTGTCGTCGTATCTCGCGTTGGAGCTGTGCCTCAAACTGCAGGATCGCGTCGGCGGGGTCGATCACTAAGGCTGAAAAGGTCCTTGGAACGAACAGGAGCCTGAGCAACCGGTCATGCTCTGGTTCGCCCGGCTCTTGGGTCCGGGCCATCCAGACGGCGAAGGCTTGTTTCTCGGCTGAGGTGGCAAGGCCGGGCACGAGGAGCCCCCACCGTCCTGCCTGGTCCAGCTGTCCCATAGCCCTGTGTAGGCTCGCGAGTTCCGCGCGGGCAGGGAGGTTGCCCGGGTCACAGTGCAGTCGCTGCCGTAGCTGTCCTCGAACACGCTTCCCTGCGGCGCGTTCAGCCGGGTCGAGTGCATCCACTTTGTGATCTTGGCAGACGACTTATGTTCTCGATAGCGCCCGATGGGGGATCGGCTGTTGAGACGGTCTGCCGTATTCTCTCGCGGTACGGGCGACAGGTGGCTCGCCGGGAGCCTCACTCCGTGTTCGCGTATGAGATCGGCTCCGGGACGCCGGTGGTGCTGTTGCATGGCTTCGGCTTGGATCACCAGTCCCTGCTGCCGTTGGAGCCGATCTTCGAGAAGTCGTCGGGATGGCGTCGCATCTACCTCGACCTCCCCGGGGCGACCCAATGTTCCGCGGGTGGTATCGCCAGTTCGCAGGGGGTCGCTGACGCCGTGGTCGAGGAGATCTCAGCGCACGTCGGCGACGAGTCATTCGCGGTCTTGGGCAACTCGTTCGGTGGAATGATCGCGCGATACGTGGCGCACAAGTCACGGTCGCGGGTGTTGGGCCTCGCCACCATCGCCGGCGTCTTCGTGGCGCCCCATGCGGAGAGGACCGTGCCGACGCGCACAGTCCTGCATGACGAGCCGGAGGTCGTGTCCATCCTCGGAACCGCACTCAAGCACTACCGCGAGGACGCCGTGGTCGAGTCCGTCTCCGACGCGCGAGCCTTCTTGCAGCACGTTCTGCCTGGCGTCGTCGGTGCCGACGCCGCCGCGCTGGAGCGGATCGCCAGGAGCTACTCGCTCGAACACGAGCCCGAGGACCGCCACCCGGAGCCCTTCACCCAGCCCACCCTCCTCATCACAGTTCGCCAGGACCATGTCGTCGGATACGCCGGCGCCTGGGACAGGGTCGAGCACTACCCGAGGGCGTCGTTCGCCGTGCTCGACGGCGCCGGCCACAAACTGCTCTTCGAGCGGTCCGCCCTCTGTGCCCTCCTGATCGAGGACTTGCTGGCTCGAGTCCGTCGCGGCTACTGACGGCCGCGTAGCCTCTTTCCGATTCGTGTCCGGGGAGGGGTGGATCGCCGGGCCGGTGAGGCCCGATGATCCATGGCAATTCCCACATCCTCGTGACTGTCAGGGGAGCACGACCACTTTGCCCGCGATGCGGCCTGCTTCTGCCTCGGCGTGCAGCGCGGGCAGGTCGGACAGGGAGATGCGCCTGGTCACCTCGACCGTGAGCTCACCACCGTCGACGAGGGCGACGAGCTGCTCGAGGCGGTCGCGGTCGGGCCGCACGAACACCGTTGCGGCGCGGACGTCACGCGACTCGTCGCCGGGCGTGGCGATGAAGGCGGTCGTGCTGACGACGATGCCGCCGTCGCGGACGGCGGCGACGTCGGCCTCGAACTGCGCGGTGTCGAGCGGTGCCAGGTTGAGCAGCACGTCCACCTGCCCGTCGAGGGCTCCCAGGACGTCGCTCTCGGTGTGGTCGATGACCTGGTCCGCGCCGGCGGCCCGGACGGCGTCCGCGCTGCGCGGGCTCGCCGTCGCAACGACGTGGGCGCCGAGGCGCTTCGCGAGCTGGATCGCGTACTTGCCGACGACGCCGCCCGCCCCGACGACGAGGAGGCGCTGGCCGGCCTGCAGACCGCCGTCGTCGACGAGGGCCTGCCAGGCCGTCAGGGCCACCGACGGCAGGGCCGCCGCGTCGGTGAGTGGGATGCTCGTCGGGGCGGTGACGAGCGCGCCGGCTGGGGCGATGACGAACTCCGCCGCGCCTCCGTCACTTTCCATCGGCAGGAAGCCGACGACCTCGTCGCCGATGCTCAGGCTCTCGACGCCGTCACCGAGCGCTTCGACCGTCCCGGAGACGTCGTAGCCCGGCACGTGGGGGAGTGCGACCGGGATGGGGAGGAAGCCGCCCCGCATGCCCGCGTCGGCGGCGTTGTAGGCGGACGCTGCCACCCGGACGAGCGCCTCACCCGCCCCGGGAGCGGGCTGCTCGACCTCGACGTGCTGAAGGACCTCGGGTCCACCGGTCTGCTCGAAACGCACTGCTTTCATGATGATCCCCTTCGTCACGTGCTTCGAGTTCGAAGCAACACCGCGAACGTAGCACTGCTTCGAAATGGAAGCAACAGGTAGGCTCTGATCATGTCCGATTCGCCTCCTGCCCTCACGCCGGCTCAGCTCGCCGCTTACTTCGCCTTCACCGAGGTCAGTGCGCTCCTGCGACCGTCGGTCGAGAAGCAGCTGCGGGAGGCGGGTGGGTTGAGTTACGTCCAGTTCCAGCTTCTCGCCCGCTTAGGCGACGACCCGGACGGGCGGCAACGGATGACCGACCTCGCGGACGGGGTGGTCCACAGTCGCAGCGGCCTGACCTACCAGGCGCAGCTGCTCGAGCAGCGCGGCCTGCTCTCGCGCTCTCCGTCGCCGGACGACGAGCGCAGCACCGTGGTCGCCATCACCGAAGCGGGTCGCAACGTCTTGGCGGCAGTGTTCCCGGGACACATCGAGACCGTCCGAGACCTCCTCTTCGCCCCTGTGACGGACAACGACGCCGAGCAGCTCGCCCGCATCCTCGGACGCGTGAGCGAACACCTCCGGGCGGCACCACCCCGTTCGGCGCGGAAGCGCACATCGGCCTGAGTCGCAGCTTGGTCACGCAACGCACGCTGCTTGCAGTCCACGGTGTCCCACTAGCCGATCGTTCACCGAGATACGTATCGGACTGGCCTAATGAGGCAGCCAACGCCCTGTAGCTGCTGGGGAGTGGGTAGCCCCCGCCGTTACCCGGTGAGTGATCGGTCACCGGGTCTCCTGCTTGGTGCCACCCGGCCGCAGCGTGTGGGCTTTAGCCGGGTACCGTCTGCGGTGTGAGAACTAGCGATGGAAAATGGCTCCCCGACAGTGAACGCGGCCGTCAGGTGTTCAAGTGGTGCGTGTGGATCGGCGCTGCCACAATCGCGGTCTTCATCGTCGTCTTGGGAGTGCGAACCGGCTGGAAGTAGCGGGCAGTACCTGCCGCAGCGCGAATGCCGGCAAACAACGGCAGGGATTGATGGGACTCCCCGCGACTAGCGGTGGCCCGCTCGCAACTCCGACACCTAGGTTGAAGCGACCCAGCTCTGTCCAAGATACGGCGGTTTACCGGGCGATCTAGAGAGCCGAGCAAGCTTAGTGGCCCTGACATCTCCTACCCATGCGATGCTCTTTCGATGAGTCCCATCCGGCTCGCGCCACCCCGGTGGGCGCAGCACGTGAACTTTGCCGCTTGCCTCATCGGGATCGGGACAAGTCTTGCCTTCCTGGGTGCAGCCATCGATCCCGAGATCCGGTCGTGGCCAATCGGGTTGATGGGCATGACCAGCCTGGCGGTCTCAATCTGGGCCGCCATCCGCAGCTACGGCATCCACGTCCTCCTCGACGACACGGACATGCACATCCACGGCACGTTCTGGTCCCGGCACGTTCCCCGTGACCGAATCACGTACATCTCCGACGTCGGTGAAGTCGAGTACAAAGACCCACGCGGCTACTCGATGACCGTGCACATCACGTGGCTGATGCGGGCAGTCGACGACGACGAACGGTTCGTCCTTGCTCGTCTTCAACGTCCCTGGCGCGAGGCCATAGCCACACTCCGGAACTGGGCCAACGTCGAGGGCGCGATCTAGAGGGCATCGTGTTTTGTGCCTACCCGACGAAGACGCATGGGTGTTCCTGGCTCTGCTGTTACTCCTCGGGAAGAGCAAGCATCGAGCCGGTCGGACGGCTCTTGGGTTTGACGGGTGAGCTATCAACGGGTGCCGGTGGAAGTGCCAGAGCACGGTCGTGCGCAGTGTCGGCACGGCCAGCCGCCACCACCGACGTCAAGACGGTGGCGCCTTGAAGGGCAGCGAAGATGAGGGGCAGAAGCAAGAGGTTCAAGTGTTCAGCAGAGGCGAGGCCAGCAACGACAAGGGCGACCCAGACCAGGACATACCCGCACGGGACCCAGATGGATCGGTCAACGGCAACGACTGACGCCGCAAGCAGCCCCTTTGAGCCGGCGATGACCTCGTCTCGGTCTTCTGGCATGATCTCGGGCGGGTTCTTAGCGAATTGACGATCGATGCGTTCGCTTCGTCGCCAGTTTCCGAGCATCCTTCTTGAGTTGGGTGCAGTGCTGGGGTCGGCCACGGGGATGAAAGCCATGACGAGACAAGCCACGGCGGCCGAGAAGAACACGATGGCGACGGCGTCTCGTGCTGGTGGCCCGTCGAAGATGTCCCAGTGGACGGCACTAAAAACAAGGAGAGCGGCGGCCGCCAAAACCACGAGGGCGCCCACCCGTGTTCTCCTGCGGACCTTGGCCAAGTCCAGGAACTCTAGGCGCTGCTCTCGGTAGACACGCCAACCACCGCGGATCGCACCCTTGCTCATCCGTTGATGATGCCCGCAGATCGTTCCAGCGCCAAGACGTGAAGCTAAGACGGTGGGCCCGTCTCAGCTGACGATCGCTGGCCGGGCAGTCACTCTCGCGACTGGCGTCGAACGAGCAACCCCATCAGGAGCGCGAAAGCGCCCAGAACCACAGCAACAGGCACGAGAATTGGCAGTGCTTCCCGTGCAAGGAGACTGGCGATCACGAGGCCCCCGGCGACGACCGTGCAGGCGACGATGACGCGCCTCCAGATAGCCCTTTGCTGTGAAGTCATGACAGATGTTTTCACGCGATAGGTCCACTCGTTCTGCCCGCTAGGGGATCGTTCACTGACTCGGCGTGTCCATGGGCTTGTCGCCTTCGTCCTCAGGCTCGAAGCCGCGGTCAAAGACTTTGTCGGCTCGGTGCCAGACCTGAATCCCGATCGTGAAGACCACCACGGGCAGGGCGCCGGCCAGGTGAAGCAGCCAAGGACGGTCAGGGGCGACCAGGTCGGCTACGAGGGGACCGGCGACGAGCAGGATTGCCGTGATGATCAGTCCGGGGGCCAGCCGCTTCCTCCGCTGCGCCGCAGGAGTTTGCAGGGCTCAGTGTGCAACAAATCGGCCTTCATTGCGCGCACGTGTTCCACTGCGCAGGTGCCCGATAGCCGATCGGCCACCGGTCACATCCATCAGTCTGTTGGACGACGGGCATGTCGCGGGCATCCTGGTGCGCGAACCGGCGCGCTATGGTCCAGGCATGACGCGTCGTGCTGGTCTGACTTCCCGCCTCGTTCTGGTTGCCGGCCTGGCCGCGTTGGTTGTGGGCATCGTCGTCCTTGCCATCGCGGCGGCGCAGCCGGTGTCCTTCGGGTGGTTCGCCTATGCGCCCCTGTCGGCTACGACGTTCACAGCCGAGGGTGTGCACATGTTCTCGACCGCAAGCCTTGTGGGCGCGGCCATCGTCGTCATCAGCTTGCTCGTGCTGGCAGCATGGCTCGGCTACCGACAGGGTGTGCGCCGCAAGCCTTGACGAGGCGTCCCGATAGGGGATCGGTCGGTGAGACAGTGGCTGCCGGTCAGCGGCCCGCGCGCAGTAGTTCGTCGTATCCGGCATCCTCATCACATGGAGTTCTCGTGGTGGACCTGGTCGGGGCTCGTGATCGTCGCCCTCGGGGGACTTGGGCTGATCGGACGCGCTTGTGTGATGGCCGTTCGCCGAGACGGCATCGCGCGGGCCAGGGCGGAGCGCGGTCCGAGCGCTCCGTGGTTCTGGTCCGGAATCGGGTTGCTCGTCGTGACCGGTGTCGTCCTGGCCCTCTGGGTCCTCGTGCTCGACAGCTGACTGGCTCACGTGCAGCTCTGACCGGGCAGCCAGCCGTCCGGATGGACGGTCGTTCATCGGACACCATCTGAGACCGAGGACTGCTGCGGTAGAGGTGATGATCGGGACTGGGGGCCCCGAGGTGCTCGGTCGTGAAGATGTCGGGTGTCTGTCGGGTCCGTGTCGTGGACCTCGGGGCTGGTCGTTCTTAGTGTGAGGTGCATGAACGAGACACGCATCGTCGATCTCAGGACCCAGTCGGGTTGGACCCAGGAACGCCTCGCGGACGAGAGCGGCGTGACCGTCCGCACCGTCCAGAGGCTCGAGGCGGGCAACGAGGGGAGCCTGGACACGCTGTCGCGGGTGGCGAAGGCGTTCGGTGTCCCGGTTCGTGATCTCTTCGTCACGGTCGCCGAGGACGACTACGGCCGCTCGGTGACGGCGCTCGACGAACGGACGACTCGCCAGCAGGAACGCCGAGGCCGCGTCGAGGAGGGCTTCCGAGCCCTGTACTACGGGGTGGGTGTGCTCTTCACGATCGCCGTGGTCGTCGCAGTCGCCACCGACGTCGTGCCGAACGTCGTGATCTTCTCGATTCCCGCCTACTGGGTCGCCGGGTGGTTGCTGTCGATGTTCGTATTCCTCGTCGTCCTCAGTCCGCGTCTGGACCGCGCCTATCCTCTCTCCCGTGCCGCCACGGACGAGGCGACGAGCAGGTAGGCACATCGTTTCGCCGGGACACGGGTGTCCTGTCGACCTGCGAAGCTCGGGTCATGTCGTGGCCCCGGGCTGAAGCCCTCCGAACGGATCGTCTCTCTCTGGAGCCGCTCGCCGTGGAGCACGCGAGCGAGATGGTGGTCGCTCTGGCGCCACAGGATCTGTACCGGTTCACGGGTGGGGAGCCTCCGACGCTCGAGGAACTCGAAGCGCGTTACCGCCGTCAGTCGACGGGTCAGTCCGAAGAGGGACGTGCCGGGTGGCTCAACTGGATCATCCGATCTGCTGGCGGTGGGCCGGCCGTCGGATTCGTCCAGGCGACGCTCACCCGCGAGGGCGCTGACCTCGTTGCTGATCTCGCGTGGCTGGTCACGGCCTCGGAACAGGGTCGCGGTCTCGCTGTGGAGGCGGCGACAGCTGTCGTGACGTGGCTGACCTCGATGGGTGTCGGACGTCTTCAGGCCTACGTCCACCCCGACCACGCGGCGTCAGCCCGGGTGGCCGAACGGCTCGGGCTCGTCCCCACGTCGACAGTCGTCGACGACGAGACCCTCTGGGAAGCCGTCATCGCTCCCATGGCACAGCGGCACGAGGGCGTCCGTCAGCCGATCGTCTAGCGGGGCCTCTCGGGAGGATCAGGGGCCGGTCGCTGCATGCTTCGACGGTACGTGCGGTTCGTCGGTCGGGGATCAGCCTCGTGGTGGAGTCGGGGCTCGTCCGACCATCGCCATCGGTCGCCGGACGGCAGTGCCGTGCGTTCTCGGGCCACCCGGTGCGACGTCTCAGCCCCGCGGCGCATCATGAGGCCATGCCCGCCTTCCGCCGCCCCTCCCGTCCGTCCCACCCCGTCCGCGTCGAGCCCGGCCCCGGGCAGGAGTCCGTCTGGGACTACCCCCGCCCGCCACGCGTCGAACCCCGCACCGAGCGCGTCGTCGTCCGTCTCGGCGGCGTCGTGGTGGCCGACACGACGGCCGCGATCCGCGTGCTCGAGACGAGCCACCCGCCCGTCTACTACCTGCCCCGCTCGGACTTCACCGCAGGAGCCCTGTCGCGCGCCGAGGGGCGCAGCCTCTGCGAGTTCAAGGGCCAGGCCGGCTACCTCGACGTGACCGGTGGGGGAGTCGTCGCGCGCCGCGCCGGCTGGACCTACGCCGCCCCCTGGCCCGGCTACGAGTCCCTCGTCAACCACGTCGCGATCTACCCGGGTGCCATGGACTCGTGCGAGATCGACGGCGAGGTGGTCCAGGCGCAGGAGGGCGACTTCTACGGCGGCTGGACCACCGCGAACCTGGTCGGCCCGTTCAAGGGCGCGCCCGGCACGATGGGCTGGTAGGGACGAGGGCCCCAACAGGAGGAGACTGGACGGATGTCCAGACGACCCCGCCCCCGCCCCACGTCCCTCGCCCGCACCTTGGGCCGCATCGCCCTCGGTGGCGCCCTGGTCTTCGCCGGCACGAGCCACCTCACGTTCGCCCGTGAGCCGTTCCAGGCCCAGGTGCCCGAATGGTTGCCGCTCGACGACGACTTCGTCGTGCTCGCCTCCGGCGTCGTCGAGATCGGCATCGGCGCGGCCCTCGTCGTCGCCCCCAAGCACCGCGTGACGGTCGGCTGGGTCGCCGCGGCGTTCTTCACCGCGATCTTCCCCGGTAACATCTCGCAGCTCGTCACGCACACCGACGCATTCGGCCTCGACACCGACGGCAAGCGCGCCTTCCGCTTGATCTTCCAGCCGCTGCTCGTCCTGCTCTCGCTCTGGTCGACGGGCGCCTGGCGCGACCGTCGCAGCATCGGCCGTCGCGCCAAGTAGACGCGACCGCTCCCCGACCCGAGGAGGCGCGGCTCAGCTCGACAGCGCCGCCACGACCACCTCGGCGTCGGGGAACCACCTCGTGTAGTGGTCGGGGTCGGCGTTGACCTGCACGGCGTGCGCCGCCTGGGTCGGCGTCAGGTCCTTCCAGCCCGGGATCGCCACGAGCTTCGTGAAGAAGCTCGTCGCCGCCGTGTAGGGGTCCATGCGCTGCTCGTAGGTGCCCCACTGGCCGTTGTCGCGTTGCTGGAAGAGCCCTCGGCTGTCGGGCCCGACGGCGTCGCCGTAGTCGATGTTCCGCAGGCTCGACTCACCCATCGCGGTCATGACGCCGATCGCCTGGGTGTGTTCTCCGATGCCCTGAGCCCGGGCCGCCAGCATGATGTAGGCGGCGTTCACGAGACGGTCCTGGCAGTAGCCGGCGACCGGCCCGGCCGGCACCTCGATGTCGCCGACCATCACCGGGTCGACCTCGGGGCACGCGGGCACGGGCGTCGACGTGATCGCCGTGACCTCCTCGTCGCGGGGCGCCGTGAGGGCCGAGACGACCATGGCGATCGCGACGACGAAGGCGACGAGCCCGACGCCGAACACGACGGAGACGGCGATCAGCACGCGGCGCACGGCGGGCCTCCTGAGGGTCGGGTGGCGTGGCGATCAGCGGGCGGCGACCGGCACGGAAGTCGTCGTCGAGGATAGGCGATCCGCTCGACAGTTCGTCCCACGTCGGCTGGGCGATCGATGGGCCTCCCTCCGAATGCCCTGGCAATCCGCCATCGACATGCCGGTAACGTTGCCGCCCGTCGACCCGACCACTCGGGCCGCGGCAGCCGGGCACCGCCCCTCCGCAGCTCGATCGCCGAGGCGCCCGTCCGACCGACCGGCGCCCGAGATCCAGAGGAACGTCGTTCATGGGAACCCCACCCACCCCTGCCCGCGAGACCCGTCCCGACCGCCCGACCCGCGCCTCCGGACGGAGGCGCCCGCGGCGTCTGCGCGTCGACGACGTCACCGTCGTCGACCCGGCGATGATGAAGCGCGCCATCGGCGGCACCGTCGTCGGCAACACCATGGAGTGGTACGACGTCGGCGTCTACGGCTACCTCGCCGTCACGATGGGCCGGGTCTTCCTGCCCGAGGCCGACCCGTCGCTGCAGATCCTCTTCAGCCTCGGCGTCTTCGCCTCGACCTACGTCGCTCGCCCGCTCGGCGGGGTCGTCTTCGGCCGCCTCGGTGACCGGGTCGGACGTCAGAAGGTGCTCGCGACCACGCTCATCATGATGGCGGGCGCGACCTTCCTGATCGGCGTGCTGCCCGACTTCGCCGCGATCGGCGCCCTCGCCCCGATCGCCCTCGTCGTGCTCAAGCTGCTGCAGGGCTTCTCGACCGGTGGGGAGTACGCCGGGGCGACGACGTTCGTCAGCGAGTACGCACCCGACAAACGGCGCGGCTTCTTCGCGAGCATCCTCGACCTCGGCAGCTACCTGGGCTTCGCGCTCGGCGCCGCGGTCGTGTCGGTGCTCCAGCTGCTGACCACCGAGCAGCAGATGCTCGACTGGGCCTGGCGCCTGCCCTTCCTGCTGGCCGGCGTGCTCGGCGTCGTCGCGATCTACTTCCGCCTGAAGATCGAGGAGTCGCCCGCGTTCCAGGCGACGCAGGACGCGCAAGAGAACAAGGTCGGCGAGATCGCCGACGCGCAGGGCCGTCCGCGCAACACCCTCGCCCTCGTCCGGCAGCACTGGCGTCCGATCGTCATCGCGATCGGCCTCGTCGCCGCCTCCAACACCGTCGGCTACGCGCTGACCAGCTACATGCCGACCTACCTGACCGACTCGCTCGGCTACGACCCGCTGCACGGCACGCTGCTGACCATCCCGGTGCTGGTGCTGCTCGCCCTGCTGCTGCCCGTCGCCGGGCGCCTGAGCGACCGCATCGGCCGACGTCCCGTCATGTGGCTCGGTGCCGCATCGGTGCTGCTGCTCGCCCTGCCCGCGTTCCTCCTGATCGGCGTCGGCAGCACCGCGACGACCCTCGCCGGGCTGTCGCTGCTCGCCGTGAGCGTCGCGCTCTGGGTGTCGAGCCAGGCGTCGTCGCTGCCCGCGCTCTTCCCGACGGCGAGCCGCTACGGCGCGATGGGCGTGTCGTACAACGTCGCGATCGCCGTGTTCGGCGGGACGACACCCCTGATCATCCAGGCGCTGCTGCAGGCGACCGGCAACGAGCTCGTGCCGGCGTTCTTCCTGATGGCGACCTCGCTGATCGGTGCCGTCGCGGTGTGGTTCATGAAGGAGTCGTCGCAGCGCCCGCTTCCCGGCTCGATGCCGAGCGTGGCCACCGAGGCCGAGGCGCACGAGCTGGTCGAGACGCAGGACGCCAATCCCCACATCGACCTCGGCGACCTGCCCTTCCTCGACGCCGAGCCCGCCGAGCCCGCCGAGCCCGCCGAGCCCGCCGCGACGACCGCACCCGCCGCGCCGCCCTCACAGGGGACCGCGAGCTAGAGCAGTTCGGCCCGATCGGCGAGGTAGGCGGCGAGGTCGCGGACCTCGCCGGTCGCCGTGCCCCACCGCACGAGGGCGTGCCCGTCGCGGACGAGGAGGCGCTGCTCGCCGCCCTGCAACGCCGCGGTCGACAGGTCCACCGGCTCGTATGCGTAGTTGACGACCTCGCCCTCGGCGAAGTGGCCGCGCACGGCTGCCCGCCGTTCGGCCTTGCGCTGTTCGACCTGGGCGGACAGGTGCTGTGAACGGGTCGGCGTCACCGCCCGCGTGATGCGACCGGTCTCGAAGACCCGGCCGTCGGTGCCGAGCAGCAGCACGCCGAGTCGCCAGGCGCGCCCGGCGGGCTCGAGGGACTCGGCGGTCTTCACCACGACGATGCGCCGGGCGGGCTTGTAGCGGGCGAGGGCCTCGGTGCGCGCCTCGCGTGCGGCCAGGTCGGCGGCCGCCTGCTCGACGAGGGCTCGGAGCGACGCGGCCGCCTGATCGTCCGATGGGGACTCCGAGGCCGGCACCACGCCTCCTGGGGTCGGGTCGTCCACGTGGTGCTCGGGCGGTGGGATCAGGCGTCGTAGCCGTGGTCGAGGAAGTCCTCGATCACGTCGACGACGAACGCGTGGTCGTCGGCCTGCGGCAGGCCCGAGACGCCGGCCGAGCCGACGACGCCGACGCCCGCGACCCGAACGGGGAACAGCCCGCCGTGCGCGGCGTAGAGGTCGGTGTCGAGGCGCGACTTCTCGTCGAACGTGCCACCCTGCACCCGGAACGACTCGCCCACCCGATAGGAACTCTGCCCGTACCGCTCGACGACACGGGCCTTGCGGTCGAGCCATTCGTCGTTGTCGAGGCTGCTGCCGGGCAGGGCCGCGTGGAAGGCGCGCTGCCGACCGTGCCGCACGGTGACGGCGACGGCCAGGTCACGGCGCCGGGCCTCGGCCAGGAGGTGGGCGCCCAGGTCGAGGGCGACGTCGAGGGTGAACCGCCGGAAGACGAGACGCTCTTCTTGCTCGATGAGGGTCTGCAGCAAGGTGTCGTCGGTCATCGGTGGCCTCCTGGGGGTGGTCGGGCGATCTGGTGGGTCGGCACGGGGGCGCGGCGGCGCGCCACCGCGGGACGACCCGAGCCTAGGCCCGACCCCCGTCAACGGGCTGGTGACGGAGCGTGAGCGGCGAGGGGTCAGGCCGAGGCCGCGACGCAGGGCGACCCCTGTCGCGCCAGCGACCCGCAGTAGACGCCGACGAGGTCGTCCGCCGAACGTGACCACGGGTGGTCGAGGGCGTGGGACCGGGAGGCGCGCGAGAGCCGGTCGCGCAGCCCCGCGTCCGCGAGCACCTGCGTCATCGCCCGGGCCCAGGCCTGCGGGTCGCGCTGCGACAGCACGATGCCCGTGACGCCGTCGACGACCGATTCGCGGAGGCCGCCCGACGCCGCGGCGATCACCGGGACCCCGCTGGCCGCCGCCTCGAGCGCGATGAGCCCGTAGGTCTCGGAGTGGGAGGGCACGAGCACGAGGGCGGCGTCCCGCAGCAGGGCCGCGAGGCCGGGGCGTGATCGCGGGCCCAGGAAGTGCACGGTGAGGTCGAGGTCGTCGCTCAGGGCGCTCAGCTCGGACTCGTACCCGGCGAACTCGGTCGAGGCACCTCCGGCGATGACGAGGTCGGGACGCACCTCGGCGGGGACGGCCGCCACCGCGCGCAGGGCGAGGTCGGGGGCCTTGAGCGGTTCGAGTCGCCCCGCCACGACGACGTACGGGCGGCCCGGGGCGGTCCGGCCCGCTGCCGCCGGGTGGAAGAGCTCTCCGTCGACGCCCGGCAGGACGACGTGGACGCGGTCGGGCGAGCCGCCGAGACGGGAGGTGACGGTCTCGGCCTCGGCGTGGCTGATCGCGACGACGGCGTCGGACTCGCGGGCGAGCCGTTCTTCTCCGGCGATCCTGCCCGGGGACTCGGCGCGTTCGCCGTGCGAGAGGGGGGTCGAGTCGTGGGCGGCGATCGAGTGGAAGCTCTGCAGGTGGGGCACGCCGAGGGCGCGGGCCACGGGAAGCGCGGCCATGCCCGAGAACCAGTGGTGCGAGTGGACGACGTCCCACGGGCCGAGTTCGGCGAGCCGGTCGCGGAACTCGTCGACGTAGAGCTCGTTGCGGCCCTTCGTGACCGGCTCGGCCGGGCCGGCGTCGAGGAATCGCAGCGTGACGCCCGGGGCGAGGGTGAGGCTCGCGGGCTCGTCGGACGAGGACCGGCGGGTCAGGATCTCGACCTCGTGACCCGCGGCGCCGAGCGCCTCGGCCTGGTTGCGGACGACGACGTTCATGCCGCCGACGTCCCCGGACCCGGGCTCGGCACCGGGGGACGTGTGCAGCGACACGAGGGCGATGCGGAGCGTGGGGGAGGCGGTGGTCACGTCCCGAGGGTACCGGCCCACCGCCCCCGCGGTCTGCGCGGCGTGGGTCAGGCGACCCCGCCCGACCAGAAGGCGCGGACGTCGTCGAGGACGGCCTCGGCCTGCCGACGACCGGCCTCGGCGGCCGGGCGCCGGGTGCTCGTGGCGAGCACGTCGGTGCCGAACGCCTGCAGGGACTCGGCGTCGGCCTCGACGACCAGCACGTCCCGACCGGCGGTGCGTCGGGCGGCGACGACCTGCGGCAGGGTCGGGCCGAGCGGCGAGACGTCGAGCTCGGGGCCGCACGACAGCACCAGCACGCGGTCGTAGTCGTCGGCCAGGTCGGCGTTGGTGCCCGAGCGGACCCCGCCGTCCATGGTCGGACGGCCGTCGACCTCGACGGTGGGCCAGACGACGGGCACCGAACAGCTCGCGGCCACGGCGCGGTAGAGGTCGACGCCCGAGCCGGCGTCCAGCGGGCGGAACGTGCCGTCGGTGGCGTCCACGGTGCAGACGGTCAGGGCGGCGTCGGGCCAGGCGGCGCCTCCGAAGCGGTCCCGCATCGTCGTGACGAGTTCGGGTTCGTCCGCGACCACAGGCGTCTCGCGCGCCAGGGCGCCGATGCGGGCCCGCGCCTCCTGCTGGTCGGTCGCCCCCGCGAGTGCCTGCCCGAGGGTCTGCTGGAACACCTCGGGGTCGATCGAGCCCGAGGGCAGCTCGGTCACGGCCTCGAACTGCTCTCGCAGGCCCTCGTCGACCCGGCCGAGTCGCACCATCGTCCCGACGACCGATCCGGCCGAGGTGCCGACGACGAGGTCGGCCTCGTCCACCGGCACGCCCGCCTCGAGCAACCTCGACAGCACGCCGAGTTCCCAGGCGATGCCGGTGATGCCGCCACCGCCCAGGACGAGGGCGGTGCGGGTGGGGGTCGTGGTCGTGCTCATGTCTCTCCTCGGTCGTGATGGCGGTCCCGGCAGGAGGCGCGGTGCGTCCCCCGGGGCCGCGCTCGACACTAGGCCGGTCACCTCGCCACGTCCTCGGGCGGGTGTCAGGCGGCGCGCAACTCGTCGGCGCGGCCGAGGTCCTGGACGTGCCACTCGGTCTGGGCGAGCGCCGAGCCGAGCCGGTAGCCGTGCAACGAGGCGATGCCGCCGCTCCACGACATCCGCTCGGCGACCTGCCACACCGTCGGCCGGTCGAGCGCGTCCAGGGCGGCGGCCGCGTCACGGCTGCGGTCGGCGCGGTGCTCGATCAGGGCCTCGGCCCGCCCGCGGAGGCCGACGAAGCGGTACTCGTGCCCGGGGCAGACCTCGAGGGCGTCGGGTCCGGCGACGTCGAGCGCCACCATGCGGTCGAGTGACGCGAGGTAGTCCGTCAGCGGGTTCGTCCCGGTGCGTCCGCCGAGGCCGATCCCGGGGTTGATGCGCGGCAGGACGTGATCGCCCGTGAAGACGAGCCGCTGCTCGGGTTCGACGAAGCAGAGGTGGCCCGCGGTGTGACCCGGGGTGTGCACAGCACGCAGCAGTCGTCCCGCGATGGGCAGCACGTCGCCGTCGCCGAGCAACAGGTCGGCGGTCAGCGCGGGCAGGTGGCGACCCGACCCCCACGACGCGACCAGCGCCTCCTGGTCGTCCCGGGGTGCGCCCCACCGGGCGATGTCGGCGTCGGCGGCCGCGGCGTCGGACGTGCGCTCGCCCAGCGCGCGCTGCTCGGCGGCGTGCAGGGCGATCCGGGCGCCGGAGGCCCGACGCAGGGCCTCCGCTCCGCCCAGGTGGTCGGCGTGCAGATGGGTGACGGCGATGAGGTCGACGTCGGCGAGCGAGTGGTCGACGTCGGCGAGGGCGCTCTCGAGACGGTCGAGGTTGGCCTCGACTCCCCACCCGGGGTCGATGACCGTCAGCGCACCGTCGGAACCCTCGACGACGTAGCCCAACGAGTGGTCGTCGATGCCGTCGCCGAACTCGAACGCGACCGACCAGACGCCGTGCCTGACCTCCTCGACGGGCGGCAGCTCGCCACGGCGGACGGCCTCGGCCTGCACCGGGCTGAGCGGGACGGGTGGGGCAGGAGGCGCGGGTCGGCGGGCGGCGTCGGTCACCCCGCGAGCCTAGCCAGCACCGCCCGCCCCGCCCCGCGTCCGCCGAGACGGCGCCGGTCGACTGGTCGACTACTCGGCGGAGACCTCGATCAGCACCTTGCCGACCACGTCGCCCTCGACGGCCTCGTGTGCCGCAGCGGTCTCGGCGAGCGGGAAGGTGTGCAGCGGCAGGCCGGCGGCCTCGCCGACCGGCAGGACGCCGTCACGCAGGGCTGCGGTGACGTCCTCGACGGCCGCCTGCAGCGCCTCCTCGCCCACGGTGTAGAGCAGGACGAACTGGAACCGGGTGTTGGTGATCATGTTCGCGCGGATCGGGATGGTCGTCGTGTCGCCGCCGTTGTCGGCGTAGATGGCCACGGAGGCGCGGTGTGCGACGACCTCGGCCAACAGGTCGGCGTTCTGCGAGATGGCGACCTCGACGACGACGTCGACGCCGTCGGGGGCGATCTCGCGGATCCGGGTGGCGGCATCGTCCGTGCGGTAGTTGACGACGTGGTGGGCACCGGCGGCCGTGGCGAGGGCGGCCTTCTCGTCGCTGCTGATCGTCGTGACGACGGTGGCCCCGGCCCAGCGGGCGAGCTGGATGGCGGCGTGACCGACCGCACCCGCGCCTCCCGCGACGAGGACGACGGCGCCGTCGAGGCTGCCGGGGGTCAGGCGGCTCGGGCCGTCCTCCCACACCGTGAGCGCACGGTGGGCGGTCATGGCGGGGACGCCGAGGCTCGCACCGACGTCGAGGCCGACGCCGTCGGGCAACGGGACGACGCGTGAGGCGGGCAGCACGGTGAACTCCTGCGCGGTGCCGGTGGGGCGCTGGTGGGCCGAGAGGTAGGTCCAGACGCGGTCGCCGACCGACAGGCCGGTGACGCCCTCGCCGACGGCGTCGACGACGCCCGAGCCGTCCTGGTTCGGCGTCACCTCGGGGAACGGCAGCGACTCGCCGGGGCCACCGCCTGCGCGGGACTTCCAGTCGGTGGGGTTGACGCCCGAGAACACGACGCGCACCCGCACCTCGCCGACGGCGGGTTCGGGCAGGTCGCGGTCGACGAGCTGCAGCACGGTGGGGGCGGATCCGGTCTCGGAGTACACGATCGACTTCATGCCCGGAGCCAACCAGACCCGGCGCCGCCGTGTTCCCGCCCGGGACGCCACCCAGTGGACACGGCACCGCTGCACGTCACGGTGTCGTGCCGACTCGACGGCGTCGTGTGGTGCGCGGGCCGGCTCAGGCCCCGGCGCCGCGGAACAGGGCGAGCGCCAGCAGGTCGTCCTCGAACCCGCCGCCCTCGTGCCCGTTGTACGGCCAGACCGTGACGTCGGCCGCCCCGGCGTACGCGTGGAACGCGCCGAACACCGTCGACGGTGGGCAGGTCGGGTCCATCAGCGCCGTCGTGAACAGGGCGGGGGCCGTGGCCCGCCTCGCGAAGTTGACGCCGTCGAAGTACGCGAGCACGTCGTGCACCGAGGAGGCGCGATGCCGGTGGACCGCCAGGTAGCGTCCGATCTCCTTGTACGGGTCGGCGTCGGTGACGACGGTGGCGCGCCGGAAGTCGCAGAGGAACGGCACGTACGCCGCGACGGCGGCGAGGTCGGGGACGAGTCCCGCGACGGCGAGGGCAATGCCCCCGCCCTGGCTGCCGCCGACGACTGACACCCGGGAGGCGTCGACGACGTCGAGCTCGCGCGCGGCCTCGACGGCGCGGACGGCGTCGGCGAACACCCGCCGGTAGTAGTAGGTCTCGCGCGAGTCGATGCCCCGCGTCATGACGCCGGGGTGGGCCGGGCCCGAACCGTCCGGGTCGGGGGTGGCGCCGAGGCTCCACCCCGAACCCTGGCCGCGGGTGTCCATCTGCAGGTGGGCGAACCCGGCCGACGACCAGAAGAGGTTCTCGACGGCGGCCCCGCGTCCGCCGCCGTAGCCGACGAACTGGACGACCGCCGGCAACGGACCCTTCGCTGCGGCGGGTACACGCAGCCAGGCCCGGACGGGTTGACCCGCCCACCCGGCGAAGGTCACGTCGTACACGTCGACCGTCGTCAGCCCCGTGTCGACCCGGTCGACCCTCAGGTCGAGCGGATGCGCCCGCGTCTCGGCGAGCGTCGTCGCCCAGAACTCGTCGAAGTCGTCGGGGTCGGTCTGGGTGCTGCGGTACTCCCGCAGGGCGGGTTCGGGCAGGTCGGTGAACATGCCCCCTTGTCTACCGCAGCCTCCGACGACAGCCGAGGAGGCGCGGTGCAGGAGGCGCGGCTCAGCTCACGCGGGAAAGGTTCGGCACCCAGCCGAACGCCGGGGCGACGTGGTCGGCCACCGTCTGCAGCAGACGGGCGTTGTAGGCGACCCCCAACTGGTTGGGGACCGTCAGCAGGATCGTGTCGGCGTCCCGGACCGCGACGTCGGCGGCCAACTGCTCGGCGATGACGTCGGGTTCGCCCACGTAGCTCTTGCCGAAGCGTGACTGCACGCCGTCGAGCAGACCGACCTGGTCCTGCGAGTCGGCCTGGGCGCGGACGCCGAAGTAGCGACGGTCCTCGTCGGTCGTGATCGGGATCACGCTGCGGCTGACGGAGACCCTCGGCTCACGGGCGTGCCCGGCGGCGCGGTAGGCCTCCCGGTACAGCGCGATCTGCTCGGCCTGCAGCTCGTCGAACGGCACCCCGGTGTCCTCGGTCAGCAGGGTGCTGCTCATCAGGTTCATCCCCTGCTCACCGGTCCAGACGGCCGTCGAGCGGCTGCCCGACCCCCACCAGATGCGCTCGCCGAGGCCGGGGGAGTGCGGCTCGACCGAGAGGCCGTGCGACCAGCCGGTCATCTTCGGGTCGGACTCGGCGACGTCGGCGCCCTCGATCGCCGCACGGAACAGCTCGGTGTGCCGGCGGGCGAGGTCGGCGTCGCTCTCACCCTCGAGGGGGACGTGGCCGAACGCCTCCCAGCCGCGCAGGGCGGGCTCGGGTGATCCACGGCTGACGCCGAGCTGCAGTCGGCCGGCGCTGATCAGGTCGGCGGCCGCGGCCTGCTCGGCCATCGAGAGCGGGTTCTCGTAGCGCATGTCGATGACTCCGGTGCCGAGCTCGATGCGGCTCGTGCGCGCGGCCATCGCCGCGAGCAGCGGGAACGGGTTGGCGGCCTGGCGCACGTAGTGGTGCACGCGCACGGCGGCCACGTCGACGCCGATCTCCTCCGCGGCCTCGGCCAGCTCGATCGACTGGACCAGCGCCTCCCGGGCGGTCGGTGTCGCCGACCCGCGCACGTCCTGGTAGTGGCCGAACGACAAGAACCCCATGCGCTTCTTCATGACCGGGCGAACGTCCGGCGTCACGAGGCCATTCCGCCGGGGGCCCGTGCTCGGTAACGTGGGGCCGTGGAGAACCGCTTTCGCATCGACGGTGACGACCTCGGCATCGACCTGCGCGCCTCCTCGGTCACGCTCGGAGACGACGGCGTCGTGGACGCCCGCATCGTCGCGGGGCGGGTGCCCGAGGTGGCGGACTGGTCCGACGAACCGCCGTCGCTGGTGTTCCGTGACGTCCCCGTGAAGTTCGACGGCGCCACCTTCGGCGCCACGGTCGACGACGACCTGCTCGACGAGCACGAGATCGTCTTCCGGCTCGGCGAGAACCTCGACGTGCACGGTGTGCTCAGCCTCGGTGCCGGCGACCGGCTGCGTTTCGTGGGTACGACCCACGTCTCGGGCGAGCCGAAGGCGTGGCGCCTCGACGTCTCGATCGGCTTCGGCGGGTCGGGGCGACGCACCGCGATCTGACGCGGGTCGTCGGCGACACGATGAGGCGCGGGTCGAGTCCTGGGGACACCTCTGACGACGCGTGGGGTGCGGGGTGCGCGCCCGACCTGACGACGTGGTGAGGGTCGGGCGGGCGCGCACCCGCGCGGTCTCCTGATGCTTCGGGTTCACCAGGCGAACACGATGGTAGCGCCTGGATACCCGCCGGTATGCGACTTCTTCGGTGGCGGCGCGGGTGACTTCTGAGGATCACCCGCACCCGTTAGGGTCGCTGCATGGCCACCACCGCCGGGGCTCCGGTTCCCCGCATCCCTCGAGCCGAGGTCAAGCAGCGGCTGCTCGACGCGGCGGCCGAGCTGTTCTCGCGGCGCGGGGTGCACGCGACCACGCTGGACGACGTGGCCCGGGCCGCCGGGTTCAGCAAGGGCGCCGTCTATTCGAACTTCTCCTCGAAGGACGACCTGGTCCGCAGCCTCATGCGTCGCGAGACCGACGGTGCGCTCGGGGCCCTCGAGGGCATGTTCTTCCCCGGCACCTCGCTCGACCAGCTGCCCGAGAAGATCGGCACGGCGTTCGCGCCCTACGGCCCCGGCCAGGTCGAGGACTTCGCACTGATGAGCGAGTTCCGGGCCCACGCCCTCACGCACCCCGAGGTGATGGCCGACTTCGTCCGCCAGCGCCGGGAGGTGCTCGACGCCCTGCACGGCCTCGTCGAGGAGGTCTTCCAGGGGCAGGCCGTCCACGTGACCGGGCTCGAGCCGCGCGCCCTCGCTCGCGTCCTCATCTGCATCACGCTGGGCGTGGCCTTCGACTGGCCCGCCACGGGTGAGCAGGCGGCCGGCGAGCTCATGGGCGACGTCGTCGCGGCCCTCACCCGGGGCGTGACGGCCTGACGGTCTGACGGTCTGACGCCCGCCGCACAGGGGCGAGTCCGTGCCGGACGGGCGCTCGTGCACGACCGGGACCGACGAACACGCCCGCCTCGGCGACCCGGCGCGCCGTCCGTGCCTAGCGCTGCTCGATCGTGACGACGGGCACGTGCCAGCGGGTGCGCACCTGCAGCGTCAGCTGCCCCCGACGGGCGAGCACCAGTGCCGTGCCGGCGGCGGCGACGGCCGGCACGCCGCCCGAGACGATCATGCCGACGTGCGTGCCGAAGGTTTCGACGATCACGCCCATCAGCGGTCCGCCGATCGCCTGCCCGCCGAGCAGCACGAGGATGTACAGCGACATGACGCGTCCCCGGATCGCGATGTTGCTCGACATCTGCACCAGCTGGTTCGCGGCCGTCAGGAACAGCAGCGACGCGAGCCCGACCCCGACGAGCACGACGGCGAACGGCACGAGCGACGGCATCGACCCGGCCACGGCCTGCAGCACACCGGTGACGAGCACGCCGAGGACGATGGTCCGCAGCCGGATCGTGGCGCGCCGCGTCGACAGCAGGGCGCCGGTCAACGCCCCGACGGCGATCATCGAGTTGAAGAGGCCGTAGCCACCCGGCCCCACGTCGTACACGTCCGCCGCGAACGACGCCAGCAGCACGGGCATCGTGAGGCCGAACACGGCGTAGACGCCGACGAGCAGCACGGGCACGACGATGGTCGGCTTCGAGCGGGCGTAGGCGAGGCCCTGCCGCAGCTGACCCCGCCCTCGGGCGGACGAGGTGACACGCGTCATCTGTGCCGTCCGCAGCATCGTCAGCATCACGACGACCACGAGGCAGGCGACGCCGTTGACGACGAACGCCCAGCCCGCGCCGACCGCCAGCAGCAGCACGCCGGCGATCGCGGGGCCGACCATGCCGCCGAGCTGGAACACGCTCGAGTTGACGCTGATCGCGTTGCGGAGGTGGGTGTGGCCGACGAGTTCGGTGACGATGACCTGGCGGGCCGGGTTGTCGACGACGGTCACCAGGCCCGTGGCGAAGGCGATGGCGAAGACATGCCAGGCCTCGACCACGCCCGCGAGCGTCAGGGCCGCGAGTCCCAGGCTGAGCACGGCGAAGACGCTCTGAGTGGCGAGCATGAGGGCGCGCTTCGAGAAGCGGTCGACGATCACCCCGCCGAGCAGGCCGAAGAAGAGCATCGGGGCGAACTGCATCGCCACCGTGATGCCCACGGCCGTGGCGCTGCCGGTCAGCTCGAGCACGAGCCAGTCCTGGGCGATGCGCTGCATCCACCCGGCGGTCATCGCCACGACGTTGCCGGCCGTCCAGAGGCGGAAGTTGGGCACGCTGAGGGCGATGAAGGTGTGCCGCCACGGCGGGCGGGCGGTGCTGATGGGAAGAGGGGCGGTCGGGGGGAAGTCGGTGCGGGGCGGGGCGGACATCACGTTCCTGCGCTGGTGGTTCGGTTCACGGTCTGCATCAACGGTAGGGCCGGCCTGGTCATTCGGACCCCGGTGGGGGATGATCAGTCGCATTGGCTTCGTGAATGACGAGGCCACGAGCCGACACGTCGAAGGAGGCGCGGTGTACGACCCCACGCTGCTCGCGACGTTCCTCGTCGTGGCCGAGACCCGCAGCTTCACCCGGGCCGCGCAACGGCTCGGCATCAGCCAGCCGACGGTCAGCCAGCAGGTCGGCCGGCTCGAGAAGGCCGCGGGCCGCACGCTCGTCGCCCGCGACACCCGGGACGTCCGCCTGACCGACAACGGCGACGCCATGGCAGGCTTCGCGCGGACCATCCTCGCCGCTCACGCCGCCGCCGAGAGCTACTTCAGCGGCTCGGCCATGCGGGGTCGCCTGCGCTTCGGCGCCGCCGACGACCTCGCCATCACCCAGCTGCCACGCATCCTGCGACACTTCCGCCAGCTCTACCCACAGATCAACCTCGAGCTCACCGTCAACCAGTCCGCTCCGCTGCGCCGCCGACTCGCCGCGGGCCACCTCGACCTGATCTTCGTGAAGCAGACCGCGGGCGAGTCCGACGAGGGCACGCGCGTCGCGGGCGACGCCATGGTCTGGATCGGCCAGGAGAAGCTCGTCGTCGAGCCCGGCCAGCCCGTGCCGCTCATCGCGTACCAGGCGCCCAGCCTCAGCAGGCAGATGGCCATCGACGCCCTCGAGCGCGCCGGCCGCACCTGGCGCATCACCTGCAACACCCGCGACGTCAACGGCGTCCTCGCCGCGGTCCGCGCCGGCATGGGCGTCGCGGTGTTCCCGTTCTCGCTCATCCCCACCGACCTCGTCAAGGTCAGCGACCGGTTCTCGCTGCCCACCCTCGGCGACGTCGACTACGTGCTCGTCGCCAACCCGGGTGCCGCCCGCG
This sequence comes from Frigoribacterium sp. MEB024, assembly GCF_000878135.1. Taxonomy (GTDB): domain Bacteria; phylum Actinomycetota; class Actinomycetes; order Actinomycetales; family Microbacteriaceae; genus Frigoribacterium. The sequence goes on from NZ_JXQZ01000032.1 coordinate 112,195, forward strand.
AGCCCGTCGACGCCCTCATGTCGGCCATCACCAGTCGAGGCGTCAGCCGCGCCGTCTGATCCGGGGCGGCCGCGTCGTCCGGCCGCTCCGGCGCGCCGCCCCCGCCCCACCCCGGGAGGCGCGCGCAAGATGGTCGCATGAGTCACCGCCCCACACGCCGCCAGAAGTCCGCCGCTCGTCGGGACGCCCGCGTCCTCGCCGCGATCCTGGGTGGTTCCGGCCTCCTGCACCTCGCCAAGCCCGCGGCCTACGACGCCGTCGTCCCGAGGAGCGTCCCCGGCCCGGCCCGGTTCTGGACGATCGGCTCGGGTCTCGCCGAGGTCGGCATCGCCGCCGCCCTCCTCGTGCCGAGGACGCGTCCGGCGGGCGGGCTCGCCGCCGCCGCCCTCTTCGTGGCCGTCTTCCCGGCGAACGTCTCGATGGCGCTGCGCGCCCTGACGAGCGAGCGGGCCACGACCGTGCGCCGGGCCGTCACCCTCGTGCGGCTGCCCTTGCAGGTGCCCCTGGTGACGCGGGCGCTCGGCGTGCACCGCGCCTCTTAGCCTCCCGAGCGCCTCGGCGGTCGAGGGGAGGTGGGCGGCGTTGCATGGCGCACCCCCGGCACGCCCTATCCTGTTCTCTTCCCCCTCGACATCCGATCTCACCGGAGACGCATCGCCATGGCCACGAACGCCCCCGTCACCACGCCGCCGAGACCCGGAGTCGGGGGCACCCTCGACCGGTTCTTCGAGATCACCCACCGCGGCTCGACCTGGGCCCGCGAGATCCGGGGCGGTGTCGTCACGTTCGTCACGATGGCCTACATCGTCATCCTGAACCCGTTGATCCTCGGCGGCTTCAGCGCCGACCAGGCGGCCAAGGACGTGGCCGGCAACTGGCTGCAGAACGGCCAGGTGGGCGCGGTCACCGCCCTCACCGCGGGCGTCATGACGATCCTCTTCGGAACCGTCGCGCGCCTCCCGTTCGCGTTCGCCGCCGGGCTCGGCATCAACTCGTTCCTGGCCGTCAACGTCGTGCAGGACGTCACCTGGCCCGAGGCCATGGGCCTCGTCGTCATCAACGGGCTCGTCATCACGATCCTCGCCGTGACCGGTCTGCGCAGCATGATCTTCACCGCCGTGCCGGCCGCGCTCAAGACCGCGATCACCGTCGGCATCGGTTTGTTCATCGCGTTCATCGGCCTGGTCGACTCGGGCTTCGTCCGCACCAGCGGCACGTCGTCGCCGCCCGTCCAACTCGGCGACGCCGGCTCGGTGGCGACGCTGCCGACGATCACCTTCGTCATCGGCCTGCTCGTCATCGGCGTGCTGATGGCCCGCAAGGTGCGCGGGGCGATCTTCATCGGCATCGTCGCCACCACCGTCATCGCCATCGCCCTGCAGGCGATCTTCCAGGTGCCGCCGTCGAACGGGCAGAACCTCGACGACTGGAACCTCAACGCCCCGGTGCTGCCCACCCAGATCGTCGCCCTGCCCGACCTGTCGCTCGTCGGCCAGTTCAGCTTCGGTGCCTTCGCCCGCATCGGCGTGCTGTCGGCGGTCATGCTGGTCTTCACCCTCGTCTTCACCAACTTCTTCGACGCCATGGGCACGATGACCGGCCTGGCCAAGGCCGGCGACGTCGCCGACGCGAACGGCACCTTCCCCCGCCTCCGCTCGGCCCTGATCGTCGAGGGCGTCGGCGCGGTCGCCGGTGGTGCGACGAGCTCGTCGTCGAACACCGTGTTCGTCGAGTCGGCCTCGGGCATCGGCGAGGGTGCGCGGACGGGTTTCGCCTCGGTCGTCACCGGCGCCCTGTTCCTGCTCGCCATGTTCTTCACCCCGTTGACCCAGGTCGTGCCGCTCGAGGTCGCCGCCTCGGCGCTCGTGATCGTCGGTGCGCTCATGGTGTCCCAGATCAGCCAGATCGACTGGACCGACTTCTCGGTCGCGCTGCCGGTGTTCCTGACGATCATCACCATGCCGCTGACGTACTCGATCGCGAACGGCATCGGCGTCGGCTTCGTCAGCTGGGTCGTCGTCCGCGCGTTCGCGGGCAAGGCCCGTTCGATCAGCCCGCTGCTGTGGATCGTGGCCGCGGGCTTCCTGGTCTACTTCGTGCGCGGTCCGATCGAGGCGCTGCTGGGCTGACCCGGTCGGCCCGCCTTCCCGAGACGTCACGACGTGCCGCTCGCCCTCGTGGGTGAGCGGCATGTCGTGTCTCGTCGACCTCGACGCCCGGCCCGGCTACCCTGAGCGCCAGGCGGCGACGGTGCCGCCGGCCCACGCCGAGGAGGCGCACCATGCCCCGCATCACCCCCACGCTCTGGTTCGGTCGTGACATCGAGACCGCAGCGGACTTCTACGTCACCCTGTTCCCGTCGTCGCGCGTCACCGACGTGTCGCGCTATCCCGACGACTTCCCCGACGCAGCCATGGCCGGTCAGGCCCTCGTCGTCGACCTCGAGCTCGACGGCCAGCCCTACCGCCTGCTGAACGGCGGCGACGGAGGGCCGAGGCCGACCGAGGCCACGTCGTTCTCGATCTCGGTCGAGACCCAGGACGAGCTCGACCACTACTGGGACGCCTTCGCGGCCGACGGCGGCCAGGAGGGGCGGTGCGGCTGGGTGACGGACCGCTGGGGCTTCTCCTGGCAGGTCGTCCCGTCGGTGATGGACCGATACCTCGGCGGGCCCGACCCCGAAGGCGCCGCCCGGGCCATGACGGCGATGATGGGCATGCACCGCCTGGTCATCGCCGAGCTGGCGGCGGCCTACGAGGGGTGAGCGACGCGCTCGCCCGCGCCGCGCCTCCTCGTCACCAGTCGTGGACGGTCCCGTCCGCCAGCCGGTTGTAGGGCAGGTAGGCCTGCGCGTACGGGTACGCCGCGGCGGCCCGCTCGTCCAGCTCGACCCCGATCCCGGGCTGCTCGCCCGGGTGCAGCATGCCGCCCTCGAAGGTGAAGCTCTGCTCGAAGACCTCGTCGGTCCTCGCACCGTGCTTCATGTACTCCTGGATGCCGAAGTTGTGGATGGCGAGCCCGAGGTGCATCGCGGCGGCCATCCCGACGGGCGAGATGTCGGTCGGCCCGTGCATGCCCGACTTGATCTGGTACTGGGAGGCGTAGTCGAGCACCTTCTTGAGGTGCGTGATTCCACCCGTGTGCGTGACGGCGCTGCGGACGTAGTCGATCAGCTGCTCGCGGATGATCTGCTGGTAGTCCCAGACGGTGTTGAAGATCTCGCCGATGGCCAGGGGAGTGGTCGTGTGCTGCCTCACGAGTCGTAGCGCCTCGGGGTTCTCGGCCGGGGTGACGTCCTCGAGCCAGAACAGGTCGTAGGGTTCGAGGCTCTTGCCCAGCCTCGCCGCCTGGATCGGCGTCATGCGGTGGTGGCCGTCGTGCAGCAGGGGGATCTCGGGGCCGAACTCGTTCCGCACCGCCTCGAACACGGAGGGCACGTGCCGCAGGTACGAACGGGTGTCCCAGTCCTCTTCGTTCGGCAGGGCTCCGCGTTGGGCGGGTTCGTGGTCGTAGCGCACGCCGCTGTTGGCGTCGAACGTGGCGTTCGAGGCGATCCCGTAGATCGACTCCAGGCCCGGCACCCCGGTCTGGATGCGGATCGCCTGGTAGCCCTGCTCCTGGTGGTCGCGGACGCTGTCGAACAGTTCCTCGAGGTCCTTCCCCGAGGCGTGGCCGTAGGTCAGCAGCCCGGTGCGCGAGGCGCCGCCGAGCAGCTGGTAGAGGGGCAGGCCGGCGACCTTGGCCTTGATGTCCCAGAGGGCGACGTCGACGGCGGCGACGGCGGCCATCGTGACCGGGCCACGCCGCCAGTAGGCGCTGCGGTACAGGAACTGCCAGGTGTCCTCGATGCGGGCCGGGTCCCGCCCGATCAACAGGGGCACGACGTGCTCGGTCAGGTAGGCGACGACGGCGAGTTCGCGCCCGTTCAAGGTGGCGTCGCCGAGGCCGGTGACGCCGTCGGAGGTCGTGATCTTCAGCGTCACGAAGTTGCGGTCGGGGCTGGTGACGATCACGTCGGCTCTGTCGATGATCATGCGGTGTCCTCTGGAGCTCGCGTCCAGGCGACGTCGATGTCACCCGGGCTGGTCCCTCCACTCTGGCGCATGCGTGGGTGGGAGGCGAGCCCGGGAGGCGCGGGTCAACGCATCTCGAGGGGCACCGCGGTCGTCGGCGCCGGGAACGCCCGCTCGAGCTGCACGAACGCCTGGTCGTCGAGGTCGACCGCCAGGGCCGCCGCGTTCTCGAGCGTGTGCTCGGCCGTGCCCGCCTTGACGGCGACCATGAGGTCGGGCACGAGGCGCAGCACCCAGGCGAGGGCGAGCTGCGCCGACGAGACGCCGAGATCGCTCGCCACCTGCTCGAGGACGGGGTGTCCGAGCAGCTCGCCGCCGTCGACGGGGGAGTACGAGGTGAGGGGCACGCCGTGCTCGCGCGCCCAGGGCAGCAGGTCGAACTCGGGTCCGCGACGGGCCAGGTTGTACAGGACCTGGTTCGTCTGGACGTTCTCGCCACCGGGTACCGAGAGCAGCTCGTGCAGGTCGTCGACGTCGAAGTTGCTGACGCCCCAGCCGCCGATGGCGCCCTCGGCGACCAGCGCCTCCAGGGCCTCGACGGTCTCGGCGAGCGGGTGCCGCCCCCGCCAGTGCAGCAGGTAGAGGTCGAGGCGGTCGGTACCCAGGCGCCGGAGGCTGGCGTGACAGGCGTCGACGGTGCCCTGCCGCGAGGCGTTGCCCGGCAGGACCTTGCCGACCAGGAACACCTCGTCGCGTCGGCCCGCGATCGCCTCGCCGACCAGCGACTCGGACCGCCCGCCGCCGTACATCTCGGCTGTGTCGATCATGGTCAGGCCGGCGTCGAGGCCGGCCCGCAGCGCGGCGACCTCGTCGGCTCGGCGGCGTGGGTCGTCGCCGATGTTCCAGGTGCCCTGGCCGAGGGCCGGGACGACGCGCCCGTCGGGCAGGGAGACGGCGGGGTTGGTCGGCGTCGCGGGGGTGGTCATGCCGGGGGATGGTAGTCGTCGGCCGGCGAGGCCGGTCCGACGGTCGGCCCGGCGGCCACCTCGCGGGCCAGCAGGGTGGCCGCGGCGACGGCCGCCGGCATGACGAGCACCGCCCCGAGCGGGACGAAGAACAGCAGGTAGGTCGCGGTGCCCAGCCCCAGGGTGCGTGCCCGGTTGACGGCGAGCCCGCGGCGGCGCTCGGCGAGCGAGCGGCCCCGGGCGTCGAAGGCGTACCCGGTGAGCTCGACCGCCAGGAACCATCCGCCGACCAGCGCGCCCACGACCGGCACGACGGTCTGGCCGACGACCGGCACGAATCCGCCGACGAACAAGAGGACGCCCACCCCGGCCGTGGCCAGCAGCAGTCGGAGCGAGTCGCCGGCACTCCGGGCGAGCCCGCGCCAGAAGCCCCGATCCACGTCGGCCGGTGCGTCGCCCTCGTGCTCTTCGACGCGGCGCCAGATGCGCTCGTAGAAGGGATCGCCGACGAGCAGCGTGACGGCGGTGAACGCGACGACCGCGAGCAGCACGGCCAGGGCGGCCACGGCCAGACCACCACCGAGACGAACGAGCGTGCGGGACCATTCGGGCCACTCGTCGGCGAACGGCGTCACGGCGCGGGCGATGTCGTCTGCCGCGAGACCGACGACGACGAGCCCGGCCACCAAGACCGCGCCCACGACGAGGGCGGGCACCGCGCCCAGCAGCATCAGCCGCGGGGACGTCGCCCACAGTCGCAGCCCCCGCCCGAGCAGCGCCACCCCGCCGAAGAACTCCCCGATCACGGCCACCGGACGAGCGTATCCGGTGCAGGAGGCGCGGGTGCGGTCGCGCGCGACGTCGCGTCCGTCGGTCCCCGTCTGGTCGCCTCCTCCCCAGTTCGACGAGAAACGGCTTCCTCCACAGGCCGGGCGTTCGCAGGTCCTCACCGCGGCTCGGCCAGCCAGCCTCGGACCATGACGACGATCGACACGTACCCACCCGTACTCGCCCCCGACCCCACCGACGAGCAGCTCGAGGACTTCGTCGACGAGTTCTGCCTCGAGCCGTGCGACGAACGCGCCCTGCTCTGGATCTACCTGGGGGACGACGGCCTGCCCGTCGCGCCACCCGTCGCCCTCGCCGGCTCGCCGGTCGAGCCCACCCGCGACGGGGTCGAGGTCCTGGCCCTGCGCATCGTCGAGGTGGCGGGCTGGGTCGATGCCACATCCGTCCTGCTCGTGTGGCAGAGCACCGACGAGTCGCTCTCGGCGGCGTGTGACGACCAGCGGTGGGCCGCGGCGATCCTGGCGGTGATCGAACCCGGCGACCTCACGGTCCATCCGCCGATGCGTCGCACCCCGTCCGACGTCCGTCCCCTCCTCCCGGTGGCTTGACGCATGCGCGTCCGCGGAGGTTCCCTGCCCTTCGACCCCGATCCCGACCTCCTCCGGCTTCCCGTCCTCGGGCCCGACGCCGATGATCGGGCGTTGCTCGACCACGCGATCGAGCTGTGCGCCGAGGGCTGCGATCGCGAGGTCGTCCACTTCGCCTTCCTCGACGCCGACGGTCGGCAGGTGGCCCCCGCCGGTCGTCTGCACGACGTGCCGCGACTGCCGCGGCGACGTGACGTCGACGAACTGGTCGACCTGTTCCGGCATCAAGGACTCCGGGCGAGAGCGCGCCAGGTGGTGTGCGTCTGGCAGACGGTGGACGACGACGAGCTCGATCGGGTCGCGGTCGACGCCTGGGCCTCCGGCCTCGCCCGGTCGCTCGGAGCCGGCCCCCTCCGGTTGCGGGCGTTCTGGCATCGCACGCCGTCGGGGTTCACCGTGCCCGGACGGTTCGGCGACCGGGCGGGCGGGGCAGACGGTGACTAGCGTCGACGGGGTGCCGCATCGACGCGGCACCACCGAGAAGGGTCGTCCATGAAGTTCAGGTACCTCGGCAACAGCGGGCTCAAGGTCAGCGAGCTCACCTACGGCAACTGGCTCACCCACGGGTCCCAGGTCGAGAACGACACGGCGACGCGCTGCGTCCGCGCGGCCCTCGACGTCGGCATCAGTTCGTTCGACACGGCCGACGTCTACGCCAACACGCAGGCCGAGACGGTCCTCGGCGAGGCGCTGAAGGGTGAGCGTCGCGAGTCGCTCGAGATCTTCACCAAGGTCTACGGTCCCACCGGGCCCAAGGGCCACAACGACACCGGGCTCAGCCGGAAGCACATCACCGAGTCGATCAACGGGTCGCTCACGCGCCTGCAGACCGACTACGTCGACCTCTACCAGGCACATCGGTACGACGTCGAGACGCCCCTCGACGAGACGATGGAGACCTTCGCCGACCTCGTCCGCCAGGGCAAGGTGCTCTACATCGGCGTCTCGGAGTGGAACGCCGAGCAGCTCCGCGAGGCGCACGCCCTGGCTCGCGAGCTGAAGATCCAACTGGTCTCGAACCAGCCCGAGTACTCGCTGCTCTGGCGGGTCATCGAGGACGAGGTCGTCCCGGCGTCGGCCGAGCTCGGCATCTCGCAGATCGTCTGGTCACCCGTCGCCCAGGGCGTCCTGACCGGGAAGTACACCGTCGGCGCCGAGCTGCCGGCGGGTAGCCGGGCGACCGACCAGAAGGGCGGCGCGGGCATGATCGAGCGCTGGCTGCGCGATGACGTCCTCGACGCCGTGGCCCAGCTGGAGCCGATCGCGGCCGACCTGGGCCTCACACAGGCCCAGCTCTCGTTGGCATGGGTGCTGTCGAACGAGAACGTCGCCTCGGCGATCATCGGGGCCTCGCGTCCCGAGCAGGTCGAGTCGAACGCCAAGGCCTCGGGAGTGACCCTCGAGGCCGACGTCCTGACGCGCATCGAGTCGATCTTCGACGGCCTCGCCGAGACGGACCCGCGCAAGACGCAGATGCCGAGCGGCCGCGAAGCCTGATCGCGCGGTCGACACGACACGACGACGCCCCGCCACGAGATCGTGGCGGGGCGTCGTCGTGTCGACGTCGAGCGTGACGGATCAGGCCGCCGGGACCTCGAAGGTCGCCGAGATCACGGCGCGGGCCAGCGTGTGGAAGTGCAGGTTGAAGCCGAGGTACGCCGGGCTGGCGGTCTCGTCGACCCCGATCTTCTCGACGTCGAGGGCGTGCACCGCGACGAAGTAGGTGTGCGGTCCGTGACCCTCGGGCGGAGCGGCGCCGACGTAGCGGGCGAGCCCGCCGTCGTTCTGCAGCTGGATCGCACCCTCGGGCAGACCCGAGCCCTGGTCGTCACCTGCACCGGAGGGCAGCGACGTCGTGTCGGCGGGAAGGTCGGCCACGGCCCAGTGCCAGAAGCCCGAACCCGTCGGAGCGTAGGGGTCGTAGATGGTGACCGCGAAGCTCTTGGTGCCCTCGGGGGCGCCGGACCAGCTCAGCTGGGGGCTGGCGTCGTCGCCGCCGGGGCCCATGATGCCGCTCACCTGGGCTCGCTGCAGCTCGCCTCCGTCGGTGAGGTCCGTGCTCGAGAGCTCGAACTCGGGCACGATGCCGATGATGTCGTAGGGGCGGGTCAGGTTGGCGTCGGCCATGGCTGTCTCCTGTTCGTTCGGGATGGTCGTGACGGTGCGCCCGCCCCGAGGGGCGGGCGCACCGGTGTTCGGTCAGGCGGCGTCGAGCCGCTGGATCTCGTCGGCCGAGAGCTTGATCGACGTCGCCGTGGCCGAGTTCATGATCGTCTGCGGTCGGGTCGATCCCGGGATCGGGATGACGAGCTCGGACTTGGCGAGCTCCCAGGCGAGCGTCAAGACCTGAGGGGTGACCCGTCGGGCGTTGGCGATCTCGGCGAACACGGCGTGCTTCGCTCCGAGCTCACCCGCGTTCGTGATCCCGCCGAGGGGGCTCCACGGCAGGAAGGCAATGCCCATCTCGTCGCACAGCACGAGCTCGGCCTCGCTCGACCGGAACGCGGGCGAGTACTGGTTCTGGACGGAGACCAGGCGTTCGTCGAGGACCGCGTTGGCCTCGCGGATCTGGTCCGGGGTGGCGTTCGAGATGCCCGCCATGCGGATGACGCCCTCGTCGAGCAGCTCCGCCAGGGCGCCGATCGAGTCGGCGTAGGGCACCGCCGGGTCCGGGCGGTGGAACTGGTACAGCCCGATGGTCTCGACGCCGAGCCGCTTCGCGGAGGCCTTGGCCGCCTCCTTGAGGTAGGCCGGGTCGCCGTTCTGCGCCCAAGAGCCCGCCTCGGGACGAAGGTGCCCGCCCTTCGTCGCGACGAGCACCTGGTCGGTGTCGGCGTGGTAGCTCTTGAGCGCCTTGGCGATGAGCAGCTCGTTGTGCCCGACCTCGTCCTTGCCGGCCTGGTGGTAGGCGTCGGCCGTGTCGATCAGGGTGATGCCCTGCTCGAGCGCGGCGTGGATGGTGGCGATGCCCTGCTTCTCGTCGGGACGGCCCTCGATCGACAAGGGCATGCCGCCCAGGCCGATCGCGCTGACCGTCACGTCTCCGATGGTCCTGGTCTTCATGTCGTCCTCCGGTTCACCACGCGTAGTCCTCGGGCGACGTCTTGTGCCCGGGGAAGATCTCGTCCAGCCGCGCCAGCGCGGCCTCGTCCAGCGTCACGTCGACGGCGGCGACCGCCGACTCCAGTTGTGCCATGGTCCGCGGCCCCGTGATGGGTCCCGTGACGCCCGGCTGGTGCAGCAGCCATGCGAGGGCGACCTCGCCCGGGGCGTGGCCCAACTCCCGGGCGAACGACTCGTAGGCTTCGAGCTGGTCGCGGTGTTCTGCGACGTACTCGGCGCTTCGCCCCTCGAGGCGTCGCGAACCCTCCTCGGTCTTCTCGATCACGCCGCCGAGCAGGCCACCGTTGAGCGGCGACCACGGGATCATGCCGAGACCGTAGTGCCGGGCGGCCGGCAGGGTCTCGCGCTCGACGTCGCGGACGATGAGGTTGTAGATCGACTGCTCGCTCACGAGACCGGTGAAGTGCCGGGTCTTCGCGGCCTCCTGGGCCTGTGCGATGTGCCAGCCCGCGAAGTTGCTGCTCCCGACGTAGAGCACCTTGCCCTGTTGGACGGCGACCTCCATCGCCTGCCAGATCTCGTCCCACGGGGTCTCACGGTCCACGTGGTGGAACTGGTACAGGTCGATGTGATCCGTCTGGAGTCGCGTCAGGCTCGCGTCGAGTGCACGTCGGATGTTCAGCGCACTGAGCTTGCCGTCGTTGGGCCAGTCGCCCATGTCGCCGTAGAGCTTGGTGGCGAGGACGGTCTTCTCCCGTCGCCCACCCCCGCGGGCGAACCACCGACCGATGATCTGTTCGGTGATGCCTTCGCCCTTCTCCCAGCCGTACACGTTCGCCGTGTCGAAGAAGTTGACGCCGAGTTCGTGCGCCCGGTCCATGATCGCGTGGGAGTCGTCCTCCGTGGTCTGCGGCCCGAAGTTCATCGTGCCGAGCACGGCCCGGGAGACGGACAACCCTGTGCGTCCGAGGTGTGTGTAATCCATGTTCCCTGGCTACCCCCTCGTGGGGCGTGGTGCTCACAGGAACGCCCCCTAACGTCACCGTCATGGACGAGCAGCCCGAGACCCCGCACGGCGAGCTCCCGGTCGAGCACCGCGGGGCCGGCCCGCATCGCGGCCGGCGTCGCCGTGCCCTGCGCGACGGTCACGCGAAGATGCGACTCCGGCTCGACGCGCATCCGCGCCTCCGGTTGCTCTACAAGATCGGCGTCGGGGTGCTCGGGGCCCTGATCGTCGTCGTGGGCCTCATCCTCGTCCCGCTGCCCGGGCCCGGTTGGCTCATCGTCTTCGTCGGCGTCGCCGTGCTCGGCACCGAGTTCCCGGCCGCCCATCGCATCACCCAGTGGGTGCGTCGCCTCGCGCGGCGTGCTCGTCTCCGGTGGCGCGCGTGGCGGGTCGCCCGGTCGGTGCGCCGATCGTCGTCCGTGGACCCCTCGGCCGCCCCGTCGCGGTGAGCCACGGGGTCGACCGCGTCCCCGACGGCCGTCATCGGACGTCCAGCGGACGTTCGGTAAAGTCGCCGTCGTGACGCCCAGTCCCGCCTCCGCCACGCCCTACGAGGTGCTCGGCGTGCCGTCGACGGCGTCGACCGACGACCTGCGCCGCGCCTACCGACGCTTGGCTCGCCAGACCCACCCCGATCTCGGGGGCACCGCGCAGGCCTTCCGCGACCTGCAGCACGCCTGGCAACAGGTGGGCACGCCCGAGGCCCGTTCCGCCTACGACCGCGGGTCGGGCTCACCGAGCACCGCTCCCTCGGGCAGCGCGCGGTCCGCGGGGTCGAGTTCCCCCGGCTGGTCACCGCCGCCCCGTGAGCCGGCTCGGACCGATTCCCAGCCCAAGGCCCGGGTCCACGGTCACCCCGGCGGTGCGAACCGCGAGCGGTACCTCGGCCTGATGCGTGAGTGGGTCGGTCGGGGCGTGCCGCTCGACGATCCGTACGACGAGCGCCTCGTCCGGAGCGCGCCCCCCGAGATCCGTCACGTGCTGGCCGACGCGATGGCCGAAGAAGCCACCGTCGCCGCCGTGACCGAACTCGGCATCGGCTTCACCATCTGGAGCGACGTCGACGCGGGTGCCGAGGGCAAGCTCGATCACGTCGTGCTCGGACCATCGGGCCTGTTCGCCGTCCAGTCCTCCGACTGGGGCAGCGAGGTGCAGGTGTCCCGGGGCGAGCTCGTCGGTCGGGGCGTCCCCGCCGACGAAGAGCCCGTCCGCGACCTCACCCGACAGGCCCGGGCCGTCCGGCGCGAGACCCGCGTGTCGTTCACGGCCCAGCTGATCGTGGTGCCCGACGACGACTTCGCCCCGGCCCTCGACAAGGTGGGCCGACGTGCCGGGGGCACCTGGGTCGTGCGCCGGTCCCTGCTGCCGCAGGTCCTGCGGCACGGGCCCGAACTCGGCGACCGCACGAGCATCTCGGACGTCTTCGAGGTGCGGGCGCGGTTGCAGCAGGCCATCCGGTTCGTCTGACGGGGGCTGGTGCCCGGGGCCGTCAGGGTCCACGCTGGGCAGGACGCCGGCGTCCGTCGGCCGTCCCGTGCCAGAGAGGGGCCACCCGTGTTCCGTCCGCAGTCCGGCTACTCGGGGTTCAGCGTCGACGACGTGCCGGCCGCCGAGTCTTTCTACCGCGACGTCCTCGGCCTCGAGACCGAGGTCCTCGTCGACGGTCAGATGTTCCGCCTGCGTCTGCCGGGAGGCGCGGCGTGGGTCTTCGTCTACGGCAAGCCCGACCACGTCCCCGCGTCGTACACCGTCCTCAACCTCGTCGTCGACGACGTCGACGCCGCCCTCGACGAACTGGCCGAGCTCGGTCTCGAACCGCAGCACCTCGGCGGCCACTCCGACGAGCGTGGTGTGATGCGCGGGCGCAGCGTGGGGCGGGGCCCGGACATCGCCTGGTTCACGGACCCGGCCGGCAACGTCTTCTCCGTGCAGCAGCCCTGACCCGCTCGACCCGACACGGGACCCGAGGAGGCGCGGTGCCGGTACCGGGGGAGGGCTGGCCCGACATCGGGTCGCGGGCCAGCCCCATGCATGCCTTCGGAGCTCCCGCCTCGTCGGTTTGGTCGCCCGCCACCGGGCCGAACGGTCGACGTGACGTCCTGTGCTCGACGCGGGCACCGCCTCCTCGTCCCTGTGGCAAGCTCGACCGTGTGAACACGCAGGAGCCCGCGGACGGCTGGGTCGAGGCCCCCGACGGACGTCGGTTCTGGGGCCGCGCCGGGGCCGCGGGTCTGCTCGTCGTCGACCCCGACGACCGGGTGCTGCTGCAGCACCGGGCCGACTGGAGCCACTTCGGCGGCACCTGGGGGCTTCCCGGCGGAGCCCGCCATCACGGCGAGAGCGCGGTCGACGGCGCCCTGCGCGAGAGCGGTGAAGAGGCCGCCGTGCCGCGCGACGCGTTGCGGTTGCTGTTCGCCGCCGAGCTCGACCTCGGCTTCTGGTCGTACACGACCGTCGTCGCCCGCGCCGTGCGTCCGTTCGACCCCGTGGTCTCGGACGCCGAGAGCATCGCCCTGGGTTGGGTGCCGGCCGACGAGGTGGCCGGTCTCCCGCTTCACCCCGGGTTCGCCGCCTCGTGGCCGAGGCTCCGAGCCGAGCTCGAGAGCGAGGTGCACGTCGTCGTGGACGTCGCGAACGTCCTCGGCTCCCGACCCGACGGCTGGTGGCGCGACCGCGTCGGTGCCACGAACCGGTTCCTTGACGCCCTCTCGCGGGGCACCCGTGACGGCGTGGCCGAGTCGCTCGTCTCGCCCGACGGCAGAGGGGACGACCCGCCGGTCGTCGCGAGTGGACCGGACCGGAGCGCGTCCCCGACGGACGTCGCGGCGTTCGCGAGCGAGTCCGCCGCCGAGCCTCCCGGGGCGCCCACCTGGCGATGGCCGGAGACGACCGCCGTCGTCGAGGGCGATGCTCGGGCCGTCGGCGACACGTTCCCCGGCCTGACCGTCGTCCGTGCCGAGGCCGACGGTGATTCGGCGATCGTGGCCCGGGTGCGCTCCCTGCGCGACGTGTCCGGCCCGGCGCCCCGCATCGTCGTCGTCACCGCCGACCGAGGCCTCACCGACCGGGTCGCCGCCGTCGGGGCGACCGTCGTGCGTCCGGGCGTCTTCCGCCGGGCCGTCGGCCTCGACTGACACCGACGGACGGGTCCGCCCCACCGACCGGTGGAACGGGCCCGTCCGTCCTGGCTCTCGGTTCAGGCGGCGGGGCCGTCGCCCAGCGTGACGGTCGCGGTGTGGGACGTGCCAGCCGTGTCGGTCCAGGTGACCGAGACCTGGTCACCCGAGTCGTGCGCCTGGATCGCGGCCGTGAGTGCGGACGAGTCCGCCACGGCCGTCCCGTCGATCGCGGTGATCACGTCGCCGGCGACGAGTCCGGCCGAGGCTGCCGCGCTGCCCTGGACGGTGCCGGCGATCGTGACCCCGCCCGCGGTGCCGGTCGCCGTGCTCGAGATCTGGGCGCCGAGGAAGGCAGGCAGGCCGATCTGCACGGTGGAGCTGCCCGTTCCCGACTGGATCTGCTTGGCGATCGACAGAGCGTGGTCGATCGGGATGGCGTACCCGGTGATGGTCGACGAGCCCTGTGAGGCCGCCGTCACGATGCCGACGACGTCGCCGTCGCCGTCGCGGAGCGGGCCGCCGGAGTCACCCGAGACCACGTCGGCGTCGACCTCGATGAGGCCCGACAGCGACTCGGTGCCCGAGCCGGACTCGCTCTGGACCGTGATCGACTGGTCCGTGCCGAGGACCGTGCCCTGGGCGGTGACCAGGTCGCCCGTGCCCTCGGCGTTGCCCGTCGAGTGGACGACGTCCCCCGTGGCGACGTCGCCGGACGCGTCGAAGCTCACCGGGGTGAGGCCGGTCGCGTCCTGCAGCTTCAGCACCGCCACGTCGTTCGTGGCGTCCGTCCCCACGACGTCGGCCGTGTACGTCTCGCCCGTCGACTCGACGGTGACCTGGATGCTGGTGGCGCCCTGGACGACGTGGTTGTTCGTCAGGATGAGTCCGCCCGAGGTCAGGATCATGCCCGTGCCCGCGGACTTGTACGAGGCGTCGTAGTTCAGGGTCGAGACGATGGTGACGACGCCGGCCTTCTCCTCGTCGGTCGCCGCCGTCGCGCTGGTCTGGGTCGAGGTGCCCTGCTGTGACGATCCGTCCTGCGGGGTCGAGCCGCCGAACGGGGACGTCGAGCCGCTCGACCCGCTGCCCGGCTGCGTCAGCTGTGGCAGCAGCTCGAGGGCCTGGCGCTCGCTCGCGGCCTGTGCCGCCGCGGTTCCGGCCGAGCGACCGGCGGCGTAGGCGCCGCCACCCGCTGCACCCGCGACGATGACGACGGCCGCCGCCGCACCGGTGAGGGCGAGCCACTTCTTCGAGCGACGGGGCTTGGGGGCGCCACCGAAGGCCGGGGGCACCGTGCCCCGCGCGCCGTCGCCACCGGCCGCCGTCGAGGAGCCCGACGTGGCGTCGTACGACTGGTGCGAGTCGTCCTGGGCCATCCAGGTCGGTGCCGCCGACACGTAGCGCGCGTCGGACGCGCCGGTGACGTGGGGGAGGGTGCGCGCCTCGGCGGGCTGCGCGGTGGCCTTCTCGGCGTTCTCCCCGGCCTGCTGCTCGGTCGACGCGGAGGGCGTCACGGGCGTGGCGTCGTTCGGGGTGCCGGTCGTGGTGTCGCCGTCTCGGTCGTTCATGGTGTGCCTCCTGTGGCGGTGGTGGTGACGATGGGTCCATGGAACGGTGCGACCCCAAGAGATGCCTATGACCAGACCCTGAGGCGGTGGGGAGTCCCATGAGGAGGCGCGGTGAACGATGTCGAGATCGTCTCACCACCATCGGCACCGCCATCCGCGCGGGCGGTCGCCGAAATCGGTTCCCGACGAGGGTCGGAGTTCCGATACGCTGGGACGCCAAAGGAGGTCCACGATGGCAGAGCCCGCCAACCCGGCACCCGGCGAGCAGGACCGCGCTCCCGGCGCCCCTCGCGAGGTCGACACGACCCTCAGCTTCAATGAAGAGTTCCAGGCGCAACTGGCTGCCCTCGAGGGAGGCGTGTCCACCGACGAGCGTGACGCCGTCGCCGCCCTGCCTTCGGGTTCTGCGCTGCTCGTGGTCCGCCGCGGCCCCAACATCGGCGCACGATTCCTCCTCGACTCCGACGTCACCATCGCCGGGCGTCACCCCGAGGCCGGCATCTTCCTCGACGACGTGACGGTCAGCCGCAAGCACGCCGAGTTCCGCCGCGAGGGCATCAGTTTCAGCGTGCGCGATCTCGGGTCGCTGAACGGCACCTACTTCGACGGTGTCCGCATCGACGAGGCCCGGCTCTCCGACGGGGCCGAGGTCCAGGTCGGCAAGTTCCGCCTCACGTTCTACGCATCGCGGGTCGATCTCGCGAACCTGGCGATCAAGTAGTCGTGCCCCGCACCGCCGTCGCCCGGTCGTCGCAGACCGGGCCGTCCGACCTGTTGACGATCGGGCAGGTCCTCTCACGGCTCAAGCCCGAGTTCCCCGACCTGTCGAACAGCAAGCTGCGCTTCCTCGAAGAGCGCGAGTTGGTCACCCCGGTGCGCACCCCGTCCGGCTACCGCAAGTTCTCGCCGGCAGACGTCGAGCGGCTCCGTTTCATCCTCGGGCTCCAGCGCGACCACTACCTGCCGCTCAAGGTCATCCGTCAGCATCTCGCCGACCTCGACGCCGGTCGCCCGGCAGCGCTCCCGTCCGGGGCGGCGCCCGTCTCGATCCTGACGCACGGTCGTCGGCTCGGTCGCGACGAGTTGCTCCGCGAGACCGGGGCGTCGCCCGCCCTGCTCGACGAGGCCGTCTCGGCGTCGCTCCTGCCGCCTGCGGGTCGTTACGGTGACGAATCGGTCTCGGTGCTGTCGGCCCTGGTCGAACTGGGCAGGTCGGGCATCGAACCTCGACACCTGCGGACGGTCCGTGCGTCGGTCGACCGCGAACTCGGCCTCATCGAGACGGCACTCGCGCCGTTGGCGCGCAAGCACGACGCGGCGTCCCGGGCCCGGGTCGCCGAGCTCTCCCGCGAGCTCGCGGCGCAGATCGACGTCGTCCGGTCGGGGCTCGTCCGATCGGCTCTGGGGCGTCTCGACGCCTAGACGTCCTCGCTCCGGGCGAATATCCTCGACACGCCGACCCGTCGGAGCGAATGTCGCCCAGGCAGCTCCCCGTTGTGGGTACCGTGAGTCTTGTACAACCATCAACCCGATGTTGAACGTTGAGCTCCGGAAGAAGAACGTGGAAGGCAACAGCATGAGTGAGTCAGGTTCCCCCGAGGAATCCCGCTACGAGCTGGGTCTGCTCTTCACCGACGGCCTGCCCGAACACGACGCCGACAGTGGCTACCGCGGCACCGTCGCGGCCAAGGCGGCCGGCATCAGCTACCGCCAGCTCGACTACTGGGCGCGCACCGAGCTGGTCGAGCCGACCATCCGCGGCGCCGCGGGCTCCGGCTCGCAACGCCTCTACGGTTTCCGCGACATCCTCGTCCTCAAGCTCGTCAAGCGCCTCCTCGACACGGGCATCTCGCTCCAGCAGATCCGGACGGCCGTCAACCAACTCCGCGAGGCCGGGGTGAACGACCTCGCCCAGACGACCCTGATGAGCGACGGAGCCAGTGTGTATCTGTGCACGTCGGACGACGAGGTCATCGACCTCGTCAGCCGCGGTCAGGGTGTGTTCGGCATCGCCGTCGGCAAGGTCCTCCGCGAGGTGGAGTCGAGTCTCGTCGAGATCGACAGCACGCCCGCCGCCGATCCCTCCGACGAGCTCGCCGCGCGACGCGGCACCCGCGCCAGCTGATCAGCCCCCGACCGTGAGACGCGGTCGTGGACGACGAAGGCCCCGCACGATGTCGTGCGGGGCCTTCGTCGTCGCGTCAGGGACGGGTGCCGGTTCAGTGGGCAGCAGGCTCGGCGTAGTCGCCGATCTTGGCCGTCCGCATGATGCGCTCGAGCAGCTGGTCGAAGTTGCGGGCCATCTCTTGTGCGCTCTCGCCGGGCCAGGCGTGGAGAGGCTTGGCCGCGCCCTGGGCCTGCTGCAGCGACGTGCGCTCGGGCAGCTGGGGCGACAGGACCAGGGGGCCGAACATGTCGCGTAGCTCCTTGATGCGGAACTGGTGCTCCAAGGACTGCACGCGGGCGCGGTTGACGATGATGCCGAGGGGCTGGAGGCGCGGTGAGAGGCCCCGTCGGATCTCCTCGATCGCACGGAGGGCCCGGTCGGCGGCGGCCACGCTGAACAGACCCGGTTCGGTGACGACCGTCACGCGATCGGAGGCCGCCCAGGCGGTACGGGTGAGGGCGTTGAGGGACGGGGCGCAGTCGATCAGGACGAGGTCGTAGTCGGCCTCGACGTTGGCCAGGGCCTCTTCGAGCTTCCAGATGTCACGGATCGACGGGTGCGGACCGTCGAAGTTGATGGCCGAGGGGCTGCCGATCATGACGTCGACCTTGCCCTGACGGCCCTTCGTCCAGCCGCTGGGAGCGATCGCCGCACGGACCGTCTTCTCTTTCGGCGACGCGAGGACGTCCGCGACGTTGAGGTGACCCGAGACGGTGATGTCGAGGCCGGTCGAGACGTCGGACTGGGGATCGAGGTCGACGACGAGGGTCCTGAGACCCTTGGCGAAGGCGGCCGACGTGAGTCCGAGCGTCACCGTCGTCTTGCCGACGCCCCCTTTGAGAGAGCTGACGCTGAGTACATGCACGACACAGACGATACCTTCACTACTGTTGAATCACCCAACAGCCACGTCGATGCGGTGTGCGTCCGCTTCCGCGAAACGTCCGCGCCAGCCCGGCCGTCGACGTCGTGGTGTCGCGACGCGTCGTCCGCACCACATCCAGACCCACCCCAGGAGGCGCGCCGTGAGCGTGAGACCCATCCGCCTGTTCGGCGATCCCGTCCTTCGATCGACGTCCGACCCCGTGACCATCGGTGACCCGCGCCTCGCGTCCCTGGTCGAAGATCTCCTCGACACCGTTCGCGAGCCGGGGCGGGCCGGGGTCGCGGCCGCCCAGATCGGGGTGTCGCTCCGGGCCTTCAGCTACAACGTCGACGGGCAGGTCGGTTACGTCCTGAACCCCGTCGTCGTCGAGATCTCGGGCGAGAAGACCCTGGTCGACGAAGGCTGTCTCTCGGTGCCCGGGTTCTGGTTCCCGACCCCGCGCCACGAGTACGCCCGGGTCGAGGGGGTCGACCTCGAGGGCCGCAAGATCGTGCTCGAGGGCACCGGGCTCATGGCCCAGGCCCTTCAACACGAGACGGACCATCTCGACGGCACGCTCTACGTGCTCACCCTCGAGCCCGAGACGAAGCGCGAGGCCATGCGCGAGATCCGTTCCGCCGACTGGTGGCGGGCCTGATCACCGTCCTCGTGAGGTGATGGTCCGCACCGACTCGGTGTCGGGGTGGGCCGTGTAGATGTCGGCGATGTGCTGGGCGAAGTCGTCCACCACGACGGCACGCTTGACGCTCATCTTCGGGGTGAGGTGACCTCCGGCCTCGGTGAACTCGACCGGCAGGATCTCGAACTTGCGGATCGACTCGGCCCTCGAGACCGCGGCGTTCGCGTCGTCGACGGCCCGTTGGACCTCGGCGCGTACCTTCGGGTGCCGGGCGGCCTCGGCGAGGGGCATGTCGGCCGCCTCGCCGGCGTTGTTCAACCACACGGGCAGCATCTCCGTGTCGAGGGTGATCAGGGCCGCGACGAACGGGCGCTGGTCGCCCACGACGACGACCTGCCCGACCAGGGGGTTCGCCCTGATCGGGTCCTCGAGAGCCGCGGGGGAGACGTTCTTGCCTCCGGCGGTCACGATGATCTCTTTCTTCCGGCCGGTGATGGTGAGATAGCCGTCGGCGTCGAGCGTGCCGAGGTCGCCGGTGCGGAACCACCCGTCCTTCAGGACGTCGGCCGTGGCCTCGTCGTCCTTCCAGTACCCCGCGAAGACGTTGACGCCCTTGACGAGAACTTCTCCGTCGTCCGCGATCCTGATGCCGACCCCGGGCAACGCCGGCCCGACCGTGCCGATCTTGAACTTCGAGACGAGGTTGACGGCTGCGGGAGCCGTCGTCTCGGTCAACCCGTAGCCCTCGAGGATGCGGATGTCGAGACTGCGGAAGAAGTGGCCGAGCCGCGTGCCGAGTGGGGCCGAGCCCGAGACCGCGTAGCGGATGTTGCCGCCCATGGCCTTCTTGAGCTTGCGGTACACGAGCCGGTCGAACAGTGCGAAGCGGAGCTTGAGGCCCAGGGGCACGGTGCCCTCGTCTAGTGCCTTGCTGTGGGCGATGGCGACGGCGACGGCCTGCCGGAAGATGCCGCCTCTGCCCCCGGCCTCGGCTTTCTGCTCGGCCGAGTTGTAGACCTTCTCGAAGACGCGGGGAACCGCGAGCAGGAAGCTCGGCTTGAACGAGGCCAGCGACGGCAGCAACTGCTTCGTGTCGGCCTGGTGGCCGACCTTGACCCCGGCGTGGACCGACATCACCGCGATGAAGCGCGCAAAGACGTGCGCGGTCGTCACGAACAAGAGGGTGGACGAGCCGGGCGCCACGACGTCGCTCATGGCGACGGCGGCGTTGCGGCTCGTCTCGACGAAGTTGGCGTGGGTCAGCACGCATCCCTTGGGGCGGCCGGTGGTGCCCGAGGTGTAGATGATGGTGGCGACGTCGTCGGCGACGGCGGCGCTGCGACGGGCTTCGAGTTCGTCGTCGGACACGTCGACACCCGATGCGGCGAGCTTGTCGAGATCGCCCAGGTCGACCTGCCAGACGCGCGTCACGGACGGCAACTCGGGGTGCACCTCGTCGAACCGCGAGAAGTGGTCCGCGGTCTCGACGATGACGGCCACGGCCTCCGAGTCGCTGAGGTTCCAGTGGACCTGTGCGGGCGAGGACGTCTCGTAGACGGGGACGAGCAGGGCACCCGCGAACCAGGTCGCGAAATCGATGAGGGTCCACTCGTAGCGCGTGCGGCACATGAGGCCGATCTTGTCGCCTGGTCCGACGCCTGCTGCGATGAGTCCCTTCGCGAGCGCTCGCACCTGCTCGAGGAACCGGGCGGCCGTGACGTCGCGCCACCCGCCCGTTCCGTCCGGCACGGAGAACAGGGGCTCGTCGGGCGTGGCGGCGGCCCGGGCGAGCAACAGGTCGGTCGCGTTGGCGGACGGGTCGGCGGGTACGGCGGATGGGACGATGTGTTCGTTCACGGCAGCTCCTTCGGTACCGAACGATGGTTCCACAACCCTAACGCGACCTCGCCGGGGGACGGTGCTGAAGGTGAACGGGCGTCGAGGATAGACTCGATCCTCGTGCAGGCAATCGGAATCGACATCGGTGGGACGAAGATCGCGGGCGGCGTGGTCACCGAATTCGGCGAGATCGTCGACGAAGAGCGCGTCGCGACGCCCGCGGGCGACGCGGGGGCGATCGTCGAGGCGGTCGTCGACATGGTCACGTCGCTGCAGGCACGTCACCCCGACGTCACCGCCGCGGGAGTGGCCGCCCCCGGCTTCATCGACGCCGCGCAGTCGACCGTCTACTACACGCCCAACATCGCGTGGCGGAACGAACCCCTCCGGGCGCGGCTGTCCGAGCGACTCGACCTGCACATCACGATCGACAACGACGCGAACGCCGCCGGCTGGGCCGAGTTCCGGTTCGGGGCGGGCCGTCTCGCCAGCGACATGACGATGCTCACCATCGGCACGGGGGTGGGCGGTGCCATCGTGGCGCAGGACCGCCTCCTGCGCGGGGGCTTCGGCACGGGTGGCGAGCTCGGCCACATGCGCATCGTGCCCGACGGTCTTCCGTGCGGCTGCGGGGCCCGTGGGTGCATCGAACAGTACGGCTCGGGTCGCGCCCTGCTGCGGATCGCGGGTGAGGTCGCCGACGAGGGTGGCGCCGGCCGCGTCCTCGCCGATCTGCGCGCCGAGAGCGGCGAGCTCTCGGGCCACGACGTCAGCCTGTTGCTCCAGTCCGGCGACGCGGGCGCCGTCGAGGCCCTGCGTCGCCTCGGCACCTGGCTCGGTCAGGCGGCCGCGTCGCTGAGCGCGATCCTCGACCCGCAGGTCTTCGTCTTCGGCGGCGGCGTGGCGCAGTCCGGCGAGCTGCTGCTCGCACCTGTCCGGGCGGCGTACCTCGAGCACCTGCCGGCTCGCGGCTACCACCCCGAGCCCGAGTTCGTGATCGCCGAGCTGGTGAACGACGCGGGGGTCGTGGGTGCCGCCGACCTCGCACGCCTCCACGCCGGCGACCGCTAGACTCCCGACGCCCCGACGAGAGGAGCACCGATGCTCTACTGGTTCCTGAAGACGATGGTCGCGAGTCCGCTCGTCCTGTCGATCTTCCGACCGTGGGTCAGTGGTCGCGAGCACGTCCCCGCGTCGGGTGCCGTCATCTTCGCGAGCAACCACCTCTCGTTCGTCGACTCGATCTTCCTGCCACTCGTCCTCGACCGGCGCATCTCCTTCCTCGCCAAGAGCGACTACTTCACCGGCAAGGGCATCAAGGGCTGGGCCAGCCGGCTGTTCTTCACGGCCACGGGGCAGCTGTCCATCGACCGGTCCGGGGGCAAGGCGTCCGAGGCATCGTTGGCGACGGGCCTGTCCGTCCTGGGCCGCGGTGAGCAACTCGGCATCTACCCCGAGGGCACCCGGAGCCCCGACGGCAAGCTCTACCGCGGCCGGACAGGGGTGGCGCGGATGATCCTCGAGGGTCACGTGCCCGTGATCCCCGTCGCCATGATCGGAACCGAGAAGGTCATGAAGACCGGGACGAAGATCCCGCGCCTGCACCGTGTCGGCATCGTCTTCGGCGAGCCGCTCGACTTCAGCCGCTTCGAGGGCATGGAGGGCGACCGGTTCATCCTGCGGTCCATCACGGACGAGATCATGTACGAGCTCAACGCCCTCAGTGGGCAGCAGTACAGCGACGTCTACGCGACCAGCGTCAAGGAGAAGCGCTCGACCCTTTCACGGTAGGCTCGCCTGTCGAGGTCGTTCGGCCTCGAGACCGTCAAGTGGCAAGGAAGACCGTGGCCCAGCTCACCGAACCGTTCGTCGTCACCGATCCCGACGTGATCGACGGTCTCGACCATTGGCGCACGCTCCCCATCAAGCAGCAACCCACCTGGCACGACGGCGCGGCCGTCGAGGCCGCCTCGGCCGAGTTGTCCACCCTTCCTCCGCTCGTCTTCGCCGGCGAGGTCGACACCCTCCGCACGCGGCTGGCGTCGGCGGCCCGGGGTGAGGCGTTCCTGCTCCAGGGCGGCGACTGCGCCGAGACCTTCGCGGGTGCGACCGCCGACCAGATCCGTGACCGGGTCAAGACCATCCTGCAGATGGCGGTCGTCCTCACCTACGGCGCGTCCGTCCCCGTCATCAAGATGGGCCGCATGGCCGGCCAGTTCGCCAAGCCGCGCTCCAGTGACACCGAGACCCGTGACGGCGTCACGCTGCCGGCCTACCGCGGTGACATCGTGAACGGCTACGACTTCACCCCGGAATCCCGACGCGCGGATGCGGCTCGTCTGGTGAAGGGGTACCACACCTCGGCCTCGACGATCAACCTGATCCGGGCGTTCACCCAAGGCGGGTTCGCCGACCTCCGTCAGGTGCACAGCTGGAACAAGGGCTTCGCCACCAACCCGGCCAACGCCCAGTACGAACACCTCGCCCGAGAGATCGACAAGGCGATCCGTTTCATGGAGGCGGCCGGCGCGGATTTCGACGAGCTCAAGCGCGTCGAGTTCTACACCAGCCACGAGGGCCTGCTCATGGACTACGAGCGCCCCCTGACCCGCATCGACTCGCGCACGGGCACTCCGTACGTTCTCTCGTCCCACTTCGTGTGGATCGGCGAGCGGACCCGCGACCTCGACGGCGCCCACGTCGACTTCCTCTCTCGGGTGCGCAACCCCATCGGAGTGAAGCTCGGCCCGACGACGACGGCCGACGACATGCTGCGTCTCATCGACAAGCTCGACCCCGAGCGTGAACCCGGGCGTCTCACCTTCATCACCCGCATGGGCGCCGGTACGATCCGGGATGCCCTGCCTCCCCTCCTCGAGGCCATCAAGAAGGCGGATGCGACGCCCCTGTGGGTGAGCGACCCGATGCACGGCAACGGTCTCACGACGCCCACGGGCTACAAGACCCGGCGCTTCGAAGAGATCATGGACGAGGTCAAGGGGTTCTTCGAGGCACACCGTGCCGCAGGCACCCACCCGGGCGGAATCCACATCGAGCTGACCGGCGACGACGTCACCGAGTGCCTGGGTGGTTCCGAGCACATCGACGAGGCGACGCTCGCCACCCGCTACGAGTCCCTCTGCGACCCCCGACTCAACCACATGCAGTCGCTAGAACTGGCCTTCCTGGTGTCCGAGGAGCTCGCGGCCGACTGAGTCCCACCGTGACGGCGACGGCCCCGGGACCTTCGGTCCCGGGGCCGTCGCACTGTCGGTGCCCTCGGCCTCCGAGGTGGCCGGGACTCACTCCACCCGGTACGTGAGGGCGATAGTCGTACCCTTGGTCGCGGTCAGGCCGGCCTCGGGATCGGTCGCGGTGACCGGCAGACGGGCCTCCCAGTCGTAGAACGCACACGTGAAAGCCGTGCAGTTCGGGTAGCTCACCCGGAAGCCGAGACCCTGCAACTGCGACGTGGCCGCGTCGATGGTCTTGCCCCGGACGTCGGGGATCGTAATGGGCGGCGGGCCCTTCGACACGACGAGGTCTACCGTGTCGCCCTGGTGGAGCGCCCCCTCGGCCTGCTGCTCGTAGCGGATGACCTCGCCGGAGGCGACCGAGTCGCTGAACTCCGTTCCGCTCTCGACGCCCGTCAACTGGACCCCGGTCAGGGCATTCTGGGCATCCGCCACGGAGAGGCCGGCCACGTCCGGAACGGGTCCGAGCGAGACGGTGAGCGTCACCGGCTGCTGTTCGCCGTACTGGGCGGCCCCGGCGAGATCGACCGGGGTGCCGGCCTCGTCCACGCCGCTGATCGCGAGGACGGTACCCGCGGCCGACGCGTCGAACTGGCTCGCCGTCGGCTGCAGGGTGAAGTCCGAGAGCGCGTCCGTGGCAGCGTCCTCGGTCTCGCCGACGACCGTGGGCACCGGCAGCTGCCGGGGTCCTTGGGAGACCACGAGGGTGATCGTGGAACCCTTCTGCACCCGGGTCGTGGCGTCGGGATCCGTGCGTGTGACCTGGCCCGTGGGTACCACCGGGGAGAAGTCCGACTGGGTGTCGGGTGCGACTACGAACCCGGCCGACGTGAGTGCGGCCGATGCCGCGGCGGGGTCCTGTCCCGACACGTCGGGGACGGACGTCTGCGCACCGGGCCCCGAACCGAACCACCAGCCCGCCCCTCCTGCGAGCAGGGCCACCACGACGACCAGGGCCATGAGCACCCGACCCCGTCGCCGACGTCGGTCGGCGACGGCGGCGAGCGTCGTGGCTGCGTCGTCGGGTTCGGCCTGGACCGGTCCGGTCCGGTGTCGTGCCTTGGGCAGGACCTGCGTCTCACCCGTGCCACCGGCCAACAGCACGGAGGTCGCGCCGGCGGCCGGGAGCACCATCGTCCTGTTGGCGGGCGGTCCCGACGGATCGGCGAGCACCCGCTGCACGTCGAGCAGCTGGTCGAGCAGCGCCCGGGCGTCCCGCGGTCGCTGCTCGGGGTCGCGTGCGGTGGCCCAGAGGACGAGCTCGTCCAGCTCGACCGGGACGCGGGGGTTCGCCGAGCTGGGGGTGGGGACCGTGTCGTTCGCGTGCTGGTAAGCGATCTGCATGGGCTGGTCGCCCTTGTAGGGCTGTTCGCCCGTGAGCATCTCGTACATCATGATGCCCAGCGCGTAGATGTCGCTGCGGGTGTCGGCGATGCCCCGGGTCACGAGTTCGGGGGAGAGGTAGGCGATCGTTCCCAACAGCGCGGCGCCCGTGGCCGTGTTGGCCGTCGCGGCCCGCGCCAGGCCGAAGTCGCCGATCTTGATGCGTCCGTCGTCGGCGAGGAGGACGTTCTCGGGCTTGAGGTCGCGATGAACGATGCCGGCGCGGTGGGCGGCGGCGAGGCCGGCGAGGACCGCTTCGAGGATGTCCATCGCCTGTTCGGCCGTCAGCACCTTGTGGTCCTGCAGGAGTTCTCGCAACGTGATGCCGGGCAGGTACTCCATGACGAGGTACGCCGAGTCGTCGTCCTGGCCTTGGTCGAAGACGTTGACGACGTTGGGGTGGGCCAAGCGGGCGGCCGAGCGCGCCTCCTGGATGAAGCGCTCCTTGAACGACGCGTCGTCGGCGAGGTGGCCGTGCATGATCTTGATGGCCACGCGACGTTCGAGACGCAGGTCGGTGGCCAGGTACACGGTGGCCATGCCGCCTCGGGCGATGCGTGAACGGACCTCGTACCGGCCCTCGATGAGACGGCCGATCATCGGGTCAGTCTGGTTCACGCTCACCCTCGTGATTTTACGGACCGAGGGCCGTGCCGGTGCCTCAACTCACCGCACGGCGGCAAACCGCCCGCCCACAGGTCGTCCGTGGGTCAGCGGAGGGTCGCGAGCCAGGTCGTGGCGGGAGCCTCCCACTTGGCGTAGGCGTCCGGGAACGCCGAGTACTGAACGGCCTGCGCCGCCTTCGTCAGGGACATCGACTGCCACCCCTTGACGTCGAGCAGGCCTCGCGTCTTGCCCGTGTTCGGGTTGCTCGCGCCGCCGAAGAAGAGCTTGGTCGCGTGCACGGGGTCGCGCAGCTGGGCGGGCGTTCCCCAACCCGTGCTCGGGCGCTGCTGGAACAGGCCGAGGGAGTCCCGGTCGCCGTGGTCGAGGTTGCGCAGGCTGCTCTCCTGTGCGGCCGCAGCCAGGGCGATGACGATCGCCCGATCTCCGACCCCGAGCTGGCGTCCCACCGAGATGATGGTCCGGGCGTTCCCGGCCTGCTCCGCCGTCAGCGTGGCACTGACTCCGAGCGGCGCGGCCGACGTCGACGCGACCACGGTCGTGGCTGTCGGAGCCGCGACACCGGGCAGGGTGAGGGTCTTGCCGGCGTAGATCGTGCTGGTGAACGAGAGCCCGTTCGCGGCGAGGAGGGCCTTGACGCTCGTGCCCGACTTGGAGGCGATGGAGGCGATGGTGTCGCCCCGCTGGATGACGTAGCTGCCCACGGCGGGTCCTGCGGCAGGGGCCGGCGTCGTGGCGGTGGACGCGGACGAGCCCGTCGGGACGGTCAGAGTCTGGCCCGGGTAGATGATGCTCGACAGTCCCAGCCCGTTCGCCTGGATGAGTGCGCTCGTCGTGACCCCGTGGGCTCGCGCGATGGAGCTCAGCGTGTCCCCACGGACGATGACGTACCGGCCGCCGGTCGCCTTGACCGGCGCGGGCGCGGACGATGGTTTGGCCGCGGCACTCGTGGCGGCGCTCAGGCTCAGGGTCTGGCCCGGGAAGATGGTGGACTTCCAGCTGAGGCCGTTGAGGGCGAGCACCGACGCGGTGCTCAGGCCGAACGATCCGGCGATGCTCGCGACCGTGTCGCCGGACTTGACGGTGTAGGTGGCCGGGGCGGCGCCGAAGACGCGGG
The DNA here is from genome assembly GCF_000878135.1 of Frigoribacterium sp. MEB024. Lineage (GTDB taxonomy): Bacteria > Actinomycetota > Actinomycetes > Actinomycetales > Microbacteriaceae > Frigoribacterium. The sequence goes on from NZ_JXQZ01000032.1 coordinate 139,254, forward strand.
CCGAGCTCGCGGCGGTCTCGACGGTGCCCGCGGTCTTCTGCTCGGGCGCCGAGAGTCGAGGGGGCAGCACGGGACGCGGAGACGCGTCGGGCTTCTTCGTCGGGCCCTGGTCGAGGGCGAACACAGGACCGGTGACGCCCATGCTCAGGGCCATCGAGCCCGCCAGGACGATGGGGACCGTGTTGAGCATCGACCGCGCCATGCGCGAGAGCGGCTTGCGCTCGTCGTCGCCACCGAGGGGGCCGAATGCACTGGTCGCTCGAACGATCGGGGTCGTCGCGGACTCGGAGTCGGGGCGGGCGGGAGTGACGTCGTTCATGGGCTGATCCTCGGTTCGGGGGCGGGGACACGGTCGCTGGGTGATCGGTGAGCCGCGGTGCCACGTCGTCCCAAGTTGGCACACGTGGATATCCAAGTCAATCAGTGGGGCGCATGTTGCCGATGTGACTCGCATTGGGGGAGGAGGACGAGGAGGCGCGGCGAGGGCTCACGAACCCGTGGCAAGGTTGTCGCGTGACCGATCTCTCTCAACGCCCCTGGTTCGCCGACACCGAATGGCTCACCGTGCCCGACCTCGTCGATCGGCTCGGCCTCGGGGTGAGCCGCGTGCGTCGGCTCCTCGAGGAGCACGTCCTCGTCGGGACCCGCGTGGACGGCGTCACGAAGGTGCCCGCCGTCTTCCTCGACGGCTCCGAGCCGAGGCACGACCTCCGAGGCACCCTCACCGTCCTCTCGGACAACGGATTCGACGACGACGAGGCGATCGACTGGATGCTGTCCCACGACGAGGCGCTCGGCACGAGTCCCGTCGCAGCCCTCCAGGCCGGGCGCAAGGCCGAGGTCCGGCGCATCGCGCAGAGTCTCCTCTAGCCTCGACGCCGTACCGGCCCTGCAGACCGTCGGACGAGAGGCGTCGAGCCGTCGCCGGGTTCAGGAGGCGCGGCGTGTGACGGTCTCGGCGAGTCGCGTCAACTGGGTCCGTGCCGACGGCGCGAGGCCGGACCTCTCGAGTGCGTGGACGGCACGCTCGACCTGATCGGTGATCGTCTGCTCGACGGCGTCGACGGCCCCGCTGTCTCGGAGCGTCGCCTGCAACATGCTGATCTGGTCGTCGTCGAGTTCGGGGTCGCCGAGGAGTTCGTCGAGAAGGCGGACGGCACCCGGGGGCAGGGCCCGACGAGCGGTCGCCACGAGGACCGTGCGCTTGCCCTCTCTCAGGTCGTCGCCCGCGGGCTTGCCCGTGACCGACGGGTCGCCGAAGACACCGAGGAGATCGTCGCGCAGTTGGTAGGCGATGCCGAGGGGCAGTCCGAAGTGCCGCAGGGACTCGAGGGCGGACCGGTCGGCGCCGGCCATCGCCGCCCCCACGGTCAGCGGGGCCTCGACGCTGTACTTCGCAGACTTGTACACGATCACGCGCTGGGCACGCGGCAGGAGCTGCAGCTCGTCGACGGTCTGCCAGGCGTTCTCCTCGAGGATGTCGAGGTACTGGCCCACCGTGACCTCGGTCCGCATGCGGTTGAGCTCGAGGCGTGCCGAGCGGGCGGCCTCGCGGGACGGGAGGGAGTCGAGGGCCTCGCTCAGCAGCTCGTCGCTCCATGCCAGCAGCAGGTCACCCATGAGAAGGGCACCCGATCGGCCGAACGCCTCGGGAGACCCGAGCCACGCCCCCTCGCGGTGCAGGGCCTCGAAGCGCCGATGCGCCGCCGGCAGCCCTCGCCGCGTATCGGAGTTGTCCATGATGTCGTCGTGCACGAGCGCCGCCGCGTGGAAGAACTCGAGCCCGGCCGAGGCGGTCATGACCGCGTCGATCTCGCGTTCGTCGCGGGACTCCCCGAGCGGGTCGAAGCCCGTGTCGAGCCCGGCGATCGACTGCCAGCCCCAGTAGCAGAAGAGGGCCCGGAAACGCTTCCCGCCGCGGAGCAGATCGCTCGAGTAGAGGGAGAAGGAGTCGAGGTCGGGAGCGATGCCCGCCAGGGCCGGTCGCTGCCGCTCGAGGAACCGGTCGATGCGCTCTTGAACGACGTCCACTAACCGCGTACTCTCAGCCACGCTGCCTAGCCTAGCGATAGCTGTCGGGCATACACTCGCAGCTACTCATCGCGTCGATCCCGAGGCTCCCGCCTCGCGCTTGAGAGCCCGTGCTCGAAGGGAACACCAAGATGCCACTTTCCGAACAGGAGCAGCGGCTCCTCGAAGAGATGGAGCGGAGTCTCTACAACAACGACTCCGACTTCGTGGCGACGGTCGGCAACCGGGGTGGTCGACCGAACTACACGCTCGTCGTGGTCGGGGTCCTCGGTGCGCTCGTCGGCATCGCCGTCATCGTCGCAGGCGTCATCTTCCGTCAGCCCTTGATCGGTGTGGCGGGGTTCGTGGTCATGCTCGCCGGCGTGCTGTTCGCCATCGCGCCCCCCAAGCGGAAGGGGTCCTCGACGGCCTCGATGCCGTCGGCTCCCCGTTCCTCCACCTCCCGCCCCGCGCACCCCGCCAAGGGGGGCCTGATGGATCGGCTCAACGACCGCTGGGATCGCCGCCAGGACGGCGACGAGCGCTCCTAGGCGCCACCAGCACCACGACCTCAGGGGTCGGCCTTCGGGCCGGCCCCTTTTTTCGTGCGCCCGTCCACCCCGCGGGAGGCGCGCGACACGCAGGGCGCGCCTCCTCGTCGCGGTTCTCCTCCACCGTCCTCCACCCGTGTGCCCCCCGAACTGGAGCGGATCGCAGGCCGGACACGCGGCAGAGGACCCGCCGTTTCATTGTCTGGTGGTGGGTTGTGGAGTAAAGTGGAGGTACGTGCCACAGACGGGGTGCGGGGCGAGGGGAGACGGGCGCATGTTCCTCGGCACCTATTCGCCCAAGCTCGACGAGAAAGGGCGCATCATCCTCCCCGCGAAATTTCGTGACGAACTGGCCCCGGGCCTCGTCATGACCCGTGGGCAAGAGCGGTGCGTCTACGTCTTCAGCCAGCGCGAGTTCGAAGACATGCACTCGCGCATCCGTCAGGCGCCGGTCACGAGCAAGCAGGCCCGCGACTACATGCGCCTCTTCCTCTCGGGCGCAAGCGACGAGATCCCCGACAAGCAGCACCGGGTCACCATCCCGGCGACGCTGCGCGAGTACGCCGGCCTCGGTCGAGACCTCACCGTGATCGGCGCGGGCAACCGTGCCGAGATCTGGGCGACCGACGCGTGGAACACCTACTACGAGGCCCAAGAGGCCGAGTTCGCCAACACCACCGAGGAGGTGATCCCCGGGCTCTTCTAGCCCGTGGGCCCCGACCCTCAGCCGTCTGCCCTGGCGCACCTTCCCCGGTGCCAGGTCCCGACGGATGGGGATCAGGGCCGACGAGCAGAGCCCGTGTCGTCATGGCCGATCAGATCCACACCCCCGTCCTCCTCGAACGCACCCTCGAGCTCCTCGCCCCGGCCGTCTCGCGTCCCGGCGCCGTCGTCGTCGACTGCACCCTCGGCATGGGGGGCCACAGCGAAGCGATGCTGCAGGCCTTCCCCGAGCTCACCGTCGTCGGGCTCGACCGCGACACCGAGGCCCTCGCCCTGGCGGGTGAGCGACTCGCGCCCTTCGGCGAGCGAGCCCGCCTCGTGCACACGACGTACGACGGCATCGCCGAGGCCCTCGACGACCTCGCCCTCGACACGGTCGACGGGGTGCTCTTCGACCTCGGTGTGTCGTCGCTGCAGCTCGACCGGGTCGAGCGCGGTTTCTCGTACTCGAAGGACGCGCCGCTCGACATGCGCATGGACCCCACCTCGCCCGTCACGGCGGAGCGCGTCCTCGCCGAGTACCCCGAGAGCGAACTGCGTCGCATCTTCTACCAGTACGGCGAGGAGAAGCTGGCTCCGCGCTACGCCCGGCGCATCGTCGAGCACCGGGCCGACTCGCCTCTCACCCGCAGCGGCGAGCTCGTCGACCTCCTCATCGCGGCGACTCCCATGGCGTTGCAACGCGCCGGTCACCCGGCCAAACGCGTGTTCCAGGCCTTGCGCATCGAGGTCAACGGTGAGCTGGCCTCGCTCGAGGCCGCCGTCCCGGTGGCCCTCGACCGTCTCGCCGTCCAGGGACGGATCGTCGTGCTCGCCTACCAGTCCCTCGAGGACCGCTTCGTCAAGCGCGAGCTGGCGGCCCGCACGACGTCCACGGCACCGCAGGGACTTCCGGTCGAACTGCCCGAGCACCGCCCCGACTTCCGCCTGCTCGTCCGGGGGGCCGAACTGGCCTCCGACGCCGAACGCGACCTGAACCCTCGAGCCAAGCCCGTGAGACTGCGCGCCGCCGAACGAATCCGGAGAACAGCATGAGCAGCAACCTGGCCATCGCGACCCCGTCGACCCGTCCGCAGCCGTCGTCCGCCCCGGCAGCGCGTCCGGTCGAGATCGTGACGAGTCGATCACAGCGACGGGCCCGACCGAAGATCGCCTACGCGCTCATCGCCACGGCGGCCCTGTTCGTCCTGTTGCTGGCCCAACTGGCCATCAGCATCGCCCTCAGCGACGGCGCCTACAAGATCTCCGACCTGCAGGCCGCCAAGACCGAGCTCGTCCGGGACCAGCAGAAGTACAGCGAGCAACGCGACGTCCTGTCCTCGCCGCAGAACCTCGCCGCCAACGCCGACGAACTCGGCATGGTCCGCAACTCGAACCCCGTCTACCTCGATCTCGCCACGGGTGCGGTCCACGGGTCACCCGCCCCCGCGGCGGGTGCCGACGAGGCGACCTCCGGCAACCTGATCCCGAACACGCTCCTCGAGGGCGTGCCGCTCACGACCAAGGCCCCCGCGACCTCCTCCGCGGACGACGCCCCTGCCGGCAGCGACCCCGGCGCCACGTCCATCGGTGCTCCGACGACGGCGGGTGCCGCGGCGGTTCCGACCGAGACAGGCGCGGCGGACGGGGGATCGGCCGACGAGTCGGTAGCGTCGGGCGCGAACGAGCTGGCGGCTCCTCAGACCCGCTAGCGACGTGCCGTCACCGGTACATCGATCGACGACAGCGGGTCGGGCAGGCGCCCGGCCGCGGTGAGGAACCTCTCGTGAAAGCAGCTCCCCGAAGCCGCCGTCTCCGCGTGACGCTGGCGATGGCGCTGATCATCGCGCTCGTCGGCGTGTTCGTGGTGCGCCTGGCGGACATCCAGCTCGTCCAGGCGGCCGAGTTGAACGAGCAGTCCCAGAACAAGCGCGAGATCGTGCAGACGACCTACGGCGATCGCGGCGACATCACCGACGTGGACGGCACCGTGCTCGCCGGCAGCGTCACCCGGTACAACATCACGGCCGCTCCGGCGTTCGCCACGACGGCGAAGGTGAAGGGCGACGACGGCAAGACCACCGAACTGACCGTCGACCAGGTGGTCGAGCGCATCGCGAAGATCACCGGGGGCGACGCGGTGACGATGACGAAGGCGCTGACCACCGACCCCGAGGCGAACTTCGCCTACCTGGTCAAGGGCGTCGACGTCGACGCCTTCCGCGAGGTCCGCGAGATGAACGTGTCGTGGGTGTACTTCCAGCGCCAGGCCGCGCGCACCTACCCCAACGGCGCGGTGGCGGGCAACCTGACGGGCTTCATCGGCACCGACGGGCCGCAGGCCGGACTCGAGCTGAGCCAGGACGCGTGCCTGGCCGGCACCGACGGCTCCGAGACCTACGAGCGCGGTGCCGACGGCGTCCAGTTGCCCGGCAGCACCGTCACGACCAAGAAAGCCGTCGCCGGCGGCACGCTCCGCCTCACCGTCGACAGCGACCTCCAGTACATGACCCAGCAGGCGCTGGGCGAGCAGGCCGAGGCCATCGGAGCCGAGTCGGCCACGGCCGTCGTCATGAAGGCGAGCGACGCCTCGCTGCTCGCAGTCGCCGACTACCCGGCCGTCGACCCCAACGACGTCAACGGGACCGCCGTCGACGACCTCGGCAGCAAGGCCTTCACCTACTCGTACGAGCCGGGGTCGACCTTCAAGGCGATGACCGCGGCCATGCTGCTCGACTCGGGCAAGGCCGATCCCGCGACGCGGGCGACGGTGCCGTACTCCCGCACGTTCCCGTGGGGTGGCGAGATCCACGACGCGACCTTCCACCCGACCGAGAACCTCACTCTGACCGGCATCCTGCGCGACTCGTCGAACGTCGGCATCTCGCTGCTCGGCCAGTCGCTGTCGGCCCAGCAACGTCACGACTACATGGTGAAGTTCGGTCTGAACGACCCGACCGGCGTGGCCTTCCTCGGCGAGCCCACGACGGGCATCCGGCCGGCCTCGCAGTGGGACCAGCAGACGAGCATCAACACGATGTTCGGACAGGGTGTCTCGACGACCGCCATCCACATCGCGAGCATCTACCAGACGCTGGCCAATCACGGCACCCGTCTGCCGGTCAACCTCGTCGCCGGGTGCACGGCTCCCGACGGCACCGTCACCGAGACCCCCTCGGCCGAGGGCACGAGCGTCGTCTCCCCGTGGGCCGCCGACACGACCGTCAACATGCTCGAGAAGGTCGTCAGCGACGGCGATCTCAAGGACGTCCTGACGATCCCCGGGTACCGCGTCGCCGCCAAGACCGGCACCGCCGAGGTCGCGCGCTCTGACGGAACCGGCTACGGTTCTGACCGCATCGTCTCGGTGGCGGGCATCGCTCCGGCCGAGAACCCGCAATACGTCGTCGTCGTGACCTTCACCAAGCCCAGTACCATCAAGACGTCGGCCGCTGCGGCGCCGACCTTCAACAAGATCATGTCCCAGGTCCTCGAGATGTATCGGGTCCCTCCGTCGACGGAGCCGGCACCCAGCCTGCCCGAGACCTGGTGAGAGAAGAGGATTCTTTGAGCGCCCGGATCCCCCCGGTCCTTCGACCGGAACATCCGTCGGCGAGGTCACTCGCCCAACTGGTCAGCGAGTTCGGACTCGAGCACGAGGGTTCCCTCGACGGCATCGAGATCACCGGCATCACGCTGAGCACGGCGGACCTCCACCCCGGCGACCTGTACGTGGGCGTGCCCGGCGCGCATCGGCACGGAGCCGAGTTCGCCGACCAGGCACGTGACGGTGGTGCCGTGGCCCTGCTGACCGACGCCGCGGGTGCCGAGCTGGCCCGGTCCAGCGGTCTGCCCGTCGTCCTCGTCGACTCACCCCGAGCTGCCCTCGGCGAGCTCTCGGCCTGGATCTACCGCACGGACAGCGACGACGCGCCCCTGCTCCTCGCGGTCACCGGCACCAACGGGAAGACCAGCACGTCGTACCTGCTCGAGGGCGTCCTGCGACAGCTGGGCCTCGTCACCGGTCTCAGCAGCACGGCCGAGCGCCACATCGGCGACCTGACCGTCGTCAGCCGCCTCACGACCCCCGAAGCCAGCGAGATGCACGCCCTGCTGGCCCGCATGCGCGAGAGCGAGGTGCGTGCGGTGGCCGTCGAGGTCAGTGCTCAGGCACTCAGTCGCAACCGCGTGGACGGTCTCGTCTTCGACGTCGCCGCCTTCACCAACCTCAGCCACGACCACCTCGACGACTACGCCGACATGGAGGAGTACTTCCAGGCCAAGTTGCCACTCTTCCAGCCCGACCGTGCCCGTCGTGCCGTGGTCTCGCTCGACTCGCCCTACGGCCAGCGCGTCGTGGACAACGCCCGCATCCCCCTGACGACGATCACGATCCTCCCCGACGTCGAGGCCGACTGGACGGTCGAGATCCTGGACGAGCAGGCCGCCTACACCGAGTTCCGTCTGTCGGGCCCCGAGCAGCGTTCGCTCGTGACGCGCGTCCCGCTGATCGGGTGGCACATGGTCGCGAACGCGGCCCTGGCGATCGTCATGCTGGTCGAGGCGGGCTTCGAGCTCGAGGCCATCGGCCAGGCGCTCGACGCCGACGGCGGCATCGTCGCGTACCTGCCCGGGCGCACCGAGCGGGTGTCCGGCGACACCGGCCCGAGCGTCTACGTCGACTTCGGCCACAGCCCCGACGCGTTCCTGACCACCCTGGCCGCGGTGCGCACCTTCACGCCCGGCAAGGTCATCATGCTGTTCGGTGCGGACGGCGACCGCGACACGACGAAACGCGGCGAGATGGCCCGGGTGGCCGCCGCCGGTTCCGACATCCTCGTCGTGACCGACCACCACCCCCGTTTCGAAGACCCGGCCTCCATCCGCAAGACGCTCGTCGACGCCGCCCGCGAGGCGTACCCCGAGCACGAGATCCACGAGGTGAGCCCGCCCGAGGCGGCCATCCGGGCGGCCGTGGCCCTGGCCCGAGAAGGCGACTCGATCCTCTGGGCCGGTCCCGGCCACCAGGACTACCGAGACATCCGTGGTGAGCGCACCCCGTACTCCGCTCGCGACGAGGCCCGTGCCGCCCTGCGCGAGGCCGGGTGGTCCGAGTGATCGCGCTCACGCCTCGCCAGATCGCCGACATCACCGGCGGGCGCCTGGTCCACCCCGAGGAGGCGCGGGTCGCGACCCCGGTCGACGGCACGGTCGAGACCGACTCGCGTCTGGTCACCCCGGGATCGATCTTCTTCGCCCTCCGTGGTGAGGTCACCGACGGCCACCTCTTCGTCGAGGCCGCCACCGCGAACGGCGCGGCCCTCGTGGTCGCCGAGCGCGAGGTCGAGACCACCGCACCGCTCCTCGTCGTGGAGGACGGAGTCGTCGCGCTGTCGCGCCTGGCGGCCGCCGTCGTCGAGCACGTCCGTCGCCTCGGCCGGTTGAAGGTGGTCGGCGTCACGGGTTCCAACGGCAAGACGAGCACCAAGAACATGCTGCGCGCCGTCCTGAGCGACGTCGCGCCCACCGTCGCCCCACAGGGCTCGTTCAACAACCACGTCGGCGCCCCGATCTCGATGCTGCGCATCGACGAGGACACCGAGTACCTGGTGGTCGAGATGGGTGCGAGCGGACCGGGCGAGATCGCCCGGCTCGTCGACATCGCCCGTCCCGACACCGGGGTCGTGCTCAAGGTCGGCCTCGCCCACGCGGGTGGCTTCGGCGGAATCGAGGGCACCCGTGCGGCCAAGGCCGAGATGGTGACCGACCTGCCCGCCACGGGGACGGCCGTCCTCAACGCCGACGACGACCGCGTCGCCGGCATGGCGTCCGTGACCGCCGCCCGGGTCGTGACCTTCGGTCAGGGTGCCTCGGCCGACTACCGGGCGTCCGACATCGACGTCTCGGCGTCGGGCACCTCCTTCACCTTCCAGCACGGCGACGCGAGCCGCCGGGTGTCGCTGCGCATCCTGGGCGAGCACCACGTGATGAACGCCTTGGCGGCCCTCAGCGTCGTCGGCGAATGGGGCGTCGACCTCGATCGGGCCGTGACGGTCCTCGAGGGCGTGACGCGGGCCGAGCGCTGGCGCATGGAGGTCCTGGACGCCCCCGGCGGCGTGACGGTCGTGAACGACGCCTACAATGCGAGTCCCGACTCGGTCGCCGCGGCGTTGAAGACCCTCGCCCAGATCACCGGCCCCGACCACCGCTCGGTGGCCGTGCTCGGCGAGATGGCCGAGCTCGGCGAGTACGCGCGTGACGAGCACGACCGCGTCGGCCGCCTCGTCGTCCGGCTCAACGTGGGCCAACTCGTGGTCGTCGGCCACGAGGCACGACACATCCACATGGCGGCGGGCCTCGAAGGCTCGTGGGACGGAGAAAGCGTGCTGGTCGACACGATCGACGAGGCGTACGACTTCTTGCGGGGCACCCTGCGAGCCGGGGACGTCGTCCTCGTGAAGTCGTCCAAATCGGCCGGCCTGCGCCTCCTCGGTGACCGCCTGGCCGGGGTGACCGCATGATCGCGCTGCTGATCGGCGGTGGGTTCTCCCTCGCCTTCACGCTGCTGATGACGCCGGCGTTCATCAAGCTCTTCCACCGTCTCGGGTGGGGCCAGTTCATCCGTGACGACGGCCCGCAGTCGCACCACACCAAGCGCGGCACGGCGACCATGGGCGGCATTGTCCTGATCATCGGCACCGTGCTCGGCTACTTCATCGGTCACCTGGTCGGCGGGGACGAGCTCACCCTCAGCGGCATGCTCGTGCTGTTCATGATGGTCGGCCTCGGCGTGGTCGGGTTCCTCGACGACTTCCTCAAGGTGCGCAACCAGCGCAGCCTCGGGCTCGGCGGGTGGGCGAAGATCGCCGGGCAGGTCGTCGTGGGGGCGGTGTTCGCCGTCCTGGCGCTCTCCTTCACGAACGATCGCGGGCTCGCCCCCGCGTCGACGATGATCTCGGGCCTGCGCGACATCCCCTGGCTCGACTTCATGTTCTTCGGCACCATCGTCGGGGGTGGTCTGTTCCTGATCTGGGTCGTCCTGATCACCGTCAGCACCTCCAACGGCGTGAACGTCGCGGACGGCCTGGACGGTCTCGCCACGGGCGCCTCCATCCTCGCGATCGCGTCGTACATCTTCATCGGCTTCTGGCAGAACAACCAGCTCTGCACGAGCGTGCGCCTCGACGAGGCCACGCGGGCGGCCTGCTACCAGGTGGCCGACCCGCTCGACCTGGCCGTGGTCGCCGCCTGCATCTGCGGCGGTCTCATCGGGTTCCTCTGGTGGAACACCTCGCCAGCACAGATCTTCCTGGGCGACACCGGGTCGCTGGGCCTCGGCGGGGCGCTGGCCGCCCTGGCGATCCTCAGCCGCACCGAGCTGCTGCTCGTCCTGATCGGTGGCCTCTTCATCGTGGTCACGGGGTCGGTCATCCTTCAGCGTGCGTACTTCAAGATCACGAAGGGCAAGCGCATCTTCCTGATGAGTCCGTTGCACCACCACTTCGAGTTGAAGGGCTGGGCCGAGGTGACCGTCGTCGTCCGCTTCTGGATCATCGCCGGGCTCTTCGTCGCCGCCGGCGTGGGCACCTTCTACCTCGAATGGATCCTCCGCACCTCATGAGCGACGGCCGCACCACCCCCCTCGCCGAGCGACTGGCCGGGCTCGACAGCTGGCACGCCGACTGGTCGGGCCTTCGCGTGGCCGTCCTCGGGCTGGGCACGACCGGCTTCTCGGTGGCCGACACCCTGGCCGAGCTGGGTGCCGACGTCCTCGTCGTGGCCCCCGCCGTCGACCCGGACAAGGCCGAACTGCTGCAGTTGATCGGAGCCCGTCTCGACGAGGTCGAGTCCCTGGAGGCACCCTCGTCCACGCTCACGGCCTTCGACGCGCAGCTCGTCGTCGCCAGCCCGGGGTTCGCTCCTCATCACCCTCTGATCAGGTGGGCCGTCGGGTCGGAGCTGGCCGTCTGGGGCGACGTCGAGCTCGCCTGGCGCGTCCGCGACAAGGTCGAGCGCGTGGCCGACTGGGTGCTCGTCACGGGGACCAACGGGAAGACCACGACGACGCAACTGGCGGCGGCGATGGCCGCCGCGGACGGCCGCCGCGTGGCGCCCTGCGGCAACATCGGCGTCCCCGTCCTCGACGCGGTGCGTGATCCCGACGGCTTCGACCTGTTCGTCGTCGAGCTCTCGAGCCATCAACTCCACTACCTGCCGACCGAGGGGCCCGGTGCCCTCCGGCCCCGCGCCTCCGTCTGTCTCAACCTCGAGGCGGACCACCTCGAATGGCACGGCGGCGTGGACGCCTACCGCGACGCCAAGGCCAAGGTGTACGAGAACACGACAGTGGCCTGTGTCTACAACAAGGCCGACGAGGCCACCCTCCGAATGGTCGAGGACGCCGACGTCGAAGAGGGCTGCCGGGCCGTCGGCTTCGGCCTCGACGCCCCGGGGCCCAGCGAGGTCGGCATCGTGACCGGCGACGGGGTCTCCGTCCTGGCCGACCGCGCCTTCCTCGACGAGCGCCACACGCGAGCGCTCGAACTGACCACCCGGGAGGCCCTCGAGGGCGTCGGCCTCGGCGCCGACCACCTCCTCGAGGACGTGCTCGCGGCCGCCGCGCTCGTGCGTGCGGTGGGTGTCGCCCCCGTCTCGATCCGCGACGCCCTCGCCGGCTTCGCCGTGGACCACCACCGCACCGAGGTCGTGGCCGAGTCCGGTGGAGTGACGTGGGTGGACGACTCGAAGGCGACCAACCCCCACGCCGCGCGCGCCTCCTTGACGGCCTTCCCGTCGGTCGTGTGGATCGTCGGCGGGCTCTTCAAGGGCGTCGACGTCGAGCCGCTCGTCCTCGAGTCGACGGGCGCCGTCCGGGCAGCCGTGTTCGTGGGCGTCGACCGTGAGCCCCTCCGGCAGGCCTTCTCCCGACACGCGCCCGGCATCCCCGTCTTCGAGGTCGACGCCACCGACACTGGGCAGGTGATGCCGACGGCCGTGCGCCTCGCCGCGAGCGTGGCCCGACCCGGAGACACCGTGCTCCTCGCCCCGGCGGCGGCGTCCATGGACCAGTTCACCGACTACACGGCCCGCGGGAGATCCTTCTCCCAGGCCGTACACGAACACTTGAGGGGTGACGTCGATGGCCAACCCGCCGTCCAGCCTCCCGCGCCGTCGGCCGACTGAGTCGAGTCGTACGCGCCGCGGGCCCGTCCAGTCGACCGAGGAGGCGTCGAGTGGCCTGGGGTCCTCGAAGCGCACGGCCGGTGCGGTCGTCCGGGTCAAGAAGCTCTTCGCCGCCGAGACCGGTTCGTACTTCGTGATCCTCGGCACGACGTTGTTCATGGTCGTGCTCGGGCTCGTCATGGTGCTCTCGTCGTCGTCGGTCGAGCAGTACATCTCGTCGCGACACACGTCGTTCTTCGGGGCGTTCATCCGACAGAGCACGTACGCGGCCGTGGGCATCCCGCTCATGCTCATCGTGTCGCGGCTGCCCGTCTCGTTCCTGAAGCGTTGGGCGTGGCACGTCCTGGGCGCGACGATCGTCCTCCAACTCCTCGTCTTCTCGCCCCTCGGCTACGAGATCGGCGGCAACCGGAACTGGATCGACCTCGGTTCGTTCACGGCGCAGCCCTCCGAGGCCGTGAAGCTCGCGTTGGCCATCTGGCTCGGCATGATCCTCTCGGTCAAGCGCGACCTGCTCGACGACTGGAAGCACCTGGCGATCCCGCTCGTTCCCGTGGCCGGCGTGGCGATCGGTCTCGTCGTGCTCGGCGGCGACCTCGGGACGACCATGATCATGCTCCTGCTCGTCTTCGCCGCCGTCTGGTTCGCCGGGGTCCGGTTGCGCTACCTGCTCGCGCCGCTCGCGTTCCTCGCGGTCGTCGTGCCCCTGATCGCCCAGGGTTCGAGCTCCCGGAACTCCCGCATCGCCGCCTGGCTGTCGGGCTGCACCGACTCGAGCCAGTACCAAGCCGAGTGCTGGCAGACCCTGCACGGCACCTGGGCGTTGGCCTCGGGCGGACTCTTCGGCGTCGGCCTCGGCAACTCGAAGTCGAAGTGGTCCTGGCTGCCCGAGGCCGACAACGACTTCATCTTCGCCATCGTCGGCGAAGAGCTCGGCTTGATCGGTGCGATGGTCGTGTTGGCGCTGTTCATCGTCCTCGCCGTGGGCTTCGTCAAGATCATCCGTCGCACCAACGACCCCTTCGTGCGCGTGACGACCGGCGCCATCACGGCGTGGATCATCGGCCAGGCGCTCGTCAACATCGCGGTCGTGCTGGGGCTGCTGCCCGTCCTGGGTGTTCCCTTGCCGCTGATCTCGGCGGGTGGGTCGGCCTTGATCGTCACCCTCGTGGCCATCGGCGTGGTGCTCTCGTTCGCCCGGGTGCCCGAGGAGACCGACGTGCCGCAGGGGCTCCCGCGACAGCGGGTAGGGTCTCTGCGGTGACGACGTATCTCCTCGCCGGCGGTGGCACCGCCGGGCACGTGAACCCCCTCCTCGCCGTGGCCGATCGGCTCCGACGGCGCGAGCCCGACGCGATCGTCCTCGTGCTCGGTACGGCCGAGGGGCTCGAGGCCCGGCTCGTCCCGCAACGCGGGTACGAGCTGTTGACCGTGCCCCGGCTCCCCTTCCCCCGGAAGCCCTCCGCGGCGGCCCTGCGCTTCCCGGGGCGGCTCGCGGGTGCGATCGACGGCATCCGGTCCTTGCTCGCACAGCACGACGTCGACGTCGTCGTGGGTTTCGGCGGCTACGCAGCCGCCCCCGCCTACGTCGCCGCATGGCGGTCGAAGGTGCCCGTGGTCGTCCACGAGGCCAATGCGAAGCCCGGCATGGCGAACGTCCTCGGCTCGTTCCTCTCGTCCCACGTCGGCGTCGTCTTCCGCTCCACCCGCCTGCGGGGCGGACGGCAGGTCGGCATGCCGTTGCGCGACGAGATCGAGTCCCTGGACCGCCGGGCCCACCGGGACGAGGCCGTCGCGACGTTCGATCTCGACCCGTCGCGGCCGACGCTGCTCGTCACGGGCGGCTCGACCGGTGCCCGGCGCCTCAACGAGACCATGTCGAAGGCAGCCGTCGGCGTGCTCGGCGCCGGATGGCAGATCCTGCACATCACGGGCGAGAAGTCCGACCTCACCTCGACCGATCTCGAGGGCCACCACCTGGTCCGGTACTGCGACCGCATGGACCTCGCGCTCTCGGCGGCCGACTTCGTCGTCTCCCGGGCCGGCTCGGCCACGGTGAGCGAGCTGACCGCGCTCGGCCTGCCCTCGGTGCTCGTGCCCTACCCGGTGGGCAACGGAGAGCAGCGTCACAACGCCACCGACGTCGTCGGTGCCGGGGGAGCACTGCTCGTCGCCGACGCCGACTTCACACCCGCATGGGTCGAGCGCACGCTCGTCCCACTGCTGCTCGACCGGGCCGTCGTGGCCGACATGGCGGTCCGTGCCGCCTCGGTCGGGGTGCGCGACGGCACCGACCGCACGGTCGACCTCGTCCTCGACGCCGTGGGCCGCGCCTCCTCGTCCTCCCAGAACTCCGACCTCAGCGAGACATCATGATCAAGCCCGACCTCGACCAGCCGATCCCCGCCGAACTCGGCGCCGTCCACTTCGTCGGCATCGGCGGTTCCGGCATGAGCGGCATCGCCCGCGTGTTCCTCGCCGCCGGACACCGGGTCACCGGATCGGACGCCCGCGACAGCGCAGCCGTCGAGTCGCTCCGGTCGCTGGGCGCCGAGATCGCGATCGGTCACGACGCGGCCAACGTCGGCGACGCCGACACGCTCGTGGTGACCGGGGCCCTCTGGCAGGACAACCCCGAGTACCAGCTCGCGCTGGCGAAGGGCCTGCCCGTCCTGCATCGCTCGCAGGCACTCGCCTGGCTCGTCGGGCAGCAGCGCCTCGTCTCGGTGGCCGGTGCGCACGGGAAGACCACGTCGACCGGCATGATCGTCACCGCCCTGCTCGCCGCCGGGCACGACCCGAGTTTCGTGAACGGCGGGGTCATCCAGTCGCTGGGTGTCAGCGCTCGTGGTGGCGACGACGACCTGTTCGTCGTCGAGGCCGACGAGTCCGACGGGTCGTTCCTGCTCTACGACACCTCGGTCGCCCTGATCACCAACGTCGACGCCGACCACCTCGACCACTACGGCTCCCACGAGGCGTTCGACGACGCCTTCGTCCGGTTCGCGTCGGCCGCGCGCGAGTTCGTCGTGGTCTCGAGCGACGACGCCGGTGCCGTCCGTGTCACCGGGCGTCTCGACCACCCACACGTCGTGACCTTCGGCGAGGCCGCCGATGCCGACGTGCGCCTGAGCGACATCGCCTCGACCGGTCCCGTCTCGTTCACCCTGCACGCCGAGGGCCGTTCGTGGCCCGTGCAGTTGCGAGTGCCCGGGCGACACAACGCCGTCAACGCCGCGGGTGCCTTCGCCGTACTCGTGGGTCTGGGGGTCGACCCCGAGGCCGCCATCGCGGGCCTCGAGACCTTCGGGGGCACCGAGCGACGGTTCGAGCTCCACGGTGTCGTCCGGGGTGTCAGTGTCTACGACGACTACGCCCACCACCCCACCGAGGTAGCCGCCGCCCTGCAGGCCGCGCGCTCCGTGGTGGGCGACGGGCGCCTCATCGCCGTGCACCAACCCCATCTCTACAGCCGGACGCGCATGATGGCCGGCGAGTTCGCCGAGACCTACGAGCGCCTCGCGGACCACACGATCGTGCTCGACGTCTACGGTGCGCGCGAGGACCCCGAGCCCGGGGTCACCGGCGCGCTCGTGTCCGAACGCTTCACCGACCCCGACCGCGTCGACTTCGTGTCCGACTGGCAGGCCGCGGCCGACCGCACGGCCGAGGTCGCGCGCGACGGGGACTTCGTCATCACGCTCGGCTGCGGCGACGTCTACCGCATCGTGCCGCAGCTGCTCGGCTCCCTCGACGCGGCACACGAACCCGTCGTCGCCGTCGCGGAGGACTCCGCGGAGTGACTCGTCACAGCAGGACCGTGGCGTCGGGGGCCCTCCGATGAAGCGGCCCGACGGATTCGACGAGCCGGAACCCGCCGCGACCCCGCCGGTGGCTCCGACCCGACGCCGGCGCGGCCGGGACTCGGACGCCACGGGGCCCCTCCCCGTCGTGGGTGATTCGCGTCCTCCACGCGGGGTGACGGATGGCTCGACGGTACGGGGCGACGAGGGCACCGGCTCGACTCCGTCCACGCTGAGGGGCCGTCTCGAGACGGTCGCCGGAGCCTCCGCCGCCTGGCGTGACCGCCTCACGAAGCCTGCGTCGACGGACGAGACCGGCTCCCGGGCGTCGGGCACCCTCGGCGGCTCCGAGCCGCCGCGCATCGTGGCACCCGACGGCACGGCCGCCGAGGCCAAGGCACGAGCCGCCGCGGCTCGCAAGCAGGCACGTCGGGCGTCGAGCGACCGGAGGCGCGTCGAACGTGTCGAGGTCCGTCGCTTCACACGTCGCAGTCGACACCGTCGGGCGACCCTGGTGTCGCTCGGGGCCGTCGTGCTCCTCCTCGTCGCGTCCGTCGCGGTCGCTGTGTTCTCCCCGCTCCTGTCGTTGCAGACCATCCGCGTCGAAGGGACCGAACGCGTCGACGCCTCGGCCGTCCGGGCGGCACTGGACGGACAGCTCGGGACGCCCCTCGCCATGATCGACTTCGACGAGGTCACCCGCGAGCTCGCGGCCTTCCCCCTCATCGCCAGCTACGTGACCGAGACGGCTCCGCCGCACACGCTCGTCGTCCGCATCCAGGAGCGCCAGCCCGTCGCCACGGTCGCCGCGGGGGAGGGCTTCGAACTCGTCGACCCGGCCGGCGTCGTCGTGCAAGAACTCGACGCCCGGCAAGAGGGGGTGCCCCTCGTCGACGTCGGGGGAGCGGCCCTGGACGGCCCCGCGTACCGCTCGGTCGCCGAGGTGCTGTTGGCGCTGCCGGTCACGCTGCGGTCCACCGTCGACACCGTGACCGCATCGACGGCCGACGACGTGACCCTGCAGCTCACCTCCGGTGAACGGGTCGTGTGGGGCAGTGCCGACGAGTCGGCGAAGAAAGCACAGGTGCTCGCGGGTCTGATCGCTGACCAGGCCCGCCGCGACCCGGGCGCGAGCGTCGAGTACGACGTGTCCGCTCCCGACAACGGGATCATCAGGACGAGATGAGAGGGTGTGTTCGCGACACGCTGGACGCCCTGGCGACAGCGCCTGCAGCGCACCCATACCTTGTGACTGCAGAACTTGCATACCATGTACAACTTTAACCTTCAACTGCAGAGTTAAGGTTCAAGCGGAGGCCCGGACGTGACAACGAACCATAACTACCTAGCCGTGATCAAGGTCGTCGGTGTCGGCGGCGGTGGCGTCAACGCCGTCAACCGCATGATCGAACTCGGGCTCCGCGGGGTGGAGTTCATCGCCATCAACACCGACGCACAGGCGCTGCTGTTGAGCGATGCCGACGTCAAGCTCGACGTCGGTCGCGAGCTCACCCGGGGCCTCGGCGCCGGTGCCGACCCCGAGGTCGGGCGCCGTGCGGCCGAGGACCACGCCGAAGAGATCGAAGAGGCCCTCGCGGGGGCCGACATGGTCTTCGTCACGGCCGGCGAAGGCGGTGGCACCGGCACGGGCGGCGCCCCGGTCGTCGCCCGCATCGCCAAGTCGATCGGCGCCCTGACCATCGGCGTCGTCACGAAGCCCTTCGGCTTCGAGGGCAAGCGCCGTCAGGCTCAGGCCGAGGCCGGGGTCGCCGCCCTGAAGGACGAGGTCGACACCCTCATCGTCGTGCCCAACGACCGTCTGCTCGAGATCAGCGAACGCGGCATCAGCATGGTGGAGGCCTTCGGCACGGCCGACCAGGTGCTCCTCGCCGGTGTCCAGGGCATCACCGACCTGATCACCACGCCCGGTCTGATCAACCTCGACTTCGCCGACGTCAAGTCGGTCATGCAGGGCGCGGGTTCGGCCCTCATGGGCATCGGTTCGTCGCGGGGTGCCGACCGCGCCATCAAGGCGGCAGAGCTGGCCGTGGCGTCCCCGCTGCTCGAGGCGAGCATCGACGGTGCGCATGGCGTGCTGCTGTCCATCCAGGGCGGTTCGAACCTGGGCATCTTCGAGATCAACGACGCAGCCCGTCTGGTCCAAGAGGCCGTCCACGCCGAGGCCAACATCATCTTCGGTGCCGTGATCGACGACACCCTCGGTGACGAGGTGCGCGTGACGGTCATCGCGGCCGGCTTCGACGGTGGCGAGCCCTCGACCAAGGTGAAGGACCGCCGCTCGAGCTTCGTCGACTCCGACGGCCCCACGGCGACCTCGGTCGCCGGTGTCTCGGCCATCGCCGACAGCGGTGCGACGCACGAGCCCGCGGCGTGGAAGCGGCCCGAAGAGCCCGCGACCCAGGCCGTCGACCCGGCCTTCGACGACGGTGACGACGACCTCGACGTCCCGGACTTCCTCAAGTAACGACGAGTGACCGATCCGACGAGTGTCGACGGCGACCTGGGCGAGCGTCTCGCCCGGGTCGCCGCGGCCGTCGACGATGCCTGCGCCGCCGTGGGGCGGTCACCGGGCGAGCTCACGACGATCGTCGTCACGAAGTTCCACCCACCCGGCCTCATCCGGGCGTTGTACGCCCTGGGGGTCCGCGACGTCGGCGAGAACCGACATCAAGAGGCCCAGGCCAAAGCCGTCGAGCTGGACGACCTCGAGGGGCTCCGATGGCACTTCGTCGGTCAGTTGCAGTCGAAGAAGGCGCGGCAGGCCCGGCGCTACGCACACGCCGTGCACTCGCTCGACCGTGACTCCGTGGTCGACGCCCTGTCCGACGACTCCGGTTCCGTCGTCGACGGGTTCGTCCAGGTCAACCTGACCGACGACCCCGGCCGCGGGGGAGTCGCCGAGCGCGACGTCGAGACGCTGGCCGAGAAGGTGCTCTCGACCCCGGGGCTGCGGCTGCGGGGCGTCATGGCCGTCGCCCCCTTGGACGAGGAGGCGCGGCCCGCCTTCGCGCGCCTCCGTGCGGTATCCGAGCGGGTGCGGTCCCTCGAGGCCACGGCCGACGCGATCTCGGCCGGCATGTCGCCCGACTTCGCCGAGGCCGTCGCCGAGGGCGCGACACACCTACGGATCGGCACGGCAATCACGGGTTCTCGCCCCGATGCTCGTTAATGTCGGACACGACGAACCACTGACTCGGAGGAACACCATGGCCAACCCGCTGCGCAAGACGATGGTCTACCTGGGCCTCGCCGACGAAGAGCTCGAGTACGACGAGCAGCCCCACGAGCGAGCGCAGCCCCAGCAGTCGTCGCGACCGCAGGCGGCCGCACAGGCTCCGAC
Organism: Frigoribacterium sp. MEB024; assembly: GCF_000878135.1. Taxonomy (GTDB): domain Bacteria; phylum Actinomycetota; class Actinomycetes; order Actinomycetales; family Microbacteriaceae; genus Frigoribacterium. The sequence goes on from NZ_JXQZ01000032.1 coordinate 158,864, forward strand.
CCCCGTCGCCCCGGTCCATTCGGCTCCCACTGCCGCCCCCGCGCCCACCCGCGCCCCCGTGACGCCCCTGCGTCGCTCCTCGCCCCCCAAGAACACGGTGCCCCACGACATGAACGAGATCCTGACGGTCCACCCCCGCGAGTACAAGGACGCCCAGGCGATCGCCGAGAGCTTCCGCGACGGCATCCCCGTGATCATCAACCTGTCCCAGATGACCGAGGCGGACGCCCGTCGTCTGGTCGACTTCGCGAGCGGACTCTCGCAGGGGCTGTACGGCAAGATCGAGCGCGTGACCAACAAGGTCTTCTTGTTGTCCCCCGCGCACATCGCGGTGAGCGGCGAGCAGGCTGAGGTAGAGTCCGACATCGAAGCGTCGTTCTTCGCCCAGTCGTGACGAGTCCGTCGTCGCGGCTCCTCCGCGTCGACGTGACGACCTGCCCGTCCGCGAGTCCCCTCGCGCCGACTCGTGTGAGCTGATGACCCCCCGATGATCACTTACCTGATCGCCACGATCGCCTACTACGTACTGCTGATCTTCTTCTTGCTCATGTGGGCACGCTTCGTGCTCGACCTGGCGCAGTCGTTCAGCCGTGGCTGGCGACCCAAGGGGCCCGTCCTCGTGTTGGCCGAGGTGGCGTACACCGTGACCGACCCACCCATCCGTCGCGTACGCAAGATCCTGCCGCCCGTACGACTCGGCTCGGTCGCACTCGACTTCGGCTGGAGCATCATCATGCTGGCCGTGATCATCCTGATGAGCGTCGCCTCCGGGCTCCGCACATTCGGCTGACCACGCCGTCGGCGAGTGACAGGGTAGGCTCACTGCAGCGCCTGAACGGCACGACCCCGGCCCGACCGGGTCCCGTTCCTCTACGGTGTAGAAGAACGACACAGACCACGATCACACGATCCAACAGATGCACGAGGTGACGGCAATGGCTTTGACGCCGGAAGACGTAGTCAACAAGCGGTTCCAGCCGACGAAGTTCCGCGAGGGATACGACCAGGACGAGGTCGACGACTTCCTCGACGAGGTCGTCGCCGAGCTGCGACGTCTCAACCAGGAGAACGACGAGTTGCGTCAGCGCCTCTCGTCGGGCGAGTCCGCCCCCGCGACGCAGGCGGCCCCCGTGTCGGCCCCGGTGGCCAGCGCACCGGCTCCCGCGTCGGCACCGGCGCCCGCCTCGGCTCCCGAGGCCGTCGAGCCCGAGCCGGTCGTCGAGCCCGAGCCCGTCGTCGCGGCCCCCGCCGCGGTGGCGTCCGCCCCCGCCTACTCCGCCCCGGCCGTGTCCGAGGCCGACGAGACCAGCAGCACCAACAGCTTGCTGCAGCTCGCTCGCCGTCTGCACGAAGAGCACGTCCGCGAGGGTGTCGAGAAGCGTGACGCTCTCATCGCCGAAGGCCACGCCACCGCCGCACGTCTCGTGTCAGAGGCCGAGGCTCGTCAGCGCGAGGTCGTCGCCGAGGCCGAGACGAAGTCGCGTGACATCGTCGGTGCCGCCGAGACCCAGCAGCGCGAGATCCTCGACCGACTGAACACCGAGCGCTCGAGCGTCGAGCGTCGCATCGACGACCTGCGGTCGTTCGAGCGTGACTACCGCTCGAAGCTCAAGAGCTACATCGAGGGTCAGCTGCACGAGCTCGACGGCGAAGGCACCGGCGAGGCCTCGCGCCCCACTCCCGCCAGCGCCCAGGGCTTCGGCTCGAACTAAGGTCTTGTCGAGCGACAAGCCCACCACGAAGGCCAGCGTCCGCGTTCTCGCGACGCTGGCCTTCGTCGCGGTCGTGGCCTACGGCCTCGACCAGGGCACCAAACTACTGGTCACCCGCACCCTCGTCGAAGGCGGTTCCGTCGACGTCGTCGGCGAGTTCTTCCAACTGCACTTCGTCAAGAACCCCGGTGCCGCCTTCTCGTTCGCCAGCGGCTCGACGTGGATCTTCTCGATCGCGGCTGCCGGTGTCGCCGTCGCGATCCTGATCGTGGCCCGGCGCATCCGGTCCCTGGCCTGGTCGATCATGCTGGGCATGCTGCTCGGCGGCACCCTCGGCAACCTGACCGATCGCCTGCTCCGAGAGCCCTCCTTCGGGCAGGGGCACGTGATCGACTTCATCTACTTCCCGTCCCTGCTGCCGGCCATCTTCAACGTGGCGGACGTCTTCATCGTCTCGAGCATGGGGTTGCTCCTCCTGCTCACGGTGCTGGGCATCGGACTCGACGGGACGCGCACGCCGAGCTCGACGAAGGCTCGGCGTTCGGCCGAGGACGGGCACGACTCGGGTTCGTCGGTGGCCGATCCGGCGCCGGACGGCCGGCCGGCGGCTGCCGACGGTGAGCCGAGCGCTCCTGCCGACACCGCGCCTCCTGCCGACCGCCGGGGCACCTCGTGAGCGAGTCGCGTGCCCTCCCGGTGCCCGACGGGCTCGCCGGCGAACGTGTCGACGCGGCCCTGGCGAAGTTGCTCGGATTCAGCCGCACCTTCGCGGCCGAGGTCGCGGCCTCGGGCGGGGTGACGCTCGACGGTCGCACCGTCGGCAAGTCGGACCGGCTCGAGGCCGGTGCGTGGCTCGACGTCACGTGGTCACCGCGCGAGGCCCCCGCCGTGGTCGCCGTCGACGTACCGGGCATGGCGGTCGTGCACGACGACGACGAGATCGTGGTCGTCGACAAGCCCGTCGGCGTCGCTGCTCACCCATCGGTGGGGTGGACCGGCCCGACCGTGCTCGGCGGGCTCGCCGCCGCGGGCTTCACCGTGTCGACGTCGGGTGCCTCCGAACGTGCCGGCATCGTGCACCGCCTCGACGTCGGCACCAGTGGACTCATGGTCGTGGCCAAGACCGAGCGGGCCTACACGCTGCTCAAGCAGGCGTTCCGTGAGCGGACCGTCGAGAAGATCTACAACGCGGTGGTACAGGGCCACCCCGACCCGTTGACCGGAACGGTCGATGCGCCCATCGGGCGCCACCCGTCGTCCGATTGGAAGTTCGCGGTGGTCGTCGACGGCAAACCGTCGGTCACGCACTACGAGACGGTCGAGGCGTTCCCGTCGGCCTCCTTGCTCGAGATCCACCTCGAGACGGGGCGGACCCACCAGATCCGCGTCCACATGGCGGCCCAGCGACACCCCTGCGTCGGTGACGCGACCTACGGCGCCGACCCCACTCTCTCGGCGACCCTCGGTCTCACACGTCAGTGGCTGCATGCGGTGCAGCTCGGTTTCCGACACCCCGGGACGGGTGAGCCGGTGGTCTACCGGTCGACCTACCCCGCCGACCTGCAGCACGCTCTCGATGTCCTCCGTCGGAGTTAGGCTGTTCCCCTAGTCGCCAGATCCACCACCAGACGAGGAGCCCCGTGGCCTCGAGCAAAGACTCATTCGTCCATCTGCACGTGCACAGCGAGTACTCGATGCTCGACGGTGCGGCTCGGGTCAAACCGCTGGTCACCGAGGCGGCGGCGCAGGGAATGCCCGCGGTGGCGGTCACCGACCACGGCAACGTGTTCGGCGCGTACGACTTCTGGAAGACCGCGACCGAGGCGGGCGTCAAGCCCATCATCGGCACCGAGGCCTACATCACACCGGGGACGCACCGGGGTGACAAGACGCGCGTGCGGTGGGGTGACGGCGGACGCGACGACGTGTCGGGCTCCGGTGCGTACACGCACATGACGCTGCTGTCCGAGAACACCACGGGCATGCACAACCTGTTCCGCCTCTCGTCCCGGGCATCGCTCGAGGGCTACTACTTCAAGCCCCGCATGGACCGCGAGCTGCTGTCGCAGTACTCCGAGGGCCTCATCGCCACGACCGGCTGCCCGAGCGGCGAGGTGCAGACCCGCCTGCGGCTCGGCCAGTACGACGAGGCGCTCAAGGCGGCTTCCGACTTCCGTGACATCTTCGGCCGCGAGAACTACTTCGCCGAGATCATGGACCACGGGCTGGGCATCGAGCGGCAGATCATGGGTGACCTGCTGCGCCTGGCGAAAGACCTCGACCTTCCGCTGGTCGCGACGAACGACCTCCACTACACGCACGAGCACGACGCCACCAGCCACGCGGCGCTCCTCTGCGTCCAGTCCGGCTCGACGCTGAACGACCCGAACCGCTTCAAGTTCGACGCCGACGAGTTCTACCTGAAGTCGGCACAGCAGATGCGACACCTGTTCCGCGACCATCCTGAGGCGTGCGACAACACCCTGCTCATCGCCGAGCGGTGCGACGTGCAGTTCAACACCTCGGCCAACTACATGCCCCGGTACCCGGTGCCCGAAGGCGAGACCGAAGAGACCTGGTTCATCAAAGAGGTCGAGAAGGGACTCGTGTACCGCTACCCGGCGGGAATCCCCGACGAGGTGCGCAAGCAGGCCGAGTACGAGATCGGCGTCATCACCGGCATGGGTTTCCCCGGCTACTTCCTCGTGGTCGCAGACTTCATCAACTGGTCGAAGGAGAACGGCATCCGGGTCGGGCCGGGCCGTGGCTCCGGTGCGGGCTCGATGGCCGCCTACGCCATGCGGATCACCGACCTCGATCCGCTGCGCCACGGTCTCATCTTCGAGCGGTTCCTCAACCCCGACCGCGTCTCCATGCCCGACTTCGACGTCGACTTCGACGACCGTCGTCGCGGCGAGGTGATCCAGTACGTCACCGAGAAGTACGGCGACGAGCGTGTCGCGCAGATCGTCACGTACGGCACCATCAAGGCGAAGCAGGCCTTGAAAGACAGCTCTCGAGTGCTCGGGTTCCCCTTCGGCATGGGTGAGAAGCTCACCAAGGCCATGCCCCCGGCCGTGATGGGCAAGGACATCCCTCTCACGGGCATCTTCGACAAGCAGCACGAGCGCTACAAAGAGGCCGGCGACATCCGGACCGTCGTCGAGTCCGACCCCGAGGCCAAGACCGTCTTCGACACGGCGCTCGGCCTCGAGGGGCTGAAACGCCAGTGGGGTGTGCACGCCGCCGGCGTCATCATGTCGAGCGATCCGCTCATCGACATCATCCCGATCATGAAGCGCGAGCAAGACGGTCAGATCGTCACGCAGTTCGACTACCCGGCCTGCGAGTCCCTGGGCCTCATCAAGATGGACTTCCTGGGGTTGCGAAACCTCACGATCATCAACGACGCCCTCGACAACATCAAGACGAACCGAGGCTTCGACCTCGTGCTCGAAGACCTCGAGCTCGACGACCGGGGCGCGTACGAACTGCTCGGGCGCGGCGACACCCTCGGGGTGTTCCAACTCGACGGCGGGCCCATGCGTGGGCTCCTCCGGCTGATGAAGCCCGACAACTTCGAAGACATCTCCGCCGTCATCGCGCTCTACCGACCGGGCCCCATGGGCGCCAACTCGCACACGAACTACGCCTTGCGGAAGAACGGCGCGCAAGACATCACCCCGATCCATCCCGAGCTGGAAGAGCCGCTCAAAGAGATCCTGTCGACCAGCTACGGCCTGATCATCTACCAAGAGCAGGTCATGGCCATCGCGCAGAAGGTGGCCGGCTTCTCGTTGGGCCAGGCCGACATCCTCCGACGCGCCATGGGCAAGAAGAAGAAGTCCGAGCTCGACAAGCAGTACGCCGGGTTCGAGAAGGGCATGTTCGACAATGGTTTCTCGCCCGATGCCGTGAAGATGCTCTGGGACATCCTGTTGCCCTTCTCCGACTACGCCTTCAACAAGGCGCACTCGGCGGCGTACGGCGTGGTGTCGTACTGGACGGCCTACCTCAAGGCCCACTACCCGGCCGAGTACATGGCCGCCCTGCTCACCAGCACCGGGGACTCCCGCGACAAGCTGGGCCTCTACCTCAACGAGTGCCGCCGCATGGGAATCAAGGTGCTGCCGCCCGACGTCAACGAATCGATCGGGTTCTTCGCGGCCGTCGGCGACGACATCCGTTTCGGCATGGGTGCCGTGCGCAACGTCGGCTTCAACGTGGTCGATCACGTGATCGCGGCGCGCAAGAAAGAGGGTGCGTTCACCTCGTTCCACGACTTCCTGCGCAAGGTGCCGCTCCCCGTGGCGAACAAGCGGACGGTCGAGTCGCTCGTCAAGGCAGGAGCATTCGACTCGCTGGGGTCCACACGGCGTGCTCTCGTCGAGATCCACGAGTCCGCCGTCGAGGCCGCGGTCAGCGAGAAGCGGGCCGAGGCGAACGGGCAGGTCGGCTTCGACTTCGACTCCTTGTGGGACGAGCCGCAGGACGTCCAGCACGTGCCCGAACGTCCCGAGTGGTCGAAGCGAGACAAACTGGCGTTCGAGCGCGACATGCTGGGCCTCTACGTCTCCGACCACCCGCTCGCGGGCCTCGAGCTACCCCTGGCGAAGCACGCGCAGACGACGGTCACCGACATCCTGGCGAGCGACCCCGCGACGATCGACGGCGAGACGGTGACGATCGCAGGCCTCATCACCAGCGTGCAGCACCGCGTGGCTCGCAACTCGGGCAATCCCTACGGCATCATCACCGTCGAGGACTTCGGGGGCGAGATCTCGGCCATGTTCCTCGGCAAGACCTACCAAGAGTTCGGTCCGTCGCTCGTCGGTGACTCCATCGTCGTGCTCAAGGGCCGGGTGAGCGTCCGCGACGACGGCATGAACATGCACGCCGCGAGCATGTTCATGCCCGACCTGGGCGTCGGCGTGAACCACGGGCCGTTGCTCCTGCAGATGCCCGAGCATCGGGCCACGCACGACACGGTCACCGAGCTGGCGGCGGTGCTCGGCCGTCACTCCGGCGGCACCGAGGTCCGCCTCCGACTCGTCAAGGGCGAGGCCGCCCGCGTGTTCGAGATCCCCATGCCGGTCGACGTCACGGCCGACCTGTTCGGCGAACTGAAGAGTCTGTTGGGTCCCGGCTGCCTCGTCTGAGGTGGCCGGCACCCGGCCCGGCTGAGTCGGGTCAGGTGTTCGGCACCCACCTGTCGACGCGAGGTGAGCCCGGTGTCAGCCCTCGAGGTGCACGGGTCTCAGGTAGCGGCGGTCGTGGTACAGCAAGGCGTCGTCGTCCTCGCCCACGCCGCCCGTCCCGATGCGCACGACCACGACGGCGTTGCCGTGGACGGGTAGCCGCTCGATGATCGTCCCGGTCATCCACGCGGTGACGCCCGTCAGCAGCGGCACCCCGTTCGGCCCGTCGGTCCAGTGGTCACCGGCGAAGCGCTCGGCGGCGGGACCCGCCATGCGGTGGGCGAGGTCCCGGTTCCGTAGGCCGAGCAGGTGCACGATCACCTGGTCCGTCTCCGTGAGGGCAGGCCATGAACTCGCCGTCCTGGCCATGTTGAAGGTCGCGAGCGGCGGCACGGCGGCCAGGGACGCCAGCGACGTGGCCGTGAACCCGACCGGGGTGCCTTCGCCGTCACGCGCCGTCACGATCGCGACGCCGGCGGCGTGGCGTCGGAAGGCGTCCTTGAACGCCTCGAGGGAGCCGTCGGGCCGCGAAGTCGTCGCGTTGTCGTCCGTCATGCTCCCGACCCTACTGACTAGGCTGGACGGGCCATGATCCAGACCACAGATCTGCGCGGTCTCGCGCCGACCCACGCCCAGCTGCTCGACCTCGTCCCGCGGTCCCACGCCGACGTCGGGGCCGCGACGGACGCCGCCCGGCGTCTCGTCGACGACGTCCGCGAGCGGGGTGCCGCTGCCCTTCGTGATCAGGCGGCACGTTTCGACGGCGTCCGCCCCGACACCCTCCGCGTCGCGACGCAGACCATCGACGACGCCGTCGCGGCCCTCGACCCCCTGGTCAAGGAGGCGCTGGTCGAGTCGATCGCGCGCGTCACGCAGGCCAGCCGCGCCCAGGTCCCGTCGCCGACCACGACCCGACCCGCGCCGGGCGCGGTCATCGAGCAGCGGTGGCAGCCCGTCACACGCGCCGGGGTCTACGTCCCCGGCGGCAAGGCCGTGTATCCCTCCAGCGTCGTCATGAACGTCGTCCCCGCACAGGTGGCGGGGGTGTCGTCGATCGCCCTCGTGTCGCCCGCGCAGCGCGAACACGGCGGGGGAGTCCACCCCGTCATCCTGGGTGCCGCCGGCCTGCTGGGAGTCAACGAGGTGTACGCCATCGGTGGTGCCGGGGCGATCGGTGCGCTCGCCTACGGCGTGCCCGAGCTCGAGCTCGAGCCGGTCCAGGTCATCACGGGCCCCGGCAACAACTTCGTCGCCGCTGCGAAGCAGCTCGTGCGCGGTCGGGTCGGCATCGATTCGGTGGCCGGCGCGACCGAGATCCTCGTCATCGCCGACGATTCGGCGGACGCCACGTTGGTCGCCGTCGACCTCATCAGCCAGGCCGAGCACGACGAGGAGGCCTCGGCCGTCCTCGTGACGGACTCGGCCGCCTTCGGCGAGGCCGTCGTCGCCGAACTGACCCGGCTCGTGCCCCGCACCCTGAGCGCCGCGCGAGTCCGGACCGCCCTCTCCGGTCGCCAGTCGGCGGTGGTCCTGGTCGACGACCTCCGGCAGGCCGCCGCGTTCAGCAACGCCTACGGGCCGGAGCATCTCGAGGTGCAGACCCGCGACGACGACGCCATCCTGGCCGACATCACCGACGCCGGCGCGATCTTCGTGGGGCCGGACACGCCCGTCAGCCTGGGTGACTACCTCGCCGGTTCGAACCACGTCCTGCCCACCAGCGGGCAATCACGCTTCTCGTCCGGGCTCGGCGCGTTCACGTTCCTCCGACCCCAGCAGATCGTCCGATACGACGCCGAAGCCCTCGGTGTCGTGGCTGAGCGGCTCGTGGCGCTCTCGAACGCCGAGCTGCTGCCCGCCCACGGCGAGGCCGTCGCGGCCAGGCTGTCGCGCCCCTGAACCGGGCACGGTCCCCGCGGGCGGGCACCCGGGTGGCCCGGGCGTCCGACGTCGCCCCCGGCGTCCGATAATCTGGCCGCACCATGTTCTGCCCCTTCTGCCGCCACCCCGACTCCCGAGTCGTCGATTCCCGCACCAGTGACGACGGCACGTCGATCCGTCGTCGCAGGCAGTGCCCGAACTGCGGTCGTCGGTTCAGCACGACCGAGACCGCGAGCCTCAACGTGGTGAAGCGCAACGGCGTCCTCGAACCGTTCAGTCGCGACAAGATCATCTCGGGCGTTCGCAAGGCCTGCCAGGGGCGCCCGGTGACCGACGGGGACCTCGCCGTCCTGGCGCAGAAGGTCGAGGAGGCCGTCCGGGCGAGCGGTGCGTCGCAGATCGAGGCCAACGACATCGGTCTGGCCATCCTGCCTCCGCTCCGCGACCTCGACGAGGTGGCTTACCTGCGTTTCGCCAGCGTCTACCAGGCCTTCGACTCGCTCGAGGACTTCGAGGCCTCGATCGGTCAACTGCGCGAAGAGCACGCGTCCCGTCCCCTCCCCACCCGGTCGGCCGACGAGTGAGGACCCCGTACCGCGTCCTCTTCGACGTCGTCTTCGCCAAGATGGACCCCGAGGACGCCCACCATCTCGCCTTCCGGGTCATCAAGGCGATCCCCAAGGTGGGCCTGGCCGGCGTCGTCGGACGCCTGACGGCCCCGGCGCCGTCCCTCGCCGTCGAGGCGCTCGGACTCCACTTCGCCTCCCCCTTCGGCGTCGCGGCAGGCTTCGACAAGGACGCCAAGGGCATCGCCGGTCTCGGCGCCCTCGGGTTCGGGCACGTCGAGGTGGGCACGGTGACGGCTCGGCCACAGTCCGGCAACGACCGCCCTCGGCTCTTCCGGCTCGTCCCCGACCTCGCCGTCGTGAATCGCATGGGGTTCAACAACTCCGGCGCCCACGCGGCGGCCCTCGAACTCAGCCGGGCACGATCGGCTCCGTCACGGCCCGTCATCGGCGTGAACATCGGGAAGAGTCGCGTCGTGGACGTCGACGACGCGATCGACGACTACCTGGCCAGCACGCGCCTCCTGGCTCCTCTCGCCGATTACCTCGCGGTGAACGTCAGTTCGCCCAACACACCCGGACTCCGGGGGCTGCAAGAGCTCGACAGGCTCGCCCCGCTCCTCGAGGCCGTCCGCGACGCCGCGGGGAACACCCCCGTGCTGGTCAAGATCGCACCCGACCTCGACGACGAGGGGGTCCGTCGGATCGGTGCCCTCGTCACCGAGCTCGGCCTGGCGGGCGTGATCGCCACCAACACGACAGTGTCGCGAGAGGGCCTCGTCACCGACGGGTCCGTGGTCGAGGCCGCGGGAGCCGGTGGCCTCTCGGGTGCGCCGCTCGCCACGCGATCCCTCGAGGTCTTGAGGCTCGTCCGGGAGTCCGTCCCGAGCGAGACGTGCGTCATCTCCGTCGGGGGCGTATCGAGCGCCGAGGACGTCGACGAACGACTGCGCGCCGGGGCCACGTTGGTGCAGGGCTACACGGCCTTCCTCTACCGCGGGCCGCTCTGGGCGCGCCAGGTCAACCGAGGGCTCGTCGCCCTGCGGCGACGTCGACCCTCGGCCTGACGAGATCTCGCGCCGACGAGGCCGAGACCGCGAAACGGCGTCACCCACCAGGGGTGACGCCGTTCGTCGTCCGGGGTGACGCGCCTAGGCGGTGGGGTAGTCGCCGCGCTTGACCTGCGGCTTGGGCAGGCGCATGGGCTTGAGCTGCATCGCGCGCATGGCGGCGTACCAGCGGTTGCCCTTGCGGACGTTCTCGGCGCCGTACTTGGCGGCGAGCTTGCGGTTGACGCTGCGACCGACGATGAGGCAGTCGACGACGGCGAGGGCGAAGAACCCCCAGAGCACGAGCAGCGTGATCGACTGGATGGCGGCCGACTGCACGAGCGTCATCGCGATGACGACGACCATGATCGGGATCATGGCCTCGCCCACACTGAAGCGGGCGTCGACGTGGTCACGGATGAAGCGACGCTGCGGGCCCTTGTCGCGGTCGGGCAGGAATCGTTCCTCGCCGTTCGCGAGGCCGACGCGGGCACGGTCACGCTGCTCGGCGAGACGGGCCCGCTGTGCCTTCTGGGCTTCTTTGCCCGAGGCGACGAGGGGCCTCTGGTTGGCGGCCTCGCGCTCGCGTCGCGTGGGCGTCGGGCGACCCTTGCCGACCGCGGTCGACTCGGGCTCGGCGACGGTGGTCGTCTCGGTCGTCTTGCTGTCTGGCTTGGCCACGGGAGATCCTCAGGGTTGTCCGAGTTCCTAAGATTACCTGCATGAGCGACTCGCAGCATCCCGTCCGACCGACCGATCCCCGTACTGTCAGCGAACTCGCGGAGGCCGTGCACGCGGGTCTGCCCGCGACGATCGCCGACCTCGGCGCCCTCGTGCGCATCCCCTCCGTCTCGTGGGACGCCTTCGACCCCGAGCAGGTGCGACGCAGCGCCGACGCGGTCGCCGCCCTGGTCGAGGGCACGGGCCTCTTCGACCAGGTGGCCGTGAGCAGGGCCCCCATCGGTGGCACCGGCACCCTCGGCCAGCCCGCCGTGCTCGCCCGCCGTGCGGCTCGCGACGGCAAGCCGACCATCCTCCTGTACGCGCACCACGACGTGCAGCCGCAGGGCGACGACGCCGACTGGGACACCCCTCCGTTCGAGCCGACGGTCAAGGGCGACCGGCTGTACGGGCGTGGGGCCTCCGACGACAAGGCCGGCGTGATGACGCACGTGGCGGCCCTCCGCGCGGTGCACGAGGTGATGGGGGACGACCTCGGCGTCGGCGTCTCGTTGTTCATCGAGGGCGAGGAGGAGTTCGGTTCCCGCTCCTTCGCCGACTTCCTCGTGCAGCACGAGGACGAGCTGCGTGCGGACGTGATCGTCGTGGCGGACTCCGACAACTGGAGCACGACGGTGCCCGCCATCACCGTCGGCCTGCGCGGCAACGTGACCTTCCGCCTCACCGTCCGCACCCTGGCCCACGCGTCCCACTCCGGCATGCTCGGCGGGGCGGTCCCCGACGCCATGCTGGCGATGGTGAAGCTGCTCGCGACCCTGCACGACGACGACGGCAGCGTGGCCGTGGCCGGGCTGACGAGTCGCGAGGCCGATCACCCCGAGCAGAGCGAGCAGAAGCTGCGGGACGAGAGCGGGCTGCTCGAGGGCGTGACCCCCATCGGCCGCGGTCCGATCCTGAGTCGGGTGTGGTCGCAGCCGTCGATCACCGTGACCGGCATCGATGCACCGTCGGTCGCCAACGCCTCCAACACGCTGAGCCCCGAGGTGTCGGTCCGCATCAGCGCCCGCATCGCTCCCGGGCAGACCGCCGAGGACGCCTACGCCGCCCTGGAGGCGCACCTGCGGGCACACGCACCGTTCGGCGCCCACGTGCAGATCGACGACGTCGACCAGGGTGATCCGTTCCTGGTGGACACCACCGGCACCGCCATCGCCGACGCCACCGTCGCGATGACCGAGGGCTGGGGCGAGGCGCCGGTCCAGACGGGCATCGGCGGATCGATCCCGTTCATCGCCGACCTCGTCCGGACCTTCCCCGAGGCGCAGATCCTCGTGACCGGCGTCGAGGACCCCGACACCCGGGCGCACAGCCCGAACGAATCGCAACACCTCGGCGTGCTGCATCGGGCCATCCTCAGCGAAGCGATCCTGCTGGCGCGCCTCGACGCGAGGGGCTGACCGGCGCGACCCGCGCCTCCTCGGAACCGTTGTCGAGCGGGGGAGGCGCGGGTCCGGAACAAAACCGGCCCACGGCTGCTTACACTGGTCGACGACGAGTGCCCCGCACTCGACCCGGCCCGAAGGAGGCACCATGACCGACATCGCAACCGCTCCCGTCGACGCGAAGGCGCACGGCGTGACCATCACGTCCACCGCCGCGGACAAGGTGAAGAGCCTGCTGACGCAAGAAGGCCGGGACGACCTGCGCCTCCGCGTGGCGGTCCAGCCCGGCGGCTGCTCGGGGCTCATCTACCAGCTGTACTTCGACGAGCGCATGCTCGACGGCGACGCGACCGTCGACTTCGACGGCGTCGAGGTCATCGTCGACAAGATGAGCGTTCCCTACCTCGACGGTGCGGCCATCGACTTCGAGGACACCATCCAGAAGCAGGGGTTCACCATCGACAACCCCAACGCGCAGGGCAGCTGCGCCTGCGGCGACAGCTTCCACTGATCGTCGCGTGACGGCTCCCGGTCGTCGGTCGAGAGGGGATCATCCGCGAGGGTGGTCCCCTCCCGCATGTCCGGGGGGCGTTCTCGCTCGACGTCGAGAGGCTTCCGGCGCGTGCCGTGCGCTGGGGGGTCGAACCTGCGAGTAAGCTAGGCAGGTCCCCGTCAACACTGGGAACACCCCCCACTGTCGTGTCATCCGAGAGGTAACAGTGCGTTCTAACCGCCGTCTTCGTTGGGCTGCCGCCCCCATGGCAGTCGTCCTGGCTCTCGTGCTAGCGGGGTGCACCACCGACCAGCTGCAGGGGTGGCTGCCCACCACCGCGGGCACGACCAACCACGTGGACCGCGTCATCGGCCTCTGGGTCACTTCGTGGATCGTGCTGTTGATCGTCGGCGTCATCGTGTGGGGCCTGATCATCTGGGTGTGCGTGGCGTACCGCCGGCGCAAGGGCCAGACGGGCCTGCCCGTACAGCTCCGCTACAACATGCCGATCGAGATCTTCTACACGGTCGTGCCCCTGATCCTCGTGCTGGGCTTCTTCGCCTTCACCGCCCGCGACCAGGCCGCCATCGAGGCGCCCACCGCGAGCCCTGACGTGAAGATCGACGTCTACGCCAAACGCTGGGCCTGGGACTTCAACTACATCGACCAGCAGAACGAAGACGAGAGCGTCTACTACCAGGGCATCCAGGCGCAAGAGCTGGGTGACGGCACGATCGACGAGAGCCAGCTCCCCGAGCTCTACCTCCCCGTCGGCAAGACCGTGCAGATCGACCTCAAGTCGCGCGACGTGGCCCACTCCTTCTGGATCATCGACTTCCTCTACAAGAAGGACACGATCCCCGGCAAGACCAACTCGATGTACTTCACGCCCGAGAAAGAAGGCACGTTCAGCGGAAAATGCGCTGAGTTGTGCGGCGAGTACCACTCGCTGATGCTCTTCAACGTCAAGGTCGTGTCGCAGTCCGAGTACGACCAGTACCTGCAGACGCTCGACGCCGAGGGAAACACCGGCCTCTTGGGCGACCAGTACAACACCAACACCAACCAGCCGGGCACCGAGGCACCTGCCAACGCCGCCGGCACCGAAGACTCCGAGAAGTAAGGCACGGTTCGATGAGCTCAGCCACCGCCACCCGCCCCACCACCGGTGGGACCTCGTCCGGTCAGAACTTCGGTGCATCGAAGGTCGGCCGCAAGGGCAACGTCGTCGTCAACTGGATCACGTCGACCGACCACAAGACCATCGGGTACATGTACCTGATCACGTCGTTCCTCTTCTTCTGCCTCGGCGGCGTCATGGCGCTGATCATCCGCGCGCAGCTCTTCGCCCCCGGCCTCGAGATCGTCGCCACCAAAGAGCAGTACAACCAGCTCTTCACGATGCACGGCACGATCATGCTGCTCATGTTCGCGACCCCGCTGTTCTCCGGCTTCGCGAACGTCCTGATGCCGCTCCAGATCGGGGCGCCGGACGTCGCGTTCCCCCGTCTGAACGGCTTCGCCTTCTGGCTGTACTCCTTCGGCTCGATCATCGCCGTCGCCGGCTTCCTCACCCCGCAGGGCGCTGCCTCGTTCGGCTGGTTCGCCTACGCACCTCTGAGCGACACGACGTTCTCACCCGGGCTGGGTGGAAACCTCTGGGTGTTCGGTCTGGGCCTCACCGGCTTCAGCACGATCCTCGGTTCGGTCAACTTCATCACCACGATCGTCTCGATGCGTGCCCCGGGCATGACCATGTGGCGCATGCCCATCTTCACCTGGAACACCCTGATCACCTCGATCCTCGTGATCATGGCCTTCCCTGTGTTGGCTGCTGCTCTCTTCGGACTCGGATTCGACCGCGTCTTCGACGCCCAGGTCTTCAACCCCGCCAACGGCGGTGCCATCCTCTGGCAGCACCTGTTCTGGTTCTTCGGCCACCCCGAGGTCTACATCATCGCCCTGCCGTTCTTCGGCATCGTGTCCGAGGTGTTCCCGGTCTTCAGCCGCAAGCCGATCTTCGGGTACAAGACGCTCGTCTACGCCACCATCTCGATCGCGGCCCTGTCCGTGACGGTGTGGGCCCACCACATGTACGTCACCGGCTCCGTCCTCCTGCCGTTCTTCTCCCTGATGACCATGCTCATCGCGGTGCCCACCGGTGTGAAGATCTTCAACTGGATCGGCACGATGTGGCGTGGCTCGGTGACCTTCGAGACGCCGATGCTCTGGGCGATCGGGTTCCTGATCACCTTCACCTTCGGTGGTCTCACCGGTGTCATCCTGGCGTCGCCGCCACTCGACTTCCACGTGTCCGACACGTACTTCGTCGTGGCGCACTTCCACTACGTGGTCTTCGGCACCGTGGTCTTCGCGATGTTCTCCGGCTTCTACTTCTGGTGGCCGAAGTGGACGGGCAAGATGCTCAACGAGCGTCTCGGGAAGATCCACTTCTGGATGCTGTTCGTCGGATTCCACACGACGTTCCTCGTGCAGCACTGGCTCGGCGTCATGGGCATGCCCCGCCGCTACGCCACGTACCAGCCCGAAGACCACTTCACGTGGATGAACCAGCTTTCGACCATCGGGGCCATGTTGCTCGGCGTCTCGATCCTGCCGTTCCTCTACAACGTGTACATCACGGCTCGTCGAGCGCCCAAGGTCGAGGTCAACGACCCGTGGGGTTACTCACGCTCGCTCGAGTGGGCGACCTCCTGCCCCCCGCCGCGACACAACTTCACGTCCATCCCTCGCATCCGTTCCGAGTCGCCGGCATTCGACCTGAACCACCCCGAAGCCGGACTGCCCGTCGGCATCGGGCCCGTGAAGGACGCACCTGACGCCCCCACGTACGATGCGTCCAGCGAGAAAGTGAAGTAGCACCGATGAAGACCAACGCGACGCTGTTCTGGATCCTCGCGATCTTCTTCTTCCTCATGTGCGCGGTCTACGTGCTGTGGAGCCTGCTCGACACCGGTCAGGTCGAATGGGCGGGCACGCTCGGCATCGGTCTCGCCGGCATGCTGGGGGCCTTCCTGGCGTTCTACATGGGTCGCTCGCACGCCACTCAGGGGGGCGAGCTCCCTGAAGACCGTCTGGACGCCAACATCGACGACGGTGACCCCGAGATGGGCTTCTTCAGCCCGTGGTCGTGGTGGCCCATCATCCTCGCTGCTGGTTGCAGCCTCATTTTCCTGGCGCTGGCCGCGGGCATGTGGATCATCTACATCGGTGCCGCTCTGACGGCCGTGGCTCTCGTCGGCTGGGTCTACGAGTACTACCGCGGCAACTTCGCACACTAGTTCGTCTGCTCGTTCGAGCGGGAAGGGCGTCGGTCTTCGGACCGGCGCCCTTCGTCGTCTGGCAGCTGGCGTCTGGCGCCCGGCACCTCACGTATCTCTTCTGGCGCGAGTCTCAGCACGGCAGCATCCTCGAGGAAGCGTCGCCGGCCGCCGTTCATGAATCTTGCGGTTTCACGACGTCGGCCCCACGACCGGTGGTCGGTCCGCGAGAACGATTGGTGGCGCGGGTCTGGACAACCTTGATGACGGCAGCAGGAGGCGCTGCGGCCGGTTCTTCCTCTCTCAATGCCCTGGACAGGGGATCAGGGAGAGCCAGATCGCACCGCGACGGAGAGCCAGACCGCACCACGGAGATGTGACCACTTCGATGAAGCAGGGGCCACGTCTTCCGGCATGTCCTGGATGTGGGAGCTCGTCGAGACCACGCGTATGAGCGGCCATTCGGCCCAAGAAAGTTCATGACGCGACGAGGGCTTGGCCCGAGAGCCGTGACGGTCCGCGCGTGGCCGATTGCGGCAGAGCCGGCAGAGTCGCTGGTAGCGCCTGGCGCACCGTCTACCGGCAGTGGGTCACGCCCGCCGAGCAGCTATGCCGATTTGCGCCACGTGCGCCCAGGGAAGTAGATCTCACCTGCCGCGAGTACGAAGCGTCTCACCGTGATGGGGGACCGACCGAACCATGCTCTGCGAGGCGAGGACCGCAGTCCGCTGTCCGATGAGAGCAGGAGGAGGAGCGCCGAGGAGATCGGGTCCGGGACTGCAGGCGCACCCGGAGGACGGGCGGGCACGGGGCCGAGTCACCTCGTGTCGACGACAAGAACCGGTACGGGGACCGCGGCGGGGGAGGGGCCTGTCGCACTCCTCGACTGCGGATGCCAGGGCTCCAGTCATTTGTCGGGCGGCCACAGAGGGGAGGGCGGCAGGCCGTCGAGCGGGCGAGGACCTTCTGGTGGGCACAGAGGAGGACGGCAGGCCGTCGAGCGGGTCAGGTCCTCCTGGTGGGCACGGAGTAGGACGGCAGGCCGTAGAGCAGGCGAGGACCTGCCGGTGGGGATCTTGATGTGGCGACATGACGAGGCCCTAGCCTGTCGCGGTAGCCCAGCGCTCGAAGCGGGTGTCGTGGACGCTGCCACGATCTGCCGAAGCGGTAGAGCTTGTCACAAAGGGGGGAAATGATCACCGCTGACCGAGGGGCTGTCGCTTCGGAGTGCATGCAGGAGCAGGAGTAGCTGAGCCGGAGGCGCAGCTGGCAGCTCCCCTCGAGTGCGGTCAGGGGGGCATGTCGGCTCCCCGGGAGATGCCGAAGGCCCGGCTGCACGGAGCGTGCAACCGGGCCCAGGGGGACTACCGAAGGTCAGTGGCCTTCGTCGTGGTGCGATGCCTCGATCTCGGAGCGCTTCACCGGGGCGATGCGGTCCTCGAAGAAGAACGACGACGCCGATGCACGGGCCCGCTGCAGAGCCGTGATCTTGCCGTTGGCGTTCGGTCGGACCATGAGGGGCTCGTACTCGTTGAAGTCGAGGAGACGCCAGCGCTCGTACTCGTCGAGCTGCTCGTGCACCTCGATGTACTCACCACCGGGCAGACGGACGATGCGTCCCGACTCGTAGCCGTGCAATGCGATCTCGCGGTCTTTCTTCTGCAGGGCGAGGCAGACACGCTTCGTGACCCAGAAGGCGATGAACGGGCCGATAATCAGAGCTGCCTGGCAGGCATGGATCACGTAGTTCAACGACAGGTGGAAGTGGGTCGCCATGATGTCGGAGCTCGCCGCCGCCCAGAGACTGGCGTAGAACACGATGCCGGCTGCACCGATGGCGGTACGTGTCGGGGCGTTGCGGGGGCGGTCGAGGATGTGGTGCTCGCGCTTGTCGCCGGTCACCCAGGCCTCGAAGAACGGGTAGAGCAGGACGACGACGATGAAGAGACCGAGCACCGTGATCGGCACGAGGATGTTCATCGAGACCGTGTAGCCGAAGGCGACGAACTCCCAACCCGGGGGCACGAGGCGCAGGGCCCCGTCGGCGAAGCCGATGTACCAGTCGGGCTGGGTACCTGCCGACACGGGGGAGGGGTCGTAGGGCCCGTAGTTCCAGATGGGGTTGATCGTGAACAGCGAAGCGATCAGGACGATCACGCCGAAGACGATGAAGAAGAATCCACCGGCCTTCGCCGCGAACACGGGCATGACAGGCACGCCGACGACGTTCTGGTTCGTCTTGCCGGGGCCGGCGAACTGCGTGTGCTTGTTGATGATCAGCAACAGCAGGTGCACGCCCAGGAGGGCGATCAGCAGCGCGGGCAACAGCATGATGTGCAGCGAGTAGAACCGGCCGACCATGTCGGTACCCGGGAACTCGCCACCGAACACGAGGTAGGAGATCCAGACGCCGATCACGGGGATGCCCTTGATCATGCCGTCGATGATGCGCGCGCCGTTGCCGGAGAGGAGGTCGTCAGGAAGCGAGTACCCGGTGAAGCCCTCGGCCATCGCGAGGATCCACAGCGTGAAGCCCACGACCCAGTTGATCTCCCGAGGCTTGCGGAAGGCGCCGGTGAAGTAGACGCGCAGCATGTGCAGCATGATCGCCGCGACGAAGAGCAGTGCAGCCCAGTGGTGGATCTGGCGGAACAGAAGGCCACCACGGATGTCGAACGAGATGTCGAGCGTCGACGCCATGGCGGCCGACATGTTGAGGCCCTTGAGCGGAACGTACGAACCGTTGTAGTTGACCTCAGCCATCGAGGGCTGGAAGAAGAACGTCAGGAACGTGCCCGAGAGCAAGATGACGACGAACGAGTAGAGCGCGACCTCGCCCAACATGAACGACCAGTGGTCGGGGAAGATCTTGCGACCCACCTCTTTGACCAGGCCGGACATGCTCGTGCGCTCGTCGATGTAGTTCGCCGTGGCACCGAGGAACTTGTTGGTCTTCGTCGGTGCGAAGGCAGGAGCCTTGCCGATGTTCTCGGACGTGGCCGGTTCGGCACCGTGTGCCGGTGTGGTGGTGATCACTTTTCGCGCTCCCAGAAGCTCGGGCCCACAGGTTCGTGGAAGTCGCTCTGCGCGACGAGGTAGCCGTCGGCGTCGACCGTGATGGGCAGCTGCGGCAGGGGGCGCTTGGCGGGCCCGAAGATGACTTCGCAGTTATTCGTCACGTCGAACGTGGACTGGTGGCAGGGGCAGAGCAGGTGGTGTGTCTGCTGTTCGTAGAGGGCCACGGGGCACCCGACGTGCGTGCAGATCTTGGAGTAGGCGACGATTCCGTCGTACTGCCAGTCTTCGCGTCCTTCGGCCGGATTGAGGTCTTCCGGCTTGAGGCGCATGAGAAGGACGGCCGCCTTGGCTTTCTCTTCCAGCAGGTGTTCTGATTCGTTGAGGTTCTCGGGGATGACGTGGAACACGGAACCGAGGGTGACGTCCGACGCCTTGATGCGCGTGCCGGAGGGGTCGGCGGCGAGGTGCATGCCTTCTTCCCACAGTGTGTGGCGCAGGACGGCATTGGGGTCTTCGGCCGGGGCGAGGTCGCGGAACAGCACGACGGCAGGCAGGGGAGTCGCGACGAGTGCACCGATCAGGCTGTTGCGAATGAGCGAACGGCGACCGAAGCCGCTCTCGTGGTTGCCCAGCGCGAAGACCTCGACGGCTTTCTCACGCGTCGGCTCGGAGCCGCGCGTGTCGTGGCGCATCTCGGTGATCTCTCGAGCCGGCATGAGCGTCTTGGACCAGTGCACCGCACCGATTCCGACCGACAGCAGGCCGAGGGCGATGCCGAGCCCCAGGAACAAGTTGTTCAGTCGGACCGAGCCCGAATCGCCCGACGTGATCGGGAACGCGACGTAGGCGCCGATGGCGGCGATGCTTCCGACGATCGACAGGAAGAAGAACAGGCTGACCTGACGCTCGGCACGTTTCTCGACCTTGGGGTCGATGTCGGTGACGCGATCGCGGTGAGGCGGCTCGCCCGGGTTCTGGAACACGTCGGACGTCACGACCGCCGTGCCGGCCGAGACCTGTCGAGGCTCGCGCTTCTCGACAGCCGAGCCCGCCGTGGGGGCCTCGTCGTCGTGCTCTGCCATTGATTCTGCCTTTCGTGAAGTACGGAGAGAACGCGGGTCAGTTCGACCGGGCGGTCAACCAGATGGTGATCGCGACGATCGCACCGAGCCCGAAGATCCAGATGAAGAGACCTTCGGCGACGGGGCCGAGGCTCCCGAGCTCGAATCCACCCGGCGACGGGTTGTTCTCGACGTACTTGAGGTACGTGATGATGTCGGCCTTGTCTTGAGGCGACAGGTTGAGGTCGTTGAAGACCGGCATGTTCTGCGGGCCCGTCTGCATGGCCTCGTAGATGTGGTGCGCGGTCACGCCGTCCAGTGCAGGGGCGAACTTGCCCTGGGTGAGAGCACCGCCCGCGCCGGCCACGTTGTGGCACATGGCGCAGTTGATGCGGAACAGCTCGGCACCGTTGGTCGTGTCGCCGTCGGCCTGGAGCAACGACTCGTCGGGGATCGCAGGGCCGGGGGCGAGCGACGCGACGTAGGCGGCCATGGCGGCGACCTGCTCGTCCGAGAACTGCGTCGGCTTCTGCTCGGCCTGCGGGCCGTTGACAGCCATGGGCATGCGGCCCGTTCCGACCTGGAAGTCGACCGAGGCGGCGCCGACGCCGATGAGGCTCGGCCCGCTGTCGGTACCGGCCGCGCTCAGTCCGTGGCAGGTGGCACAGTTCGAGGCGAAGAGCTTCTGACCCTCGTCGATGCTCTGTTGCGAGGTCGCGGTCGCACTGCTTTCGTCCGCCGAGGCGGTCGAGGAGAAGAGCGCGTAGGCACCGCCTGTGGTGAGCAGACCGACGAGCAGCAGAGAGGCGGTGGCGACGGGGCCGCGACGGCCGGCCTTCTTGTTGCGTCGGGAGGACGAGGTTCTCGTGAACATGCTGTGCAGACGATCCAATGCCTATTTGAGGAGGTAGATGACGATGAAGAGGCCGATCCAGACCACGTCGACGAAGTGCCAGTAGTACGACACGACGATGGCCGTGGTCGCCTCTTTGTGCCCAAAGTTCTTGACCGCGTAAGCGCGACCGATGGTGAGCAGGAAGGCGATCAGACCACCGATGACGTGGGCTCCGTGGAAGCCGGTCGTCATGTAGAAGGCCGAGCCGTACGCGCTCGAGCTGAGGGTGACGTGCTCGGAGATCAGGGTCGCGTACTCGAACACTTGGCCGCAGACGAACACTGCGCCCATGGCGTAGGTGAGGAAGAACCATTCGACCATGCCCCAACGGCTGACCTGGAACAGACGGCCCGTGCGGTGCGGCTGCATGCGCTCGGCGGCGAACACACCGAACTGGCAGGCCACCGACGACAGCACCAGGGTGATGGTGTTGGTCAGCGCGAACGGCACGTTGTGCAGCGCCGTCTGATCGGCCCAGAGGCCGGGAGACGTCGAGCGAAGCGTGAAGTAGATCGCGAAGAGGCCGGCGAAGAACATGACCTCGCTGCCGAGCCACACGATGGTGCCCACGGCAACCGTGCTGGGTCGGTTGACGACAGGGCCGCCAGAAGGTCTCGAGAGAGAGGTACTTGTCACGAGGTCCATTATGCCTGGTAAGTCGCCTTGGGTTTGCGCTCGAAACCCCGGGTCGGGAATTTCCCTTGACGCCGAGACATCGGAGTGCCTTATGCTCCGCCGGTAGCCTGGGGCCATGACTTCCGAGCTCACCTGGCCCTCGATCATCGACGCGCTCCTCACCGGGCGCGACCTCTCGATCAGCGAGGCCACGTGGTCCATGGAGCAGGTCATGACGGGCGACGTCACCCCCGCTCAGCTCGGAGCCTTCCTGGTCGCCCTTCGCGCCAAGGGTGAGACCGTGGACGAGATCGTCGGCTTCCGCGACGCCGTCCTCGCCCACGCCGTGCCCCTTCCGGTCGACAGCATGGCGGTCGACATCGTCGGGACGGGTGGTGACCGGTTCGGTACGGTGAACGTCTCGACCATGGCCTCTGTCGTGGTCGCGGCGACCGGAGTTCCGGTCATCAAGCACGGCAACCGTGCGGCGAGCTCGTCGTCCGGTTCCTCCGACGTGTTGTCGGCCCTCGGCATCGACCTCACGATCGGGGCCGACCGTGTGGCGGAGGTCCTCAAGGAAGCAGGGTTGACCTTCGCCTTCGCGGCTGCTTTCCATCCGGGCTTCGGCAATGCCGCCGCCGTGCGCCGCGAGATCGGCGTCCCGACGGTCTTCAACTTCTTGGGGCCTCTCGTGAACCCCGCACGACCCGAGGCGAGCGCCGTCGGTGTCGCCTCGCTCGAGAAGGTGCCGCTCATCGTCGGGGTGTTCCAGACCCGGGGCGCGACGGCACTCGTGTTCCGCGGTGACGACGGCCTGGACGAGCTGACCACGACCGGTCACAGCCACATCTGGGAGGTCACCGGTGGGTCGGTGACCGAGCACGACCTCGATCCCCTCGAGTTGGGCATCCCGCGTGCGCGCATCTCCGACCTCGTCGGCGGGAACGCGGCGCACAATGCGGGCATCGCCCGTGAGGTGCTCGCGGGGGAGCGCGGTCCGGTCCGCGACATCGTGCTGCTCAACGCCGCCGCCGGACTGGTGTCGTACGGGCTGGCGGCCGACCCGGGCCAGCGCGAACGGCCGCTCCTCGCCCGTTTCCGGGAGCAGCTGGACGTCGCGGCCCGGGCCGTCGACTCGGGGGCGGCCATTGCGAAACTGGACCAGTGGGTGGCGGCGACCCGCGCCTCCTGAGACGCACCGCGCCTCCTCGCGTCGAGGGGGCGGACGACGAAGGGCCCGTCCTGTCGGACGGGCCCTTCGCGCGGGGGATCAGTTGACGTCGTCGTCGACCCAGTCGAAGGTCTTCGTGACGGCCTTCTTCCAGAGACGCAGCGTGCGGTCACGCTCGTCGGCGTCGATGTTCGGGGTCCAACGCTTGTCTTCCTGCCAGTTGGCACGGAGGTCGTCCAGGGTCTCCCAGAAGCCGACCGCGAGACCGGCGGCGTAGGCCGCTCCGAGCGCGGTGGTCTCGGCGACCACCGGACGGACGACCGGGACGTCGAGGATGTCGGCCTGGAACTGCATGAGCGCGTCGTTGGCGGTCATGCCGCCGTCGACCTTGAGCTCGGTCAGGTCGACGCCCGAGTCGGCGTTGACCGCGTCGAGCACCTCACGGGTCTGGAACGCGGTCGCCTCGAGGGCGGCACGGGCGATGTGGCCCTTGTTGACGTACCGGGTGAGACCCACGAGAGCACCTCGCGCGTCCGAACGCCAGTAGGGCGCGAACAGGCCCGAGAACGCGGGCACGAAGTAGACCCCGCCGTTGTCCTCGACGGTCTTGGCCAGCTCTTCGACCTCAGGAGCCGAGCCGATCATGCCCAGGTTGTCGCGCAGCCACTGGATCAACGAGCCCGTGACCGCGATGGACCCCTCGAGGGCGTAGTGCGGTGCCGCGTCGCCGAGCTTGTAGCCCAGCGTCGTGAGCAGCCCGTTCTTCGAGTGGACGATCTCTTCGCCCGTGTTGAAGATCAGGAAGTTGCCGGTGCCGTACGTGTTCTTCGACTCGCCCTGGTCGAAGGCGGCCTGGCCGAACGTGGCTGCCTGCTGGTCTCCGAGGATGCCGGCGATGGGCACCTCGCGCAGCAGGCTCGAGGCCTCGACCGTGCCGTAGACCTCGGACGAGCTCTTGATCTCGGGGAGCATCGACCTCGGCACGTCGAACGCCTCGAGGATGTCGTCGCGCCACTCGAGCGTCTCGAGGTCCATGAAGAGGGTGCGCGAGGCGTTCGTGACGTCGGTGACGTGGACGCCGCCGTCGGTGCCGCCGGTGAGGTTCCAGAGGACCCAGGTGTCGGTCGTGCCGAACAGCAGGTCGCCTGCCTCGGCCTTCTCGCGGGCGCCCTCGACGTTCTCGAGGATCCAGACGACCTTCGTGCCCGAGAAGTAGGTCGCGAGCGGCAGGCCGACGATCGGCTTGAAGCGTTCGACGCCACCGTCGGCGGCCAGGCGGTCGACGATGGGCTGCGTGCGGGTGTCCTGCCAGACGATGGCGTTGTAGACGGCCTTGCCGGTGGTCTTGTCCCAGACCACGGCGGTCTCGCGCTGGTTGGTGATGCCGACGGCCTTGATGTTGTGGCGCGTGATGTCGGCACGGGAGAGGGCCTGGCCGATGACCTCGCGGGTGTTCTCCCAGATCTCGGCGGGGTCGTGCTCGACCCAACCGGCGCGGGGGAAGATCTGCTCGTGCTCTTTCTGGCCGGTGGCCACGATCGAGCCCGAGTGGTCGAAGATGATGGCGCGGGTGCTGGTCGTTCCCTGGTCGATGGCCAGGACGTAGTCGGTGTCGCTCACGGGTGGAACTCCTTCGTCGTTGATGGATGCGGCTCGCACGGAGGCCCGGGTCGGTCCATTCGAGCGGACGGGCCCGAGCCTCTGCTGGGAGCGGGTGGATCGATCGGCGTCGGCCGGCCCGGGGGGAGCCGGCCTCGACCGATCAGTGTGTCGCCGGGTCAGGCGGCGAGGGGGAGGAGCGGGAAGGACAGCAGCGCCGCGAGGGAACCGCCGACGAGAGGGCCGACGACCGGCACCCAGGCGTAGGACCAGTCGCTGCCGCCCTTGCCCTTGATGGGCAGGAACGCGTGGGCGATGCGGGGTCCGAGGTCTCGGGCGGGGTTGATGGCGTAGCCGGTCGGGCCACCGAGCGATGCACCGATCCCGACCACGAGCAGCGCGACGGCCAGGCCGCCGAGCGGGCCGAGGTTGGCGGCGTTCGGGGAGGCGCCGTTGGTGATGGCGATGATCGTGAAGACCAGGACGAAGGTGCCGATGATCTCGGTGACGAGGTTCCAGCCGTAGTTGCGGATGGCGGGGCCGGTCGAGAACACGCCCAGCTTCGTGGCCGGGTCGGGCTCCTCGTCGAAGTGCTGCTTGTAGGCCAGCCAGACGACGACCGCGCCGATGATGGCACCGACCATCTGCGCCGCGACGTACACGAGGAACGCGGCGAACGTGATGTTGCCGAGGATCAGCTGCGCGATGCTGACGGCCGGGTTGAGGTGTGCCCCGGAGGAGTACGAGGCCAGGATGCCGACGAAGACCGCGAGGCCCCAGCCGAAGTTGACCATGAGCGTGCCGCCGTTGAAGCCCTTCGTCTTCGTCAGGGCGACGTTGGCGACGACACCGCCACCGAGGGTGAGCAGCAATGCGGTGCCCACCGTTTCTGAAAGAAAAATCAATCCCAGGTTCACGTCGACCTTCCTTGTCGTACGGCGGGGCGACAGTGCACCCGCGGTGAGCGTGTGTCAACACCTTAGTGCTGTGATCACATGCGACGAGAAGGAAAGATCAGGTGTTTGCACATATGTGCAGGAGGGGGTCCTGGGAGTAGGTTGAGCGGCAGCCTGGTGCACCCGAGCACCGTCTCCGGCGCCGAGAAAGGGACTTCGATGAAGAAGCTCATCAACGATCCGTCCGACGTCGTCGACGAGGCCGTGGCCGGCTTCGGCGCAGCGCACGCCGACCTGGTGGTCGTCTCGCACGATCCGACGTTCGTCCGCCGTTCGGCGACCCCCGTGCCGGGCAAGGTCGCGCTCGTCAGTGGCGGCGGCAGTGGTCACGAGCCCCTGCACGCGGGGTTCGTCGGCTACGGCATGCTGTCGGCCGCGGTGCCGGGACCGGTCTTCACGTCGCCCACGCCCGACCCGATCGTCGCCGCCACGCAGGCGGTGGACGCCGGAGCAGGCGTCCTCTACATCGTCAAGAACTACACGGGCGACGTGCTCAACTTCGAGACGGCGGCCGACATCGCCGAGGCCGAGGGCATCACGGTCCGGACCGTGCTCGTCGACGACGACGTCGCGGTCAAGGACTCGCTGTACACCGCCGGCCGCCGTGGCGTCGCCGGCACGGTCGTCGTCGAGAAGACCGCAGGGGCTGCCGCCGAGCGGGGCGACTCGCTCGACGCCGTCGCCGAGGTGGCCCGACGCACGAACGCGGCGACCCGGTCGATGGGCGTCGCGCTCACCGCGGGAACGGTGCCACATGCCGGTGAGCCGAGCTTCACGCTCGCCGACGACGAGGTCGAGATCGGCATCGGCATCCACGGTGAACCGGGCCGTGAGCGCATTCCCCTCGAGCCCGTCGACGCCATCGTCGATCGCCTGCTCGACGCCGTCACCGACGATCTGGGGCTCGCCTCCGGGGAGCGGGTGCTGCTCTTCGTGAACGGCATGGGAGGCACGCCCCTCGTCGAGCTGTACATCGCCTACCGTCGGGCGGCCGAGGCTCTCGAGGCGCGAGGCGTCGAGGTGTACCGCAGCCTGGTCGGCTCGTACGTCACGTCGCTCGAGATGCAGGGCATGTCGATCACGCTGACCCGTCTGGACGACGAGCTGACCGAGCTCTGGGACGCCCCGGTCGAGACCGTGGCGTTGCGCCGCGGCCGATAGTCGTCTGCCCGGCCCCGGCCCCTCCACCTCGGCCCCCGACCGCGGGCACGAAGCACCGCACCACTGCACCACCGCACCACGAGAGGAACGACCACCGCATGACACTCGACGCCACCTGGACCCGGGCCTGGATCGACCGGACGGCCGACGTCGTCGCCGCCGAGCACACGGCACTCAGCGAGCTCGACCGGCAGATCGGCGACGGCGACCACGGCGAGAACCTGTCGCGGGGCTTCACCGCCGTCCGGGCCAAACTCGCCGACCTCCCCACCGACGCGACGCCCGGGGCCGCGCTCAAGCTCGTCGCCACGACCCTCATCTCGACGGTGGGCGGCGCCTCGGGCCCCCTGCTCGGCACTGCCTACCTGAAGGGGGCTGCCGCGCTGGGCGACGCCACCGAGCTGGACGCGGAGGCGCTGGTCGCCTTCCTCACGGCGGCCCGCGACGGCGTCGTGCTGAGAGGCAAGGCGGAGGTCGGAGACAAGACCATGATCGACGCGTGGACCCCGGCAGTCGACGCGGCGGCCGCCGCCGCTGCGGACGGGGCGTCGCCCGAGGCCGTCCTCCGCGCCGCAGCAGACGCCGCGGCGACCGGCGCCGCATCGACCGAACCCCTCGTCGCCCGCAAGGGTCGAGCCAGCTATCTCGGCGAGCGTGCCGTGGGTCACCGCGATCCCGGTGCGCAGTCCTCGTCCCTCATCATCGCCGCAGCGGCCGACGCCGCCGACGGCTCGAACAAGGAGTCCTGAGCATGCCCACCATCGGAATCGTCGTCGTCTCACACAGCGCCAAGATCGCCGAGGGCGTGGTCGACCTGGCACGCCAGATGGCCCCCACGACCACGATCGTGGCGGCGGGAGGAACCGACGACGGCGCCATCGGCACCAGCTTCGACAAGATCTCCGCCGCCCTCGCCGAGGCGTCACGAGGCGGGGGTGCCGTGGTGCTCTGCGACCTCGGCTCCGCCATCCTCACGAGCGAGACGGCCGTCGACTTCCTCGACGACGCCGACAAGCAGCGCGTGGTCATCGCGGACGCCCCGTTGGTCGAGGGCACGGTGGCCGCGGCTGTCTCCGCCGAGACCGGGGGAGACCTCGAGGCCGTCGCCGCTGCGGCTCGGACGGCCACCGGCGTCGCCGACGCCCACGCCGACGAGCGCGACCTCCGGGGCGGCGACGCCGTCGAACGATCCGCCGTGCTCGTCAACGCCTCAGGGCTGCACGCCCGCCCGGCCGCCGACCTCGTCACGCACGCGTCGCGGTTCCAGGCAGACGTCACGGTCAACGGCGTCGACGCCAAGAGCCTGCTGCGCATCATGGGGTTGAACGTGGGAGTCGGATCGACGGTGGCCGTGATGGCGACCGGCCCGGACGCGGCAGCCGCCGTCGACGACCTCATCGCGCTCATCGAGGGCGGCTTCGGCGAGAAGGCGAGCTGATCGCCCGCCTGCACCGCGCCTCCTGACCTCGGGGTCGCCGGCTCCCGACGTCAGCGTGTCCGCGACCACTTCGTCAGCAGCATGTCGCCCGAGAGCAGCACGTGGTCGAGGGCGAGGCCACGCAGCGCCATGGCCTCACGGGCCGCGACGATGCGCGGGCCGGCTCCACCCTCGAGGTTCGGCGACACGGTGAGGCACAGTTCGTCGACGACGTCGGCGGCGACCAGGTCGCCGAGCAACGCCGGCCCGCCCTCGGTGTGGATCTGCGGCAGCCCCCGTTCGACCAGGGCCCGGACGAGGAGGCGCGGGTCGACCCGGTCGCGACCGCACGACACGACGTCGGCGACCCGGTCGAGTCGGGCCCGAGCAGCGCGAGGTGCCGCGTCGTGGGTGAGCACCAGCGGCCGGACGGGAGCGCCCGCGAACACGCTGCTCGTCGGATCGAGCCCGAGCCGGCCGGAGACGATGGCGAAGACGGGATGATCGGGCAGGCCGACCCTGCGCCGCCAGGCGACGGCCTCGTCGCCGAGCCGCATCGGGCCGTAGCCCTCGTCGCGGACCGTGCCCGCACCGACCACGACGACGTCGCAGAGCTGACGCAACAGGTCGAAGACGAGCAGGTCGGCGGGGCCGCCCAGGTCGCGGGTCCGTCCGGCGGCCGTCGCCGAGCCGTCGACGCTCGCGACGAAGTTGGCCCGCACGCGAGGCGTCGCCCGGTCTCGCGGCCGGTGGAGATCGAGGAGGTCGTCGATCGTCAGTGCGCCACCGCGGACCGGGGGTGCGGGATGTAGCTGCGAGATGCCCACGGCGGTCACGACACGTCCTCGGCGACGTTGTGGCGTTCCACCACGGGGTCGCGCCAGCCGAGGATCGCCTCGACCATGCGGACGGCGTCGACGCTGGCCCGGACGTCGTGCATCCGGACGATGCGCGCGCCCTGCAGCACGCTCACGGCCGCCGCTGCGAGCGAACCGGCCAGCCGGTCGGGTTTGTCGCGACCGAGGGACTCGCCGACGAAGTCCTTGTTGGACACCGCGGCGAGCGTCGGGTGGCCCAGGCCGGCCACCTCGGACAGGCGCCGGGTGAGCTCGAGCGAGTGCCGGGTCGTCTTGTTCAGGTCGTGCCCCGGATCGACGACGAGTCGGTCGTCGGGCACGCCGTGGGCGCGGGCCACGTCGACCCGCCGCGCGAGGAACTCGACGACCTCGGCGACGACGTCGTCGTAGTGCGGCCGGGGATGCGGCCGTCGGGGTGCGGCCAGGCTGTGCGTGACGACCAGCGTGGCACCGCTGTCGGCGACGACGTCGGCCAACCGCGGGTCGTGGAGCCCCGTGGTGTCGTTGACGACGTGCGCCCCGGCGGCGATGACGCGTTCGGCGACCTCGGGGCGGAAGGTGTCGACGGAGATGACGACGTCCGACCGGACCGAGAGCGCTTCGACCACGGGCAGGACCCGATCGAGTTCGTCGGAGGCGGACAGCTCGGGCCCAGGGGCGAAGGGGACGCCCCCGATGTCGACCCAGTCGGCGCCCGCCGCCGCCGCGTCCACCGCGGCCTGCACGGCGCGGTCGAGGGCGAAGGTCGCGCCCTGGTCGAAGAAGGAGTCGGGCGTGCGGTTGACGATCGCCATGACCGCGACCTGGCGGGAGAAGTCGAAGGTCCGCGACCCGATGCGTCGCCGAGGGACGAGCAGCGGGGGCAGGGCGGGTGCGGGGGAGTCGGCGTCGTGGGGCTGCCCCGCGGCCTCACGCACGGGGCGCGCCGATCAGGGCGACCGCCTCGGCCCGCGCCGACGCCTGGGACAGCACGCCCCGACTGGCGAGCGTCACCGTCGTGCTGCCGGTCTGGCGGGGGCCGCGGGTCGTGACGCAGCCGTGCGAGGCGTCGAGCACCACGAGGACGCCGTCGGGGCGAGCGCCCGCCTGCAGGGCCTCGGCGATCTCCTCGCCGAGGCGCTCCTGGAGCTGGGGACGCGAGGCCACGGCGTCGACCACCCGGGGAAGCGCGCCCAACCCGACGATCGTCTCACCCGGCACGTAGGCCACGTGTGCGACACCGACGAAGGGCAGCAGATGGTGCTCGCACACCGACCGGAACGAGATGTCGCGGACGATCACGACCTCGCCGAGTTGATGGGCCTCGGCCGAGACCGTGGCCTGGCGGACGAGGTCGGCCGCGTCGATCGTGAGTCCCGAGAAGAACTCGACGTAGGCGTCGGCGACGCGTCGAGGGGTGGACTCGAGGCCCGGGCGGTCGACGTCCTCACCGATCGCGGCGAGCAGTTCGAGCACGGCGGCCTCGATGCGGGGCCGGTCGACGGGCGGGGGAGTCATCAGGCCATCTTCTCAGGCGACGGGGTCGACCGCGGCGTCGTTCCCGTCCGCCCCCGGCGTCGTCGATTCGCGGGGGAGCGCCTCGTGGTGCCGCCGTCCGTGGCTGCGCCGCGCCTCCTTCATCTCGGCCTCGAAGAGATGCCTCTTGCCGCCCGCGAGAGAATCACGTATGTTCTGCTCATGGTCGCGGAACGCGGCGTAGTAGCCGTCGTCGTAGTCCTCCACGATCTGGTAGGTCCATCGGCCCTCGACGACGTTGCGACCGACGAGGTCTCGATCGAGCAGGTCGGCGACCTCGACGTGTCCGGCGCGTCGGAGCGACTCGACGGCGTCGCCGAGGGCCAGGTCGGCCTTGCCGGTCAGTCGGTGGAAGCCGTAGAGGAATCCTCGTGCCTGCTCGACGATCTCGAGCGCGGCCGAGAGCTCGCCGAGCGCGGCGACGGTGTCGTCGTCGAGCCCGTCAGGTCGACGGTGCGCGGCGTCGGGCGGTGTGTGGGTCGCGTCGGTCGTCATGCGACCAGGCAACTCCGTGGAGGCGCGGCATGCGTCAGCGGGGAGCGCTTCCCACGCCCGATTCCCACTTACTTGACATAATGTGCATTATCAGTCACATGACAAAGCCGGAAGGGGTTCGCGGGCGGCGTGAGCGTCCTGCTCCTCAGGCCTCGGACGAGCTGTCCAGCACCGTGCGCAGCAAGTCGACGAGGTCGGCGGGCTCGACCGGTTCGACGATCGTCGTCAGGTCGTCGAGGCTGAACCAGCGCGACTCGAGGATGTCGGTGCGCTCGTCGTCCGTCCAGTCGTCGTCGACGACCTCGAAGTGCGGCAGGCGGACGACGAAGAACTCCGCGTGACCGTGCGTGTGGTCGGCGTCGTCCCAGGACACCTCGAAGTCGTCCACGCGCACGACGTCGCCGACCGCGGTGACCACCTGGCCGGTCTCTTCGTGCAGTTCGCGGACGGCCGCCTGGACGTGCGTCTCGCCCGGGTCGACACCGCCACCCGGGGTGATCCAACGCGCTGTCCGACTGGTGTCGGGCGCCACCGTCTTCATGAGGAGCACGCGGTCGTCCCCGTCGAGGACGAGGAGGCGCGAGGTCGGTCGGACGATGCGCTCGGTCACGAGGTGCCCCGTCTCAGACGATCGGCGCGAAGTCGCTGGTGTCGCCCACCAGTCGGGTGTGGTCGGCCGGGACGGGGTCGACGGCGGCCGATGCGACCTCGGCGGCGAACTCGGCGACGTTGTACAGCTTGCCCGCGCTCTCTTTCCGCGACGAGATGGCCCCGGGATTCGACCGTTCGAGCAGGGTCGCCGTGATCGTGCCCTCGATCATGTCGCCCGAGACCACGACGAACTCGACGCCCGCGGTCTCGAGCTGCGGCAGCATCTCGCGCAGGGCGTCTTCGCCGGCACGCTTGCTCAGGGCGACGGGAAGGTACTCGGGCATCGTCTCGGTCGTGCGGATGAAGTGGGCCTGGTGACTCGTGACGAAGACGACGCGCGAGCCCGGGGCGAGCAGCGGCAGGGCCGCGGTCAGCAGCGCCACCTGGGCGTCGCGGTTCAACTTGAGCGCGTAGTCCTCGGCCATGCCCGTCTCCATGCCGCCCGAGGCGTTCATGACGAGGACGTCGAGGCCGCCCCAGGCCTCGCGCACGGTCTCGAACATCGTCGCCAGGCTGGCCTCGTCGGTCAGGTCGGCCCCGATGGCGATCGCCTCGCCGCCGGCCTCCTCGATCTTCGAGACGAGCTGCAGCGCGCGCTTCTCCTTGTTGCGGTAGTTCACGACGACCTTGGCACCGGCCTCGGCGAAGTACCGCACGGTGTCGGCGCCGATCCCCCGGGACGACCCGGTGACCAGGACTCGGGCTCCGGCGAGGGACTCTGCGGCGAGGGGGTTGGACAAGGCGTGCTCCAGACTGTGCGGGGTTCGATCGGCCCGTGGACCGGACTCGACCCTACCAATCCCCCTCGTCACCGTCGGTGGTGGGTGGTAGTTTCCATAACAGGGGAACGAGAGAAGGTCGACGTGGACGTCCTGAACGATTACGCATGGGTCGCGTGGATCGCGCTCATCCTGGTGTTCGTCATCGTCGAGGTGACGACGCTCGAATTCACCTTCCTCATGCTCGCCATCGGCAGCGTCGGTGGTCTGCTCGCGGGCCTCTTCGGCGCCCCGTGGTGGTTGCAGGCGATCGTCGCGGCCGTCCTCGCGGTCTTGTTGCTGTTCACGGTGCGGCCACCGTTGCTGCGGGCGCTCCGCCGCGGGGGCGATCCGACCCCCAGCAACGTCGAGGCGCTGCTCGGGCTGCGCGGCACGGTCGTCGTGCCGATCGGCTCCGACGCCGGCCAGGTCAAGCTGTCGAACGGCGAGACCTGGACGGCCCGCGTGCTGTCCTCCCCCGCGACGTCGGCGGGCGCCGACCTCGCACTCGACACCGGGGCCCCGGTCGTCGTGACCGCCATCGAGGGGTCGACGGCGTTCGTCGCCCCCGCAGAGAGGTCCTGAAGCCATGGACACCATCAGTGCCGGCACCGTCGTCACCATCGTGGTCGTCGCGATCGTCGTCGTGCTCGTCCTCGTCATCCTGTTCCGCTCGGTCCGCATCATCCCGCAGGCGAGTGCCGGCGTGGTCGAGAGACTGGGTCGGTACCACAAGACCCTCTCCCCCGGGCTCAACCTGCTCGTACCGTTCATCGACCGGGTGCGGCCGCTGATCGACATGCGCGAGCAGGTCGTCTCGTTCCCGCCGCAGCCCGTCATCACCGAGGACAACCTGGTCGTCTCGATCGACACGGTCGTGTACTTCCAGGTGACCGACGCCCGCGCGGCGACCTACGAGATCGCCAACTACCTCGGGGCCGTCGAACAGCTCACGACGACCACGCTGCGCAACGTGGTCGGAGGGTTGAACCTCGAGCAGGCCCTCACCAGCCGCGACAACATCAACGGCCAACTGCGCATCGTGCTCGACGAAGCCACCGGCAAGTGGGGCATCAGGGTCGGCCGCGTCGAGCTCAAAGCCATCGACCCGCCCCTGTCGATCCAGGACTCCATGGAGCAGCAGATGCGTGCCGAGCGCAGTCGCCGTGCGGCCATCCTCACCGCCGAGGGCACCAAGCAGTCGCAGATCCTCGAGGCCGAGGGGTCGCGACAGTCGTCGATCCTCAAGGCCGAGGGTGATGCGAAGGCCCAGGTGCTGAGGGCCCAGGGTGAGGCCGAGGCCATCGCGACGGTCTTCAACGCCATCCACGCCGGCGACCCCGACCCGAAGCTGCTCGCGTACCAGTATCTCCAGACCCTCCCGAAGATCGCGGACGGCTCGGCCAACACCATGTGGATCATCCCCAGCGAGCTGACCGAGGCCCTCAAGGGCATCGGGCAGGGCTTCTTCGCCCCTCGCGACCCGAACGCCCCCGGGTGGACCCCGACCGAGGCTCCCAAGGTGTCCGAGATGGACGTCACGCCCGACCTGGCCTCGACCGTCGATCTCGAGGCCGAACCCGACCTCGGCTTCCCGACGGTGACCACGCCCGGTGGCTCCGCATCCGGTGCGGGTACCGGGTCCGGAGGCGGGGGTGCTGCCGGTGCCGCCGGTCAGGTCCCCGAGACGGGCGCCCCGGGCGCCGGCCCGACCGCTCCCCCGGCGACCTCGTAGTGCCGTCCGCTCCCCCGATCTCGGCCGGCTGGTTCGCGCCGGCCGGGCCCCGGGTGCTGGCGCACCGGGGCCTCGCCGTCGATGCTCCCGAGAACACCATGTCGGCGTTCGCCCTGGCCGTGTCGGCTGGTGCGACGTACGTCGAGACGGACGTGCACGCCACGCGCGACGGCATCGCTGTCATCAGCCACGATCCCGACCTGAGGCGGGTCGCGGGACGCGAGCAGCGCCTCCTCGACCTCGACCTCGCGGACGTCAAGGCGATCCGGCTCAACGGTGAG
This sequence comes from Frigoribacterium sp. MEB024, assembly GCF_000878135.1. Taxonomy (GTDB): domain Bacteria; phylum Actinomycetota; class Actinomycetes; order Actinomycetales; family Microbacteriaceae; genus Frigoribacterium. The sequence goes on from NZ_JXQZ01000032.1 coordinate 193,352, forward strand.
CACGAGATCCCCACCCTCGACGAGGCGCTCGACGCCTTCCCCGAGACCCGGTTCAACGTCGACCTCAAGTCCGACGAGGCCGTGGCGCCGGCCGTCAGGGCGATCGCCCGGGTCCGGGCGACGGATCGCGTCCTGGTGACCTCGTTCGACCACCGCAGGCGTCTCCGGGCGGTCCGGGCCCTGCCGGGAGTCGCGACGTCGGCCTCGTCTCGGGGCATCGTCACGGCGATGGCGGCAGGTCTCGTGCCGCTCCCCGGGCTCAGGCGGACGCTGATGCGGCGCGCCCTCGTCGGGTGCCGGGCGGTTCAGGTGCCCGAGCGCAAGGGTCCGATCCGCATCGTCACCGCCGCACGCGTCGCCGAGTGGGCGGGGCTGGGTGTCGAGACGCATGTCTGGACCGTCAACGAGCCCGACGACATGGCTCGACTGCTCACCCTGGGCGTCCACGGCATCGTCACCGACCGTGCCGACCTGGCACTCGACGAGGTGCGTCGGCACGCTCCGTGACCGCCGTCGGAGACTGCCGGGCACTGTGAAGGGACTGTGAAATCGCACGGCTCGGAACGGCGGAGGTCCAGAACGGGTTACAACGGGTGATTGCAACGCGAGAGGAGACCACACAATGGCAGATCGCAGTTTGCGCGGAATGAGGCTCGGCAGCCAGAGCCTGCAGAGCGAAGAGGGCGTGGAGTTCTCGCCCCGTAAGAAGGCCGTTTACCAGACGACCGACGGCCAGACGTTCGACATGGTGTTCGCTGCGGACGCCGAGATCCCGGACATCTGGCAGTCCCCCAAGAGTGGTCAAGAGGGTCGTCTGTTGTCGGCCGACGGCAAGCCGGTCGAGATCGACGCCGGTGACGTCAAGGTTCCCCGCAGTCACTGGGACATGTTGCTCGAGCGCCGCAGCCGTGACGAGCTCGAGGAGCTCCTCCAAGAACGACTCGACTTCCTGCGGGCCCGCAAGGGTCAGCACAAGATCGGCGCCTGACGGCCCGGACGGCACCACGAAGACGAGAAGGCCCGACCACCGCATGGTGGTCGGGCCTTCTTTCGTTCCTGGCGTCGCGAGACGTCAGTCGACGACGCGCCACCGCGGCAGGATCGGATCGGGTGCCTCGTCGAGCCGGCGGCGACGAGCCGACCGGCGGGTACCGATGAACAGACGGGACAGCAGCAGCATCGCGAGACCGAAGAACGACACGAGCAGTTCGATCGCCCGACTCGCCGCCACGGCGGGCGTCGTCCCGGTGCCGAGGTCGACCACCGCCACCATGGTGCCGGGCTCGTAGTCGGGGATGCTCGCGGTCGTCCTGCCCGAGGCGTCGATGGCTCGCGTCGAGGCGACGGTCGAGACGTTGACGAGGGGCCGGGCCGTCTCGATGGCGCGCAGGCGGGCGATGGCGAGTTGCTGCTCGTTCTCGTCCGTCTGGCCGGGACGGGTGCCGAAGTCGGCGTTGTTCGTCTGGCCGATGATGACCTGCGCCCCCTCGTCCATCATGTTCGTGATGAGCTGGTCGTCGACGATGTCGAAGCAGATCGAGATGCCCGCCCGGAAGTCACCCAGGTCGAAGACCTCGTCACGCGTGCCCGGGGTGTAGTCCCGGCCGATCAGGTCGATGAGATCGGGGGCGAAGGGCCGCCAGAAATCACGGTCGGGCACGTACTCGCCGAACGGGACCGGGTGCTTCTTGTCGTACTGGTCTCGCACGCCTCCGTCGGACCAGAGGAGGGACGAGTTGTAGACGGTCTCACCGTCGTCGCTCTCGGTGATGACTCCTGACACGAGGGGCGCGTCGTAGCCACGGGAGATCGCGTCGAAGACGTACCGGCCGGTGGCGTCGCGGGTGGGATCGCGGTCGCTGCCGCCCTCGGGCCAGACGATCATGTCGAGGGAGCGCTGGTCGTCGGGCAACTGCGCGAGTTGGGCCTGCAGGTCGCTCATCGCGAGCACCTGGGCGTTGGTGAGGTCGCCGTACTGCCGGTCGGCGAAGTAGCCGGCGTCGCCGTCACCCTGGACGGCGGCGATGGTGGCCGTGCCGGAGGAGTGCGTCGGCCAGGCGGGCACGGCGAGGGCGGCGACCACGACCGTCGCACCCGCGAGCACACGGGTCGAACCCCGGACGGTCGTCTGGAGGGCGAGCTGGATCAGTGCGGCGACGATCGCCACCATGAGGAACGACAACCCCGAGATGCCCAGCCAGGCCACGAGGCCGGCGAACGGGCTCTCGGATTGGCTGAGTGCCACCCGGCCCCACGCGAAGCCGCCGTAGGGCCAGGTGCCGGCGACGAACTCACGGAGCGTCCAGAGCCCCCCGACGACGACCGGCAGGAGGACCGTGCGGCCCAGGGTGCCGGGCCAGACGCGCGGGACCCAGCGGTACGCCAGGGTGATCAGCATCGCCCCGGCGGCGAAGAAGAGCGCCTCGAGCGTCGACAGGGCGGCCCAGGGCACGACGCCGAGGAAGAGCGTCGCCCACGAGATGTGGATCAGGTAGAAGGACAGGCCCGCCACGAGGCCGAACAGGAACGAACCGCCGAGCGACCGGCCTCGGAGGGCCAACAACACGAACCCGATGCCGACGAAGGTCAGCGGCCAGACGTCACCGTCGGGGAAGCCGCCGTCGAGGACGGCGCCGGCACCGAGTGCGACGATGAGGGCCAGCCAGAGGGGCAGTCGGACGTCGATCGCTCGGGAAGACACCCCGTGATTCTAGGTGGCGGCGTCTGAGAGGCCGGTCGTCGCCGGTCGTCCCCGGCCTCAGCAGACAGAGGGGCTCAGGGGCCGACCGCGGTGTAGGCCACGATGCCGCGACGGACGGCGTCGAGAGCCTGTCGCGCCGTCGGACCGACCGGCAGGTCGCCCACGACCGACAGCTGGTCGAGCAGGTCGATCGTCTGTTTCGTCCAGCGCACGAAGTCGCCGGCGGCGAGGTCGGCGTCGTCGAGCACCGAGTCGAGTGCGGCACCTCGCGCCCAGCGGTGCATCGCCAGGGCGAGCCCCGGAGCCGGGGGCTGGCTGCCGGGAAGACGGTGTTCGTGCTCGAGGTCGTCGAGTTCGGCCCAGAGCAACTGGGTGGCGTCGAGGGCCGCACGGAACTCGCCCCGGGGCAGGAATCGCTCCGAGAGCTGGCCCTCGTCCCGCCGGGGCTCGTACACGAGCGTCGCGGCCATGGCGGCCATCGACGGCACGTCGAGCATGTTCCACAGGCCGAGGCGCAGGCTCTCGGCCACGAGGAGGTCGCGATCACCGTAGATGCGGCGCAACGTGCGACCGGTCGGGGCGACGGTGACCTCGGCGTCCCGGGCGACGCGACCCGCGCCTCCGGCGTTCGTGCCCGTCGGGACGAGGTAGCCGCGGTCGAGCAGCACGTCGGTGACTCGGTCGAAGACCTTGGCGACGGCACCGGTCCGACTGCGGATCTGCGCCGACAGCTGGTCGGTCTGCTTCTTGAGCTTGAACCAGCGTTCCGACCAGCGGGCGTGCTGCTCTCGCTCGGGGCAGGCGTGGCAGGGATGCTGCCGGACCTGCCGCCGGAGTTCGACGATGCGCCGCTGACGTTTGTCGCGTTCGGCCCGCGACTGCGATTCGGCACGAGCAGCCCCCTGCTTCTCGAGATCGCCCACCTCGCGACGCAACATCGTGTACTCGCCGAAGTCGCCCAGGTGGCAGGCCATCGATGCGGCGTAGCCGTCGAGCGACTGCTGCTGCGACCGCACCTTGCGCGCCAGGTCGACGACCGAACGGTCGGCCTGGAACTGGGCGAACGAGGTCTCGAGCACCTCGCGGGTACGGGATCGACCGAACTGCTCGATGAGGTTCACGGCCATGTTGTACGTGGGCCGGAAGCTGCTGTTCATCGGGTAGGTGCGCCGCGAAGCGAGCGAGGCGACGGCCTGCGGATCGAGGCCCTGCTGCCACTGGATCAGCGAGTGGCCCTCGACGTCGATGCCGCGACGACCGGCGCGACCGGTCAGCTGGGTGTACTCCCCGGGGGTGATGGGCACCCTGGCTTCGCCGTTGAACTTCTCGAGCTTCTCGAGCACGACGGTACGGGCCGGCATGTTGATGCCCAGCGCGAGCGTCTCGGTCGCGAACACGACCTTGACGAGCTTCTTCTGGAACAGCTCTTCGACGACCTCTTTGAACGCGGGCAACAGGCCGGCGTGGTGGGCTGCCACGCCCCGCTCGAGCCCGTCGAGCCAGCGCCAGTAGCCGAGCACCGCGAGGTCCTCGTCGCGCAGGGTACGGCAGCGGGCCTCGACGATCTCGCGGATCTCTCGACGCTGGTCGGCGGTCGTCAGGCGGATGCCCGACCTCAGCACCTGGGACACGGCCTGGTCGCAGCCCACCCGACTGAAGACGAAGAAGATGGCGGGCAGCAGGTTCTGGTCGTCGAGCATCTCGACGATCTTCCAGCGGTCGAGGCGTCCGGGGCCGCCCTGCGTGGGCGGGACGACGTGACCCCGGGGGCCCGTCCGTCCGGCGGAATGGGAGTCCCGCCGTCCGCCGCTGCGACCGCCACGCCGCCCGAGCGAGGTGGCCCGGAGGAGCTCGGGGTTCACCCGGTTCGTCGCCGCCTGCCCCGAGGAGTCGAAGAGGTCGAGGAACTTGCCCCCGACGAGGACGTGCTGGTCGAGCGGCACGGGACGGTCCTCGGAGACGATGACCTCGGTGCTGCCGCGGACCGTCTGCAACCAGTCACCGAACTCTTCGGCATTGGACACCGTCGCGCTGAGCGAGATGAGCCGGACGTCGAGGGGCAGGTGGATGATGACCTCTTCCCACACGGCACCTCGGAACCGGTCGGCGAGGAAGTGGACCTCGTCGAGGACGACGTAGCGCAGGTCGGTCAACATCTCGGAACCGGCGTAGATCATGTTGCGGAGGACCTCGGTCGTCATCACGACGATGCGCGCCCGGGAGTTCACGTTCGTGTCGCCGGTCAGCAGACCGACCTCGGACGCGCCGTACTCGGCCACCAGCTCTTGGAACTTCTGGTTGCTCAGAGCCTTCATCGGGGCGGTGTAGAAGACCTTGGCCCGAGGGTCCTGCATGGCGAGATGGATGGCGTACTCGGCCACCAAGGTCTTGCCCGCGCCCGTGGGTGCGGCGACGAGGACGCTGTCGCCTTCTTCTAGGGCGGCGCAGGCGGCGATCTGGAACGGGTCGAGCGTGAAGCCCAAGCGGGACCGGAATGCCTGGAGCTTGGGGGTCTTCACGCGTGTCTTCGCCGCGGCGAAGCGCTCGGCCGGGCTGAGGTCGGGGCTCACCGGGTCAACCCGCTGCCAGCTCGGCGTCGAGGGCCGCGGCGCGCTTCGCGACCCGACGATCGTGCAACCAGGCCACCCCTGCTGCGAGGAAGAACAGGATGATCATCGGGATGGCCAGCAGGAACATCGAGAAGATGTCGGCGGACGGCGTCGCGATGGCGGTGAACAGGACGATGACGAGGATGGCGACGCGCCACCCCTTGACGATCGCGGCGGCCGAGACGACTCCGACGAAGTTCAACAGCACGAGGAACACCGGCATGACGAAGGCGATGCCCACGGCGAGGACCAGCTTGAGGACGAAGTCGTAGTAGACCTTCGATTCGATGATGGTGGCGTCCTGGGTGTCGACGAAGCCGGTCATGACCTCGACGATGTGGGGAAGGACGTACCAACCCGCCAAGCAGCCGCCCAGGAAGAGAGGGATGGCGGTGCCGATGAAGCCGACCGCGTAGAGCTTCTCTTTGCGCACGAGAGCCGGGACGATGAAGGCCCACACCTGGTAGAGCCACACGGGGCTCGAGATGACGACGCCGACGGTGACCGCGATCTGCAGCTTGAGGTCGAACGCGCCGGTGATGTTCGAGTAGTTGAGGGTGGTCTCACCCGTGCGCGCTGCGGCGATGGCCTCGACCGGTGACCTCAGGGCGTCGAGGACAAACGGCGCGAGGAACCAACCGGCGACAGCGGCCAGGATGAGGGCCAGGGCGGAGATGAAGAGGCGTTTGCGCAACTCGAGCAGGTGCTGGCCGAGCGACATCTTGCCGTCGCGGCCGCGGCTACGGCCGGTGCCCCTCCCCTGGGTGCTGTCGCCACGAGTCGTCGTCGTGGCCACGCGTCAGGACTTCGGCGGGACGTCGCGATTCGGCGACGGGTAGCCGTCGTCGGCTCGACGAGCGGTCGACCCGTCGCTGTACCGGGCGGATGCGTCGTCGGAGCGACGGACCGGACGGTCGTCGAAGTCGTCGTCGACTGCCGACTCTTTCTTGTCGCTGTTGACCTCGTTCTTGAAGATGCGCATCGACTGCGCGATGCTCTTCGCGAGGGCGGGGAGCTTCGGCGCACCGAAGAGGAGCAGGACGATCGCCAGGATGATGATCAGGTGCCAGCCTGAGAGTGCGTTTCCGAACATGATGGGGTCTCCTTGCGGGGCAGGGTGACGATCAGTCTATCGTGCGGTGTCACCCGCGACTGGCGCGGCGCAGACGATCCACAGCGCGGGTGGGGCGGAGAGCCTAGGAGGCGCGGGGTGGCTCGGCCTCGTACCGCTCGATCGCCCGACGGGCCCAGTCGGCCACCGCCGAGCGCGCCGACTCGGGTGCGACGACCTCCGGGCGACCCGGCAGCCCGGCCACGAGTCGACAGAGCGTGCCGAGACGGTTGACGCGCAGTCGGAGTCGGACGCGGTCGTCCTCGAGGGGCTCGGGTTCGTCGGGGCCGTAGTCGGCGAGGAGCGGTGCCGCGGCCGCGTCGAGGTCGAGCACCACGACGAGGTCGTCCGGAGACCCCTCGAAGAGCGTCTCGGGCAGGGCGACGTCGTCGGCCCGATGAGCGATGGGAGTCGACGTCAGTGCCGGTGCGGCGATCCGGTCGAGTCGGAACGTGCGGGGGGCTTCGCGCAGGTGGTCCCAGGCCCTGAGGTACCAATCGGCGTCGACCGACTCGACCCGCAGCGGGTCGACCCGGCGGCGTTCGGCGACCCCACGGGTACCGCGGTAGTCGAACTCGAGCTGGACGCCGGTTTCGACCGCCCGTCCGACGAGCCCCAGCACCTCGTTCGTCTCGGACTGGTCGACGGCGACCTGGCTCGGTTCGCTGGAGGCCCCTCGGGAGAGCTTGCTCATCAGGGTGGCGATGGCCGCGCGATCGGCGTTCTCGGGCAGCGAGGACAGGTACTGCAGCCCGGCGATGAGAGCGGCGGCCTCGCGAGCGGAGAACCGCGGCGAGTCGTCGATGGCGACGAGGTTGGTCAGCACGATGACGTCGTTCTGTTCGAAATCGTCCCAGGCGATGTCGAAGAGGTCGCCGTGCTGGTACTGGGTGGTCTCGCCGGGGATGCCCGAGACGGCGATCAGTTCGACCGCACGGCGGATCTCGGCCACGCTCACGCCGAAGTGCGCGGCGGCCTCGGCGACGCTGACGCGTTCGTGGTCCATGAGCCAGGGGACGAGCGAGAGCAGGAAGGCCAGCTTGTCCGCGGCGTGGAGAGAACCTCGGGATTCAGCCACGAACGCCTCCGTCGACGGCGTCCGTGTGGGTGTCGAGCACGCTCGCGAGGCGGTGCCGCACGAGGGTGCGCAGGCTCTCGGGCTCGACGACCGTCACCTCGGGTCCGAAGGAGGCGAGCTCGTCGGCGAGGAGGTGTTCGTCCGTCCAATGGACCGTGAGGGTGACGGGATCGAGACGCGTGGTGCCGCGACGTTTGCCGAGCCGGGTCTCGGCGTCGGACGTCGGCTCGACCCGGAGGGTCGCGGTGCGGTCGCGCCAGACCTGCTCGAGGTCGGCCAGTGCGCGGTCGGCGGTGGCGTCGTCGGGGCGTGCGAACGGGGTGGACGTCAGCTGGACGGGACCGACCACCCTCGACAGCAGGAACGTCTTGAGCGTTCCCGTGCCCACCTCGACCGCGGACACCAGCCACCGACCGTGGTGCTGGACCAAGGCAGCCGGAGCGACCTCACGCCGTCGGGCGGCCTCGTCTCCGGGCTTGAGGTAGTCGAACCGGACGACGACGCCGCGGTCGAGCGCGGTGCGCAACGGCTCGAACGCCGCGTCGCGGGAACGGAGTCGAGGGGCGTACTCGAGCTCGGGGACACTCGCCGCGCCACCGAGTGAACGGAGCTTGAGGAGGGCCCGACGGGACTCGTGCGAGAGCGACCCCTCGCGCCAGACCATCGCCGCCAGGGTGAGGAGGGCGGTCTCTTCCGAGGAGAACGAGATGTCCTCGGGCAGCTCGTACGCCCCGCGCGGGATGCGGTAGCGCAGGGCCTGGTTGTTGCCCGCCGACGCGGGATCGTCGATCGTCTCGAGGGGGACGCCGAGTTCGCGGATGTCGTCCTTGTCTCGTTCGAACTGCCGCTCGAGCGCGGCGTTGTCGCCGGAGCGCGAGTACTTCTGGCGGTACCCCTGGACGGTCGACAGGATCTCGGTCTTGCTCAACCCGGAATCCGTCGCGAGCAGGGCCAGCACGAGGCTGAACAGGCGCTCTTCGACGGGGACGCGGGGGGTGCGGGCAGCGGGCACGGCGACCGGCTCAGCAGGGCCGCGTCATCGGATCGCCCCGAGAACGTCGAAGACGTAGACGTAGGCGGAGCCGCCGCTCTCGGCAGACGCCGGAAGCACGATCATGACCTGCGAACCGACCTGCTGCCCCACCAGGGCCGAGCGGATGTCGTCCGGGATCTGCTCGTCGCCGAGGTCGACCGGCGTGGCCGAGCCGCCGTTCGTCCAGGTCGAACCCGCGACGGTGGCCGGCTGGCTCCAGGTGACGGCCGTGAACTGCACCACGGCCGTGTCGTCGGCGGTCAACGTCGTGCCGTGGCCCTTGCGGACGAGGTGCACGACCTCGTCGGTCGGAGCGTCGCCCGCCGGGATCGTGATGCCGGGTGCTCCGTCGGGGGCGGTGACGACGGCGGGCAGACCGTTCGCGCCGAGCTGGAGGGCACCGTCGGCCTTGGCGAGGAATGCGCGTTTGACGTCGACCACCGCGACGTAGGCCGCGTCGGGGTCGTCGTTCGGGGTCGTCGCGGCACCGTTGATCGATGCGGAGAGGTCGCTCGCCTTGACGGCGACGGCGACGCGCGAGCCCACCGTCGAGCACTCGAGCGCGTCGACCAGCGGGGCGAGCGTCTGGCCGCCGACGGTCAAGGGGACGTTCGTGGAGCCGTCGTAACCGCTGTCCTCGAGCTCTTGCCCCGTGGAGCCGTCGAAGAGGGTGTAGTCGATGACGACCGGGGTGCCGTCGACGAGTCGCTGGCCGTCGCCCTGGATGAGCGTCGACACCTCGGTCTTCTTGGTCACGATGGGGGTCGGCACGTCGACGTCGGGCTTCGTGCCGAAGTCACCGGTCGCCGTGACGACCGAGGCGGCGTCGCCCGTGGCAGGGCAGCCGGTCGAGCCGGGGCCGGCCGTGGTCGAGCAGGCCGTCATCGAGGCGAGCAGGCCGACCGTCACGACGAGGGCGGGGATGGTGCGCACGGGGACTCATTTCGTGGAGGTGACCGGGGGTCGAGTGGGGCTTCCGGTCGGGTCGTTCGGATGCGGGGACAGCTTAGCGGGGGCGATCAGGGCCCTCGATGACGCTCAGGCCGGCGCGGAACCGGTCGAGGGGCCGTCGGTGGCGCCGCCGTCGACGGCTCCGGTCGCCGCGATGGCGGCCTCGGCTGCCGACCGCGCCTGGCGGGCGGTCTTGCGCAGCTTCTTGTCGCTCGCCGACCGGTCGCCGAGGGCCCCGGGGGTCCAGGCGTCGACGTCGGCGTCGCTGTAGTCGGACTTCGAGGGGCGCCGCTTGAGCTGCGGAAGCACCGCGCCGGGGGCGAGGCGGCGTGCGGTGAGGAGGAATCCGGTGTGCCCGATCATGCGATGGTCGGGGCGAACGGCGAGGCCTTCGACGTGCCAGCCGCGGACGAGGGTCTCGGACGCGTCGGGTTCGGTGAAGGACCCCGAGGCGCGCAGGGCCTCGGCGGTCCGCGAGAGCTGGGTGGCCGTGGCGACGTAGCAGATCACCAGGCCGCCCGGCTTGAGCGCGTCGGCCGTGACGTCGACGTTCTCCCACGGAGCGAGCATGTCGAGGACGACCCGGTCGACCGTCCCGTCGGGCATCGCCGCCGGGAGTTCGTCGGCCAGGTCGCCGACCGTGACCGACCAGTTCTCGGGCTCGGCGCCGAAGAAGCTCGCGACGTTGCCCTCGGCCACGTCGGCGAACTCCTGACGGCGCTCGAAGGACGCCAGGCGTCCCTCGGGGCCGACGGCACGCAGCAACCAGAGTGACAGCGCGCCCGAACCCACGCCCGCCTCGACGACGGTCGCGCCGGGGAAGATGTCGGCGAACGCCACGATCTGTGCGGCGTCCTTCGGGTAGACGATGGCGGCGCCCCGGGGCATGGACATCACGAAATCGCTCAACAAGGGACGGAGCGCGAGGTACTCGTCGCCGGTCGTGCTCGGGACGACCGACCCGTCGGGCAGACCGACGACGTCGTCGTGCGCGATCATGCCGCGGTGCGTGTGGAACACGGCACCGTGCGTCAGCACGATGGTGTTCATCTTGCCCTTGGGGCCCGTGAGCTGGACCTTGTCGCCTTCGACGAAAGGGCCGGACTGGCGGCGGAACGCGGTCATGCGGGGGTGCTGCTTTCGATCGGGTCGCACCCCGAGGGGTGCAGGAGGCGCGGCGTACGCACCGGGGTCAGGAGTCGGAGATCGCCTGGTCGCGGACGGCGCGCCCGGCACGGTGCAGCTCACGGAGGTCGCCGACCGTCGTCCCGACGAGCGTGTCGCGTCGGATGTAGGGGCCGTCGTCGGCGAGCGGCGCGTGGTGCTCGACGCCGATCGCGACGGTGCCGGCGGCCACGGCCGAGGCGAGGCCGGGCGTGCTGTCCTCGATGGCGATGCAGTCGGCGGGGTCGACGCCCAGCAGTGCGGCGCCCCGGAGGTAGGCCTCGGGGTGCGGCTTGGCGTGCTCGACGTCGTCGCCGGCGACGATCGCGTCGAAAGCTTCGAACTCGATGGCGTCGACCATGAACTGGGCCATGCGCCGGATCGACATCGTGACCAGGGCGGTCGGGACTCCCTCACGGCGGAGCTCGGCGAGGAGCTCTTTCGCGCCGGGACGCCAGGGGATCTCGACCGCGGCACGCTCGAGGACCGCGGTGGTCAGGCGGTCGATGATCTCGTCCTCGGACAGGTCGACGCCGTGGGACTGCAGGACGCGGGCGGACTGCCACAGGCCGCTGCCGATCATGGCGTCGCCGTCCTCGCGGCTCCAGGTGCCGCCGAAGGACTCGACCAGTTCGACCTGGCAGAGGAACCAGTACGGCTCGGTGTCGACGAGGGTTCCGTCCATGTCCCACAGGACGGCGGCAGGCAGGGTTTCGGTCACGGCGGACGAGTCTACCGGGCGTGACCGGCGTGGCCTCCCGGCCCGCGCCTCCTGGTGGCGGTCACGGTCTATCGTGGAGGGTCAAGCGCCGGACGCCCTTCCGGCACGGTGAGGACTCAGGTTGACGAACACGTCGGATTTCGCTGCGGGACGCCTGCTGGTGGTTGCCTTCGAGGGCTGGAACGACGCCGGCGAGGCCGCCAGCGGCGTCGCGCGCAGCCTGGTCGAGACGCTCTCGCTCGAACCGGTGGCCGAGCTCGACGGCGAGCGGTACATCGACTACCAGTTCAACCGTCCGCAGGTGGGGCTCGACGACGACGGGGTGCGCACCCTCGTGTGGCCCCGCATCCAGCTGCACGCGGCCGCCGACGCCGTGACGGTCCTTCCCCGCGACCCGGCGTCGCCGGCCACCGAGGTGCTCGTGCTGCTCGGCGCCGAACCGTCGCGCAGCTGGCGGGGCTTCGCCGCCGAGATCGTCGACCTGATCGACGTGCACGACGTCACGGGCGTGGTGTTCCTCGGGGCCATGCTCGCCGACGTCCCCCACACGCGCCCCATCTCGGTCTTCGTCAGCAGCGAGAACGAGGCCGTCCGCGACGAGTACTCCCTCGAACGCAGCACCTACGAGGGACCGGTGGGCATCCTGTCGGTCCTCGCCGACGCCGTCGAGGCCGCCGGCGTGCCGACCCTCTCGATCTGGGCCTCGGTGCCGCACTACGTCCACAACGCCCCGTCGCCCAAGGCGACGCTCGCCCTCATCGAGAAGCTCGACGAACTCTCGGGCGTGGCGATCCCCCGAGGCGAGCTCGACGCGGAGTCGACGGCCTGGGAGTCCGGCATCGACGCCCTCGCGGCCGACGACGAGGACATGGCCGGCTACATCGAACAGCTCGAGCAGGCCCGCGACACGGTGGACAGCCCCGAGGCCAGCGGGGAGGCCATCGCGCAGGAGTTCGAACGGTACCTCCGGCGGCGCGACGGCAAGGGCGGGGACGGCCGACCGGACGACCCGAGGTATCCCCCGGTCCCCTGAGCCACCCTGCCGTGGCCCCGTCGGACGGGGCCCGGCGTCCTGGCTCGACGACCCGGCTCAGGTGGTGGGTCCGCCCGGGACGGCCACGCCGTTCTCGTAGGCGAACACCACGGCCGCCGTCCGGTCACGGAGGCCGAGCTTGCCGAGCACGTTCGAGACGTGCGTCTTGACCGTCGCCTCGCCGAGGAACAACCGTCGGGCGATCTCGGCGTTCGAGGCCCCGGATGCCAGCCTGTCGAGGACCTCGCGTTCGCGTTCGGTGAGCGTCGCCAGGGCCGGACTGGGGACGACGACCCGCGCCGTCGCCGGGTCGCCCACGGCGCGTTCGACGACGGCACGGGTGAGCTGGGGCGAGAGCAGGGCGTCCCCGCGGTGCACGACGGCGATCGCCTCGATGAGGTCCTCGGGCGTGGCCGTCTTGAGCAGGAAGCCGCTCGCCCCCGCCTGGAGGGCCCGGAAGACGTAGTCGTCCCGGCCGAAGGTCGTGAGGACGAGGACCGCCGGGCCGCCCTCGGGAGACTGCGCGAGGATGCGGCGCGTGGCCTCGAGCCCGTCGAGGACGGGCATCTCGATGTCCATCACGACGACGTCGGGGCGGAGTCGCCGGACGAGGTCGACGGCCTCGAGCCCGTCGCAGGCCTCACCCACGACGCGGACGTCGGGCGCGGTGTCGAGGATGATGCGGAAACCCGTGCGGACGAGGTCCTGGTCGTCGACGAGCAGGACGGTGACGGGATCGGTCGTGTCGGTCATGGTCTCTCGGAGGGGTCGGTGGCGACGTGGTCGCGGGGGCGGGCGTCGGCGCAGGCGCCCACGGGCAGGACGGCGTGCACCCGGTAGCCCCCGCGCGGTCGGGGGCCGAGGTGCAACTCGCCCCCGTGGAGGTCGACCCGTTCGCGCATGCCCCGCTGGCCCAGTCCGGCGCCGGACGTGGCCGTGCCCTGCGGCGGGGTCGCCCCGGGGTAGGGCGTGGGGCCGGGACGGCCGTCGTCGACGACCTCGACCTCGACGGTGCGGTCGCCGTAGCGCAGGTGCACCTCGGCGAGCGAGGCGTTGCCGTGCTTGAGGGTGTTGGTGAGCGCCTCTTGGGTGATGCGGTAGAGGGTGACGCCGATGCTCTCGGGGACGTCGTGGGCGTCACCGTGCACCGAGAACCGGACCTCGAGACCGAGGGCGCGCGTGTCGGCCATGAGTTCGGGCAGGGCACCGAGGCCCGAGGGGGCGGACCCGGTCTCGCCGTCGCGCGACCGCAGCACGGACAACAGGCGGTCGAGCTCGTCGATGGTCGTGCGCGCCGTGCCCTCGACGGCCGAGAGGGCGCCTCGTGCGATCTCGGGCCGGTCGAGGGTCCGTCGGGCCGCGCCGGCCTGGATGCCGATGACCGCGACGTGGTGGGCGACCACGTCGTGCAACTCGCGGGCGAGGCGCGTGCGCTCCTCGTTGATGGCCCGGTCGGCGACGAGCTCGTGCGCCGCCCGCAGTTCGACCCCCGTGCGTTCGAGGGCGTGCAGCCTGGTGGCCGACACCCGGGCCGCTCGACCGAAGGCGATGGCCGTCACGAGGACGATGCCGTTCGAGACGAGCGTGTAGGCGATCGTGGCGAGGGTCACGGGGTCGGCGGCCTCGGCGTCGGACACGTAGACCGAGCGCAGCCACACCCCGAGCCAGACGAACATGACCGCGGTCACGACGACGCTGACGACGAGCGCGCGGGCGCGCCGGGCGGCCCAGGCGTTCGCGGTGAAGATGGCCACGAACTCGACGATCGACGGCGTCAGCGTGTCGGGATAGCCCCTCAGCTGGGCGGCCAGGAACACGCCCGACACGACGACGAGGACGGCCACGGGCCGTTGCCGGCGGAAGGCGAGCGGCGCACAGAGGCCCACGAGCCACAGCACGCTCTCGACGATCGACGGCGAGCCCGCCCCGTCGGCGTCCGCGACGATGACGGCACTGAGCCAGAGCGTGGCGAGGCCGAGAACGGCGGTGAGAGCGGCGATCCAGAGGTCGACGCGCGTGTCGCGTCGGGTGAGTGGGCGGCGGGCGTCGCTCGACGTCGCGGCCGGAGCCGGGGCGTTGATCGACGTTTCCACGCCGACCATCGTAGGGCAGACGCTCGTGCTGAATGAGGAACACTCATGCATATGCATGGAGAACAGGGCAGACGACCCGTTTCTCGTGGGCCGTCCTGGGGCCTGTCGGCGTCTGCGTCCTCCCGGCGGGCTCAGGCGCGCAGGTCGATGCCCAACAACGCCTGGACGGCGTCGACGTCGACCTCGGACGGGGCGGTTCCCCGAGACACCACGGCGTCGACGGCGTCGAGGGCCGACGGCGTGTCGAGGTCGTCTGCGAGGGAGGAGCGCAGGCCGACGACCAAGGGGGTGGGAGCCGTGGCCGCCACCGCGCCTCCGTCGCTCGTGGCCGCCCAGGCGACCCAGCGGCCGAGGCGCTGCTCGGCGGCGGCGAGCTCGGCGTCGAACCACTCCCAGTCGGCGCGGTAGTGGTGCGCCAGGAGGGCGAGTCGGACCGCGCGCGGGTCGTGGCCCGCAGCGACGAGTTCGCTGACCTTGACGAGGTTGCCGAGCGACTTGCTCATCTTCTCGCCCTGGTAGCCGACCATCCCGGTGTGCGTGTGGTGGACGGCGTAGGGGCGGCCGGTGAGGGCCGTGCCGTGCGCCGTGCTCATCTCGTGGTGCGGGAACACCAGGTCGCTGCCGCCCCCGTTGACGGTGATCGGGACGTCGAGGTGCTGCTGGGCGATCACCGTGCACTCGATGTGCCAGCCCGGACGGCCGGCCCCCAGCGTGGTCGGCCAGGACGGCTCGTCGTCTCGGGCCGCTCGCCAGAGCAGCGGATCGAGCGGGTCGCGCTTTCCGGGGCGGTCGGGGTCGCCACCGCGTTCGGCGAAGAACCGGGCCATCGTGTCGGCGTCGTAGCGGCTCTCGAGGCCCAGGTGCCAGTCGGTGTCGCGTTCGGCGGCCCGGACGTCGAAGTACAGGTCGTCGCCGGCGCTCGAGGCGTCGGTCGGCACGGGGTACGCGAGACCCCGGTCGAGGAGGCGCGCCACGGCGTCGGCGACGTCGGTCACCACCTCGGTCACGGCGACGTAGTGCGTCGGCGGCACGACGGCCAGGTGCTGCATGTCGCTGCGGAACAGGTCGGTCTGGCCGTCGGCGAGTTCGCGCCAGTCGACGCCGGTGGCCGTCGCCCGCTCGAGCAGCGGGTCGTCGACGTCGGTCGTGTTCTGGGCGTAGACCACCTCGACCCCGGCGTCGCGCCAGACGCGCAGCAGGGTGTCGAACGCCAGGTAGGTCGACGCGTGGCCCAGGTGGGTGGCGTCGTAGGGCGTGATGCCGCACACGTACAGGCCGGCCGACGAACCGTCGACCTCGGTCGGGTGCACCGTGCCGGTCGACGTGTCGTGGAGTGCCGGGAGGTCGCCGAGACCGGGGAGGCGCGGGACGACGGGTTCTGCCCAGGACCTCATGCGACCACCACGCCCGTGCCGAGCAGGACGAGCAGGACGACGCCGAGCACGATGCGGTAGGCCACGAACGGGGCGAAGCTGCGGCGCGAGATGTAGTTCATGAAGAACGCGATGACGACGAAGCCGACGACGAAGGCGACGACCGTGGCGGCCAGGGTCTCGCCCAGCGAGTAGGGTCCGGGGTCGCTGAAGCTCTGCACGAGTTCGTAGAGACCGCTGCCGAAGACGGCCGGCACCGCCAGCAGGAACGAGAACCTCGCGGCGGCCGGCCGCGTGTAGCCGAGGGCGAGCGCCGTGGTCGTGGTGGCACCCGACCGCGAGACGCCGGGGAAGAGCGCCAGCACCTGGGCGACGCCGACGGCGATGCCGTGGCCGTAACGCATGTCCTCGAAGCGCTCGGTCTTCTTGCCGAGTCGGTCGGCCAGGCCGAGCAGCACGCCGAACACGATCAGGACGATCGCCACGATCCAGAGCGACCGGAACACCGTGCGGATGTACTCCTGCGCGACGTATCCGACGAGCACGATCGGGACGGTGCCGATGATCACGAGCCAGCCCATGCGGACGTCGGGGTCGGTGCGCGGGATCTTGCCGGTCATGCCGGCGAACCAGCGCGAGACGATGCGGGTGATGTCACGCCAGAAGTAGATGACGACCGCCAGTTCGGTGCCGAGCTGCGTGATGGCGGTGAAGGTGGCGCCCGGGTCGAACTCGGCCGCCGCTCCGGGATCGCTGAAGAACAGGCCGACGAGCCGCAGGTGGGCGCTCGACGAGACGGGGAGGAACTCCGTGAGGCCCTGGACGAGGCCGAGCAGGAGTGCCTGGAGGAGATGCTCCACGCGGGTGACCCTTCTGGTGCGGGGGTTGCTAGTACGTCGACAACAAGTCCCGCAGGACGCGACTGCCAAAGGATAGTGCGTCGAGCGGCACCCGTTCGTCGACGCCGTGGAACATGGCCGGGAAGTCCATGCCCTCGTCGAGCCGGAGCGGGGCGAAGCCGTAGCCGGCGATGCCGAGGAGGCTGAGGGCCTTGTTGTCGGTGCCGCCCGAGAGCAGGTACGGCAGGACGGGTGCCCCCGGGTCGTGGCGGTCGAGTGTGGCGGTGATCGCGTCGACCAGTGGGCCCGAGAAAGGCGTCTCGAGCCCGATGTCGGTGTGCATCGTCTCGATCTCGACGTCGTCGCCGATCAGCGCCTGTACCTCGGCGAGCACGGCCTGTTCCTGCCCCGGCATGCATCGGATGTCGACCAGGGCCTCGGCCGTGTCGGGCACGACGTTGTGCTTGTAGCCCGCCGTCAGCATCGTGGGGTTGGTCGTCGTCCGCAGCGACCCGCGGATGAAGCCCTTGGCCGTGCCGGTGCGCAGGACCAGTTCGTCGGGGGCGACCTCGTGCACGTCGACGTCGAGGATGCGGGCCACCTCGCCCAGCAGGGCGGTCGTCGTGTCGGTCAGCACGATCGGCCACTGCTGGCGGCCGAGGACGGCCACGGCCTCGGCCAGGCGCGTCACGGCGTTCGCCTCGATCATCTGGGAGCCGTGGCCAGCGGTGCCCCGTGCCCGGAGCTTGACCCAGATCAGGGCCTTCTCGCCCGTCTGCAGCAGGTACGAGCGGCGTCCGTCGATGAACGTCGAGTAACCGCCGACCTCGCTGATCGCCTCGGTGGCGCCGTCGAACAACCCGGGGTGCTCCTTGACGAGGAAGTGCGAGCCGAGGACTCCCCCGGCCTCCTCGTCGGCGAGGAACCCCAGCACCAGGTCGCGGGCCGGTCGTTCCCCCGCCCGCAGGATGTCGCCGACGGCCGTCAACATCATGGCGTCCATGTTCTTCATGTCGACGGCCCCGCGCCCCCAGAGCATGCCGTCCTGCACGACCCCGCCGAACGGATCGACCGACCAGTTCGCCGGGTCTGCCGGCACGACGTCGAGGTGGCCGTGCACCACCAGGCCGGGCTTCGCCGGCTCTGCTCCCTCGACCCGGGCGATCACGCTGACCCGGCCGGGTTCGGACTCGAACAGCTGCGGCTCGAGGCCGAGGTCGCGGAGGGCCGCCTCGACGTACTCGGCCGCGTCGGCTTCTCCGTTCGACCGCCCACCGCCGTAGTTCGACGTGTCGAACCGGATGAGGTCGCGGGCGATGCGGGCCGTCTCGTCGAGCTCGGGCTCGGTCGGGCCGGTGCTCGTGGGGGTCGTCGTCATGCGCCCCACGCTACCTGCCGCGCCCCTCACGCCGACGGACGTGGCGGTGGTCACGAGGGCCCTCCGAGCCGTGCTAATCTTTCGTGTCGGCTTCGGTCGGCACCATCCAGTCCGGGTGGCGGAAATGGCAGACGCGCTAGCTTGAGGTGCTAGTGCCCGTATAGGGCGTGGGGGTTCAAGTCCCCCCTCGGACACTCGAAACATCCTCTTCCGAGAGGCGTTTCACCAGATCTGTGTTGAGACAGATGCTTGTTCGCAAGCGACGGAAGGCCCGCACACCCCGGTGTGCGGGCCTTCCTTGGTTCCCGGCCTTCGTCGGTCGTCAGACCGCGCTGCCGGGGTTGCCGCTGGCGACGATCGAGCCGTTGATGCCCTGCGGGAAGAACCCGCCCTTGTCGATCTGGTTCGGCGTCAGGTACACGACGTTGAGCACGCGCTCGGCGGTCCGTCCGTAGACGATGGCGTTGGCGTCGGTCGGCACGAGGTTCTGGACGCCACCGAGGGTCAGACCCTGGTCGTCGTCCGTCGACCCGTCGAGGGAGTCGCGGGCGTCCGAGATCTTCGTCGCGGGCACCTGCAGTCCCTTGGCGTTCAGCGTGGTGCGGATGATGCCCGCGTGGTAGGCCTCGACCGCGAGGATGCCGGCGGCCGCGCCGAGGTAGGTCTTGTTGTAGATCAGGGGTGCGGCCCCCTTGTAGGCGGTCACTCCGACGTCCTCGAAGATGAACGCCCCGAGCAGGAAGTTCTCCTCCGAGGCGAACGGGTCGAAGGTCTGGCCCGGCGTGATGACGCCCGCCGCGAGGGCCGCCGCCGTGAAGCTGCTCTGCAGGTCGATCGCCGGTCGCGACACCTTCGCGCCGCCGAGTGCGGACCGCAAGAAGGAGACGTGCGCCTTCTCGTCCGCGGCGATCTCCTGCGCGATGCGCTTGACGATCGTGGTCTTGAACGGCACGGGAGCGCCGCCGACGACGCCGCCCTGGGGGTCGATGCCCGTGATCTGGTCGGCGGGCAGCCCCGAGCCGGTGACGGCCCGGAGGTAGAACTCCGCCTCGAGGTACTCGAGGTTGAGTGCGAAGTTCAGGATCGTCGCATCACTGATCACCTCGTCCGAGGGTGAGACGGCGGCCGCGGACTGGGCGGGCAGCGTCGCGGCGACCGCGGCGAGCCCCGTGCCGAGGCCCGTGACGCCGGCGGCGGCGAGCAGCCGTCGTCGATCGATCGGGGTCTCGGCGCTCCGGGAGATGGCACTGCTGATGAAGCGTGTGTCGAACATCGTCGTTCCTTCGGGTGTGTTCGTGCAGCGAGGTGTGCCGTCGGTGCGCGCTCCCAGATGACGGCACCGGCGACGTCGGGGTCGGGTGACCCGTTCGGGGGACAAGCTAGCTTCCTCGCATCCCGTCCGGTAGCCCCCGCCGCCCCTGGTCGTCCCCGGCGCCCATAGGGTCGGGTCATGTCGCTCTCGATGGCCGCCACGCGTGCTCTTCTGCGCATGCGCCTCCGCTTCCGCCCCCGCTCGACCGAGTCCGAGGACTCGCTCGTCCGCTCGGTCGCCCGTCAGGGCTCCGCCGCGCCGGTCACCCGAGGGGTGCACCGCGTCGCGACCGTCGAGGAGGCGCCGGTCGGTGGTGCGCGCGTCGTCACGCTCCGTCCGCGTCAGGCCCCGAGCGGCGTCCACGTGGTCTACCTGCACGGCGGTGCCTACGTCCACCCCGTCCTGGCCACGCACTGGAACCTGCTCGCGGGTCTCGTCCGCGCCTCCGGGGCCGTCGTCACCGTGCCCCTCTACGGGCTCGCGCCGGCCCACGACGTGGACGACGCGCTGCCGCTGCTGGACGCCGTCCTCGAGGACGTGCGCCGCGCCTCCCCGTCCCGCGTCGTCGTGGCCGGCGACTCGGCGGGCGGGGCGCTCGCCCTCGTCGCGGCGATGCGGGAACGCGACGCCGGCCGGCCCGTCCCCGACGCCGTCGTGCTCTTCTCGCCGTGGGTGGACGCTCTGCTCGACTCCCCCGCGATCGACGAGATCGCGCCGCTCGACCCGATGCTCGCCCGCGACGGTCTCGTCGCCGCGGGGCGGTGGTGGGCCGGGGACCGCGATGCGGCCGACCCCCTCGTCAGCCCGGTGCGGGGCGACCTCTCGGGTCTCCCGCCCGTGTTCGCCTACGCCGGCGACCGCGACCTGCTGACGCCCGACGTGAAGCGGCTGGCCGCCGGCGTGACCGCGGCGGGTGGACGCGTCGAGCTGCGGCTGTACCGCGGCGCCTTCCACGACTTCGTCGGCGCGCCCTGGACCCCGGAGGCGCGGAGGGCGCTCCGACACACCGCCTCGGTGATCCGCGGGGACGCGTCGACCGCGGGTCGGGCCGCACCGCCCCGCGCATAGGGTCGCAGTCGGCGCGGCCACCGGTGCCCCGCCCCACGACGAGAGGGACCACACATGGAGTACGCACGACTGGGCACGAGCGGCTTGACCGTCTCGGCGGTGACCCTCGGCTGCATGAGCTACGGCGTGCCCGACCGCGGCACGCACGAGTGGAGCCTGCCCGAGGACGAGAGCCGCCCGTTCATCGCCCGGGCGCTCGAGCTCGGCATCACGACCTTCGACACCGCCGACGTCTACTCGGACGGCACCAGCGAGGAGATCGTCGGGCGGGCCCTGCGGGACTTCGCGACCCGCGAGGAGGTCGTCCTGGCGACCAAGGTGCACGGCCGCATGCGTCCCGGCCCGAACGGGGCCGGGCTCAGCCGGGGGCACGTCATGAGCGCGATCGACGACAGCCTGCGCCGGCTCGGCACCGACTACGTCGACCTGTACCAGATCCACCGCTTCGACCCCGAGGTGCCCGTGGAGGAGACGATGGAGGCGCTCCACGACGTCGTCAAGGCCGGCAAGGCCCGCTACATCGGCGCCTCGAGCATGTGGGCCTGGCAGTTCGCCTCGATGCAGCACGCGGCCGACCTCGGGGGCTGGACGCGTTTCGTCTCGATGCAGGACCAGTACAGCCTGATCCAACGCGAGGAAGAACGTGAGATGCACCCCTACTGCCTCGACCAGGGCGTCGGTGTGCTGCCGTGGTCTCCCCTGGCCCGCGGGAAGCTGACCCGCGACTGGGACGCCACCACGGTCCGGACCGAGACCGACCGCTTCGGTCAGACGCTCTACAAGCAGCGCGAGGACGGCGACCGGGCCGTCGCGCAGGCCGTCGCCGACGTCGCGGAGGCGCGGGGCGTCTCGCGCGCACAGGTCGCGCTGGCCTGGGTGCGGCAGCAGGACGCGGTCACCTCGCCGATCGTCGGGGCCACGAAGATGCAGCACCTCGACGACGCCGTGGCCTCGGTCGACCTGTGGCTCACGGACGACGAGCTGGACGCGCTCGAGTCGCCCTACGTGACCCGCGAGAACGAGGGGTTCTGACGCCGTCGCTCCGCTCGGTCGGCCGTGGCCGCGTCGGTCTAAGGTGAGCCGCACGGGCGGCGACGACGCCGACCGACCTCGACGAAGGGCAGCACCCATGGGCAGCGACGCCAACCACCACGAGCACGACCGGCCGAGCACCGGCGGACCCACCTCGGGCGAGGACGGCTCGTACGTCGACGACGACCTCGACGGCGGCGCCCGCACGCGTGGGCCGCACGACGGCGAGGCCGACGGCACCTACACCGAAGAAGCCGGCACGAGCGAGGGCGACGGGTCGTACGTCGACGCGCAGGTCCCGGACGAGCCGGCCGCCGACGGCGGACCCCACGACGGCGAACCGGACGGGTCGTTCACGCAGAGCGACCTCGACGGCGGCCGCTGACCGCACCGTCCGACGCGTGGCCGTGCCCGGCCCGGCTCTCAGGGGTGCCGGGCCGTTCGGCGTGTGGCGTTCCGGCAGGCGGCCCCGGGGGTACGGTCGTCTGAGGGAGGAACACATACATGACCAAGCGAATCGTAATTCTCGGCGGCGGTTCCGCCGGGCTCACCACTGCACTCGAACTGCAGAAGCGACACCCACCCCAGGCGGCGAGCATCACCCTCGTCGACCAGGCCCCGTACTTCACCTACCAGCCGTTCTTGCCCGAGGTCGCCGGTGGCCACATCGCGGCGCGCGACGTCACCGTGCCGCTGCGCAAGACGCTGAAGCGCACGAAGGTCGTCGAGGCGTCCGTCACCGGGCTCGACAGCGAGGCCAAGAAGGTCACCGTCACCAGCGCGGACGGCGAGTCGACCGACATCGCCTACGACCAGCTGGTCGTCGCCCTCGGCGCCGTCACCCGCACCTTCCCGACCCCGGGGCTCGCCGAGAACGGCGTCGGCTTCAAGAGCGTCGAAGAGGCGCAGTACGTCCGTGACCGCATCCTCGGCAACATCGCCGAGGCGGCCAGCGTCAAGGACCCGGCCGTCCGACGCAAGCTCCTGACCGTCGTCTTCGTCGGCGGCGGCTACACCGGCGTCGAGGCCCTCGCCGAGTTGTCCGACGCCGCGAACTCGGCCGTCGACACGTTCCCGAACCTGTCCCGCGACGAACTGCGCTTCGTGCTCGTCGAGGCCCTCGACCGCGTCGCTCCCGAGGTCGGCCCCGAGCTCTCGAAGTGGACACTCGGCCAGTTGCGCGGTCGCGGCATCGACATCCGCCTCAAGACGACGATGCCCTCGTGCGTCGACGGCGACGTCGTGCTGAGCGACGGCGAGACCATCCCCGCGGGCACGATCGTCTGGACGGCCGGCGTCAAGCCGAACCCCGTGCTGGGCGACATGGGCCTGCCCCTCGGCCCGAAGGGACACGTCAACGTCAGCGCGACGCTGCAGGTGCAGACCGAGGACGGCCAGAAGCTGGACGGCGTCTGGGCTCTCGGCGACGGGGCGCAGGTCCCCGACCTCCTCTCCGAGAAGCAGCCCGCCTACTACCCGCCGAACGCGCAGAACGCCGTGCGTCAGGCGGTCACCGTGGCCGACAACGTCATCGCCACCCTCTCGGGCGAGCCCGTCAAGGAGTACCGCCACGAGTCGCTCGGCACCGTGGCGAGCTACGGCATCGGCAAGGGTGCGGCCAGCATGTTCGGCCTGCAGCTCAAGAACGTGCCGGCCTGGATGGCCCACCGCGGCTACCACCTGTACGCGATGCCGACGCTCAACCGCAAGTTCCGCATCCTGTCCGGCTGGGTGACGAACTTCGTCGGCGGCCGCGACACGACTCCGCTGGTCGGCCTCGGCGACCCGCGTGCGGGCTTCCTCAAGGTCACGCCCAAGGTCGACGCGAAGAAGTAGACGCGAGCGACCGACAGAAGGAGGCGCGTCCCGGGTGACCGGGGCGCGCCTCCCTCGTCGTCGGTGCGGTCGAGCGGCCCGGCGCCCGGCTCAGGCGGTGGTGAGTCGCCGCACGGCCTCGCGTACGATCTCGCGCTGGAGGGCGGGGTCGAGGACGACACCCGGGTGCGCCTCGCCGAGACCGGGCAGGTTCTGCCAGGCGCAGGCGAGCGACATGACGAGGGCGAAGATGTCGTCGCTGCTCCAGGACACCGTCACGGCGGGGTCGCCGCGAAGACGGTCGAGCTGTGACAGGGCGGCGTCCTGGACCGAGCGCAGGGTGGGCACCGAGGACTCCCAGTCGTGCTCGCCCTCGAGCCGGGCCCAGGCGAGGAGCCGGTTGTGGTCGGGGTGGGCCTGCATGTGGTCGAAGACGGCCAGGGCGAACTCCTCGACGCTCGCGGCGGGGCGGGACGCGGCGTCCCCCATGGTCTCGAACGTGCCGTTCAGGACGGTCGTGAAGAGCGATCGTTTGTCACCGAAGTTCGCGTAGAGACGCTCTTTGCTGCAGCCTGCCTCGGCGGCGATGCGGTCGACGCGCGCCCCGGCCAACCCGTGTCGCGAGAACTCCGCCGTCGCGGCCTCGAGGATGGCTCGACGGGTCTCGGCGGCATCGGTTCGCATCGGATCACCGTAGCCGACTTACGAACCAACCAACTAGTAGGTAGGGTGGTCCGTCGTCCCCCAGAGAAACAGGTACCGCAGTGACCACCGTCGCCCCCGCCCCCACCGAGACGCGTTCGTCGCGCCGCTGGTGGGTGCTCGTCATCGTCGCCCTCGCGCAACTCGTCGTCGTCCTCGACGGCACCATCGTCAACATCGCCCTGCCCGACGCCCAGGCCGACCTCGGCCTCAGCGACGAGAACCGCCAGTGGGTCGTGACGGCCTACGCGCTCGCCTTCGGCGCGCTGCTGCTGCTCGGTGGTCGGATCGCCGACTTCTGGGGGCGCAAGCGCACCTTCATCGTCGGGATGGTCGGATTCGGCGCCGCCTCGGCGTTCGGCGGACTCGTGCAGACCGGCGGCGAGCTGATCCTCGCCCGTGGCCTGCAGGGCGTCTTCGCCGCCCTGCTCGCCCCCGCGGCCCTCGCCGTGCTCACCACCACCTTCGCGTCGGGACGTGACCGGAACACCGCCTTCGCGGTCTTCGGTGCCATCTCGGGCGCGGGTGCGGCCGTCGGACTCGTGCTCGGCGGGGTGCTGACCGAGTTCGTCAGCTGGCGCTGGTGCCTGCTCGTCAACGTGCCCATCGTGCTCGTCGCCATCGTCGCCGCCGCCTTCGTGGTGAGCGAGAGCCGGGCCGAGGGTCGCAACCGCCTCGACGTCGTCGGGACGATCGTCGTCGCCGCCGGCCTCGCCAGCCTCGTCTACGGCTTCACCCGGGCCGAGGACGGCTGGGGGTCGGTCGTCGTCATCGGCTTCATCGCCCTGGGGGCCGGCCTGCTCGCCCTGTTCGTCGTCGTCGAGCGACGGAGCGACCATCCGCTGCTGCCGATGCGCGTGCTCGCCGACCGCGTGCGGGGCGGGGCCTTCCTGGTGCAGCTGATTGTCGGCAGCGTCATGATCGGCGCCCTGCTGTACCTGACCTTCCACCTGCAGATCGTCCTCGGCTTCGGTCCGCTCGAGGCGGGGCTCGCCAGCCTGCCGATGACGCTGGTCATCATGGTCTGCGCTCCCCTGCTCACGAAGCTGCTGCCGGTCGTCGGCCCTCGCCCGATGATGATCGTCGGGCCGCTCGTCGCCGGGGCGGGGTTGCTCTGGCTCGCCACGCAGATCACGGCCGACGGCTCGTACGCCGTCCAGGTGCTGCCGGCCCTGCTCGTCATGGGCGTCGGCCTCGCCGGCGTCTTCGTGCCCATGCAGAACCTGGCGCTCAGCAGGGTCGCGCCGCACGACGCCGGTGCCGCCAGCGCGACCTCGAACGCCATGATGCAGATCGGCGGATCGATCGGTCTCGCCGTGTTCACGAACCTCTACGCCGGTGCCGTCGCGTCCTCGACGTCGACGGTGGGCGGGCCGCTCGGTGCGCTGGTCGACGGCTACTCGGTGGCGTTCCTGGCCGCCGCGATCGCCATGCTGCTCGCGGCGCCGATCTCGTTCTTCCTCATCCGCGGCCGCAAGGAGGACCTGCTGCCCACCGAGGCGCCCGTGCACCTCGGCTGATCAGGCCGGGGTGGGCGTGCCGGCGGCGGTCCGGGGCAGGCGGATCGCCGCCCCGGCCGCCACGGCCAGCAGGACGGCCGCGACTCCGAACGCCGCGGGGTACGAGACCGTGTCGACGAGCAGGCCGGCGACGAGCGGTCCGGCGATCGCCCCGACGTCGGAGCACATCGAGAAGATCGCGACCGGACGACCGCCCCGGGCGCCCGCGGCGTCGCCGACGAGCGCTGCCGGCGCGGTGCCCATGAACGCCGTCGCCACGCCGTAGACGCAGAGCAGGGCGCCGAGGGTCCAGACGTCCGACGCGAGCGACACCGCGAACAGGGTCACGGCGGCCACCGCGAACGCACCGATCACGGCCGGTCGACGGCCGACGGTGTCGACGAAGCGCGCGGCCGGTGCCAGCGCGAGGGTCTGGGCCACCGCCGACGCGGCGAAGAGCAGGCCCGTCCACGCCGTCGGACCGCGCAGGACCTCGACCACGAGGACGGGGACGAGGGCGCTGCGCACCCCCAGCGACGACCAGCCCTGCGCGAAGTTGGCCACGCACGCGGTCCGGAACCGCACGTCGCGCAGCACGACCCCGAGGGGCACCGGAGGCGCGGTGACGATCGTCGAGGAGTGCTGCGGTGCCCGGCGCAAGAGCACGACGCCGACCAGGCCGGCCACGGCGAGCGTGCCCGCGTAGAAGAAGAACGGCGCCGTCAACGAGACGGTGGCGAGCAGTCCGCCGAGGGCCGGCCCGGCCATCCCGCCGACGAGGAACCCGCCCTGGTAGAAGCCGACGGCCCGGGCCCGGAGCGACGGATCGGTGGCGCCGAGCAGCAACGTCATCGCCGCGATGCTGAACATGGCCGAGCCGATGCCGCCCGCGCCCCGGAGCAGGAGGAGTTGCGGGTAGGTCTGGGCGAGCCCGGCGAGACCGCTCGACAGTGCCACGATGCCGATGCCCACCGAGAGCACGACCCGCTCGCCCATCAGGTCGATGAGTCGCCCCACGAACGGGCTCGCCACGAGGCGCATGAGGGCGAAGGCCGAGAGGACGGCGCCCACCAGGGCGTGGTCGACGCCGAAGCTGCGGGCGTAGACCGGCAGGACGGGGACGACCACGCCGAAGCCGACCATGACGAAGAAGGCGATCACGCCGAGGACGTAGACGTCGCGGGTGAGACGGGGGCGGTCGACGTCGGCGACGCGGGGGCGGAACGGGAGCACCGACACAGGCTACGGGGCGTGGAGTGTGACGTCGTGTGTCAGCACGGACGACAGCACGAGCCCGGGTCGTGAGGATGGCCTCATGACTCGACGAATCCGGTTCAACGCCTTCGACATGAACTGCGTGGGGCACCAGTCCCCCGGTCTCTGGCGGCACCCCGACGACCGCTCGGCCGACTACACGAAGCTGAGCTACTGGACCTCCCTTGCGCGCCTCCTCGAGAAGGGCGTCTTCGACGGGCTCTTCATCGCCGACGTGCTGGGCACCTACGACGTCTACGGCGGCAACCACGACGCGGCCCTGCGCAACGGCACCCAGACCCCGGTCGGCGACCCGGTGCTGCTCGTCTCGGCCATGGCCGCCGCGACCGAGCACCTCGGCTTCGGCATCACGGCCGGCACGGCCTA
The DNA here is from genome assembly GCF_000878135.1 of Frigoribacterium sp. MEB024. Lineage (GTDB taxonomy): Bacteria > Actinomycetota > Actinomycetes > Actinomycetales > Microbacteriaceae > Frigoribacterium. Next base: position 220,505 of record NZ_JXQZ01000032.1, read on the forward strand.
CGAGCACCCCTACCCGTTCGCCCGGCGCATGTCGACGCTCGACCACCTGACGGAGGGGCGGGTCGGCTGGAACGTCGTCACCGGCTACCTGCCGAGCGCCGCCCGCAACATGGGGGCCGACGACCAGCTCGACCACGACACCCGCTACGACCAGGCGGACGAGTACCTCGAGGTCCTGTACAAGCTGTGGGAGGGGTCGTGGGAGGACGACGCCGTCGTGCGCGATCGCGAGTCGGGCGTCTTCACGGACCCGACGAAGGTCCATGAGATCGGCCACGACGGCACGTACTACAAGGTGCCCGGCATCCACATCGCCGAGCCCAGCCCTCAACGCACGCCCGTGATCTACCAGGCGGGTGCCTCGCCGCGGGGCATCCGCTTCGCCGCCGGCAACGCCGAGTCGATCTTCGTGGCCGCCCCGACCAAGGAACGCCTGGCCGCGACGGTCGGCAAGATCCGGGACGCCCTCGAGGCCGCGGGCCGCGACCGCTACTCGGCGCGCATCTACACGTTGCTGACCATCATCACCGACGCCACCCCCGAGGCGGCCCGGGCCAAGCACGACGAGTACCGGCGCTACGCCTCCCACGAAGGGGCCCTGACGCTGATGTCGGGCTGGATGGGCGTCGACCTGTCGACCTACTCGCTCGACGACCCCGTGGGTGACGTCGAGAGCAACGCCATCCAGTCGGCACTCGCGAACTTCCAGGCGCAGGAGGGCGACACGGGAAAGGAGTGGACGATCCGCGACATCGCCGAGGCGGCGGGGATCGGCGGCCTCGGACCCCGCATCGTCGGGTCCGGCGAGGAGATCGCCGACCAGTTGCAGGAGTGGGTCGACGAGACCGACGTCGACGGGTTCAACCTCGCCTACGCGATCACTCCCGGCACGTTCGAGGACGTCGTCGAGCACGTCATCCCCGTGCTCCAGGCCCGGGGCGTCTATCCCACCGGGTACGAACCGGGCACGCTGCGGCAGAAGCTGTTCGGGCGCGGAGACCGGCTGCCGGACGAGCACCACGGGGCGCGGTACAAGGTCTCGACCGGAGCCCGCGTCGACTGACGGAGGCCCTGCGGGGCGAGGATCTTAGGATCGTTACAACGGCGTGTCGGCGAAAGTCGACACGCCGTTCCCATCAGGGCTTTCGTCCGTCGGATTTCATAACGGCAGGCGACTCTCGGGCTCCCGGAAGGGTGGTCGGCGACATGACGCGGCGTCGGGGCCGTGGTTAGTGTGGGCGTCGGTCGCCTCTCGGGGAAGCGACGATTCGGACTGATGGTCGTTGCTCAGAGGAGATGGTCTGCTTGGCGTGGGATTTCGTGGTGGACCGGTGGAGCCAGATCTGGTTCGCCTCCTGGCAGCACTTCTCCCTCGTGGTGCAGTGCCTCGTCCTGGCCGTGCTCATCTCGGTCGGGCTCGCCGCCCTCGTGCACCGCAGCCCCAAGCTCTACGCCCTGGCGAACGGCGTCTCCGCGGTCGGGCTGACCCTCCCGTCCTTCGCGCTCGTCGGCCTGCTGATCCCCTTCGCGGGCTTCGGCGTCGCGCCGTCGGTCATCGTCGTGACGTTCTTCGCCGCCTTGCCGATCTTGCGGAACGCCGTCGTCGGGCTCCACGAGGTCGACGGCTCCATCATCGAGTCGGCGCGGGGCATCGGCATGGGCAGGTTCCGCACCCTCGCGACCGTCCAGATGCCCCTCGCGTGGCCCATCATCCTCACGGGCATCCGCGTGAGCGCCCAGATGGTCATGGGCATCGCCGCGGTGGCGGCGTACGCGCTGGGGCCCGGCCTCGGCGGCTTCATCTTCTCGGGCCTGTCCCGACTCGGCGGGGCGAACGCGCTCGCCTCCGTGGTCACGGGCGTGGTGGGCGTCGTCCTGCTCGCCCTCGTCCTCGACCTCCTCCTCGTCGGCCTCGGCCGCCTTACCGTCTCGAGAGGCATCCGTGTCCAGAACTGACCCCACCCGCGCCTCCTCGTCCCCCTCGGACGAGGTCTCGGGCCGCAGCATCACCCTCGACCAGGTCACCAAGCGGTACCCCGGCCAGGCGAAGCCGGCGGTCGACGGCATCACCCTCGAGATCCCTGCGGGCAAGATCGTCATGCTCGTCGGGCCCTCCGGCTGTGGCAAGACCACGACCCTGAAGATGATCAACCGGCTGATCGAGCCGTCCGAGGGCCGCATCGTCCTGGGCGACGACGACGTCACCTCCATCGACGGCGACGAGCTGCGCCGTCGCATCGGCTACGTGATCCAGGCCGGCGGGCTGTTCCCGCACATGAGCGTCGCGGCGAACATCGCGATCGTGCCGAAGATGCTCGGCTGGTCGAAGGAGCGCATCTCGGCCCGCGTCGACGAGCTGCTCGAACTCGTGTCGCTCGATCCGGCCACGTACCGCGACCGCTACCCGCGCGAGCTCTCGGGTGGTCAGCAGCAGCGGGTCGGCGTCGCGCGGGCACTGGCGGCCGATCCGCCCGTGCTGCTGATGGACGAGCCCTTCGGTGCCGTCGACCCCATCACCCGCCAACGCCTGCAGGACGAGCTGATCAACATCCAGCACGAGCTGCAGAAGACCATCGTCATCGTCACCCACGACTTCGACGAGGCCGTGAAGCTCGGCGACTGGATCGTCATCTTCTCCGAGGGCGCGCACATCGTGCAGTACGACACCCCGGAGCGCATCCTCGCCGAGCCCGCGAACGAGTTCGTCGAGAACTTCATCGGGTCGGGGGCCGGCCTCAAGCAACTGACGTTGACGCGCGTGCGCGACGTCGACCTCGCCGAGGCCGTCGTCGCCCGCTCGGGCGAGTCCGCCGCCGACGTCCTCGCCCGGGTCGAGGCCGCCGGCCACGGCCACGCGGTCGTCGTCGACGACCGGGAACGACCCGTCTCGTGGCCCTCACGCCGCCAGCTCGGCCGGCTCGGCGTGCTGGGGTCGACACCCGACGCCGACCTGCCCGTCATCGGCAGCGGCGCCACCCTCAACGACGCACTGGACACCATGCTGGTCTCGAGTGCGGGCGCCGCACTGGTCACGGGCCGACGCGACGCATTCATCGGCGTCATCACGGTCGAGGTCGTGATGGAGGCCATCACCCGGGCGCGCGCATCGGCGGCGGAGGCCCAACACGACGCGCCGGTGGGGACGAACACGGGCTCCTTCGACATCGTGCCGGGGGCCCCCGCGGACGACGAGGACGCGGCGTGACCGCCTCGGCCGCTCCGGCCTCGATCGACGGGCGCTCGTCCGGTCGGCGTGGGCCCCGCCCGGCGTGGCTCGGACTGCTCGTGCAACCCGTGGCCGTGCTCGCCGTGTTCGCGGCGTTCGTCGTCTGGCTGACCACGGCCGACCTCACGACGGCCGAACGCACCACGCTCAACCCCTCCGACCTGTTGGCCTACACGGGCGAGCACCTCGCCCTGACGTTCGTGTCGGCCGCGATCGTGCTCGTGCTGGCCATCCCGCTCGGGGTGCTGCTCACCCGGCGCCCGTTCGTCCGCATCAGCGGACCCGTGCTCGTCGTCGCGAACTTCGGGCAGGCCGCTCCGGCCATCGGTCTGATCGTGCTGCTCGCGTTCTGGCTCGGCTTCACCTTCTGGGCGGCCGTCGTCGCGCTCGTGCTGTACGCGGTGCTGCCGGTGCTGCGCAACACCATGATCGGGCTGCAGAGCGTCGACGCCCGCCTCGTCGAGGCCGGTCGAGGCATGGGCATGAGCGCGTCCGCGGTCCTGCTCAAGGTCGAGCTGCCGCTGGCCGTCCCCGTGATGCTCTCGGGCATCCGCACGGCCCTCGTGCTGCTCGTCGGGTCGGCGGCCCTCGCCACGTTCATCGGCGCCGGCGGCCTGGGCCTCCTGATCACCACCGGGGTCAACCTCTTCCTGCCCCGGGTCCTCGTCTCCGGGGCCCTGCTCATCGCTCTGCTCGCTCTCATGATCGACTGGCTGGGTCGTGTCGTCGAGTACGTCGCCCGTCCGAAGGGACTCCGCGCATGACCACCTCCCGCCTCCCCCGCCGGCTGCGCCGCGCCTCCTCGTGCCTCGCCGTCGTCGCCGCGGCGACGGTGGCGCTGACCGGGTGCGGTCTGCAACCGGCGACGGCCTTCGTGCCCGCGGTGGCGCCCGGCTCGATCCGCGCCATCGAGGGGCTGCCCGACGACGCGGCCATCACCGTGACGGCGAAGAACTTCACCGAGCAACTGATCCTCGGCAAGATCGCGGTGCTGGCCGCCCAGGCCGCGGGCTTCGAGGTGACCGACATGACGAACGTGCCGGGGTCGGTGGCGGTGCGACAGCTGATGCTCGACGGCACGGCCGACATGACCTACGAGTACACCGGCACCGCCTGGCTGACCTACCTCGCCGAGGCGGAGGGCATCCCCGACCAGCAGGAGCAGTACGAGGCCGTTCGCGACGCGGACGCCGACAACGGACTGACCTGGCTCGAGCCCGCGCCCCTCAACAACACCTACGCCATGGCCGTCCGGGCCGAGGCCGCGCCCGAGTTGGGCGACATCACGTCGCTCTCACAGATCGCCGACCTGCCCGTCGACCAGCGCACCTTCTGCGTCGAGGCAGAGTTCAACTCTCGGGCCGACGGCTTCGCCCCCATGCTCGCGGCCTACGGGCTCGAACTCGGGGCCGCGGACGGCGTGCCGACGAGCAACGTCAGCATCCTCGACACGGGCACGGTCTACACCGCGACGGACCGGGGCAGCTGCAACTTCGGCGAGGTCTTCACGACCGACGGTCGGATCGACTCGCTCGACCTCGACGTGCTCGAGGACGACCGCGGGTTCTTCCCCGCCTACAACGCCGCACCGGTGCTCTCGACGGCCACGCTCGAGGAGTACCCGCAGCTGGCCGAGGTGTACGACGAGATCTCACCCGCCCTCACCGACACCGAGATGCGCCGCCTCAACCTGGCGGTCGACGTCGAGGGCCAGGAGCCGGCCGACGTGGCCTTCGACTGGATGGTCGAGCAAGGATTCGTCACCCGTCCGTGACACGCGGGCGAGGGTGATTGTGACGGGTGATGCGCCCCTCGACCGGTCGGTCGGGGGGCGCTGTCCGTCTGTACCCCACCGGTGTCCTCCGAGAGGGGGACGAGGTCGGATGAACGACACGTGTCGTGATGGTGAACGCCGTCCTCGTTCGCGTGTCGAGCATCCGTTGGTAGGTGTGATCAGGCCTCTGATCAGGTATTTTGCAGAGGGTGACCGGATGCTCGCGTCCTGCCTTCGGAGGGACACGCCGCACCGGCCCGTTTCACGGCTCCTTGTCACCCCCGCACGGGTGACACGACGGGGGTCGGGAGTCACCCGTTCGGGTGTCGGCAACAGGGGGGACACGACCGCCCCCGAACGGGGGGTCTCGATGGGCTCCTGCGTCGGGTGCCCCCCGAACTAGAGTCACAGCATCCTCCTGGTCGACCCGAAATCACCAGGAACCCGAGAAACCCGACCCTCTCCCCGGGAGCTCGTGCTCCCACATCACCGCACCGACCCGAATCGTGCGCCGAGCAGACCCGCTGCCCGGCGCGCCCGTCGCCGCCCCGGCCGCCGTCGCGCACCCTCGTGACGTCCGTGCCGCGGCGCGACGCCTGGGCGGTCGATCGAACCCGAATCTCGATCGACCGCCCGCCACCGCCCCGTCGTCACCACCGACGTGGGCGTGCCGTCGCCTACCCGAACCCGAGACCCGATGTCCAGCACGCAGAGCGAACTCCGCTCAGTCCTGGTCGGACCGTCGTCACCCCGACGGATCGACCCCCCGTTCGACCTGCCCGAGTCGGAGGCTTCCCTCGCCTCCCCCGCCGCGACACACGACGCCGAGTCCGGCGCGGCCTGGGCTCGCCGCTACCGGCGCCGCCTCCGCCTCGTCGACACCGTCGTCCTGACCCTGAGCATCGTCGGTGCCGTCGCGGTGGACGCCGCGAGGGCCATCGCCGCCGGTCGGGGCTCGGACGCGACCACCCTCGTCGAGTCGGTCGGCTCGCCCGTGCTGCCCGTCGTCGTGGGACTGGTCTGGACCCTGTGCCTGACGCTGCACCGCACCCGCGACCTCGCAGTCGTCGGCAGCGGCGTCGTCGAGTACAAGCGCCTCCTCACGGCCAGCGTCTGGGCGTTCGCCGTCGTGGCGATCGGGTTCGCGTCGGTCGGTCACATCGGTGGCGAGGGCTACTTCCTCGTGGCGCTGCCCGTCGGCGGGGCCGGCCTGGTCGTCGGCCGGTGGACGATGCGGCGTTGGCTCGAGCGTCAGCGTGCGAAAGGTCACTACCTCTCGAGGGCGGTCGTCGTGGGGTCTCGCGACGACATCGCGGACGTCGTCCGTCGCATCGACAAGACGAGCGGTGCCGTGTACGACGTCGTCGGGGCCGCCGTCCCGGACGCCGACCCGCGGGGCATCGTCGTCGGAGGTCGCGTCGTCCCCGTGGTGGCCGACCTCGACGGGGTCCCCCGTGCGGTCTGGCGTCTGGGCGCCGAGAGCGTGATCGTCGCCGGCGAACCCGGTCGTGGCCGCGAGTACCTCCGCGACCTCGGATGGTCGCTGGAGGGACGCGCGACGGAGCTCGTCATCGCCTCGCGACTGACGAACGTCGCCGGGCCGCGCATCCACTACCGTCCGGTCGAGGGTCTTCCCCTGATGCACGTCGAGCTGCCGCAGTTCGACGGCCCGCGGCACGCCCTCAAACGTCTGTCCGACCTGGTGCTGGCGTCCGCCGCCCTCGTCGTCCTCGCGCCGGTGTTCGCGGTGGTCGCCCTCGCGGTGCGGCTCGACGGCCCCGGCCCGGTGTTGTTCCGCCAGCGCAGGGTCGGCCGGGACGGGCGCACCTTCGAGATGCTGAAGTTCCGTTCGATGGTCGTCGACGCCGAGAGCCGTCTCGCCGACCTGACGCAGGCCGACGAGGGCGCCGGCCTCCTCTTCAAGATGAAGTCCGACCCCCGAGTCACCCGCGTCGGCGGTGTCCTCCGCCGCTGGTCGCTCGACGAGCTGCCCCAGCTGTGGAACATCGTCCGGGGCGAGATGAGCGTCGTCGGGCCCCGGCCGCCCCTCCCCCGCGAGGTCGAGGGGTACGAGGACCACGTCCACCGACGTCTCTACATCAAGCCCGGTCTCACCGGCATGTGGCAGGTGAACGGGCGCAGCGACCTCAGCTGGGAGGAGAGCGTCCGTCTCGACCTCTACTACGTCGAGAACTGGTCGCTGACGGTCGACTTCGTCATCATGTGGCGCACCGTCCGCGTGCTCTTCGAGCACCGGGGAGCGTATTGAGCCCGTCCAGCAGCATCCGAGACCACCACGGGCCGTTCACGGGCCCGGACCACGCTCACGACGACAGGGGAGACAGCATGTCCGTCGACATCAGGCACTACAGGGACCGCGAGTCCGCACCGGCGGCGACCGCCGCACCGACGGCGACCGCCGCACCGACGGTGACCGCCGCACCGGCCACTCGGGAGGACGCCCGCGCGGGCGTCGACCTGCCCGAACTCCCCCGCCGCCGGAGGGGATCGCGTCGCAGCCGGGTGCTGCTCGTGCACTCGTCCGACGAGATGTACGGCTCGGACCGGATCGTCCTCGAGGTGGTCGGCGAGCTCGCCGCCCGCGACGACCTCGACGTCACGGTCTGGCTGCCCTCCGACGTCGCGGTCGGGCCCCTGGGTCCGAGGCTGCGCGAACTCGGCGCACGCGTCGAGCGGACGCCCCTGCCGATCCTGCGCCGGACCCGGCTCGGGCCGCTCGGACTCGTCCGCCTGGCCCGTGACGCGGCCCGTACGGCGCTCCGCTTGTCCGGACGCCACTTCGACCTCGTCTACTGCGCGACGAGCGCGTGTCTCGTCGTCGCTCCCGTCGCCCGGGCCATGGGCGTCCGCCGCGTCGTGGGACACCTGCAAGAGCCCTGGAGCGCCGGTGACCGTCGTGGCCTCCGTCCTCTGGCCCGCGCCTGCACCTCGCTGGTCGCCGTGTCGCGCTCGGTGCTCGACTCGTCCGGCCTCTCGGACGACTCGCGTGCGGTCGTGGTCCACAACGGCGTCTCGGACCGGTCGATCGCCGCGAGCGACCGCACCGAGGGCCGCGAGCCCCAGTACGTGGTGGCGAGCCGATGGAACGGCCACAAGGGCCACGCGACGCTGCTCACCGCCTGGAACGCGGCGGGCTGCCCCGGTCAGCTCGTCGTCCTGGGCGGCCCCCCGGCCGTCGGCTCCTCGGTCGACGTGCCGGGTCTCGTCGCTGCCATCGTCTCGCGGCCCGAGACGGTCGTCGTCGTGGGAGAGGTCGACGACGCGTCGCCCTACCTGCGCGACGCCGACGCGGTCATCCTGCCGACCGACACCCTCGAGGGGTTCGGACTCGTGACCCTCGAGGCGTTCAGTCAGGGGCGTCCCGTCATCGCCAGCCGCTCCGGTGGTCCGGAGGAGGTCGTCGACGAGGGCCGCACGGGCTGGCTCTTCGACCGTCGCGACGTCGACGGCCTGACGGCGATCCTCGCGTCGATGGACGTCTCCACCCTGGCCGTCGCCGGGCGCCACGCCCGCGAGGCCTACCTGCAGCGGTTCACGCCGGAACGCATGCGCCGCCGCATCGGTGCCGTCGTCACGCGCGAACTGCACACGGCCGACGTCGACTCGCTGGCGGTGGCCTCGTGAGCGACACCACCACGACCTCTGCGTCGACCACGGCCCGACCCGCCGTGCCCCGTGCCGTGCGGCCCGCCCTCGCCGCCCTGGCGTCGGCCCAGAAGCCGTCGACGGGTGCGCCCGCCTACTCGCGCTTCGTCAACCGCCGCCTCGGTCGCTGGGCCGCCGCGGTGGCCTACACGCTGGGTGCGACGCCGAACCAGGTCACCGCTCTGAGCGCGGCGTGCACCTTCGCGGGCATCGCCGTCCTCGCCCTCGCGCCGTCCGGCATCGGCACGGCCGTGGCCGTCGTCCTGCTCCTCGTCGTGGGATACGCGCTCGACTCGGCCGACGGGCAGGTCGCCCGACTCCGTGGTGGCGGCAGCCCCGCGGGCGAGTGGCTCGACCACGTCATCGACGCGACCAAGATCGCGGTGCTGCACCTGGCCGTCTTCGCGTCGTGGTTGCGTGAACCGGACGGTCGCGAGGCCCTGCTGGCCGCACCGCTCGTGTACCAGGTCGTGGCGACGGTCGCGTTCTTCGCCATCGTCCTGACCGATCAGCTCCGCCGGGCGGAGGCGGCCCGGACCGGCGTCGCCGCGCCCGTGGGACGTCGTACAGGGCTGCTCTACTCCCTGGCGGTCGTCCCGACGGACTACGGCCTGATGTGCCTCGCATTCGTCCTGTTGGCCTGGCCGCCCGCGTTCACCGTGGTCTACCTCGCCCTCCTCGTCGCCAACGCCGGCTACCTCGTCCTCGCCCTGCCGAAGTGGTTCCGCGAACTGAAGTCCGTGACGCCCCCGTCGATCGGGTCGAGGCCGTGAGCCGCGAGGGCGCACCTGCCCGACGTGCCCTCGTCGGTGGTCTCGGTCGGGCCGTGTCACGCCATGCCGCGCTCGTCGGCGTGGCGGCCCTCCTGGGGGTGGCCGCCGGCGTCGGCGCGTCGCAAGCAGCTCCGGCAGGTTGGCGCGCCGAGGCGACCCTCCTCGTCCGCGTCGAGTCCCCGGGATCGGGCCTCGCGGCCCGAGGGCAGTTCCCTCAGCAGCGCGTGGCGTCCTACGCCGAGCTGGGTACGAGCCCCGAGGTCCTCGGGCCGGTCGCCGCCGACCTCGGCGTGCCCGTCGACGAACTCGCCGAACGGGTCTCGGTGGTCAACCCGGGCGGCACCGCCGTCCTCCGCGTGCAGACGACGGCCGGGACGCCCGACGAGGCGGCCTCGCTGGCCGACGACGTCGCGGAGAGCCTCACGGCGGTCGTGGACCGCGTGGAGTCCCAGGGCGATCCGGACGGTCGGACCGTCGCGCTCGACCTCACCTCCCCCGCGGCCGTGCCGACGACGCCTGACGAACCGGGCCTCGCGCTGACGATGCTCTCGGGACTCCTGGCCGGTCTGGCCGTGGGCCTCGCGGGCGCGCTCGTCCTCTCCCGTGCCCGGCCGACGGTCGACTCGGTCGACGACGTCCGCCGGATCACGGGGCTCCCGGTCGTGGGACAGCTCCCGGGGGCCCTCCGACACGGCGACGACCCGGTCACCGGGGTCTCGTCCGCCCGGACCCGCACGGCCCTCCGCGAGATCGTCCAGAACACGCGGGCACTGCGCGGCGGCGCACTGCCCGCCACGCTCCTGCTGGCACGGACCGATTCGGTCCGCGAGGCGGTCGGCGTCGACGGCGGTCTCGCGCGCGCCGTCGTCGAGCTCGGCGCCACCTGCGCCCTGGTCCAGTCCGACTTCGACACCCGCACCCTGTCCCGCCCCTCGACGGTGCCCGTCGGCGCCGTGCCCGAGGAGGTCGAGGCCGATCGGCACGGATACGACCGCGTGCCGGTGCCCGACGGGGTCGTGGCGTCGTCCCGTCATCTGGTCCGCTCCGGGACCCACGCGTTCTTCGCCGCCCTCCGGGAGGACTACGACGTGTCCGTCGTGCAGGCTTCGAGCGACTCCCACCCGCTCGCGTTGCGCAGCGTGACCGACGAGGTCGACGGCGTGCTGCTCGTCGTCCGGTCCGGCGTCACGACCGCCGAGTCCCTCCGGAGCCTGAGCGCCGAACTGCTCAGCCTGGACGTCCAGCCCGTGGGCGTCGTGCTGACCGGTGTGCCCCCGTGGCGCCGGGTCCTGGTGCGTGCCACCTGGCTGGACGACGACATCCGCCAGCCGGTCGCGGAACCCGCCCCTTCCTTCAGCATCGCCGACCTCGTCGACCACGCCGGCGGGACCCGTCCGCTCCAGGACCTCCCCCGCCTCCGACGCCGGCCCGGTGCCCTGTCGTGACCACACCCGAGCAGCACCCCTCCGAGAGGACCACACCCGTGGACGTCATCCCCACCCCCGCCACCGGCCTCGCCCTCGACCCCGTCGAGGTCGGGAGAGGACGAGGAGGCGCGGGCCGGGTCGGCTACGCGGCCGGCGCCTTCGACCTGTTCCACATCGGCCACCTGAACCTGCTGCGGCACGCGTCCGCGCAGTGCGACCACCTCATCGCCGGGGTCGTGTCCGACGAGATGCTGCAGGTGACGAAGGGGATCTCGCCGGTCGTCCCCCTCGCCGAACGACTCGAGATCGTCCGTCACATCGACGTCGTGGACGGCGTCCACGCCGAGACGGTGCCCGACAAGATGGACGTCTGGCGCGAGCTGCGTTTCGACGTCTTCTTCAAGGGCGACGACTGGCGGGGCACCGAGAAGGGCCTCCGGCTCGAGCGCGAGTTCGGGGAGGTGGGGGTCGAGGTCGTCTACTTCCCGTACACGATGAGCACGTCCAGCACGGTCCTCCGTCGCGCGCTCCGGGCCCTCTCGGGTGCACCGGGCCACGGCGCCGAACCGGTCACCGTCGGCGACTCCGTCCGGCTCCAGGGCTGACCGGTCCTCCCCAGCCCGGCATCGCCCGTCGACGACGGTGGCGACTGGGGAGAACCCACCGAGCGTCGTGGCGGCCCGAGATGCTCGATCCATGACACTCACCTCGGTCCTCGACACCACCCCCGCCCGACCGCCCGACGACGGGATCGGGGCCCGCGACGAGTGCGACCCGGCACGGGCCGTCGATCCGCACGCGCCCGTCCGCGACGTCGCCGACCTCGTCCGGCACGTCGAGGCCATCGTCCCCGTGGCGGTGCGTCGGCAGCTCTGGACGTTGTTCTTCGACGACGACGACGTCCCCCTGCCCCTCATGGTGCCGCTCGAGGGCATCCCCGAGGTGCCCGACACCTCCGCCCTGGACCACTACGGTGACGCCCTGGCGGCCGTCGCCACGGAGTTCGGCGCCGGGACCGTGGCGTTCGTCCTCGAGAGGGTCGGGGCCGCGTCGTGCGGTCCTTCGGATCGACGGTGGGCCGAAGGGCTCCGGGCGCTCGGTCGAGGACGACCGTTCGAGGTCCGACCGGTCCTGCTGTGCGGCGACGACGGCGTGTCCGTGCTCGACGCGGGCCGTGGAACGGGCGGACGCACAGCACGGGGTGGTGTCCCTCAGGCGTCCTCGAGCCCCGTCCGCCTGGTCGACATCGTCCGCCTGCCCTGACCCTGCTCGCGGTCGACGAGGCGCCACCAGGCGGTCTCGGCGAGTTCCGGGGACGTGTAGACGCCCAGTCGGGCCGGCTCGGCGTCGGTCGGACTCCACCGGCTGAGCCGGTACCCGCCGCCGAAACGCTCGACGACAGCCTCGGGGGCCGCCTCGGGATCGGCGCGCACGGTCCACCGATCGGGGACGTTCTCGTCGAGCATCGGTCGATCGTACCCGGGTCAGGCGCGCTGGCCGAGGCGACCGCGCAGCACGTCGATGCGCTTCTGGATCTGCTCGGTGCTGGCCTGGGCGACCGACGGCCCCCCGCTGATGCGCCTGAGGTCGGCGTGGATCAGCCCGTGCGGCTCGTTCGAATGACGTGACCAGATCGACACCAGCCTGCTGAGCTCTTGCCGCTGCTCCTTGATCGTCTGGTAGAGCGGCCGGGCCTCGTCGACCGGAACGGTCGTCGGCAACCCGGTCTTCGGAGCCCGTCGTGCCTGGGTCGCCTGGCGCTGCCGCAGCAGGTCGCGCACCTGATCGGGCTCGAGCAGACCGGGGATGCCGATGAAGTCGAGTTCTTCGAGACTGCCGATCTCGCCTCCGGTGCCGAACTCGCCTCCGTCGTAGAGCACCCGGTCGAACGACGCCTGCGAGTCGAGGGCCTCGAACGGTTGCTGCTCGAGAAGGCTCGACGCCTTCTCGTCGCGGTTGGCCGCGGCCATCATGTCTTCCTCGGGCGCGAACAACCCGTCGTCGGCGTCGGTGGGCCGGTCGAGCGCGTGGTCGCGTTGCAGCTCGAGCTGGTTGGCCAGGGCCATCAGGCTGGGCACGCTCGGCAGGAAGATCGATGCGGTCTCACCCCGTCGCCGGGCCCGGACGAACCGACCGACGACCTGGGCGAAGAAGAGCGGCGTCGAGGCCGAGGTGGCGTACACGCCGACGGCGAGCCGCGGGACGTCGACGCCTTCGGACACCATGCGGACGGCGACCATCCAGCGGCTGTCACCATCGGAGAAGGCCTGGATGCGGTCGGAGGCGGCCTTCTCGTCGCTCAGGACGACGGTCGGGCGCTCGCCCGTGAGCTTCTGCAACACCGCCGCGTACTGCCGAGCCGCGGTGTGGTCGGTGGCGATGACCAGACCGCCGGCGTCGGGAACGCCCCGGCGCACCTCGGTGAGACGCTTGTCGGCCGCCGAGAGGACGGCCGGGATCCAGTCGCCCTGGGGTGAGAGCGCCGTGCGCCAGGCCTGAGCCGTGATGTCCTTCGTCACGGCTTCGCCGAGGGATGCGCTCATCTCGTCGCCCATCCGGGTGCGCCAGCGCATCTGCCCGGCGTACGCCATGAAGAGGACGGGACGCACGACACCGTCGGCGAGGGCGCGACCGTAGCCGTAGGAGTAATCCGCCCTCGAGGTGCGGATGCCGTGCTCGTCGGGGGCGTACTGCACGAACGGGATCGGTGCCGTGTCGGACCGGAACGGGGTGCCCGTCAAGGAGAGGCGGCGGGTCGCGCCCGTGTAGGCCTCGCGGATGCCGTCGCCCCAACTGAGCGCGTCGCCGCCGTGGTGCACCTCGTCGAGGATCACGAGGGTGCGACCGGCCGTCGTGATGGCCTTGTGCACCTCGGGCTTCATGCCGACCTGGGCGTAGGTGACGGCGATGCCGTGGTAGTGCCGCCCGAACGTGCCGTCGGCGTTCTTGAACATCGGATCGAGGCGGAGGTTGACCCGGTCGGCGGCGTCGGCCCACTGGCGCTTCAGGTGCTCGGTGGGAGCGACGACCACGACACGGTCGACCTCGCCGCGGGACAGGAGCTCGGTCGCGAGGCGGAGGGCGAACGTCGTCTTGCCGGCGCCCGGCGTGGCCGCCGCGAGGAAGTCCCTCGGCATCGTCGAGAAGTACAGCTCGAGGGCGTCGGCCTGCCACGCGCGCAACTTGCTGGCGGTGCCCCAAGCGGCCCGCTCGGGGAACGCGGGCGAGAGATGTTCGGCGGCCGAGTTGCCTGCCGAGACGCCGACGTCGAGCGGGTCGGACGACAGGCCGTCGAGGTGCTGCTCACCCCCGGCGGGGTCGGATGCGTTGGCGGTGCTCACTCGAACCGAGTTTACCCTCGACCGGCGTCGTCGACGGACGCGGCACCGGCATCTCGACCGGAGGTGCCGGGTCGACGTCGCGAGGCGCCGAGCAGCGAGGCGGGCGTCAGCATGGCCGACCCGAACTTGGCCCGGAGGGCGTCCATGGTCGACTCCGCCTCGCGCCAGTCGGCGTCGTCGTCCCACAGGCCGAGCGAATCACCGCCCGTCCCCTCGCTGAGCTGTTCGACGCGCACGCCGACGAGCCGGATGCGTTCGTGCTGCTTCCCCGTGGCTTCGTAGAGGGAGACGACCTCGTCGTAGATGCGGCGACCGAGGTCGGTCGGGTCGGCGAGCGTCCGAGACCGCGTGATCGTCACGAAGTCGGTGGTCCGCAGCTTGAGCACGACCGTGCGGCCGCTCACGCCCGCGGCCCGCAGGCGGGTGCCGACCTTGTCGCTCAAGCGGAGGAGTTCGCGTCGGACGACGACCGGGTCGACGACGTCGGTGCCGAAGGTGTTCTCGTTGCCGACGCTCTTCTCGGCCGTCTCGGTGTGCACGCTGCGGGGATCGCGGCCCCACGCCAGGTCGTGCAGCTTCGCGCCGGCCGCCGGCCCGACCGCGTGGACGAGCATGTCGAGGGGGGCCGCGGCGACGTCGCCGACCGTTCGCAGGCCACGGTCGAGCAGCACCTGCTCGGTCTTGCCCCCTACCCCCCAGAGAGCGCTGATCGGCCGCGGGTGGAGGAAGGCCAGGGTGTGACGGTGCGGCACGAGCAGGAGCCCGTCGGGCTTGGCGACGCTCGAGGCGAGCTTGGCGACGAACTTGGTCGACGCGGCACCGATGCTGCAGTGCAGGCCGGTCTCGGCGTGCACCCGACGACGAAGTGCCGTGGCGATCTCGAACGGGGAGCCCATGAGGCGGATCGACCCGCTGACGTCGAGGAACGCCTCGTCGATGCCGAGGCGCTCGACCAGTGGCGTGACGTCGTCGAACATCGACATGACGCGCGAGGACCAGTGCTGGTACTTCTCGAAGTGCGGTTCGAGCACGACCGCCTGAGGGCAGCGACGCAACGCGATCGCCATGGGCATCGCCGAGTTGACCCCGTACTTGCGTGCCTCGTAGGTGGCGGCCGTGACGACCGAACGGTCGGAGCGGTGCCCGATGACCACGGGTCGCCCCCGCAACTCGGGGTGGTCGAGCAGTTCGACGGAGGCGAAGAAGGCGTCCATGTCGACGTGGAAGATCGGTGCGGTCGCATCGTCCGTCGGCACCGTGGTGACGAGTCGCCCGCTGCCGTCTTGTTTGCTCACCGGAGCATCCTCACACGAGCCACCGACATCGGCGTCGCCCGGGACGCGGCCCCCCGGGCCGCCCGGGTGACGGGTCCCGCCTCGACCGGGCGTGCGAGCCCGTCAGGCCCCCGGTCCGAGCAGCGCCGCCGCGATCGTGGCGTGCGCCGAGTCGGTGCTCGACGGGTGGAAACGTCCGGCGAGGACGTCGCGCTGCAGGCGCCCGAGCTCGGATGACGACCGGTACGACGAACCCCCGGCGACGGTGACCGCCTGCTCGACCACCGCGCGGGCCGTCTCGGTGGCGCGCGTCTTGAGCCCGAGCACGAGCCTCGGCCAGTCGGCACCGTGGTCGACGAGCGCGTCGACGTCCCGCGCGATCTGGTCCACCTGGGGTTCGAGCCCGTCGACCGCCAGCCCCGCGTCGGCGACGCGCCACCGCAGGACCGGGTCGAGCGCCCTGGCCGCTCCCCCGGCGCGTCTCGAGGTCGTCCCGAGGGCCGACTCGACGGCGAGCTCGAGGGCCCGGCGGGCGAGTCCCCGGTAGACGGCGGCGACGGTCGTCTCGAACACGGCGAAGACGGCGAAGACGAACGGGTCGGCGCTCGGGCCGACGGGCAGTCGACGAACGATGCGCGAGGCGGGGACCTCGACGCCGGCGAGCCGGGTCGTGTGGCTCTGCGTCGCGCGCATGCCGAGGGTGTCCCAGTCCTCGAGCGAGGCGTGGCCCGGCTGGTCGCGGTGCACGAACCCGTGGACGAGGGCCGGCGAGTCCGGGTCGGAGTCGTCCCGTCCGAAGACGCCGAGGCGCGTCCAGACCGGCGAGAGCGAGGTGGAGACCTTCGTGCCGGTGAACCGGTAGCCGCCGTCGCCCGTGGGGTCGGCCGAGGTCACCGAGTCGAACAGGACGAGGTCGTTGCCGGGCTCGCTGACGCCGAAGGCGAAGACCTCGTCGTGGGCGGCGTCCTCGAGCACGAGGTCGAGCGAGTCGTCGCCCCGGGCGTGCAGCACGGCCGCGCACCCGGTCCAGACCAGGTGCATGTTGACCGCCAGCGCCGTCGCCGGGGCCGCGGTCGCGAGGCGCGACTGCAGGGACGCGACCTGCTCGAGTCCGAGACCCGCGCCTCCTCGGTCGGTCGGGACGAAGGCCCGCAGGTAGCCGCGCTCACGCAGCTCGGCGAGGTCGTCGTGGGGGAACGTGTTCTCGCGGTCGTGGCCCGCGGCCCGCCCCCGGAAGCGTTCGAGCAGCCCGTCGGGCAGCAGCTCGTCGGGCGACCAGGAGGCGCGGGTCGGGTCGGACGCGGGGGCGGGCTTCGGTGCGGGCACGCGTCGAGAGTAGTTTGGTCGCATGAGTCAGCAACACCCGTGGTCCCGTTACGTCGCCCTCGGCGACTCGTTCACCGAGGGGATAGGCGACCCCGAGGAGCGCTCCCCCGGGGGCCACCGGGGCTGGGCCGACCGCGTCGCCGAGGTGTTGGGCGCCTCGACCGAGGACTTCGCCTACGCGAACCTCGCCGTCCGGGGCCGCCTGTTGAAACAGATCATCGACGAGCAGTCCGAGGCCGCGCTCGCCCTGAGGCCCGACCTCATCTCGGTCTCGGCCGGGGGCAACGACATCATCCGCCCCGGCACCGACCCCGACGAGGTCGCCGCGGGCTTCGAAGGGCTGGTCGCACGACTGCGGTCCGACGGTGCCACGGTCGTGGTCTTCACCGGGCCCGACATCGGCCTCACCCCGGTCCTCGGTCGCCTGCGCGGCAAGGTCGCGATCTACAACGAGCACGTCCACGCCATCGCGCTGCGGCACGACGCCGTGGTCGCCGACATGTGGGCGCTGCGTCAGCTCGTCGACCCACGCATGTGGGCACCGGACCGGCTGCACTTCAGCCCCCTCGGCCACCACACGATCGCACGGATGGTCCTGCAGGCCCTCGCGGTCGAGAACGACCTCGCCCCCTATGCACCCGAGCCGCTCGAGCGCCGACCGTGGCGCAGCGCCCGGGCCGACGACATGGGCTGGGCGCGCGAGTACCTCGTGCCCTGGGTCGTGCGTCGCATCCGACACCAGTCGTCGGGCGACTTCGTCCAGGCCAAGCGTCCGGACGCCGTCATGATGGTCCATCGCGACGACGTCTGACCGGTCGGCGTCCGGGCGGTCGCCGTGCGACGGGTCGCCGTGCGACGGGTCGCCGTGCGACGGGTCGCCGTGCGAACGGTCGTCTCAGAGCACCTCGTCGGGGTGCGTCAGTCGCCACCACGCCCCGGGCTCGCCGATGGTCGTGTCGAGCTCGAGGGGCACGACGTGCCGTTCTCCGTCGACGGTGAACGTGACGTCACCCACGCGGGTGCCGGCCGGGGCCGCCCCCACGTCGTCGGTCTCGACCGAGGCCTCGACGGTCTCGTCACCCCAGACGAGCACGCTGGCGTCCTCCGCGGCCACCGCACGGGCGGCGTCGCCCCAGGGCAGGTCGTAGTCGGCGAAGGCGTCACCGCGGGTGGTCAGCGTGACGGTCCGGAAGCGGTCGGCGACGCTGGAGAGCAGGGCCTGCACGTCGCGGTCCAGCTGGTCGTGGTCGACGCCGCCGAGCATGGCGCCCACGACCGTGACCTGCCGACCGCCGATCGTGTAGTCCGCCGCGAACAGCAGGCAGGCGCCCGCCTCGTCGAGGGTGCCCGTCTTGATGCCGACGACGCCGTCCAGCCCGAGCAGCTCGTTGCTGTTGCTGATCTCGCCGATGCCGGGCACGGTCGTCGTCGCCGTGCCGACCGTGCGGGCGACGTCGGGGTCGGCCAGGGCCAGCCGCCCGAGTTCGATCAGGTCGGTCGAGGTGCTCGTGTTCTGCGGCGACAGCCCGGTCGGCTCGACGAGCGTCGTCGAGGTGAGGTCGTGGTCGGCGAGCCAGGCCCGCGCGGCGTCGACGAAGGCCTGGTCGCTGCCGAACGCCCACCGGGCCAGCACCTCGGCGTAGTTGTTGGCGGACTCGATGAGCATGACCTCGAGCACCTGGCGTTCGGTGAGGGCCTGCCCGGCGGCCATCGGTGCCACCTTGCCGTTCTGCGCCCGGTACGCGTCGACCAGGGCCGCCTCTGCCGGGCCGAAGGTCAACGTCGGACCGTCGCCGCCGTCGAGCGGTCTCTCGTCGAGGACGACGAGGGCCGTGACCACCTTGCTGATGCTCGCGATCGGGCGGGGCCGTTCGTCGCCGCTCGTCGTGAGGCTGTCGTCCCAGCCGGTCGCCTCGACCGCCGTCGCACCGTACGAGGGGAAGGTGAGATCGGGGCTCGCCTCGGCCGGCGCGGTGTAGGCGGCGACGTCCGCCGCGGCGGGTGCCAGCGGGCTGAGCAGGGCGAGGGGGACGTACCCGCCGACGGCGACGATCAGGGCGAGCAGCGCGATCACGCCCACGCGCCTCCGGACGACGCCCGGACGACGACGCCCGTCGACGCCGGTCACGCGACCGCCTCGGACCCGCCCGCCGGCACGCGGAGGGCCCAGAGGGCCACGGCCGAGGCGGCGGCCACGTTGAGGCTGTCGACGCCGTGCAGCATCGGGATGGTGACGACGGTGTCGGCGGCCTGCAGGGCGGCACGGCTGAGTCCGTCACCCTCGGTGCCGAGCAGAAGGGCGACGCGGCCAGGAGGCGCGGCCGCGTAGGAGTCGAGGGTCACCGCGTCGTCGCTCAGCGCCAGGGCGGCCACCTCGAACCCCGCCTCACGGAGCAACTCGGCACCGGCCGGCCACTCGGGGAAACGCGTCCACGGGACCTGCAGGACGGTGCCCATGCTGACGCGGACGCTGCGGCGGTAGAGCGGGTCGGCGCAGCGCGGGGTGATGAGCACGGCGTCCGCCCCCAGGCCCGCGACGGCGCGGAAGATCGCGCCCACGTTCGTGTGGTCGACGATGTCCTCGAGCACGACGACGCGCCGCGCGCCGTCGAGCACCGACTCGACCGTGGGCAGCTCGGGACGGTGCATGGCGGCGAGGGCGCCACGGTGCAGGTGGTAGCCGGTGAGGGTCTCGAGCAGGGCCGCGTCGCCGACGAAGATCTCGCCCTCGTGGTCGGCCACGAGGGGCTCGATGTCGGGCAGCCAGCGGTCCGTCATCAGCACCGACCGGGGCACGTGGCCCGCTCGCAGCGCCCGTTCGATGACCTTGGTCGACTCGGCGATGTAGAGCCCGCCCTCGGGCTCGGACACGCGCCGCAGGGCGACGTCGGTGAGCCGGTTGTAGTCGGCGAGTGCCTCGTGGTCGAGGTCGGTGATGCGGGTGACGTGCACGGTGCTCCACGGGGGACGGCCCCGGCGGACGGGCGACCGCTGGAATCGAATCGGAGGGGGACGCGTTTAGGCTAGCGTCACCGCACCCGAAGGAGCCCCACCCGTGTCGAACGCCCCCGCGGCCCCCACCGACGAGCAGGCCCTCGAGGCCGCGGTCGAGGCCCTCCGCGGGCGCCGCGTGGCCGTGCTCACCGGGGCGGGGGTCAGCACCGACTCGGGCATCCCGGACTACCGGGGCGAGGGTGCTCCGCCACGAAATCCCATGACCTTCCAGCAGTTCCTCTCGAGCGAGAGCTACCGCAAGCGCTACTGGGCCGGCAGCCACCTCGGCTGGAAGTCCTTCCGTGCCGCCGGGCCCAACGAGGGGCATCGCGCGCTGGCCCGGCTCGAGGCCGCCGGCGTCACGAACGGCGTCATCACCCAGAACGTCGACAACCTGCACGTCCGCGCCGGGTCGCGCCGGGTCGTCGACCTGCACGGCACCGTCGACCGCGTCGTCTGCCTCACCTGCGGGCAGGCGTTCGCCCGCGACATGGTGGCGGCCCGCCTCGCCGCCGAGAACCCCTGGATCGACGAGCCCGACCAGGTGCGGCTCGCGCCGGACGGCGACGTCGAGGTGCACGACATCGACGCGTTCGTCGTGCCGACCTGCACGGTATGCGGCGGCCTGCTCAAACCCGACGTCGTGTTCTTCGGCGAGTTCGTGCCCACCGAGCGGTTCGCCGAGGCGCGCTCGATGGTCGTCGGCGCCGAAGCGCTGCTCGTCGCCGGCTCGTCGCTCGTCGTCAACAGCGGCATCCGCCTGCTCGACCAGGCGACGCGCCGCAAGCTGCCCGTGGTCGTCCTGAACCGGGGCGTCACCAAGGGCGACTCTCGGGCCACGGTTAAGCTGGACGCCGGCACGTCGGAGACCCTGACGGCCCTGGCCGAGCACCTGGGCGCGTAGCCTCCCGGGCCGTGCCCACCGGAGGAACGATGACGCTCTTGTACCTGGTCCGCCACGGCGAGACCGACTGGAACCGCGCCCGACGCATCCAGGGCTCCACCGACATCCCCCTGAACGACCTCGGTCGCTCGCAGGCCCGAGAGGCGGGCGACCTGCTCGCGCGCCGCCGGTTCGACGCCGTCGTCGCCAGCCCTCTCTCGCGGGCGGCCGAGACCGGGTCGATCATCGCCGAGCGCCTGGGCCTGGCCGCGCCCGAGCTCGCCCCCGAGGTCGCCGAGCGCCGCTACGGCGACGCCGAGGGCCTGACCGGCGAGCAGGTCGAGGCACGGTTCCCCACGGGCACCCCGGTGCCCGGCCGCGAGAGTCGCGGGGCCCTCGTCGCGCGGGTGCTGCCCGCCCTCGCCGCGATCGCCGCCCGGTACGGCGACGGCGCGTCCGTGGTCGTCGCGACGCACGGCGCGGTCATCCGGGCGGTGGTGAACCACGTCTCCCCCGACACCGACGCGCACCTCGGCGTGCCCATCCGCAACGGGTCCATCCACTCGTTCGAGTTCGCGGGCGACGCCCTGACGCTGCGCGAGTTCGACGACCCGATCGAGGTCGAGTCCGAACGCCCGGGCACCTACTCCTTCGAGTACCAGAACCCCCTCGAGCGCGACGCGGCCGATCCGGCCTGAGCGCCCGTCCGGTCGGTGACCGGGGCGTCAGCGTCCCGAGCGTCGACGTCGGTGGCTGCCCGCCGCGGCGACGTCGGCCAGCAGGCGCAGCAGCACGTCGGCCGAGTCACGCCAACTGAACCGGGCGGCCTGCTCGACCGACGCGGCCGAGCGCGCCTCCCACTCGCCCTCGAGCCGACGGACGGCGGTGGCGATCGACGCAGGCGACGACGGGTCGAAGTAGAGCGCCGCGTCGCCACCGATCTCACGGAAGATCGGGATGTCGCTGACCACGGCCGGCGTGCCGAGCGCCATGCCCTCGACGAGCGGGATGCCGAATCCCTCGGCCCGCGAGGCCGTCACGACGGCCGTCGCACCGAGCAGCGTCTCGCGGTACTCGTCGTCGCTCGCCCCGTCGTGGAAGACCAGCGCCCCGGCGGGCGCCAGGGCCGCCAAGGAGGCGCGCTCGGCCACGGACACCCGGCTCATCAGGTGCAGTCGGTACCCGTCGAGCAACGGCAGTGCCCTGGCCAGCGCGGTCACGTTCTTGTACGGCATGAACGACCCCATGTAGACGAGGTCGCGCCGCGCGGGTGCGGTGCGGGGCTCGACCGCGTCGACCGGGTCGGCCGCGTTGTACACCACCGTCACGGGACGCCGGGTCAGCCGGTGGCGATGCATCTCGTCACGGGTCGTACGGCTCACCGTGACGACCGAGTCGGCTCGGTCCAGCAACACCCTCTGCGGCCACCAGGCCAGGTGGTACAGCCGCCACAGCAGCTTGATCGGCAGGGCGAACTCGGGTGGTGGCGTGCGGTTCGTGTAGTAGATCAGGTCGTGCAGGGTCAGCACGAGCGGGTACCGGCGCCCGGCCGAGCCCATGGTCTGCATGGGCGACCAGACGACGTCGGGACGCAGCCGGTTCACCTGCCGGGCCACGAGGGGCTCGAGGACGCTCGTGGGCGCGCTGACGAGCAGGTGCGGCTGGTCGGGCAGCTTGTCGAGCTGACGCGGGTCGCTGACGAGCATCGTCACCGCGTGGCGCTCGGCCAGGGCCGACACGACGCCGGCGCTGAACCGGCTGATGCCGTCGTGGCGTCCGACACGGACGTACCGGCAGTCGACGACGATCCTCATCGGACGAACGCCCCGATCGCGGCGGCGGCCTGGCGCGGCTTCTCGTAGTGGATCAGGTGACCGACCCCCTCGATCACGTCGAGCGTCGCGTCGGGGAAGAGTGCCTGCAGCCGGTGCTGTGCCGGCAGGGCGGTGATGTCGTCGCGGTCGGCGGCGATCAGCAGGGTGGGTACCGCGACGCGGGCCGCGTACGTGCTCACGTCGCTCGAGACGGAGGCGCGGAACGCGTCGAGCACCACGCGACGGTCCGAGAAGCGCGAGAAGAAGCTGTCGTGCTGGTCGTGGATCCACCGGCGCAGGGCCCGGTCGTGCGTCTTGACCATCGCGAGGCTGGTGATCCGCGTGACGGCGGCGTTCTGCAGCACCTGCTGACCGGCGCGTTCGGGCAGGGCCGCGCCGGCCCAGTAGTAGAAGACGGCCAGCCGCGTCACGACGCCGCGCGGGCCCTGCAGGGCGGGAGCGGCGATCGGGTTGACCAGGATCAGCCGGGAGGCGCGGAGCCCGTCGGCCACCGCGGCCGACGTGACGATCGAGCCGAACGAGTGCCCCAGCACCACGACGTCGTCACCGAGCGAGAGGGTCGCCACGAACGCGGTCAGCCAGCCCGCGTACGCCGCGACGCTGTGCTCGCCGTCCAGCGGGGTCGACTCGCCGAAGCCCGGCAGGTCGGGCATGACCACCCGCACGTGGTCGAGGTGCGCCACGACCGGTTCGAGACCGTGGTGGTCGCCCCGGAAGCCGTGCACCGCGACGACGGTGACCCGCGCCTCCTGCCCTTCTGGCGGTTCGTACGTCCAGTACCGCGTGAGGCTGCCGGCGACCTCGACGACGTCGTCGCGCACCGGTCGGGCGTCGAGGAGGGCACGGTACGGCGACTTCACGCGCGGGGGTCGGACGATCACGCGCCCGAGTCTACGAGCGACGCGCTGGGCGGAGTGCGCGCCCCGGGTCGCGCGCCCGTAGGGTGGGCGGGTGAGCTTCACTGCCCCGATCCAGCAGCCCGGACTGACCCTCGACCCCAACTGGCACCGCCGGGCGGTGTTCTACGAGGTGATGGTGCGGTCGTTCGTCGACAGCAACGGCGACGGAGCGGGTGACCTGCAAGGTCTGCTCACCCGTCTGGACTATCTGCAGTGGCTCGGCGTCGACGCCCTCTGGCTGCCGCCGTTCTTCCAGTCGCCCCTGCGCGACGGTGGCTACGACATCCAGGACTACAAGGCGATCCTGCCCGAGTTCGGCACGCTCGACGAGTTCCGCGACCTCGTGACCAAGTCGCACGAGCGCAACATGCGCATCGTCATCGACATGGTCCTCAACCACACGAGCGACCAGCACGAGTGGTTCCAGCAGAGCCGCGAAGACCCCGAGGGTCCCTACGGCGACTTCTACGTCTGGCGCGACACCGACGAGGAGTACTCGAACATCCGCGTCATCTTCGTCGACACCGAAGAGTCCAACTGGACGTTCGACCCGGTACGCCGTCAGTTCTTCTTCCACCGCTTCTTCTCGCACCAGCCCGACCTCAACTTCGAGAACCCCGCCGTCCAGGAGGCGGTCTTCGACGTCGTCCGTCACTGGCTGGCGATGGGCGTCGACGGGCTCCGCCTCGACGCGATCCCGTACCTGTTCGAGACCGAAGAGGGCAACGGCGAGGGCGAACCGGCCACGCACGAGTTCATCAAGCGTCTGCGCGCCATGGTCGACGAGGAGTTCCCCGGTCGCGTGCTCATCGCCGAGGCGAACCAGTGGCCCGCCGAGACGGCGGCGTTCTTCGGCACCGAGGACGAGCCGGAGTGCCACATGGCCTTCGACTTCCCGGTCATGCCCCGCATCTTCTACTCGCTGCGCGCCCAGAGCGCCGACGAGCTCAAGCGCATCCTCTCCGAGACGACCGAGGTGCCCCCGGGCGCGGCCTGGGCAGTCTTCCTCCGCAACCACGACGAGCTCACCCTCGAGATGGTCAGCGAGGAGTACCGGCAGGCGATGTACGGCTGGTACGCGTACGACCCCCGCATGCGCTCGAACATCGGCATCCGTCGTCGCCTCGCTCCTCTGCTCGACAACTCGCGCGCCGAACTCGAACTCGTCCACGCGCTGCTCTTCTCGCTGCCCGGCAGTCCGTTCCTGTACTACGGCGACGAGATCGGGATGGGCGACAACATCTGGCTTCCGGACCGCGACTCGTCCCGCACGCCGATGCAGTGGACGCCCGACCGCAACGCCGGCTTCTCGACCGCCGACCCGGGCAAGCTCTTCCTGCCCGTTGTCCAGTCGCTCGTCTACAACTACAACCTGGTCAACGTCGAGAGCCAGCTGGCGCAGTCACGGTCGCTCCTGCACTGGGTGCGCAACGTCATCCACGTGC
This sequence comes from Frigoribacterium sp. MEB024, assembly GCF_000878135.1. GTDB lineage: Bacteria > Actinomycetota > Actinomycetes > Actinomycetales > Microbacteriaceae > Frigoribacterium. The sequence continues at coordinate 245,368 of NZ_JXQZ01000032.1, forward strand.
GCAAGGCCCACCCGACCTTCGGCCTCGGCACCCTCGAGGTGCTCGAGACCAACCAGGAGTCCGTCCTGTCGTTCGTCCGTTCGTACGAAGGGGCGGGGACGCAGTTCGGCGACTCGGCCGAGGACATCCTCTGCGTCTTCTCGTTCGGTCACAACCCGACCTCGGTCGACATCGTGGCCCCGCAGTTCGCCGGACGCACGTTGTTCGACCTGTTCGGTGGAGCGCAGTTCCCCTCGTTCGACGACGAGGGGAAGGTCACGCTGACCCTCGGGACGCAGGCGTTCTTCTGGTTGCACGTCGGCGACGTGCCTGCTGCGGCGGCATCCGCTGTCGGTGGCGCCTCCTAAACTCGCAGGGTGACTGACACCGAGACGACCGGCACCGCTCCCGACCTCGCGGCCGTGGGCGAGCCGCCGGCCGCCTGGTGGCAGGCGCTCGGCGTCTTCGACCTCGAGACCACCGGCATCGACGTCGAGACGGCCCGCATCGTGACCGCCCACGTCGGCTTGATCGACGCCACCGGTGCGACGGTCGCGCACGGCGAGTGGTTGGCCGATCCGGGCGTCGAGATCCCCGAGCAGGCCAGCGCCGTCCACGGCATCTCGACCGAGCGGGCCCGAGCCGAGGGGCGACCGGCCGCCGAGGTCGTGGCCGAGATCGTCGCGGCCATCCGTGCCGTCTTCGCTCGCGGCGTGCCGTTGGTCGTCTACAACGCGCCCTACGACCTCACGCTGCTCGACCGTGAGGCCCGCCGCCACGGTGTCGAACCTCTCGGCGAGGTGGGCGAGATCGGCTGCGTCGTCGATCCGCTCGTCATCGACAAGGCCGTCGACACCTACCGCAAGGGCAAACGCACCCTCGAGGCCGCCGCAGCCGTCTACGGCGTCTCGCTCGACGACGCCCACGACGCCGGGGCCGACGCGATCGCCGCTGGTCGCGTTGCCCAGGCCATGGCCAAGCGGTACCCCGACCGGCTCGACGTGCCCGTCACCGAGCTGCACGACCTCCAGGTCGGGTGGTGCTCGACCCAGGCCGAGAGCTTCCAGCAGTACATGCGCCGTGCGAAAGACCCCACCTTCACCGCTCACGGTGACTGGCCGCACCGCCCACTCCCGTTCGCCTGAACGGGGTCGTGCCCCGAGTCCCCTCGGGTCCACCCGGCCTCTCGTGCTCTCCACGTGACCCGCCGTGGCGTCCCCACCCGGGGCGTCCCCACCCGAGGCGTGTCCGCCCGGGTACGCGAAAGAGGCGGCCCACCGAAGTGGACCGCCTCTGACGGGGTTGCGGGCCGAAGCCTACTTGCCGAAGTTCTTGTAGCGCGAGTTGAACTTCTCGACGCGACCGGCCGAGTCGAGGATGCGCTGCTTGCCCGTGTAGAACGGGTGCGACTCGGACGAGATCTCGACGTCGATGACCGGGTAGGTCTCACCGTCGAGCTCGATGGTCTTGTCGCTCGTCGTGGTGGAGCGCGTGAGGAACGTGGCGCCCGACGCGAGGTCCCGGAAGACGATCTGCTTGTACTCGGGGTGGATGTCGGTCTTCATGATTGTCCTAGGTCTAGCGAACGAGTGATGATGGTGAGTTCAGGAGGCACGCGCAGCGACGCTGCGGACCAGCTGTCAACGATACCAGACCGACGGCCCGGATCGTAGGAGGCGCGGGTCAGCCGGCCGCGCGGGCCGAGTACCGGCCCCCGTCGGACTCGACCCGCAGCTCGACGCCGAAGGTCGCGCCGAGGGTCTCGGCGGTGATGACCTCGTCGAGCGGACCGGCGGCCACGACGGAGCCGTGGTCGAGCAGCAGGGCGTGCGTGAATCCCTTGGGGATCTCTTCGACGTGGTGGGTCACCATGACGATGGCCGGAGCACCCTCGGACGAGGCGTAGCCCGACAGCATCTGCAGCAGCTCTTCGCGGGCGCCGAGGTCGAGGCTGGCGGCCGGCTCGTCGAGCAACAGCAGCTCGGGGTCGGTCATGACCGAGCGCGCGATCTGGACCCGCTTCTGCTCGCCGTCGCTCAGTTCGCCGAAGGTACGGTCCGCGAGGTGGTCGAGCTTCCACTCGTCGAGCACGCGGTGCGCCCGACGGACGTCGACGCCCTCGTATTCTTCGTTCCAGCGCCCGGTGACCGAGTAGGCGGCCGTCAGGACGACGTCAACGACCTTTTCCTTAGCCGGGATGCGCCGGGCGATGGCCGTCGAGGCGAAGCCGATGCGCGGCCTCAGGTCGAACAGGTCGACGGAGCCGAGATCGGAGCCGAGGATGCTGGCCTCGCCCGAGGACGGGTGGCTCTGCGCGGCGGCGACCTGCAGCAGGCTCGTCTTGCCGGCACCGTTCGGGCCGAGCACGACCCAGCGCTCGTCGGAGTCGACCGTCCAGGTCAGTTTGTCGACGACGGCGGTGCCGCCTCGGACGATCGAGACATCGGTGAGCTGCAGGACGGTAGGCATGGTCCTCAGCCTAGTTGAGCAGTCCCTCGTAGATCCCCAGCGTCTGCTCGGCGATCCGCGACCACGAGAACTCTTCTTCGGCCCTCATGCGGCCGGCTCGTCCCATGAGGCGGGCGAGTGCCGGGTCGGAGACGACCTCGGTGAGGGTGGCCGCCAGGTCGGCCACGAAGCGGTCGGGGTCGACCGGGGTGCCGGTGCCGTCCTGCACCTGGTCGAGGGGCACGATCCGGCCCGTCAGACCGTCCGCGACGACCTCGGGGATGCCGCCCGTGTCGGACCCGACGACGGGAACGCCGCAGGCCATCGCCTCGAGGTTGACGATGCCGAGGGGTTCGTACACCGACGGGCAGACGAAGGTGGTGGCGGCGCTCAGCACCGCACTGAGCTGGTGACGGGGCAGCACGGTGTCGATCCAGACGACCCCGGTGCGTTCCTCTTGGAGCTCGCGGACCAGGCCCGTGACCTCGGCCATGATCTCGGGTGTGTCGGGCGCCCCGGCGCAGAGCACGAGCTGCACGTCGGCGGGCAGCAGCTTGGCCGCGCGCAACAGGTACGGGAGGCCCTTCTGGCGGGTGATTCGACCGACGAAGACGACCGACGGGCGATCGGGGTCGATGCCCAGGCCCCGGACCAGCTCGGCGTCGTCGACGCGCTGCCACCCCTCGAGGTCGATGCCGTTGTAGACGACGTGGACCTTGGACTCGTCGATCGACGGGTAGGAGCGCAGGATGTCGCGTCTCATGCCGTCGCTGACGGCGATGACGCGGTCGGCGGTCTCGTAGGCCTGGCGCTCGATCCAGCTCGAGACGCGGTAGCCGCCGCCGAGCTGTTCGGCCTTCCAGGGCCGGAGCGGTTCGAGGCTGTGGGCCGTCAGGACGTGAGGGACGCCGTGCAGCATCTGGGCCAGCTGGCCGGCCGCGTTCGCGTACCAGGTGTGGCTGTGGACGACGTCGGCTCCGGCGACGTCCTGGGCCATGGTGACGTCCACTCCCAGGGTGCGCAGGGTGGCGTTCGCCTGGTCGAGCTGGGGGAGGTCGGGGTACCCGGTCGTGTCGGGTTCGGAGTCGACCTCACCGAACGCCCGCACCTGCACCTCGACGCCCTGACGCAGGGCCTTGACGAGTTCGACGACGTGGACGCCCGCGCCCCCGTAGACGTTGGGCGGGTATTCCTTGGTGATGACATCGACTCGCACGTGGTTCACCGTAGTCGTGCGACCGCGAATCGTGCCATTCTGGCCCCATGGCATCAAAGAAGATCTTCGGCATCGTCCTGGCTGGTGGCGAGGGCAAACGCCTGATGCCGCTGACCGCCGACCGCGCGAAACCCGCTGTCCCGTTCGGTGGCAACTACCGCCTCGTCGACTTCGCCCTGTCGAACCTGATCAACTCGGGTCTTCGGCAGATCGTCGTCCTGACGCAGTACAAGTCGCACAGCCTCGACCGCCACGTGTCGCAGACCTGGAGCATCGAGGGCCTGCTCGGCGCCTACGTCGCCTCGGTCCCGGCCCAGCAGCGGCTCGGCAAGCGCTGGTTCGCCGGCAGTGCCGACGCCATCCTGCAGAGCCTCAACCTGCTGCGTGACGAGAAGCCCGACATCGTCGTCGTGGTCGGCGCCGACCACGTCTACCGCATGGACTTCTCCCAGATGATCGAGGCGCACATCGCCTCGGGCGCCGGGGTCACCGTGGCTGCCATCCGTCAGCCCATCTCCCTCGCCGACCAGTTCGGCGTCATCGAGGTCGACTCCGACGACCCGACCCGCATCGGCCGGTTCCTCGAGAAGCCGACGGACGCCACGGGTCTGCCGGACTCCCCCGACGAGATCCTCGCGTCCATGGGCAACTACGTCTTCGACGCGGACGTCCTGATCGACGCCGTGCTGCGCGACGGCGAGAAGCCCGACTCGAACCACGACATGGGCGGCGACATCGTCCCCGACTTCGTGTCCCGTGGCGACGCGGCCGTCTACGACCTGAACCGCAACGAGGTGCCCGGGGCGACCGAGCGCGACCGCTACTACTGGCGCGACGTCGGCACCATCGACTCGTTCTACGACGCGCACCGCGACCTGATCTCGGCCCTGCCGATCTTCAACCTCTACAACACCGACTGGCCGATCTTCAGCCAGCAGCTCAACTCTCCCCCGGCGAAGTTCGTCCGTGACGGCCACGGCAACCTCGGAACGACGATCGACTCGATCGTGTCGCTGGGCTCGTTGCTCTCGGGGGCGCACGTGGAGCGCAGCGTCCTGGGCCCCTGGTGCACCCTCGACAGCGGCTCGCGGGTCGTCGACTCGGTGGTCTTCGAGCGGGCGCACGTCGGCCCGAACGCCGTCGTCAACCGGGCGATCCTCGACAAGGACGTCGTCATCGCGGCCGGGGCCTCCGTCGGCGTCGATCCCGAGGCCGACCGGGCCCGTGGCTTCACCGTCACGCCGTCCGGCATCACGGTGGTCGGCAAGGGCGTCCGCGTCGACCAGTAGTCCTCCGAGGTCACACGAGAGGCGCGGTGCGCCGACGGCCCTAGGCTGTCGGCGTGCCGCGTTTCCTCATCGTCCTCGACGTCGACTCCACCCTGATCGAGGACGAGGTGATCGAGCTGCTGGCCGACGCCGCCGGTTCGCGAGAGCGCGTCGAGGACGTCACCTCTCGGGCGATGGCGGGTGAACTCGACTTCGCTGCCAGCCTGGCCGAGCGCGTCGCGACGCTCGAGGGCTTGCCCGAGTCCGTCTTCGCCGAGGTGCGTTCGCGCATCAAGCCGACCCGCGGCGTCCGTGAACTCCTCGACGGCGTCCACGCCGCGGGTGGCCTCGTCGGCGTCGTGTCGGGCGGGTTCCACGAGACCCTCGACCCGCTGGCCGACGACCTGGGCCTGGACTTCCGCCGGGCCAACCGCCTCGAGGTGCGGGACGGCCGGCTGACCGGACGGGTCTCCGGCCCCGTGATCGACGCGCACGCCAAGGCCGTCGCCCTGCGGCAATGGGCCGAGGAGGCGCGGGTCGGCCTCGCGCACACCGTCGCCGTCGGCGACGGGGCCAACGATCTCGAGATGATGGCCGTAGCGGGACTCTCGGTCGCGTTCAACGCCAAGCCGCGGGTCCGTGAGCGAGCCGACGTGGTCGTCGGGACGAACGACCTCTCTCAGCTGCTGCCCCTGCTCGGACTGCGCGGCTGACCCGCGGCGGGAGGCGGGCGTCCCTCGAGGGGACGACCCGCGCCTCCTGCGTGGTCGGACCTAGTGGCCCATGCCGAGGCCGCCGTCGACCGGGATCACGGCCCCCGAGATGTAGGCGGCGTCGTCGCCCGCGAGCCACGTGATCGTCTTCGCGACCTCCCCCGTGGTGCCGTACCGGCCGGCGGGAATGCTCTTCTTGTACTCGGCCTGCTGCGCCTCGGGCAGGACGGCGGTCATGTCGGTCTCGACGAAGCCCGGGGCCACCACGTTGGCGGTGATGCCGCGGGCCCCGAGCTCGCGGGTCAGCGAGCGGGCGAAGCCCACCAGGCCCGCCTTCGAGGCGGCGTAGTTGGCCTGGCCCGGGCCGCCGTAGAGACCGACGACGCTCGACACGAGGACGATGCGTCCGAAGCGGGCCTTCAACATGCCCTTGGACGCCCGCTTGACGACGCGGAAGGCGCCGCCGAGGTTGGTGTCGACGACCGAGGTGAAGTCGTCCTCGGTCATGCGCATGAGCAGACCGTCCTTCGTGATGCCGGCGTTGGCGACGACGACCTCGACCGGCCCGAGCTCGGCCTCGACGGTGCTGAAGGCCGCGTCGATCGACGCGGCGTCGGTGACGTCGGCGACGACGGTGAGCGTCCCCTCGGGGCCCCGCCCGCTGCGGGCCGTGACGGCGACGCGGTGACCCTGGGCGACGAACTCTTCGGCGATGGCGAAGCCGATGCCTCGGTTGCCGCCGGTGACGAGGACGGTGCGGGGCGTGGTCATGGGTTGTCTCCTCGTGAGCGATCTCGACGGTGGCCGCGAGGTCGCGGCGCGGATCGGCGAACCTGTGATCGGCAGGCCGCCGACCAGCCTACTGTCGGACCCGGGTCATAGGATCGAGGCGCTCCCCCGGACGTCTCGTGCCCGAGTCCCGTCCGGCACCCGTCCGTGGTGCGTCCGCCCTCTTCCCGACATCGAGGTGTGCCCCGTGAAGGCCTCGAACACGATCACATCCCTCCCGCCCTCCCCCACCGACGACCGGCACTCCCGCATGGTCAAGTACCTGGTGGCGATGGGCATCAGGTTGGTCTGCATCGCCCTCTGCTTCGTCTTCCCCCTCGGCTGGTGGACCCTGTTGCCCGTCATCGGTGCCGTCGTCATCCCCTACATCGCCGTCGTCTTCGCGAACGTGGGCCACGAGGCGGGCGACGCAGTCGAGAGCCCGGGCGGCATCGAGCTCTACCGCGAGCCGCAGGCGCCGTTCCGGCCGACCGTGGTCGACGGCGACGCGGGTCCTGCCGGCCCCGCCGCCTCGTCCGATGACGCGCCCGGCGAGGCGGATCACGATCGGCGGAGCGCCTGATGCTCGGCCTCGATCCCGTCGGCGTGCAGTGCTCTCGCGCCTCCTGTCGAGCCGAGGCACGGCATAATGTCCACTGGCGCAACCCCAAGATCCATGGCATCGATCGGGTCAAGGTGTGGTCGGCGTGCGACGAGCACGTCGACTTCCTGCGTGAGTTCCTCGAGGCACGTGACTTCCCGGTCGTCGTGACGGGGGTGTCAGAGGTCGTCGAACAGGTCGGAACGGAGGCGCGGTGACGAACATCCGCTTCGCCCTCTCGCGCAGATGGCTGGGCTACCTCGCCGTCGCCGTCGTCTTCGCGATCATCTGCGTGTTCCTCGCCCACTGGCAGTGGTCGCGGCACGATGAGAAGCTCGCGGTCGTGCACCAGCTCGAGCAGACCTACGACGCCGATCCGATCCCCCTGCAGCAGGCCTTGCCCGAACTGTCGTCCTACGACGCCGCTCAAGAGTGGCAGCCGGTCGAGATGACCGGGCGCTACCTCACCGACGACGAGTTGCTGGTGCGCAACCGCCCGCTCAACGGGCAGCCCGGCTTCGAGGTGCTCGTCCCGTTCCGCACCACCCAGGGCGAGATCTTCGTCGTCGACCGCGGTTGGGTGCCCACCGGCAACGCCCAGGACTCCCCCGACGTCGTGCCCGCGCCTCCTTCGGGCGACGTCACCGTGATCGCACGCCTGAAGCCGGGCGAGCCGGCGCTGGGCGACCGGACGGGCGTTCCCGGGACGAACCAGATCGCGACCATCCAACTCAGCGAGGTCGAATCGCGAGTCGGGCAGCCCGTCTACTCGAGCGCCTACGGTCTGGTCGTCAGCGAGAGCCCCGCGCCGGCGACGGCACCCGTGCCGTCCTCCAAGCCCGAGATCGACACCGGGCTCAACCTGTCGTACTTCGTCCAGTGGCTCATGTTCGCGGTCGGAGCCTTCGGGTTCCTGTTCTACGTCTTCCGACAGGAGTACCGCAACCAGAACGCCGACGACGACGAACTCGTCGAGCGCGAGGCCGAACGGCAGCGTCGTCGCGACGCCCGGCCCCGCCACGACAACGACGTCGAGGACGAGATCCTCGACGGCGCGCGCCGCTGACCGGACCACCGGCCGGGCGCTGGTGCCCCAGGGCCTGGCCCGTTCTCGGTCGTGCTAGGTCGAGCAGGGCAGGTTGATCAGGCCAGGTTGATCAGGTCGGAGTAGTCCGGGGTCCAGTGGTCCTCGGTGCCCTCGGGCATGATCAGCACGCGCTCGGGGTTCAACGCCTCGACGGCACCCTCGTCGTGGCTCACCAGGACGACGGCCCCTTCGTAGTTGCTCAGCGCGTCGAGGATCTCGAGGCGACTCGCGGGGTCGAGGTTGTTGGTGGGCTCGTCGAGCAGCAGGACGTTCGCGCCCGAGACGACGATCATCGCCAGAGCCAGCCGTGTCTTCTCGCCGCCGGACAGCACACCGGCCGGCTTGGCCGAGTCGTCGCCCGTGAAGAGGAACGAGCCCAACACCCGTCGAGCCTCCATCTCGGTGATGTTCGGCGAGGACGACACCATGTTCTCGAGCACGCTGCGCTTGACGTCGATGGTCTCGTGCTCCTGGGCGTAGTAGCCGACCCGCAGCCCATGGCCCGGCTCGAGCTGCCCGGTGTCGGGAGCGTCGACCCCTGCGAGGATGCGCAGGAGGGTCGTCTTGCCGGCACCGTTCAGGCCCAGGATGACGACTTTCGAGCCACGGTCGATGGCGAGGTCGACGGCGGTGAAGATCTCGAGCGAACCGTAGCTCTTCGACAGGTTCGAGGCCATGAGGGGCGTCTTGCCGCACGCCACCGGCGTCGGGAATCGCAGCTTGGCCACGCGGTCGACCGCGCGGACCTCGTCGAGACCGGAGAGGAGCTTCTCGGCTCGTGCCACCATCTGGTGAGCCGCAGCGGCCTTCGACGCCTTGGCGCCGAACCGGGCCGCCTGCTTCTGCAGGGCCGAGGCCTGCTTCTCGGCGTTCGAGCGCTCTTTCTTGCGGCGCTCCTCGTCGGCAGCACGCTGCCGCTGGTAGTTGCGCCACCCCATGTTGTAGACGTCGATGGCTTGGCGGTTGGCGTCGAGGTAGAAGACGCGGTTGACGACCTCCTCGACGAGTTCGATGTCGTGGCTGATCACGATGACGCCGCCCTGGTAGGTCTTCAGGTACTCGCGGAGCCAGACGACGGAGTCGGCGTCGAGGTGGTTCGTGGGCTCGTCGAGGATCATCGTATCGGCGGCCGAGAACAGGATGCGGGCCAGCTCGATGCGCCGGCGCTGACCACCCGACAACGTCGACAGGGGCTGGTCGAGGATGCGGTCCGGCAGGCTCAGGTTGCTCGCGATGGAGGCCGCCTCGGCCTCGGCTGCGTACCCGCCGAGGGCGTTGAACTGGTCGTCGAGATCGCCGTAGCGTTTCATGGCGCGGGCGGCGACGTCGGGATCCGGGTCACCCATGGCGAGGGTGGCTTCCTGGATGCCGAGCAGCAACTGGCCGAGACCCCGGGCGTCGAGGATGCGGGTCCGGGCGAGGTCTTCGGGGTTGCCACTGCGGGGGTCCTGCGGGAGGTAGCCGATCTCACCGGAGCGCTCGATCTTGCCGCCCGTCGGGAGGGTCTCGCCGGCCAGCGTCTTGGTCATGGTCGTCTTGCCGGCGCCGTTGCGGCCGACGAGGCCGATCTTGTCGCCCCGGTCGACCCGGAACGAGACGTCGGCCATGAGGAGGCGCGCGCCGACGCGGATCTCGAGATCGTGCACGGAGAGCACAGCAGATGTCCAATCGATTGGTGAGGAGTCCACAACGGGGCCCGGAAGGGGGCCGCCCATAGGATGGGGACGTCGTGTGGAGAGGGTCGCAGCACTGCGCTGCCGACCAGCCGCTCGGCCGATCAACCTACCCATTCTAGGAGTCCCCATGACGAACACTGCCGCATCGACCTCACGGCCGGTCCTCGCCGACCGTCTGGTGGCCCGGGGCGTCGCCACCGACGTGGCCCTCGTCCTCGGTGGAGTCGCCGTCGTCTCGGCCCTCGCGCAGGTGCAGGTGCCGCTCTGGCCGGTGCCCGTCACCGGACAGACGCTCGGTGTGATGCTCGTCGGCGCCTCCCTCGGCGCCCGTCGCGGGGCGCTCTCCTTGGCCACCTACCTGGTGCTGGGTGTCGCGGGCTTGCCGATCTTCGCCGAGTTCTCGGGCGGACCCCTCAGCGTCCTCAAGCCGAGCTTCGGGTTCGTCATCGGGTTCGTCGTCGCAGCGGCCGTCATCGGCTGGCTCTCCGAGCGGGACTGGGACAAGAAGTGGTGGCGCTCGGCGGCGGCCTTCTTCCTGGCGAGCCTGATCCCCTTCGCCGTCGGCCTCCCCTACCTGGCCGTCGTGCTCGGGTCGTTGGGTCTGCCGAACGACCTGCCGAGCGTCCTCGCGGCCGGCCTGTACCCGTTCATCGTCGGCGGCATCGCCAAGTGGCTGATCGCGGCGGCGGCCCTGCCCCTCGCCTGGCGTGCGCTGAAGCGCATCGGTGACTAGCGCCTCCCGTTCCCCGGCGTGATCGTCGAGGACACGCGACGAAGCCCCGCCCCTCTCGGAGGGGCGGGGCTTCGTCGTCGTTCCGACGGGCGGGTTTCAGATGGAGAACCCGATGGCGCGCATCATGTCGCGACCGTCGTCCGTGATGCGATCGGGGCCCCACGGCGGCATCCACACCCAGTTGATGCGGAAGGCGTCGACGACACCGTCGAGGGCATTGGCCGTGTCGCCCTCGATGACGTCCGTCAAGGGGCAGCCGGCGCTCGTCAGGGTCATGCTGATGATGAGCGCGTTCTCGTGCTCTTCGTCCATCGCGAGGTCGTAGATGAGCCCCAGATCGACGATGTTGACGCCCAGCTCGGGGTCGACGACCTCTTTCAGTGCCTCGATGGTCTGGTCGAACTTCTCGGGGCTGAGTGCGACGGCCACGGTCAGACCGCCGGGGTCGCGGCGGCCTCGGCGGCGGCTGCCGTGACGTACCGGTCGTAGCCATCGTTCTCGAGGCGGTCGGCCAGCTCGGGCCCACCCTCGTCGGCGACGTGACCGTCGACGAACACGTGGACGAAGTCGGGCTTGATGTAGCGCAGGATGCGCGTGTAGTGCGTGATGAGCAGCAAGCCGAGTCCGGTGTTGGTCTTGGCACGGTTGACGCCCTCGGACACGATCTTCAGCGCGTCGACGTCGAGACCCGAGTCGGTCTCGTCGAGGACGGCGAACTTCGGCTTGAGGAGCTCGAGCTGCATGATCTCGTGTCGTTTCTTCTCGCCACCCGAGAAGCCTTCGTTGACGTTGCGCTCGGCGAAGGCCGAGTCCATCTTGAGCGCGTTCATCGACTCGCGGAGGTCCTTGATCCAGCCGCGGATGGCCGGAGCCTCGCCGTCGAGAGCCGTCTTGGCCGTGCGGAGGAAGTTCGAGACCGTGACGCCGGGGATCTCGACGGGGTACTGCATGGCGAGGAAGAGCCCTGCCTTGGCGCGCTCGTCGACGCTCATCTCGAGCACCTCACGACCGTCGAGGAGGATGGAGCCCCCGTCGACGTTGTAGCGGGGGTGGCCGGCGATCGTGTAGGCGAGGGTGGACTTGCCCGAGCCGTTGGGGCCCATGACGGCGTGGATCTCGCCCTCGTTGATGGTGAGGTCGACGCCCTTGAGGATGGGCTTGGGGCCGGCGTCGGTGTCGATGCTGACCTTGAGGTCGCGGATCTCGAGAGTGGACATGCGTTCTGTTCCTTTACTGTGCGGCGCCGGTGGAGGTCGAGGTGGTGTCGACGTACACCTCGCCGTCGATGACGGAGACCGAGAAGACCGGTACGGGTTCGTAGGCGGGCAGCGTGAGCGGCTTGCCGGTGGTGAGCTCGAACTTGGAGCCGTGGGCCCAGCACTCGAGGGTGTCGTCCTCGACGAAGCCCTCGGAGAGGGAGATGTCGCCGTGGGTGCAGGTGTCGCCGATCGCGTGGATCGTGCCGGCACTGTCTTTCACGACGGCGATCGCGACGCCGTCGACGACGACGCGGTGCGCCTGGGAGGGGCTGACGTCGTCGACGCCGCAGACCTTCGTGGCCATCAGGCGACCGTCTCGGTCGATGTCGCCTCGCCCGCGGCCAGTTCGACCTCGATGGCGTCCACGAGCCGGGCCTGCAGGTCGGCGTCACCGATCTTCTGGATGACCTCGACGAGGAAGCCGAGCACCACCAGGCGACGGGCCTCGTGCTCGGAGATGCCGCGCGACTGCAGGTAGAACAGGTGCTCGTCGTCGAAGCGACCGGTCGCGCTGGCGTGACCCGCGCCCTCGATGTCGCCGGTCTCGATCTCGAGGTTCGGGATCGAGTCGGCGCGCGTGCCCTCGCTCAGCACCAGGTTGCGGTTCTGCTCGTAGCTGTCGGTTCCGGGAGCCGTCCGACCGATGAGCACGTCACCGATCCACACGGTCCGGGCACCGGCACCCTGGAGGGCACCCTTGTAGTTGACGCGGCTCCGTGTCTTGGGAGCGTCGTGGTTGACGTAGACCTGCTGCTCGAGGTGCTGACCGGCATCGGCGAAGTAGACGCCGTAGAGCTCGGCGTCGGCGCCCTGCTCGGCCAGGTGGGCCGAGGGGTTGACCCGGACGACCGAGCCGCCGAGGCTGACGACGAAGTGCTTGAGCTGGGCGTCCCGACCGATGCGGGCGTGGTGGCTCGCGAGGTGGACGGCGTCGTCGTCCCACTCCTGCAGGGTGACGACGGTGAGGTGCGCCCCCTCGTCGACGACGATCTCGACGTTCTCGACCAGCTGCGCCGACCCGGTGTTGCGGAGGACGACCATGGCCTGGCTGTTCGCCTTGGCGTGGATCAGGGTGTGGCCGGCCCGTGGCTCGCGGTCGAGACCCGAGCGTCCGACGGTGATCGCCGACGGTTCGTCACCCTCGAGCGTGACGGCCAGCACCTTCTCGGCACTCGCCCACGCGTTCGCCGCGGCCTTGTCCTCGGGCGTTCCGGCCGTGCCGACCCGAGAGTCGCCGCGGTCGATCCACTCGACGGTGGCGCCGGGCGTCTCTCGAGCCAGGTACGCATAGGGCGAGCCGTCGAGGTCGCCGTCGATCAACGGACGGAGGCGCGACACCGGGCTCAGCTTCCAGTCCACCTCGCGACCGGTCACGTCGGGGAACGCCGCGGGGTCGACCGAGGTGAACCGCTCGGAACGCGTCTGCACGGGCACAAGGCCCCAGCCGCCGTCGCTGTGGGCACCGGCGCCGTGCTGAACGCCCGGCTCGGTGGTGGACTCTGGTGTGGTGGTGGGTGCTGCGGCGGACATCTAGCCGACTGATCCTTCCATGCTCATCTCGATGAGCTTGTTGAGTTCGAGCGCGTACTCCATCGGGAGCTCGCGGGCGATGGGCTCGATGAAGCCACGGACGATCATGGCCATCGCTTCGTCTTCGGCCATGCCCCGCGACATGAGGTAGAAGAGCTGCTCTTCGCTCACTCGCGACACCGTGGCCTCGTGACCGAGCTGAACGTCGTCGACGCGGATGTCGATGGCGGGATAGGTGTCCGACCGGGAGATCGTGTCCACGAGCAGGGCGTCGCAGCGCACCGTGTTGGCCGCGTGGTGGGCGGCCTCGTCGACCCGGACCTCGCCACGGTAACCGGCGCGACCGCCGCCTCGGGCGATCGACTTCGACACGATCGACGACGTGGTGTAGGGCGCCATGTGGATCATCTTCGCGCCGGCGTCCTGGTGCTGACCGGGGCCCGCGAAGGCGACGGAGAGCGTCTCGCCCTTGGCGTGCTCGCCGACCAGGTAGATCGACGGGTACTTCATCGTCACCTTGGAGCCGATGTTGCCGTCGATCCACTCCATCGTCGCGCCCTCGTGGGCGATCGCGCGCTTGGTGACCAGGTTGTACACGTTGTTCGACCAGTTCTGGATCGTGGTGTAACGCACACGGGCGTTCTTCTTCACGATGATCTCGACCACGGCCGAGTGCAGGGAGTCGGACTTGTAGATCGGGGCGGTGCAGCCCTCGATGTAGTGGACGTAGCTGCCTTCGTCGGCGATGATCAGCGTCCGCTCGAACTGGCCCATGTTCTCGGTGTTGATGCGGAAGTACGCCTGCAGCGGGATCTCGACGTGGACGCCCTTGGGGACGTACACGAACGAACCGCCGGACCACACGGCCGTGTTCAACGCGGCGAACTTGTTGTCGCCGGCGGGGATGACCGTGCCGAAGTACTCCTGGAAGAGCTCGGGGTGCTCGCGGAGCGCCGTGTCGGTGTCCATGAAGATGACACCCTGCTGCTCAAGGTCCTCGCGGATCTGGTGGTAGACCACCTCGGACTCGTACTGGGCGGCGACGCCCGCCACGAGGCGGTTGCGCTCGGCCTCGGGGATGCCGAGCTTCTCGTAGGTGTTCTTGATGTCGTCCGGAAGCTCGTCCCAGGTGGTCGCCTGCTTCTCGGTCGAACGCACGAAGTACTTGATGTTGTCGAAGTCGATGCCCGACAGGTCGGCACCCCACGTCGGCATGGGCTTGCGCTCGAACAGCGTCAGCCCCTTGAGGCGGTTCTTGAGCATCCACTCGGGTTCGCTCTTCAGGTTCGAGATGTCGGTGACGACCTCGGGTGACACCCCCCGGCGCGCCGAGGCGCCCGCGGAGTCGGAGTCGGACCAGCCGAACTCGTACTGCCCCAGGCTCGCGAGCTCGGGTCGATCGATCAACACGTCTGACATGACTACCTCTTTCTCTGCCGGACCGAACACGGGTCGGCCGAACGGCATTCCCCGGGTGGTGGAGCAGCCCGGTTGCTCGCCCTGCGAGTCGAACACACCGGCTGTCGTCGCCTCGCCGGACGACGCTCGACGTGATCGAGTCGTCAGGTGGCGTTGCTTAGACTGGTGCTGAAGGCCGTGCACCGCTTCTGCGGATCTCACGGTCTTCGGATGTCTCCGTCGACACCCTGCCGGGTCGTGTTCCTGAACCCGTTGATTCTACAGGGCCGACCGCCGAAAGTGACGAAAGGCAGCAAGTCGTGAGCAACGCACAGGTGGGCGCCACCGGAGTCCTGACCCGAGCCTGGTCGTGGCTCCCCACGACCGTCGACCGTCGGGTCCGTTTCATCGCCTGGGCGTCGTTCGTCTGTCAGGTGCTGCTGATCGGCACAGGTGGCGCGGTGCGCCTCACGGGATCGGGACTCGGTTGCCCCACCTGGCCCCGCTGCACCGCCGACTCGTTCGTCAGCACGCCCGAGATGGGCGTCCACGGCGTCATCGAGTTCGGCAACCGACTGCTCACCTTCGTGCTCACCCTCGTGGTCATCCTCGCGTTCCTCCTCGTGCTCCGCATGCGCACGGTCCGGCGCGACTTCTTCTGGCTGACCCTCGTCCAGGGCCTGAGCATCCCCTTCCAGGCCGTGCTCGGGGGGATCACCGTCCTGACCGGGCTCAACCCCTACATCGTCGGGGCCCACTTCGTCGTCTCGATCGTCCTCGTCGCACTGACCACGACGTTGCTCTGGCGGGTGTACCGCGGCCCCCGGGGGCGCCACGCCGCGACGCCGCGAGGCTACGGACGGCTCGTCCACGTGACGGCGGCGGTCGTCGGCGTCACGGTGATCGTCGGTGTCCTCACGACCGGCTCCGGCCCGCACGCCGGTGACGCGGCCACTCCCCGCAACGGTCTCGACCCGGCGATCATGGACCACGTCCACAGCTGGCCGGCATACGCCACCCTCGCCCTGACCCTGGCCGTCGTCGCTTGGACGCTGCGGGCAGGCCTCCCCCGCCGTTTCCCCCTCGCCCTGCTCGGCGTGGAGCTGGTCCAGATCGCGGTCGGCATCACCCAGGCGCGCTCGGGGTTGCCGCCCCTGCTCGTCGGCAGCCACATGGTGCTGGCCGCACTGCTCGTGGCCGCGACGACCGCCGTCGTGCTGTCCCTGCGCAACGACCAGGCCCCGGACGAGGTCGAACCGATCGTCGAGGCGGCTGCCGTCCGCGCCTGATCGACGCGACCGGGTGCCCTAGTCGCGACGCATGACGGTGTCGACGTCGTCCTGATCGACGACGACGAACCCCGTGCGCTCGTAGAGCGACACGGCACGACTTCCGGTGAGCACGTCGAGGGTGATCGACCCCGTGGTGACCGAGCCGATCGCCTCGGTGAGCAGGGCTGTCCCGATGCCCTGGCCTCGCGCCTCCTCGGCCAGGTAGAAGTGGCGTAGCCAGGTCGTGTCGCCGTCCGGATGCAGGGCGATGCAGCCGAGGAGGCGCTGGTCGCCTTCGACGACCTGCGTCTCGTCGGCCATGAACTCGCGCACGAAGCGCGCACGGTGACGCGGCGGGTTCCAGATGCCGAGACGCTCGAACTCGGGCCTCAGGACGACGAGCTTCAGGTCGGTCAACGGCTCGACGTCGTCCGGGCGCGCCGGACGCACCGTCCAGTCGAAGGGGCTCACGAGGCTAGAACGGGAGCAGGGGGTCGACGCCGACGGCGACGAACAGCAGCGTGAGGTACGTGATCGAGCTGTGGAAGACGCGCATCGGCCGGACCTCGGCGACGTGCTGGATGGCTCGGCTGTACAGCCGGTGCGACTCCCAGACGAACCAGGCGCCGCTGGCGAGGGCCACGACCGTGTAGAGCACGCCCATGCCGGCGACGGGGACGAGGATCAACGAGCAGACCACGGTGGCCCAGGCATAGAGGATGACCTGCAAGCCGACGATGGACCGGCCGCGCACCACGGCGAGCATCGGGACGTCGGCCGCGGCGTAGTCGTCGCGGTACTTCATCGACAGCGGCCAGTAGTGCGGCGGCGTCCAGAGGAAGATGACCATGAAGAGGATGACGGCCGACCACGACAGGTCGTTCGTGACGGCGGCCCAGCCGATGAGCACCGGCATGCACCCGGCGATGCCGCCCCACACGATGTTCTGCGGCGTGCGACGCTTCAGCCAGAGGGTGTACACGACGACGTAGAAGAGGATGGCTCCGAGCGACAGCGCCGCCGAGAGGAGGTTGACCGTCAGGGCGAGCCAGACGATCGACGCGACGCCGACGACGTACGAGAAGATCAACGCCTCGCGGTCGCTGACCTCACCGGTCACGAGCGGTCGGCCCTGCGTCCGCTTCATGATGCGGTCGATGTCACGATCGATGTAGCAGTTGAAGGCCGAGGCCGAGCCGGCGCTCAGCGCCCCACCGATCAGCGTCGCGGCGACGAGCCACAGGTTGGGGATGCCCCCCTGGGCCAGGAACATCGTCGGCGCCGTGGTGACGAGCAGGAGCTCCATCACGCGGGGCTTCGTGAGGGCGACGTACGCCCGAGCCTTGCGACGGAAGCCCCGGGGTGACGTGTCGGGGCGGATGTCAACGGCTGCGGTCATGAGTCCTCTAACGAGACGAACGGTTTGCCCAAGGAGTCTAGGCGATGAACGTCGACGCTGACGGCGAACCCTCGGCCGATGCGGACGGGAGAAGGGGGTTCGTCCCTATACTTGCAGGTGCTTGCCAGTCGTACGCCCTCTCGGTCCCGAATCACCGGACGAACCGTCCCGATCTCCGCCCCGGCGTGTGTGCGACCCAGCCGACGACGTCTCGGCAGGCGCACGTCAGCGCGGGAGCGAATCGACCCCGCGCAGTTCGCATCAAGAAGGGTCAACTTCCAGTGGCAGATCTGCAATGGGAATCCATTGACAACAAAGCAGTAGACACGGTCCGCGTCCTCGCGGCCGACGCGGTCGAGAAGGTCGGCAACGGTCACCCCGGCACCGCGATGAGCCTGGCGCCCGCCGCCTACCTGCTCTTCCAGAAGGTCATGCGTCGTGACCCGAGCGACAGCACCTGGATCGGTCGCGACCGGTTCATCCTGTCCGTCGGCCACAGCTCGCTGACGCAGTACATCCAGTTCTACCTGGGCGGCTACGGTCTCGAGCTCGACGACCTCGAGGCCCTGCGCACCTGGGGCTCGAAGACCCCGGGCCACCCCGAGTACGGCCACACGGACGGCATCGAGATCACCACCGGTCCGCTGGGCCAGGGCTTCGCCAGCTCGGTGGGCTTCGCCTACGCCGCCCGCTTCGAGCGCGGCCTGTTCGACCCCGACGCCGCACCCGGCACGAGCCCGTTCGACCACTTCGTGTACGTCATCGCCGGTGACGGCGACATGCAAGAGGGCGTCACGAGCGAGGCCGCGTCGCTGGCCGGGCACCAGAAGCTCGGCAACCTCGTCGCCATCTACGACTCGAACCAGATCTCGATCGAGGACGACACGAACATCGCCTTCACCGAGGACGTCCACAAGCGCTTCGAGTCCTACGACTGGGACGTCCAGGTCGTCGACTGGAAGAAGACCGGCGAATACGTCGAGGACGTCGCCGAACTGCACGACGCCATCGAGAAGGCCAAGGCCGTCACCGACAAGCCCTCGCTGATCATCCTCAAGACGATCATCGGCTGGCCCTCGCCCAAGAAGCAGAACTCCGGCAAGATCCACGGTTCGGCCCTCGGTGCCGACGAGGTCGCCGGCCTCAAGTCGGTCCTCGGGTTCGACCCCGAGAAGTCCTTCGACGTCGACCCCGCCGTCCTCGAGCACACCCGCAAGGCCGTCGAGCGCGGACAGGCCCAGCACGCCGAGTGGGACGAGAAGCTCGCCGCGTGGGCGTCGGCCAACCCCGACAAGAAGGTCATGCTCGACCGCATCCTCGCGAACGAGCTCCCCGAGGGCGTCGAAGAAGCGCTCCCCGTCTTCGAGGCCGGCAAGGACGTCTCCACCCGCGCCGCCTCGGGCAAGGTCATCAACGCCCTCGCCGGTGTGGTCCCCGAGCTCTGGGGCGGCTCGGCCGACCTGGCCGAGTCGAACCTGACGACGATCACGGGTTCGAAGTCGTTCGTCCCCACCGAGTGGTCGACCGACGAGTGGAGCGGCGACCCCTACGGTCGTGTGCTGCACTTCGGCATCCGCGAGCACGCGATGGGCGCCATCCTCAACGGCATCACGCTGCACGGCAACACGCGCCCGTTCGGCGGCACGTTCCTGATCTTCAGTGACTACATGCGCCCCGCGGTCCGCCTCGCGGCCCTGATGAAGTCTCCGGCGATCTACGTCTGGACCCACGACTCCGTCGCCCTGGGCGAGGACGGTCCGACGCACCAGCCGATCGAACAGCTCGCGTCGCTGCGGGCGATCCCCGACCTCGACGTCGTGCGTCCCGCCGACGCCAACGAGACGGCCTGGGCCTGGGCGACGATCCTCGAGCGCCACCACGGCCCCGCCGGCATCGCGCTCAGCCGTCAGAACCTGCCCGTCTTCGAGCGCGGCACCGGTGACGCCGAGGGCGACACCTTCGCGTCGGCGAAGAACGTGGCCAAGGGTGCCTACGTCCTGGCCGAGGCGCCGGGTGGAACGCCCGACGTGATCTTCGTCGCCACGGGTTCCGAGGTGCAGATCGCCGTCGAGGCCCGTGAGGTCCTGCGCGGCGAGGGCATCAACGCCCGAGTCGTCTCGGCTCCGAGCATCGAGTGGTTCGACGAGCAGAGCGACGAGTACAAGGAGGCGGTCCTCCCGGCCGCCGTGAAGGCTCGCGTCTCGATCGAGGCCGGTGTGGCCATGCCGTGGCGCGGCATCGTCGGCGACGCCGGTCGCAGCGTGTCGATCGAGCACTTCGGTGCCTCGGCCGACTACAAGACGCTGTTCAAGCAGTTCGGCATGACGACCGAAGCCGCCGTCGCCGCCGCCAAGGACTCGATCGCCGCTCTCTGAGCGTCGACGAAGGAAGAAGAAGAACATGACTGATTCGAACACCGCACAGCTCTCCGCCGCCGGCGTGAGCATCTGGCTCGACGACCTGTCGCGCGAGCGCATCAACGCGGGAGGCCTGCAGAAGCTGATCGCCGAGCGCAACGTCGTCGGCGTCACCACCAACCCCACGATCTTCGCCTCGGCTCTCGCCAAGGGTGAGGCCTACGACGACCAGGTCGCCCTGCTCGCGAAGACCGGCGTCAGCGTCACGGACGCCGTCTTCGAGATCACCACCGACGACGTCACCCGTGCCTGCGACATCTTCCGCGAGCTCTACGACACGACGGACGGCTTCGACGGCCGCGTGTCGATCGAGGTCGAGCCCGGTCTCGCGCACGACGCGCAGGGCACCATCGACCAGGCGGTCAAGCTGGCCGCCAAGGTCGGTCGCCCCAACGCCCTCATCAAGATCCCGGCGACCGTCGAGGGTCTCGAGGCCATCACGGCGGTCATCGCCCAGGGCATCAGCGTCAACGTGACCTTGATCTTCAGCCTCGAGCGCTACCGCGCCGTCATCAACGCGTACCTCACGGGTCTCGAGCAGGCCAAGGCCGCGGGCATCGACATCTCCGAGATCCACTCGGTCGCCTCGTTCTTCGTGTCGCGCGTCGACACCGAGATCGACAAGCGCCTCGACGCGGTCGGGACCGACGAGGCCAAGGCCCTCAAGGGCAAGGCCGGCGTGGCCAACGCTCAGCTCGCCTACGAGGTGTACCAGCAGGCCTTCGACACCGAGCGGGCCAAGGGCCTCCTCGCTGCCGGCGCCAACAAGCAGCGCCCCCTCTGGGCCTCGACCGGAGTCAAGGACCCCGCCGTGCTCGACACCACCTACGTGGTCGAGCTCGTCGCCCAGGACGTCGTCAACACGATGCCCGAGAAGACCCTCGAGGCGACCTTCGACCACGGTGTGATCCGTGGCGACACGATCAGCGCCTCCTACGCCTCGGCCAACGAGACCATGGACGCGATCGCCGCGCAGGGCGTGTCCTACGACGACGTGACCGAGACCCTCGAGAAGGAGGGCGTCGAGAAGTTCATCGTGTCGTGGAACGAACTGCTCGACACGGTCACCGCGGCCCTCGAGGCAGCCAAGCCCGCCGGGGAGTCCAAGTGACCATCACCATCGCTGCCAGCGGAGACGCGGCGCAGGCGGTCGAGGCGGTCGTCCCGACGCTCGTGAGCGACCTCGTCGCCTCGGGCATCACGGCGCAGAACCCCACCCTGTGGGGCCCTGACGCCGAGGACGAGTCCGCCAAACGCCTCGGTTGGACCGAGGCCGTCGTGGTCTCGACCCCGCTGCTCGACGAGATCGACTCGTTGCGCGACGAGCTCGCCGCCAAGGGCGTCGACCACGTCGTGCTCGCGGGCATGGGCGGCTCGTCGCTCGCGCCCGAGGTGATCACCCGCACCTACGGCGTCGAGCTCACCGTGCTCGACGCGACGGAGCCCGGTCAGGTCCTCACGGCCCTCGCCGACCGTCTCGAGCGCACCGTGCTCGTCGTGTCGTCGAAGTCGGGTTCGACCGTCGAGACGGCCAGCCAGCGCAAGACGTTCGAGAAGGCGTTCACCGACGCCGGCATCGACCCCGTCGAGCGCATCGTCGTGGTCACCGATCCCGGATCGCCCCTGGACGGGCAGGCCCGTGAGGCCGGTTACCGCGTCTTCAACGCCGACCCCAACATCGGCGGGCGCTACTCGGCCCTGTCGGCGTTCGGCCTCGTGCCGTCCGGCCTGGCCGGTGCCGACATCCGCGAGCTGCTCGCCGAGGCCGACGCCGTGACGGTCGAGCTGGCCCAGGACCGCGCCGACAACCCGGGCCTCGTGCTGGGTGCCGTCCTGGCGGGCACCTCACCCCTGCGCGACAAGATCGCGATCGTCGCCGACGGCACCCACATCGTGGGGTTCCCGGACTGGGCCGAGCAGCTCATCGCCGAGTCGACCGGCAAACAGGGTCGCGGCCTGCTCCCCGTCGTCATCGGCACCTCGGCCCCCGAGATCACGGCGGGCCTCCACGACGTGCAGGTCGTGCGTCTCGTGGCGAACGCCGACGAGACCCGTGAGGTCGCGCCCGGCGAGGTCGAGATCTCGGGTTCGCTCGGCGGTCAGATCATGGTCTGGGAGTACGCCGTCGCGGTGGCCGGGCGTCTGCTCGACATCAACCCGTTCGACCAGCCCGACGTCGAGTCGGCGAAGGTCGCGACGCGGGCGTTGCTCGACGACCGACCCGAGCCCACTCCCCCGGCCTTCACGGCCGAGGGTGTCGAGGTCCGCGAGGTCGGAGGCATCGAACTGGGCGACTCTCTCGAGTCGGCCGTCGCCGCGCTTCTCTCGCACCTGAGCGATGACGGCTACGTCTCGATCCAGGCATACGTGGATCGCGTGGCGAACCCGCAGCTCGAGGAGATCCGTGATCTGCTCGCGGCACGCACACAGCGTCCCGTCACCTTCGGGTGGGGGCCGCGCTTCCTGCACTCGACGGGTCAGTACCACAAGGGCGGCCCGGCCAACGGCGTCTTCCTGCAGATCACGCAGGTGCCCGCGACCGACCTCGAGATCCCCGAGAGCCCGTTCACGTTCGGGCAGCTCGTGCAGGCACAGGCCGCCGGTGACGCCAAGGTCCTGGCCGAGCACGGTCGTCCCGTGCTCACGCTGACGGTGACCGACGTGGCCGCCGCGCTGCCGGTCATCACCGCCGCACTCCGCTGAGCCGAAAGGGCCGGCGTCCTCACGGACGCCGGCCCTTTCGTCTTGCCCCCGGGTGGTCTCCGCGGGTCTCACCCGTCCTCGACCCGATCGCCCCTCGAACCACAGAACGGAACCCCATGTCACCGGTGCCGATCACGCCGGAGTCCAACCCGTTGCGGTTGCCCTCCGACCGACGTCTCAACCGCATCGCGGGCCCCAGCGGTCTCATCATCTTCGGTGTGACGGGTGATCTCTCCCGCAAGAAGCTCATGCCCGCCGTCTACGACCTCGCCAACCGAGGCTTGCTGCCGCCCGGTTTCGCGCTGGTCGGGTTCGCCCGTCAAGAGTTCGAGGGCCAGGACTTCGAGCAGGTCGTCTATCAGTCCGTCAAGGACCACGCGCGCACGCCGTTCGACGAAGACGTCTGGCGTCAGCTCAAAGAGGGGTTCCGTTTCGTCCAGGGTGTCTTCGACGACGCCGATGCGTTCGCGCGACTGAAGGACACCATCGAAGAGCTCGACCGCGAACGCGGCACGATGGGCAACCACGCGTTCTACCTCTCGATCCCGCCCAAGGCCTTCCCCATGGTCACCGAGCAGCTCCGCAACTCCGGGCTCGCCGAGGAGAAGGACGGCGCGTGGCGACGCGTCGTCATCGAGAAGCCCTTCGGCTCCGACCTCAAGACGGCCCGCGAACTCAACGCCGTCGTCGAGACGGTCTTCGAGCCCGACAGCGTGTTCCGCATCGACCACTACCTCGGCAAAGAGACGGTGCAGAACCTGCTCACGCTCCGGTTCGCCAACCAGATGTACGAACCCCTCTGGAACTCGAACTACGTCGACCACGTCCAGATCACCATGGCCGAGGACATCGGCGTCGGTGGTCGCGCCGGCTATTACGACGGCATCGGGGCCGCCCGCGACGTCATCCAGAACCACCTCCTCCAACTCCTCGCCCTGACGGCGATGGAAGAGCCGGTCACGTTCGCCGCCCGCGACCTCCGGGCCGAGAAGGAGAAGATCCTCTCGGCCGTCCGTCTGCCCGCCGACCTCGCGACGGGCACGGCTCGGGGTCAGTACGCCGGGGGGTGGCAAGGTGGGGAGAAGGTCCTCGGCTTCCTGGACGAAGAGGGCATGAACCCCGAGAGCACGACCGAGACCTTCGCCGCCATCAAGCTCGAGATCGCGACCCGGCGGTGGGCGGGCGTGCCCTTCTACCTCCGGGCCGGAAAGCGGCTCGGGCGTCGCGTGACCGAGATCGCCGTCGTCTTCAAGCAGGTGCCCGAGAACATCTTCGGAACCCAGACGTCACTCGGGCAGAACGCCCTCGTGATCCGCGTCCAGCCCGATGAGGGAGTGACCCTCCGATTCGGGTCCAAGGTGCCCGGCATCGGTACGCAGGTCCGCGACGTCACCATGGACTTCGGCTACGGACACGCCTTCACCGAGGCGAGCCCCGAGGCCTACGAGCGCCTCATCCTCGACGTGCTCCTGGGCGACCCACCCCTCTTCCCTCGGCACGAGGAGGTCGAGCTCTCCTGGAAGATCCTCGACCCGATCGAAGAGTTCTGGGCCACCCAGGGCCAGCCCGAGCAGTACCGACCCGGCACGTGGGGCCCCACCTCCGCCGATGAACTCATGGCCCGTGACGGCCGTACCTGGAGGCGTCCGTGATCGTCGACCTGCCCGACAGCACCATCAGCCGCGTCCAGAAGACGCTGGTCAAGATCAGGGAAGAAGGAGGCGCGGTCGCGTTGGGCCGCGTCCTCACCTTGATCATCTCCACTCGTCTCGGCGACGAGGAAGAAGCCATCGAGGCCGCGAACGACGCGTCACGCGAGCACCCCATGAGGGTCATCGTCGTGTCCACGTCGACCGACCTCGACGACGTCGACGGGCGACTCGACGCCCAGATCCGCGTGGGCGGTGACGCGGGCGCCAGCGAGGTCATCTTGCTGCGGGCCTACGGTGAGACCGCGAGCGACGAGGAGGGATTGGTGACGGGGCTCCTGCTCCCCGACGCTCCCGTCGTGGCGTGGTGGCCCAAGACCGCGCCTCCCGTCGTCTCGGAGTCTCCCCTGGGGCGCATCGCGCAACGGCGCATCACCGACGCCGCGAGCCAGTCCGACCCGCGCCAGTCGATCATCGACCTCGCCCGCAGCTACGCTCCCGGTGACACCGACTTCGCCTGGACCCGCCTCACCCTGTGGCGGGCACAGCTCGCCGCGGTGCTCGACCAGCCGCCCTACGAGTCGGTCACCGAGGTCGGCGTCTCCGGGGCGCCCGACTCCCCCTCGACGCTCCTCCTGGCCGCCTGGCTGCGTCTGCAGCTCCAGGTTCCGGTCGACGGCGACTTGACGACCCGGGCGACCGGCTCGAGCGGCATCCACGGAGTGCGACTCGTTCGCGCGTCCGGATCGATCGTCCTCGAACGCTCCCTGGACGACGTCGCGACGCTGACCCAACCGGGTCAGCCCACGCACGACCTGGCGCTGCCACGCCGCTCGCTGCGCGACTGCCTGGCCGAGGAACTCCGTAGACTCGACCCCGACGACCTGTTCGGGAACGTCGTGAGACACGGGGTCGGCCAACTGAGCGAACCCGTCCAGAGCAACTAGAGCAGATAGAGAACCGTGACGAACGAACGCCGGGTGCTGGTCCACCCCGACAAAGAATCACTGGGTGCCTCCGTGGCCGCCCGGTTCATCACCAAGATCATCGACGTGCTCGAAGAGCAGAACTATGCGTCGGTCGTCGTCAGCGGAGGCTCGGTGAGCACGCTCGTGCTGGCGGCCATCAACGCGTCGCCGGCACGTGACAGCGTCGACTGGTCGAAGGTCTCGATCTGGTGGGCCGACGAGCGTTGGGTCCCCGCAGGTGACGCGGATCGGAACGACACCCAGGCAGGCATCGACTTGCTCGACCACATCGGGTTGCTGCCCGAGAACGTCCACCGCTTCGGTGCGGTGGGCGACTTCGACGACGTCGAGGCGGCAGCCGCCGCCTACCGCGACGAGTTGTTGCAGCACGCACAGGCTGACGACGCGGCCCCCCGCTTCGACATCACGCTCCTCGGCGTCGGTCCCGACGGCCATGTCGCTTCGTTGTTCCCCGACAAAGCACAGATCCGCCAGCTCGAGCCGACCGTGCTCACGATCGACGACTCCCCCAAGCCCCCGCCGGTACGCCTCACGTTGAGCCTGCCGGTCATCAACAATTCGCAGCGCGTCTGGATGATCCTCGCCGGAGCCGAGAAGGCTTCGTCGCTGGGGCTCGCCCTGGCGGGTGCCGGCGCGGACCAGGTGCCGGTGGCAGGGGTCAAGGGACGCAAGCGGACGGTCTTCTTCGTGGATCGGGACGCGGCGGCCGAGGTGCCCGAGAACTTGATCGCCTCGACCTACTGAGTCACCACCGCGGGTGCAACTGCCCCGGACCGAATGACGAAGGGCCCCGCAGCTCACGGCTGCGGGGCCCTTCGTCATGTTCGGTGTCGGGACACCAGAAGGCGCGCTCGGCTGGGTCAGGCCTTGCCGCGTCGAACGCGCAGCTGCTGCAGTGCCTCTTCGAGCAGCTGCTCGGCTTCTTCTTCGGTCCGTCGCTCTTTCACGTACGCGAGGTGCGTCTTGTACGGTTCGAGCTTTGCGACCGTCGGCGGGTTGGCTTTGTCGCGCCCTGCCGGCAGTCCGCTCGAGGGCGAGTCGACGGTTTCGGGGATTTCTTCGTCGGGCACGTTGGCCGCGAAGTGACGGACGACTTCGTTGCCGAGGGCATCCCAGTACGAGATGGTGATCCGCTCGGCGTGGAAGCCACGATCTTGCTCACCCATGGGACCCGCGCCGACGCGCGAGCCACGGATTGCGCTACCGCCCGAGGCCATCAGCTGACCGCCGCGAACTTGGTGATGAGACCCAGGACCACGATGCAGGTGATCCAGACGAGACCCAAGAAGACCGTGATGCGGTTGAGGTTGCGCTCGGCGACACCCGACGCCCCGAGGTTGCTCGTGACGCCACCGCCGAACATGTCGGAGAGACCGCCACCACGGCCGCGGTGGAGCAGGATGAGGAGGGTCAACAGGAGGCTCGTGATGCCGAGCAACACCTGCAGGATGACCTGGAGAATTTCCACGTAGGACCTTTCGATGCGGTGAGACCGCTGAACAGTATAACCGCGAGAGGCCGTCGCCCCGGCAGGTCGAGTCGGACGGGCGCCGATGACCGACGCGCCCGGCGGCTCAGACGCCGACGTGTGCCTGGAAGCGGACGATGCTGGCGAACTCGGACACGTCGAGGCTCGCCCCACCGACGAGGGCTCCGTCGACGTTGGGCTCACGCATGAAGGACGCGATGTTGGTGGATTTGACCGATCCGCCGTAGAGGACGCGGGTGGCTGCGGCGGACTCCGAACCCATGACGTCGACCAGGGCTGCCCGCAGCGCGGCGCAGACCTGTTCGGCCTGTTCGGCCGTGGCGGCCTGCCCGGACCCGATGGCCCAGACGGGCTCGTAGGCCACGACGATCTCCGCGGAGGCGGGCACCTGGGCGAGCGCCGCACGGAGTTGGGCCACCGGAACGGCACTGGGACCGTGCTGCTCGAGGTCGTCGGCCGTCTCACCGACGCAGATCACGGGTACGAGGCCGGACCGGTGAGCCGCGGCGACCTTCGTCGCCACGACCTCGTCGTCCTCAGCATGGAGCGTGCGGCGCTCCGAGTGCCCGACCAGGACGAAGCGTACGTCGAGCTTGGCGAGGAACTGCCCCGAGACCTCGCCCGTGTAGGCACCGGAATCGTGGGCGGAGAGGTCCTGGGCCCCGAGAGCCAGCTCGAGCTTGTCGGCGTCGAGCAGGGTCTGCACGCTGCGGAGATCGGTGAACGGCGGGAACACCGCGGTCTCGACCGAGTCGAAGTCGTGTTTGGCGTCCTTGAGGGACCAGGCGAGCTTCTGGACGAACGCGATCGCCTGCAGGTGATCGAGGTTCATCTTCCAGTTGCCGGCGATGAGGGGGGTGCGTGTGGTCACCATCCGAGGACCTCCAGTCCGGGGAGTCGTTTGCCCTCGAGGAACTCGAGGCTGGCTCCACCACCGGTGGAGATGTGGCCGAACTGGTCGTCCGTGAAGCCCAGGGCACGAACCGCCGCGGCGGAGTCGCCACCGCCGACGACACCGAGACCTGAGACATGCGTGAGAGCCTCGGCGACCGCCTTGGTGCCGTGTGCGAACGCCGGGAACTCGAAGACTCCCATGGGTCCGTTCCAGAAGACCGTGGACGACGTCTGGACGGTCTCGGCGAAGCGGGCCGCCGTCTCGGGACCGATGTCCAACCCGAGGGCATCCGCGCCGAGAGGAGAGGACTCGATGCCGTCCGAGGCGACCACGGTGTGGTCGGCATCGGCGCTGAACGACGAGGCGACCACCACGTCGACGGGGAGGACGAGGTTGACGCCCCGACGCGCGGCTTCGTCGACGTAGCCACGGACCCGGTCCAGCTGGTCCTTCTCGAGCAGGCTCTTGCCGACGGGGAGCCCCTGGGCGGCGAGGAACGTGAAGAGCATACCGCCGCCGATGAGCAGGTTGTCGACCCGCGGGAGCAGGTGCTCGATGACGCCGAGCTTGTCGGACACCTTCGAGCCGCCGAGGACCACGGTGTAGGGCCGCGTGGGGTTCTCGGTCAGCTTGTCGAGGACCTCGAGCTCGCGGGAGATCAGCGTGCCCGCGGCGCTCGGGAGGAGAGAGGGGAGCTCGTACACGCTCGCCTGCTTGCGGTGTACGACGCCGAAGCCGTCGGAGACGAACACGTCGCCGAGTTCGGCCAGGCGACGAGCGAACTCCTGACGGTCCGACTCGTCCTTAGACGTCTCGGCAGCGTTGTAGCGGAGGTTCTCGAGCACCATGATCTGACCGTCGGTCAGACCTGCGACCGCTGCGCTGGTCTCGTCACCGACGGTGCTCGATGCGAAGCCGACGCTCTTGCCGAGGAGTTCGCTGAGTCGCTGAGCGACCGGTCGCAGGCTGTATTCGGCCTTGGCCTCACCGTCGGGGCGACCGAGGTGCGAGATGACGACCACCCTCGCCCCTTGGTTGATCAGCAGGTCCAGGGTCTCGAGGGAGGCACGGATGCGTCCGTCGTCGGTGATCTCACCGTCTTTCAGCGGGACGTTGAGGTCGCATCGGACGATGACGCGCTTGCCCGACAAGGGACCGAGGGAATCGAGGGTTCGCAGGCTCATGGGTTCGTTTCGGGGTTGGAGGACGATGCCCCGGCCCGTGAGGGCCGGGGCATCGAGGTCGGACTAGAGGCGGTCGGCCACGTACTTCGTCAGGTCGACGAGGCGGTTCGAGTAGCCCCACTCGTTGTCGTACCACGAGGTGATCTTGACGAGGTTGCCGATGACCTTGGTGAGCCCGGAGTCGTAGATCGACGAGTGCGGGTCGGTCGTGATGTCGGTGGACACCAGCGGGTCTTCGGAGTAGGCGAGGATGCCCTTGAGTTCGCCCTCGGCAGCGGCCTTGTACGCGGCGTTGATCTGCTCGACCGTCACCGGTGTGCTGGTCTCGAGGGTCACGTCGGTGATCGAGCCGGTGGGGACGGGAACACGCAGGGCGTAACCGTCGAGCTTGCCGGCGAGCTCGGGGATCACGAGGCCGATCGCCTTGGCGGCACCGGTGGACGTCGGGACGATGTTGAGCGCGGCGGCGCGGGCACGACGGGGGTCCTTGTGCGGGCCGTCCTGCAGGTTCTGGTCGGCCGTGTACGCGTGGACGGTCGTCATGAGACCGCGTTCGACACCGAAGTTGTCGAGGAACACCTTCATCAGGGGCGCGAGGCTGTTCGTCGTGCACGACGCGTTCGAGATGATGTGGTGGTTGGCGGGGTCGTAGATGCCCTCGTTCACGCCCAACACGATGGTGGCGTCGTCACCGGTGGCAGGAGCCGAGATGAGGACCTTCTTGGCACCGGCGGTGATGTGCTTGCGCGCGTCTTCGGCCTTGGTGAAGAAGCCGGTCGACTCGACGACGATGTCGACGCCCAGCTCGCCCCAGGGCAGGTTGGCGGGGTCGCGCTCGGCGAGCACCTTGATCGGCTTGCCGTCGACGACGATCGAGTCGCCGTCCAGCTCGACGGTGGCGTCGAGACGACCCGTGATCGAGTCGAACTTGAGGAGGTGCGCGAGGGCGGCGTTGTCGGTCAGGTCGTTGACGGCGACGATCTCGATGTCGGTTCCCTTGGCGAGCGCCGCGCGGAAGTAGTTACGGCCGATGCGACCGAAGCCGTTGATGCCGATCTTGACGGTCAATGAAACTCCTGATGATCAGGCGTCGTGGGGACGCGTGGAGGGTGTGGGCGACCAGGCCCGTGGCGACGCCCGAACTCTCGATGACCTCGGGTCGGACACCGCTTACGACAGTAGCAGCAGCCCCCTCGGATTCGTCGTCCCGTGACGTCACGGGACCCGCTCCGCCGGTCGTCAGTCGAGGTCGAGGTCGTTCGGGAGATTGGCGTCCGTACCCGGCAGGCCCAGGTCGCTGGCCTTCTTGTCGGCCATGGCGAGGAGACGGCGGATGCGTCCGGCGACGGCGTCCTTGGTCATCGGGGGGTCGGCGTGGTGACCGAGTTCGTCCAAGCTGGCGTCACGATGGGCCAGGCGCAGCTCGCCCGCGTACTTGAGGTGATCGGGGATGTCGTCGCCCAGGAGTTCCATGGCCCGGTCGACCCGGGCGCAGGCGGCGACGGCGGCCTGGGCCGAGCGTCGCAGGTTCGCGTCGTCGAAGTTGACGAGTCGGTTCGCGGTCGCGCGCACCTCCCGGCGCTGCCGCATCTCTTCCCAGTCGGTGACGCTCTTCTCGGCACCCATCACCTTGAGCATGGTGCCGATGGCCTCGCCGTCACGGATGATCACGCGGTGGACGCCGCGGACCTCGCGGGCCTTCGCCGCGACGCCGAGTCGGCCGGCGGCCCCGACCAGCGCCATGGCGGTCTCGTTGCCGGGGCACACGACCTCGAGCGAGGCGGAACGACCGGGATCGGTCAGGGAGCCCTGGGCGAGGAAGGCCCCGCGCCAGATCGCGGCGAGATCGTCGCGCGAGCCGGTCGTGAGCCGGTTCGGCAGGCCGCGCACGGGTCGTCGGCGGGCGTCCATGAGTCCTGTCTGACGGGCAAGCGTCTCGCCGGCCTCGTGGACCCGCACGAGGAACCCGGGCGTGCGTCGTGACCCCGAGGGAGCCGTCATGGCCACGTCGCTCCGCGCCCCGTACAGCTCGGCCAGGTCTTTGCGGACCCGTCGAGCGATGAGCGCCGAGTCGAGTTCTGCCTCGACCGCGATCCGACCGGAGATGAGGTGCAGTCCCCCGGCGAAACGGAGGACGGTGGCGAGCTCGGCAGCCCGGATCGTCGTCCTGCTCACCTCGACGCGGGCGAGTTCTTCTTTGACGTCGGCAGTCTGGGCCACTCCGGTTGTTCCTTTTCGTCAGGTCGACTTGTCGTCGGTACACGGGCGTGCTGAAGGACCTCGGTGGGTCATTCTCGGCCGAGGTCGCGGTGTTTCACGCTGACGGCCACGCCGGGGAGTCCACGCAGACGCGCCGCCAGTTCACCCACGAGGGTGACCGATCGATGTTTGCCCCCGGTGCAGCCAATGGCGATCGTAGCGTGTCTCTTGTTCTCACGCTGATAGCCCGACAACACGGGGACGAGCGAGGCGGCGAAGGCGTCGACGAACTCCCGTGCCCCGTCCTGCTGCATGACGTACGTCGTCACGGGTTCGTCGAGCCCCGACTGCTGCCGGAGTGCGGGCACCCAGAACGGGTTGGGGAGGAACCGTGCGTCGCCCACCATGTCGGCGTCCGTGGGCAGGCCGTACTTGAACCCGAAGCTGAGGACGGTCACCTGCACCCCGGCACGGTCGGTCTCGGCGAACTTCTCGGAGATCGTCGTGGCCAGCTGATGGATGTTGAGTTCTGACGTGTCGATGATCACGTCACTGGTCTCTCGGAGTTCTTCCATCCGTGCACGCTCGGCGAGGATGCCGTCGAGCAACGTGCCGTCGCCCTGCAGCGGGTGTGGCCGCCGGACTTGCTCGAAACGCCGCACCAAGGCTGCGTCGGTCGCGTCGAGGAAGAGCACGCGCACCTTGCTGGGCATGCTCGCCCGGAGGGTGCGGACGGCCTCTTGTGCCTCGCTGAAGAGACGACCGCCGCGGACGTCGACGACGGCCGCGATCTTGGGGAGCGAGTCCCCCGCGCGCTCGGCCAGGTCGAGCAACGGTCGCAGCATCTGCGCGGGCAGGTTGTCGACCACGTACCAGTCGAGATCTTCGAGGGCGTTGCCGACCGTCGACCGCCCGGCACCGGACATGCCCGTCACGATCAGGACCTCTTGCTGTTCGCTGACGTCGCTCATGTCGGTGGTGTCCTCCGGGTCGGCGGGCGGTGAATCGAGTCTAGGCGGGGCTCGTGGGGGGCGCGGCGTCGTCGACGGTCACGTCTTCGGCTCCGCGGAGGCGTTCGACGACGGCCGCGGCGAGCGTCGGTCCGATGCCGCGGATCGCCGAGATGTCGGCGAGCTCGGCGTCCTTCAGTCGCTTGACCGAGCCGAAGTGCTTCAGGAGCACGGCCACGCGGGAGGGGCCCAGCCCCGGGATCTCGGCCAGTTGCGTCGAGATGTCACGCTTGCGTCGCTGCCGCTGGTGTGTGATCGCGAACCGGTGCGCCTCGTCCCGGATGCGCTGGATCAGGAACAGCGCGTCGCTGTTGCGCGGCAGGATGACCGGGAAGTCGTCGTCGGGCAGCCAGATCTCTTCGAGCCGCTTCGCGATGCCGCACAGGGCGATGTCGGTGACGCCGGCGTCGTCGAGTGCTCGTCGGGCCGCTGCCACCTGGGGTTGTCCGCCGTCGACGATGAGGAGGTTGGGGCGGTACGCGAACCGTTTGCGTTGCTCACCCACCTCCTCGACGGGGGCGAGTTCGTCGTCGAGGCGCGAGAGCCGGCGGCTGAGGGTCTGGTAGATCGACTCCGTGTCGTCGGTCGACTGCGGGATGTTGAATCGCCGGTACTGGTCCTTCCGCGGCAGGCCGTCCTCGAACACGACCATCGAGGCGACGATGTTCGTGCCCGAGAGGTGGGACACGTCGTAGCACTCCATGCGCAAGGGAGCGTCGCTCATGCCGAGGGCCTCCTGGATGTCGGCCAGGGCGGTCGACCGGGTGGCGAAGTCGGCGCTGCGACGGGTCTTGTAGAGCATGAGCGACTGCTGCGCGTTGAGGGTCGCCGTCTGCATCAGGTTCGCCTTCTCACCTCGCTGTGCCGTGTGGATCTGCACCCGTCCGCGCCCGCGGAGGGAACTCAGCACGCTCTCGAGGGCGTCGTTGTCGTCCGGGGTCTCGGTCACGACGATCTCGCGGGGAAGCTCGGCGCCGGCCGTGTAGATGCCTTGCAGGACCTGCTCGACGAGGTCGCCGGTCGAGATGTCGATCTCTTTGTCGACGACCCATCCGCGGGAACCACGGATGCGACCGCCCCTCACCGTGAAGAGTTGGACGGCGGCCGCCAGCTCGTCCTCGGCGAGGGCGTAGAGGTCGAGGTCGACGTTGTCGCGGAGGACGACCGCCGACTTGTCGAGCACGGCCTCGAGGGCCTGCACCTGGTCACGGTACGTGGCTGCGTCCTCGAAGCGCTGCTCGACGGCGGCCGTCTTCATCGAGCGCTGGAGGTCGGCGATCACCCGCTTGTCGTAGCTGCCCATGAACTTGACGAACTCGTCGACGATCGCCCGGTGCTCCTCGATCGACACCTTGTGCGAGCAGGGCCCGCCGCAACGACCGATCTGCCCCGGGAAGCAGGGCTTGCCCGTCTGCATGGCCTTCTTGTAGCTGCTGTCGGAGCACGTGCGGATCGGGAAGACCTTGATCATCAGGTCGATGGTGTCGTGGACCGCCCAGATCTTCGGGTACGGCCCGAAGTACTTGGCCCCCTTGATGCGCGGGTTCCGCGTGACCATGACCCGGGGCGCCTCGTCGGCCAGGGTGACGGCCATGAAGGGGTAGGTCTTGTCGTCGCGGAACTTGACGTTGAACGGAGGATCGAACTCTTTGATCCACGTGTACTCGAGCTGCAGGGCCTCGATGTCGCTGCCCACGACGGTCCATTCGACCGACCTCGCCGTCAGGACCATCCGTCGGGTTCGTTCGTGCAAGGAAGGCAGCGGGGCGAAGTAGTTGCTCAGCCGGGCCCGGAGGTTCTTGGCCTTGCCGACGTACAAGACCCGGCCCCGCTCGTCACGCCAGCGGTAGACGCCAGGGTCTGTCGGGATCTCGCCCGCCTTCGGGCGCCAGGAGACGGTGTTGCTCATCGGGCTTCGACGGCCTCCCGACGTCGCGTCGGCGTGGCCTTCTTCTTCTGGACGCGAGGCACGGTGTGACCCGACTCGAGGATCTCCTTCAAGAAGACGCCTGTGTGGCTCTCGGACACGGTGGCGAGGTGCTCGGGCGTACCGGTGGCGATGACGGTACCGCCACCCGCGCCTCCTTCGGGGCCCATGTCGATGAGCCAGTCGGCGGACTTGATGACGTCGAGGTTGTGCTCGATCGTGATGACGGTGTTGCCCTTCTCGACGAGACCGTTCAGCACGAGGAGGAGCTTGCGGACGTCCTCGAAGTGCAGACCGGTGGTCGGCTCGTCGAGCACGTAGACGCTGCGACCGTTCGATCGCTTCTGCAGCTCGGTCGCGAGCTTGACGCGCTGGGCCTCGCCACCGCTCAGCGTGGTGGCGCTCTGACCGAGTCGCACGTAGCCCAGGCCGACGTCGACCAGGGTCGACATGAAGCGCGAGATCGCCGAGATGGGGGCGAAGAACTCGGCGGCCTCGCTGATCGGCATCTCGAGGACCTCGGAGATGTTCTTGCCCTTGTACCGCACCGCCAGGGTGTCGCGGTTGTACCGCGCGCCGCCGCAGACCTCGCAGGCCACGTAGACGTCGGGCAGGAAGTTCATCTCGATCTTGATCGTGCCGTCACCCGCGCAGTTCTCGCAGCGGCCGCCCTTGACGTTGAAGCTGAACCGACCCGGAAGGTAACCGCGGGCCTTCGCGTCGGTCGTCTCGGCGAAGAGGGTGCGGATTCGGTCGAACACGCCCGTGTAGGTCGCGGGATTCGAGCGCGGGGTGCGGCCGATCGGCGCCTGGTCCACGTGGACGACCTTGTCGAGGGCGTCGAGCCCCGTGACACGTGTGTGCTTGCCGGGGATCTGACGGGCTCCGTTGAGTTGGTTCGCCAGGACCTTGTACAGGATGTCGTTGACGAGGGAGGACTTGCCGGAACCGCTGACGCCCGTCACGGCGACGAAGGTACCCAGGGGGAAGTCGACCGTGACGTCGCGCAGGTTGTTGGCCTTGGCGCCGACGACCGAGATCATGCGCTTCTTGTCGACGGGACGACGGCTGGTCGGGGTCTCGATGGAGCGCCGTCCGGCGAGGTAGTCGCCCGTGTACGAGTCGGTGTTCGCGACGAGGTCCTCGTAGCTGCCCGAGTGCACGACCGTGCCGCCGTTGACGCCGGCACCCGGACCGATGTCGACGACCCAGTCGGCCGTCTTGATGGTGTCCTCGTCGTGCTCGACGACGATCAGCGTGTTGCCGAGGTTCTTGAGTTTGACCAGCGTGTCGATCAGGCGGCGGTTGTCGCGCTGGTGCAGGCCGATGCTCGGCTCGTCGAGGACGTAGAGCACTCCGGTGAGGCCGGAGCCGATCTGGGTCGCGAGGCGGATGCGCTGGGCCTCGCCACCCGAGAGGGACCCGGCGGCGCGGGCCAGCGAGAGGTACGTGAGTCCCACCTCGAGCAAGAACTCGAGTCGGACCCGGATCTCTCGAAGGACCTGGGCGGCGATGCGCGCCTCGCGGGTCGTGAGGGTGAGGCTGTTCATGAACTCGAAGGCGTCGGCGAGACTGAGCTCGGACACGGTCGCGATGTCGTTCCCGTCGACCAGGACGGCGAGGACCTCGGGTTTGAGCCGCTTGCCCTTGCACACGACGCACGGGATCTCGCGGAGGTAGGACGCGTAGCGCTGTCGCTGGGTGTCGGTCTCGGCCTCGGCGTACTTGCGCTCGATGTAGGGCATCACACCCTCGAAACCGGTCGAGTACGTCATCTCACGCCCGAAACGGTTCCGCCACTTGACCGTGACCTCGAAGTCGTTGCCCTGGAGGACGGCGTGCTGGATCTTCTCGGGCAGGTCGTGCCACGGAGTCTTGAGGCTGAAGCCGAGATCGCCGGCCAGACCCTCGAGGAGTTTCTGGAAGTAGTTGTAAAGACCCTTGCCGGACTGGGTCCAGGGAAGGATGACACCGTCGGCGAGGCTCAGTTCGGGGTCGCCGAGCAGCAGGTCGGAGTCGACGGACATCTTGGTGCCGAGACCGGAGCATTCGGGGCAGGCGCCGAAGGGGGCGTTGAACGAGAACGTCCGAGGCTCGATCTCGGTGAGCTGGACGGGGTGGTTGTTCGGGCACGAGAGCTTCTCGGAGAACGTCCGGTACTTGCCGGCTGCGCCCTCGTCGGTGTCGACGAAGTCGATCGTGACCAGGCCGTCGGTCAGGCGGAGGGCGGTCTCGAGGGAGTCGGTCAGACGGGTCAGCGCCTGATCGGAGGCGACGAGGCGATCGACGACGACCGAGATGTCGTGCTTGATCTGCTTCTTCAGCTTGGGCGGGGAACTGAGCTGGATCTGCTCACCGTCGACGATGGCCCGGGAATAGC
>NZ_JXQZ01000033.1 GCF_000878135.1 Frigoribacterium sp. MEB024
CCGCTGTCGCGATTTGCACACGTGAGGGGCGGGGGCGAGGGGGCGACGGGGCGAGGGGGCGGGGAGGCGCGGGTCAGGACCGCAGGACGCGCACCTCCCAGGGGGCGAGCGTCAACCCGGCCCCGCCGGGCACGTTGCCGATCACGACCTCCGGCACCGAGCGACGCCGCAGCGCCGGGTGCAGGGCGGGGTCGAGCTCGTACGCCTCGCCCGACCAGTTCGCCAGGACGAGCAGCTGCTCGTCACCGAGCGTGCGGGTGAACGCGTACAGCCGCTCGTCGTCCGGCGCCAGCAGCTCGAACGACCCGAGCGCCACGACCGGCGACTCGTGCCGCAACGCGATGAGACGGCGGTAGTGCTCGAACACCGAGCGCTCCCCGGCCGCACGGTCGGCCTCGACGTTCACGGTGTCGTGGTTCGCGACCAGCTCGATCCACGGGGTGCCGGTGCCGAAGCCCGCCGCCGCGCCTCCTGACCACGGCACCGGGGTGCGCGCGTTGTCGCGACTGCGGAAGCGCAACGCCTCGAGCAGGTGCTCGGGGTCGGCCCCCGCCGCGACCGACTCGTCGAACCAGTTGATCGACTCGATGTCGCGGTACTGCTCGATCGAGGTGAACCCGGCGTTCGTCATGCCGATCTCGTCGCCCTGGTAGACGTACGGCGTGCCCCGGTGCAGGTGCAGCACGGTGGCGAGCAACGTCGCCGACTCGAACCGGTACCGGCCGTCGTCGCCGAAGCGCGACACCGACCGCGGCTGATCGTGGTTGCCGAGGTAGAGGCTGTTCCAGCCCTGGTCGGCGAGACCGTCCTGCCAGCGTGACAGCGAGCGCTTCAGCGCCACGAGGTCGAACGGGAGGTTGTCGAACTTCGAGGCCGGCCCGTGGTCGAGGCCGACGTGCTCGAACTGGAACACCATGTCGAGCTCGTGCCGGTCGGCGGCCGTGAACAGCTTCGCGTCGTCGACCGTCACACCCGGCATCTCGCCCACCGTGATCAGCTCGCGGTCGGTGCGGTGCGCGAAGACCTCGCGGTGCATCTCGCGCAGGTGGTCGTGGATCTGCCCGCCCATGACGAAGTGCGAGGCTCCGGGCGCCAGCGACGAGGGCTCCTTCGCGATGTGGTTGATCACGTCCATGCGGAACCCGTCGACGCCCCGGTCGAGCCAGCGGTTCATCATGTCGAAGACGGCGCGGCGCAGGTCGGGGTTCTCCCAGTTGAGGTCGGGCTGCTTCGACGCGAACATGTGCAGGTAGTACTGGCCGGTGCCCTCGTCGAGCGTCCAGGCCGGGCCGCTGAACGCGCTGCGCCACGCGGTCGGGTGGCTGCCGGCGCCGGGTGTGCCCCCGGCGTCCGCCCCCTCGCCCGTCGGCAGCGGGTCGCGCCAGAGGTACCAGTCGCGCTTCGGGGAGTCGCGCGACGACCGGGCCTCGACGAACCACGGGTGCTCGTCGCTCGTGTGGTTGACGACGAGGTCCATGACCAGCTTCATGCCGAGCGCGTGCACCTCGTCCGTCAGGGCGTCGATCTCGGCGAGCGTGCCGAACAGCGGGTCGACGTCGTCGTAGTCGCTGATGTCGTACCCGTTGTCGGCCTGGGGCGAGCGGTAGATCGGCGACAGCCAGATCACGTCGACCCCGAGGTCGTGCAGATGACCGAGCCGCTGCCGGATGCCGCCGAGGTCGCCGACCCCGTCGCCGTTCGAGTCGGCGAAGCTGCGCGGGTAGATCTGGTAGACCGTCGCGGTCGTCCACCAGGCGGGCGGGGTGGTCGTGGGGCCGGTGTCGTTCGTCGTCGAGTCGCTCACCCGTCCAGCCTGTCACGGCCGACCACGGCCGCGCCGTGACGCCGAGACCCCAGGAATTCGCCGAGACCCCCGGGCGCGCGTGGGGGTCTCGGCGAGTTCCTGGGGTCGGAGGGGCTCAGGAGGCGCGGGTCGGCCACCAGGGCAGGGTTCAGCCGGTCGCGTCCGGGCGGCCGAGTTCGCGCTCGAGCAGCTCGAGGTCGATCTTGACGTGCTCGCGGGCGATGGCCGCGGCGTCCGCCGCGCGTCCGTCGCAGATCGCGGCGACGAGCGCCTCGTGGTCGGCGAGGGCGCGCAGCTCCATCTCGCGCATGCCGTCCGGCCCGCCCCAGAGGTGCGCCGGCGCCGAGATGCTCACCCGGGCCTCGAGGTCGAACAGCACCCCGCGCAGCGTCGCGTTGCCGGCGGCCTCGGCGATCGCGACGTGCAGGGCCTCGTCGGCCTTCTGCGACGCGAGCCCCGACGCGGCGTCGCGGTAGCCCTCGAGTCGGTCGTGCAGCCGGTCGACGTCGGTCGTGGTGCGGTTCTCGGCGGCGGCCTCGGCGACGACGCCGTGCAGGCGGCTGATCGCCTCACTCGTGTCGCGCAGGTCGGACCACCGCGCGGCGAGCGTGCGGCGCACGACGTCGGTGCCCGACCCCGGGGCCGGCGCCTGGACGAACGAGCCGCCGCCGCGCCCGCGTTGCGTCACGATCAGCCCCTGCTCGACGAGTCGGGCCAGGGCGGCCCGCACGGTCATGCGGCCGACCCGCAGCGAGGCGGCGAGGTCGCGCTCCGGGGGGAGGCGCGAGCCGGGCAGGTACTCGCCGATCGTGATGGCCGTGACGAGGCGGTCGGTGAGGTCGTCGACCCGGGTCGTGGGTGGGAGAGGGGCCCCGAGGGCGCCACCGAGGGCGCCGTCGACCGCGACGTCCGAGCGCGAGCCGCCCGCGCCTCCTCGGCTGTCGTCCTGGCCCATCGCGTCCCCGTCCCGGCTCGCCGACCCGTCGTGCGCGGGGCGCTCGAGGTCTCGTCGTGTTACGAGCAGATTAAGGCATCGCGAAAGGTCTTGTCGCGAGACCTTAGCCGGGTGCATGCTCACCCGCATGTCCACGATCACCACCGGCACCGCCCCCTTCCACGACGCCGAGACCTGGTACCGGGTCACCACGCCCGACGAGCCGCGCGACGGTGCACTGCCCCTCGTCGTGGTGCACGGCGGCCCGGGGATGGCCCACGACTACCTGCGCAACCTCGAGGCCTTCGCCGACGAGACCGGTCGCACGGTCGTGCACTACGACCAGCTCGGCTGCGGTCGAAGCACCCACCTGCCCGACGCCCCGGTCGACTTCTGGCAGCCGAGCCTGTTCATCGCCGAGTTCGAGGCCCTCGTCGCGCACCTCGGCCTCGAGCGGTACCACCTGCTCGGCCAGTCGTGGGGCGGGATGCTCGGCGCCGAGATCGCCGTGACGGCACCGGACGGGTTGGCGAGCCTGGCCATCTGCAACTCGCCCGCGTCCATGCGGCTCTGGGTCGAGGGCGCCGGCGAGCTGCGCGACCAGCTGCCGACCGGCACCCGGGAGGCGCTGGCCCGCCACGAGGCGGACGGCACGACCACCGACCCCGAGTACCTCGCCGCCACCCAGGTGTTCTACGAGCGTCACGTCTGCCGCGTGGTGCCCATGCCGCAGGACTTCGTCGACAGCGAGGAGCAGATGGAGGCCGAGCCGACCGTCTACCACACGATGAACGGGCCGAACGAGTTCCACGTCATCGGCACGATGCGCGACTGGACGATCGTCGACCGGCTGCCGTCGATCACCGCGCCGACCCTCGTCGTCGCGGGCGAGTTCGACGAGGCGACGCCCGCCACCTGGCAGCCGTTCGTCGACGGCATCGCCGACGTCCGCCCGCACGTGTTCGCGGGCGCCAGCCACTGCTCGCACCTCGAACAGCCCGAGGAGTTCCGGGCCGTCGTCGCACCGTTCCTGGCGGCGCACGACGGGCTGCGCGACTCGACCCGCGCCTCCTGACCGGCGCGGGCCGCGCCTCCTGAACCGACGCGGCCGCCCATGACGAAGT
>NZ_JXQZ01000034.1 GCF_000878135.1 Frigoribacterium sp. MEB024
CTGTCGCCGCCGGGCTGCTGCCGTTCGCGCCCGGCTCGGACGGCGGCGGCAGCATCCGCATCCCGGCGGCCGCCACGGGCCTCGTCGGCCTCAAGCCCTCGCGGGGGCGGGTGCCGGCGCAGTCGGGTCTGACCAGCCTCGCGGGCCTGCCGGTCGGCGGGGCGCTGGCTCGCTCCGTGGCCGACGCCGCCCTGCTGCTCGACGCCATGGTGTCGCCCGACGGTCGCGACCCGCGGCACCACCAGGCGCTCTGGGCTCCGCTGTCACCCGACGGTGCCTATCTCGGCACCGCCGTGCGCGGCGAGGGACGCTTCCAGATCGCGGTCATGACGACCAGCCCCTGGGACGACGCGTTCGACGTCCGGGTCGACCCGCGCCTCCTGGGCGTCCTCGGCGAGACCGCCGACCTGCTCGCGACGATGGGGCACGGGGTCGACGAGACCAGCCTGCCGTCGTCGGACTACCCGGCGCTCTTCCGCACGATCTGGCAGGCGGGGGCGGCGGGCATCCCGGCCGAGAGCGAGGCCGAGCTGGCGCTGCTCGAGCCGATCACCCGGTGGCTGGTCGAGCAGGGCCGACGCGTGACGGCACGCGAGCTGTCGGCGGCGCTCGTCGGGCTCGCGGCGTTCGAGCGCGCCGTCATCGAGCGGTTCTCGGCCTTCGACGCCGTCCTGACGCCGACGCTCGCGATGGTGCCGCGCCCGATCGGCTGGTACGACGCCGAGGACGCCGAACGCAACTTCGAGCAGCAGTGCCTGTACTCGCCGTTCACATCGTTCGTCAACGTGGCCGGGTTGCCCGCGATCAGCCTCCCGGTGGGCGAGGTCGACGGCGTGCCCGCCGGCGTGCAGCTGATCGGGCGACCCGGACGCGAGGACGTCCTGCTCGCGATCGGCGCCCAGCTCGAGCGGCGGCTGCGGTGGCAGCGTCGGCACCCGCCGATGTGGTGAGCCCGCCTGCGCCCTGTGACGAGTCGACCTGCCGCCCTGTGACGAGCCGTGGTCTCAGTCGAGCGTCGGCACCGAGTCGACGAGCGTCCGCGTGTAGTCGTGCTGCGGTCGGCGCAACACGTCGTCGGTGACCCCCTGCTCGACGACGCGACCGTCGCGCAGCACGGCGACCCGGTCGGCGAGGTGCTGCACGAGCCCGATGTCGTGAGAGACGAGCAGCAGCGACAGCCCGCGTTCGTCGCGCAGCTCGCGCAGCAGGTCGAGGATCTGCGCCCGCACGGTGACGTCGAGAGCACTCATGGGCTCGTCGCCGATCAGCAGCCGCGGCCGGTGCACGAGGGCCCGGGCCAGGGCGATGCGCTGCCGTTGGCCGCCACTGAATTCGTGGGGCCAGGCCTCGGCGTCGCGCGCCGCCAGACCCACGCGCTCGAGCATCTCGGCCACCAGGCGGTCGTGGTCGCCCTCGACGCTCAGCGCACGCAGCGGCTCGGCCACGGTGTCGCCGACGCGCATGCGGGGGTCGAGCGAGCTGTAGGGGTCCTGCAGGACGATCCCGGTCTGCCGCCTCAGCCAGCGCAGGCGGGACGCGCGGTCCGGGGCGACCGTCCGGCCGTCGAACGTCACGGTGCCCGAGGTCGCCCGGTCGAGGGCGAGCAGCAGGCGCACGAGTGTCGACTTGCCCGAGCCCGACTCGCCGATGAGGGCGACGCTCTCGCCGGCCGCGACCTCGAGGTCGGCGTCGACGAGCGCGTGGCGCACCGGTCCCGGCTGGAATGGCGACCGGCGCGGCAGCGTGAAGGTGCGGGTGAGGCCCCGGGCGACGAGCAGAGGAGGCGCCGGTGCGGTCGTCGGGTCGCTCACGAGGCCCTCCAGGTCGTCGCCCTCGTGGCCTCGACGAGTCCGCGGGTGACCTCGTGCTCGGGGCGGTGCAGCAGCTGCTCGACGGGGCCGCGCTCGACGACGCGCCCGTGCGACAGCACCGCCGCGTGGTCGGTGATGAGCGAGAGCACCGCGAGGTCGTGCGTGACGAAGAGCAGCGACGTCCGCTGCTCGTCGACCAGGCGCTGGAAGAGCGCGAGCACCTCGGCCTGCGTCGTGACGTCGAGGGCCGTGGTCGGTTCGTCGGCGAGCACGAGCCCTGGCCGGTTGATCAGGGCCATGGCGATGCCGACGCGCTGCCGCTGACCGCCCGAGAGCTGGTGCGGGTAGAGGTCGACGACGGCCTCGGGGTCGGGCAGGCCGACCTCGGCGGCGGCGGCCACCGCCCGGGCGCGGGCGTCGCGGCGACCGACGCGGCCGTGCAGGCGGAGGGGCTCGGCGATCTGCCGCCCGACGGTGACGACGGGGTCGAGGGCCGTGCGGGGGTCCTGGAAGACCGTGCCGACGACGCGGCCGCGCAGGCCGGCCAGCTCGCGCTCGGACGCCCCGAGCAGCTCGCGCCCGTCCAGCCGGATGCTGCCCGTGGCGCGGGCGCCGTCGGGCAGCAGGCCGAGGACGGCCAGCGTCGTCATCGACTTCCCCGAGCCGGACTCGCCGATCAGCCCGACCCGCGCCCCGTCGGGCACGTCCAGCGAGAGGCCGTCGACGACGCGGCGGTCGCCGACGGTGACGGTCAGGTCGTCGATCACGAGGCTCACGAGACGACCCCCGGGGTGGTCGGGGTGCCCGCGGCACCCGGGGCGGTCGCCCGCGGGGGAGCGGTGGACGGAGCCGGCGTCGAGGGGGAGCCCGGGGTGCCGCGTCCCGTCCGCCGGGACCGCAGCCGGGGATCGGAGGCGTCGCGCACGGCGTCGCCCAGCAGGTTGAGCGCCAGCACGGTCAGCGTGATGGCCAGCCCGGGCCAGACGACCGAGCCGGGGTGCACGCCGATGAACTTCTGCAGGTCGCTCAGCAGGCGCCCCCACGAGGCGGTGTCGGCGGGGGCGCCGTAGCCGAGGAACGACAGCCCCGCCTCGGCGAGCACGCTCGTGGCCATCGACAGCGAGAGCTGGACGACGACGACGGGCGCGATGTTCGGCAGCACGTGGCGACGCAACACGGCCCCGGTGCCGAGCCCGTTCGCGCGGGCGGCGAGCACGTAGTCGGTCCGCGCGACCTGGCGGATCTCGGACCGGCTGACCCGGGCGATCGTCACGCCGTAGCCGACGCCCACGGCGACGACCACGACGGTGAGCGACCCGCCGAACGCCGCGGCGAGGGCCATGGCGATCAGGAGCGTCGGGAACGCCACGAGCACGTCGATCAGCACGGCGACCGACTCGCGCACCCAGCGGGCCGTCAACGAGCCCAGGGCGGCCAGGCCGACCCCGACCACGGTGGCGACCACGCCCGAGGCGACGGCGACCACGACCGTCGTCCCGGTGGCCGCGAAGACGTAGCTGAAGATGTCCCGGCCGACCGAGTCGGTGCCGAAGGGGTGCCCGAACGAGGGCGTCAGCCAGGCCGAGTACGGGTCGGTGTCGAACGGGTCGAGCGGGGTCCAGACCCGGCTGACCAGGGCCGACAGGACGATCAGGGTCAGCCAGCCGACGCCGAACGCGCCCTGCGGTCGACGCAGCAGCTCGCGGATGAACGCACCGCGCCTCATCGATCGCCCTCGCGGAGGCGCGGGTCGAGCCGTCGGTGCACGAGGTCGATCACGAGGCCGATGAACAGCACGAGCGTGGTCAACGTCATCAGTTCACCCTGCACCTTCGTCAGGTCACGGCGACCGACGTCGGTCACCAGCATGCGGCCGAGTCCCGGCAGCGTGAACAGCTGCTCGATGACGACGGCCGACACGATGAGGCCCGCCACCTGCAGGCCGAGGATCGACACGACGCTGAGCATGACGTTCGGCAGCCCGTGCTTCACGAGGGCACGTGACCGGGTCATGCCGTTGGCGGCGGCCGTCCGCACGTAGTCCTGGTCGAGGGCCCCGAGCGCCGCCGAGCGCGTGAAGCGCAGCAGGACGGCCCCCTCGA
This sequence comes from Frigoribacterium sp. MEB024, assembly GCF_000878135.1. Classification (GTDB taxonomy): domain Bacteria; phylum Actinomycetota; class Actinomycetes; order Actinomycetales; family Microbacteriaceae; genus Frigoribacterium. Next base: position 3,914 of record NZ_JXQZ01000034.1, read on the forward strand.
CGATGCCGATGGTCAGGGCCGGCAGCACGAGCGAGCGCAGCGCCCGCCCGGGCTCGCTCCACCCGTCGGCCGGGAATCCCTGCGTGGGCAGCAGCCGCAGCGTCACGGCGAAGACGCCGATCAGCAGCATCCCCGCCCAGACGACCGGGACGGCCGCCAGCAGCTGGGCCCCCGTGCCGAGGACGACCCCGGAGGCGCGGCCGCGGCGGAGCGCGCTCGTCACGCCGAGCGGGATGCCGATCAGCAACCCGAAGACCAGGGAGAGCGCCGCGAGCGGGAGGGTGACGGCCAGCTTGTCGAGCACCTCGTCGATCACCGGCGTGCCGGTGACGAGCGACTCGCCCAGGTCGAGTCGCACCAGCCCGCCGGCCCAGTCGAGGTACTGCACCACGACGGGCCGGTCCAGGCCGAGCTGCTGACGCAGGGCGGCCACCTGCTCGGGCGAGCCGGTCGTCCCGGCGATCGCCTGGGCGACGTCTCCCGGCAGCAACCGCAGGGTCGCGAAGATCAGCACGCTCGCGACGGCCAGCCCCCCGACGAAGAGGAGCAGGCGGCCGACGACGAAGCGGGTCACTCCGTCGTGGCCAGGTCAGCCAGGTCGAGGCGGGTCGTGGTCGAGCTCGTCGGGAACCCGGTGACTCCGTCGTGGATCGCCGTCAGCGTGGTGGCCGTGTAGAGCCACTCGGCGGGGGCGTCGTCCGAGACGATCTTCGCCGCCTCGGCCAACTTCTCGTCGGCGACCTGCGGGTCGGTGGCCGCGATCGACTCGGCGTAGAGCTGCTGCACGGGCGCACTGTCGTAGCCCCAGTAGTAGTCCGGGTTCGCCCAGTTCGAGAAGTCGTGGGTCTCGGCGTGGTTCACCATGCTGAGCTCGAAGTCCTTGTTCACGTAGACAACGTCGAGCCAGGTGCTGAAGTCGACCTGCTGCACCGTCAGCGTGACGCCGACGGCCTTGAGCTGCGTCGTCAGCACGTCGCCGATCGCGGTCGGGTAGACGTTGGGGTACTCGAGGGTGAGCGACAGGTCGCCGTCGTGGCCGGCCTCGGCGAGCAGGCTCTTCGCCTCGTCGGGGTCGTAGGCGTCGACGCTCGTGAGGTCTTCGTAGCCGGGGTCGAGCTCGGGGATCGGGCCGCCCTGGTCGACGGCCGACCCGCCGACGGCGGCGATCAGTGCGTCGTTGTCGATCGCGAGTCGCAGGGCCTTGCGGACCTTCGCGTCGGTGAAGGGTGCGACGGCGTTGTTGAACGCGAGCGTGTACTTGTCGGTCGTCCTGCCCTTCTCGAGCGTGATGCCGTCCACGCCGTCGAGCTGGCTCGACAGGGTCGCGTCGACCGCGGTCTGCACGTCGACGTCGCCCGAGATCGAGGCGTTGATCGCCGCGGACGGGTCGGTCACGTAACGGAAAGTGACGCCCGCGACCTTCGCCGGGGTGCCCCAGTAGTCGTCGAAGCGTCCGAGCTGCAAGTTGTCGCCCTGTCGCCAGCTCGTCAGCTCGAAGGGGCCGGTGCCGTTCGCCGTCGTCGAGAGGTCGTTCGTCGCCGACTGCTGCAGCACGAGACCGGCCCGCCCCGTGAGGTCGAACAGCAGGGACGAGTCGGGTCGCGAGAGTGTGAGCACGACCGTGTCGGCGGCGGGCGCCGTGACGGTCGAGACGGCGGCGAGGTCGGCGTGGTTCGCGAGCGAGGCGTCGTCCTTGACCTGAGACAGTGACCAGACGACGTCGTCGGCCGTCATCGCGGCACCGTCGTGGAAGGTCACGCCGTCGTGCAGCGTGAACGTGTAGGTGAGGCCGTCGTCGCTGACCGTGTGGCTCGCGGCCAGCACGTCGCGGATCTCGTTGTCCTGCGTGCGGCCCACGAGGCCCTGGTAGACGTTGTCGATCAGCACCTGGTCGAGGGCGATGCCGGCCGTGGTGCGGATGTCGAGGTCGCTCGGCTCGAGCACGAGACCGACCGTGACGGTCGCGTCGGGGTCGGGGGTGCCCGACCCGTCGGGGGACGAGGCGGACGAGCAGCCCGTCACGACGAGCAACAGCGCGGCGACGGCGGCGGAGAGGGGGAGGGTGCGCACCTGGTGGGGCCTTCCGGGGATGGCCGTGGCGGATCGTCCACGGCGACGAGGGACCGGGGGCGCGGGAGAGCCCCTCGGTCGTTCGGCGGGGGAGTCCCGGTCGCTGCTGAACCGGTCCACGCGATCCGCCACCGTGTTGCTGTCGGACACGGTACGGCCCCTTGTGCCGGGCGTCGCTGACGGACTCCCGAACCCGACAGAACTTACCATCACGGCAGCGAGGTCGCTGTCAATCGAGAGACCCGTGTGGCGGATGAGGCAAGCCTTACCTATATTGAAGGGGACATGATCCTCGTAGACCAGAACCCGCCCCTGCCGCACGACGCCCTGCGCGTCCTGTTCGCCGCAGACGCGACGTCGATCCCCGTCCTGCGAGAGATGCTCTCGGTCCTTCCGATCTGCGCCCGGGGTCAGGTGTTCGTCGAGGTCGAGAGCGCCGACGACGTCGTGCCGCTCGCCTCGCCGGGTCGCGTCACGGTGACCTGGCTCGCCCGTGACCGCCGCTCGGGCGTGCCCGGCACCAGCACCGCCTGTGCCCCCGGTCAGGCCCTCGAGCGGGCGGTCCGGGCCTGGCTCGGCGAGATGTACGTCGAACCCGAGACCGTCGCGACGGGCGACCACGTCGTCTGGATCGGCGGCCCGCCCTCGTTCGCCTACGACCTGCGGCACGACCTGCACGAGCTCTTCCACGTCGGCACGCCCGCCGACGCCTGAGCGGCGCCCCTCGATGACGATCACGTCCACCGCCACCGCCACCGCCACCGTCGAGCGCCCGGCGAAGCCGGCCCACCGTCCCTACCGCGTCCGGGTCGCGGCCGTCCGTCGCCTCGCCCCGTCGTTCGTGCGCATCACGTTCACCGGCGACGACCTGGGCGACTTCGGGGTCGACGGTCTCGACCAGCGCATCAAGGTCGTGCTGCCCCTCGAGGCCACCGGCTACGACACGTTCCCCACCGACGACTGGTACGCCTCGTGGCGCGCCCTGCCGTCCGAGCAGCAGAACGTCTTCCGCACCTACACCGCGCGAGCCGCCCGCCCTGCGCTGCGCGAGGTCGACGTCGACTTCGTCTGCCACGGCGACACCGGCCCCGCCTCGGCCTGGGCCGGTCGTGCCCGGGTCGGCGACGACCTCGTGCTGATCGGTCCCGACGCGACGAGCGGCGTCACGGGCAGCGGGGTCGAGTGGTCACCGGGTGACGCACGCACCGTCCTGTTGGCCGGTGACGAGACGGCGGCCCCGGCGATCTGCTCCATCGTCGAAGCACTGCCGACCGACGCCAAGGGGTGCGTCTTCATCGAGATCCCGACCGCGGCCGACGAGCTCGACCTCGTCGCGCCTCCCGGTGTCGACGTCCACTGGCTGCCGAGGCGGGACGCCACGTCCGGCCACGGTGAGGCCCTGGTGATCGCCGTCCGTCGCTGGACGGCCCGCTACGTCACCGCCTGGCACCACGGCGTCGAGGTGAGCGAGGTCGACGTCGACCACGACCTGCTCTGGGACGTCCCGCAGGGCGACGACCCGCACGGTGCCGCCGTCAGCTCCGACCTCTACGCCTGGTTCGCGGGCGAGGCGGGGGCGATCAAGACGCTCCGTCGCTTCCTCGTCAGCGAGGTCGGCGTCGACCGGCGCCAGGTCGCCTTCATGGGCTACTGGCGGGTCGGCAAGTCCGAGTCCTGACGCGAGGCCCTCGACGACGAAGGAGGCGCGACCACGTCGGTCGCGCCTCCTGCGTTTCGTGCTTGGGTCGCGCTCAGATCTCGACGGGCAGGCCGACGAGCTCGGAGCTGCGCTCCCAGAGGGCCTCGGCGAGCAGCGGGTCGGTCGCCTGGCGGTGCAGGCGGCCGTGGGGCTTCAGCTGGTCGAAGTAGGTGCCGCTCTCGACCGCGATCGTCGTGGGCCCGGCGAGCTGGATCAGCGGCACGGCACCGGCCGGGGCCGAGATGCCGTAGTTGCCGTTGGTCAGCACGTTCGCGACCCGCATCGAGCGCGAGTCCGAACCGAACCCGGTGACCACGATGCCCGGGTGGAACGAGAACGCCTCGAGCCCGGTGCGCTTCGCCAGCTCGCGGATGAAGAGGACCGTCTCGATCTTGGTCGTGCCGTACTGGCGCCACCCACCGCCCCAGCGACGCTTCGACCAGTTGAGGTCGTCCAGCCGCACGTGGCCCAGCAGGTTGGCCGTGCTCGCCGTCGAGACGACGCGGCCCCCGCTCTCGACGAGGCGGGGCAGGAGCAGCCGGGTCAGGAGGAACGGTGCGAGGTGGTTCGACTGCAGGGTGCGCTCGAAGCCGTCCGCCGTGACGCCCCGTTCGCTGACGAGACCGCCGGCGTTGTTCGCGAGGGCGTCGATCCGCGGGTAGCGGTCGAGCAACCGGTCGGCCAGCGACCGGACGTCGTCGAGTCGGTCGTAGTCGACCAGGAAGGCCGTTCCGCCCACCTCGTCGGCGACGGCCTGCGTGCGCTCGGGATCGCGCCCGACGACACCGATCTCGGCGCCGCCCTTCGCGAGCTCGCGGGCGGCCTCGCGGCCGATGCCGCTGCTCGCCCCGGTGATGATCACGGTGCGGGTCATCGATATCCGCCCTTCTCGAGGCCGGCCTCGATCTCGAATCTGTTCGACAGCGGGTCGCTGCCGGCCAGGAAGTACAGTACGGGCATCAGCATGCCGTACCTGCGCCACTGACGGACGTGCACGGCCTCGTGTTCGAGGACGCGCGGCCCGTCGTTGTCCCGGGTCAGGTAGACCCGACCGACACAGGTGCCACCCCGCTTGAACGCCCAGCGGGGCAGTCCGCTACACACGATCAGGTCACCGACCACGCGGACCCGCCCCACGCTGAGCGGCACCCCGACCGCGAGACCGACGGCCGTCGCCCAGGCGCAGCCGAGTCGCGAGATCGGGGAGTCGAGCAGGGGGTTCTTCACGGACGGCCGTAGGCGTCGAGCAGGCGCAGCCAGACTTCGCTCACCGTCGGGTACGACGGGACGGCGTGCCACAGCCGGTCGATCGGCACCTCGCCGACGACGGCGATCGTGGCGGCGTGCAGCAGGTCGCTGACGTCCGGGCCGACGAAGGTCGCACCGACGATCACCCTGCGGGACTCGTCGACGACGAGCCGCGCCTGGCCCTTGTACTCGTCCGAGTGGATCGCCGAACCGGCGACCGCGGCGAGGTCGTAGTCAACGACCCTGACGTCGATGCCGCGCTTGCCGGCGGCGTCGGCGGTGAGGCCGACGCTCGCGACCTCGGGGTCGGTGAAGGTGACCTGCGGCACGGCCGCGTCGTCGGCGGTGGCGACGTGGGCGCCCCACGGCTCGGCCTGCACGGGCTTGCCGAACGCGCGGGCGGCGATGACCTCGCCGGCGGCGCGGGCCTGGTACTTGCCCTGGTGGGTCAGCAGCGCGCGGTGGTTGACGTCGCCCACGCCGTAGAGCCAGTCGGTGCCCTTGACGAGCATGGTGTCGTCGACGTCGAGCCACTCGCCGGGGGTCAACCCGACGTTCTCGAGGCCGAGGTCGGTGGTGCGGGGCACGCGGCCGGTCGCGACGATGATCTCGTCGGCGATCACCGTCGAGTCGTCGTCGAGAGTGACCTCGACCGTGTCGTGCTCGGTGCGCAGCACGTTCGAGGGCGAGACGCCGAGGCGCACGTCGACGCCGAGACCGCGCAGCGAGTCGGCGACGAGTTCGCCGGCGAAGGGCTCCTGCCCGCCGAGCAGACCGCTGCGCGCGATCAGGGTGACGGTGGAGCCGAGCTGCTGGTACGCCGTGGCCATCTCGGCCGCGACGACGCCGCCGCCGACGATGACGACGCTCTGCGGCATCGACTTGACACTGGTGGCCTCGCGGCTGGTCCAGGGCTTCGCCTCGGCGAGACCGGGGATGTCGGGCAACAGAGCCGACGAACCGGTCACGGCGGCGACCGCGTACTTCGCCTGGTGCACCTCGCCGTTCACCGTGACCTCTTTGACGCCGGTGATGGTGGCGTGACCGCGGATCAGGTCGATCCCGGCGCCCTCGACCCAGTCGGCCTGGCCCGAGTCGTCCCAGTTGCTGGTGAACGAGTCACGGCGACGCAGCACGGCGGCGACGTCGACGTCGCCGGTCACGGCCTGCTTGGCCCCGTCGAGCGTCTTGGCGGCACGGACGACGGCGCTGGACCGCAGCAGCGCCTTCGAGGGCATGCACGCCCAGTACGAGCACTCGCCACCGACGAGCTCGGCTTCGACGAGGCCCACCTTGAGGCCGTTGCGGGTGGCGTAGTCGGCCACGTTCTCGCCGACAGCGCCGGCTCCGATCACGATGAGGTCATAAGTCGTCATGGCCCCGACGCTAGTCTCACCGGGTCCTGCGTTCTCAGGCGGGTCCACCCGGGGGCATGGCCGTTTCGTGAAACCCTCCTGGGTCTTTCCTGAACGGCCTGAGCGAGATCCGGGAGGCGCGGGTAGCGTCCCTCACATCAGCGCACCACCGCGATCCTTGCGGCGGAGCGCGTCAACCTACGAGGAGGCACACATGGGACTCGACGACAAGATCAAGAACGCCGCTCAGGACATCGCCGGCAAGGCGAAAGAAGCTCTCGGCGACCGCAAGGGCGACGACGAGCTGAAGGCCGAAGGTCAGAAGGACCAGGCCGGTGCCTCCGCCAAGAAGGTCGGCGAAGACGTCAAGGACGTCTTCAAGTAGGCCGATCCGCCTCGTTCTCGAGCCCGTCCACCCTCTGGGGTGGGCGGGCTCTTTCGTGTGCCCACGGCCGAGGAGGCGCGGTCAGCGTCCCGTGAACTCCGCGGCGGTCCGCGACGCGAAGGCTTCGAACCCGATCCGGGCGTCGTCCGACGCGAGCAGCCGCACGAGCTCGGGCTGCAGACGGGCCTCGGCCGCGGCGTCGCCCTCGCGGACCGCGAGTCGGGCGTTCGCCAGGGTCGCCTGCACGGCCAGGGGGGCCTGCGCCGCGATCCGTCGGGCGAGGTCGAGGGCGTGGTCGAAAGCCGATCCGACGTCGACCAGGTCTTGCACGACCCCGATGCGCCGCGCCTCCTCGGCGTCGAGGAGGTCGCCGGTCAGCAAGTACCGCATGGCGTCGCCCCAACCGACCCGGCGGGGGAGGCGGACGGTCGCGCCGCCGAACGGGAGGATCGCCCGGCTCACCTCGATCTGGCCGAAGCGGGCGTCGCGGCTCGCCACCACGACGTCGCTCGCCAGCGCGAGTTCTACCCCGAGCGTCAGGCAGGTGCCCTGCACGGCCATGACCACGGGTTTGCTCACCTGACGACCGTGCACCTGCCATGGGTCGAGGCCCCCCTCGGGGACGACGTCGAGGCCCTCGGCCGTCACCGCGGGCACCACGTCGCCGAGATCGAGGCCGGCGGTGAAGTGCTCCCCGTGGGCGAAGAGCAGCCCGACGCGCAGGTCGGGGTCACGGTCGAGCTCGCCGTAGGCCAGGGCCAGCTCGCGCAGCATCCGGAGGTCGGCGGCGTTGCGCTTCTCGGGCCGGTCGAGGCCGATCAGCAGCACGTGACCGTCGCGCTCGACCGTCACGCGCGGACGGTCCTCGCCCGAGGCGGCGCGGTCTGCCGGGTCGGTGTTCGTCGGGCCGGCACTCATCGCGAGAGGGCCCCGAGGATGCGCAGGATCGCGCCCATGTCGTCGGAGGCCGCCGCGGCGTCGACCGGTGCGAACGAGCACAGGCCGGCACCGACGAGGGTGAACCGTTCTTTCAAGGCCGTGATCGTCTCGATCAGGACGCTCAGCTCGAGGCCGAACGGCTGGGGGTCGAGCAGACCCTCGATCACCCCCGGGTCGAGCACGTCGAGGTCGACGTGCAGGTAGACCTCGGTGGCGCCCGAGGCCTCGACGGCGGCGACGACCTCGGCGGGGTCGAAGTCGAGCGACGACACCGACGGGACGTGGCGACTCTCGATGTAGCGATCTTCGGCGTCGTCGTAGCTGCGCGCCCCCGCGAGCACCACACGGGCGGGGTCGAGCGGTTCGGGCGTCGGGCCGGATCCGATGGTCGGGAGGTCTTCGGTGGCGTCGCCGATCAGGGCCCGCAGCACCATGCCGCTGAAGGCACCGCTTTCGCTGCTGCGTGGACTGTGCAGGTCGGGGTGGGCGTCGAACCAGACGACGGCGGTGCGGGGGGTGACGGCGTGACGGACGGCCGCGAACTCGACGCCGCAGTCACCGCCGACCACGATGGCGGGGGAGTCGTCGGTCCGCAGCTCGCGCCCGACGGACTCGGCGATGGTGAGGACCGACGAGAGCCGGTGCACGCGCGTGCCGAGCGAGTCGCCCGCACCCACCGGGACCTCGACCACCGTGGTGGCCGTCGACGGCAGGTCGCCGAGGACGGCGTAGGCGCCTTCGGCCAGCCGCATCGCACGCGACGACGGAGAACCCTGCCACTGTGGAACCACGACGAACCTCACGGGCGTCAGTCTGTCACGAGCGGGTGCCCGTGCTCCAGGCCCAGGGGCGACTCAGTGCACCGACGGCGCGTTCGAGGGGCCCCCGCCCGACGAACCGCTGCCAGAGGGTGGCGTAGAGGAGCGTGAGGACGACGGCGACGACCAGGTGGACCAGGGGAAGGCCGTAGGCGGCGGTCGGGTCGGACAACCGGTACACGGTGAACAGCGGCGCGGTGATCAGCACGTGGGCCGTGTAGACGGTGAGCGGTTGCGCGCCCGTGGCCGCGAGGGGTCGCAGGACGGTGCGGACGACCGCAGCCGCGCCTCCTCGTCCCTGCCGCTCGGGCGTCACGGGACGACGCGCGGTGGTGGCGAGCAACAGCAGCCCGAGCACGGCGGCGGCGACGCCGCCCGAGCCCACGATCTCGGCCGGCATGCCCTCGTGGTCGGCCGGGTCGAGCCAGGGGACCGAGGAGGCGCCGGGCAGGAAGCGCGCCGAGTACCCCACGATCGCGGCCGACGTCCCGACGACGAGCAGCGTGACCTGGGTGCGGGTGCGGGTGAGGTCGGAGCGCGCCGCGGCGAGACCGACGAGCACGAAGGGCGTCCAGACCAGAGCCGGGTAGGCGCCGACCAGGAGGGCCTCGGTCGCGAGACCGGGGGCGCCGGACAAGGCGGTGTCGCCGTAGGCGTCGACGGGGACGAACGAGGCCAGCCACGGGGCCACGACGGCGAGCAGCGCCGCCGCCGCGAGCAGCACGGTCCGAGGGGCGAACAGCAGCCCCAGCGCCAGGACGAACATGACCCCGTAGTACGGCAGGATCACCAGGAGGTAGGGATTCCAGGCCTGCAGGGCGAGGCCGAGAACGATCAACAGCCCGGCACGGATGGCGATGCCGCCGACGACCCGCCCTCGAGTGCCGCGGGGCGTCGGCCTCGCGCCTCCTGACATGAGCCCGAGCGAGACCCCCGCGAGGGTCGCGAAGAGGATCGCCGACCGCCCGTCGAAGACGCGCTCGTCGAGCAGCAGCCGAGGCCACATGTGGGCGGCGAACATCCCGATCACGGCGAGGCCGCGGGCGACGTCGACTCCCATCAGGCGGGGTGCCGCCCGGCGCGCCGGCACCGGCGGGACGTCCACCGGTGCCGGAGTGCGGGGCAGCGGCTGGCTCACTTGTCGAGCGCGCCGAGCTTGAGGGCGGCCAGGCGGGCGTCGACCTCGGTCTGCTCGCCGAGGTCGTCCAGGCTCTCGAACTGCGCATCGAGGCTCGAGGCGGCGAGTTCTTGACGACCGAGCATCTTGGCCTCTTCGCGGCGGACCTTGTCCTCGAAGCGGCTGATCTCGCTCGTCGGGTCGAGGATGTCGATGCTCTGGACGGCGTCGGCGACCTTGGTCTGCGCCTCGACCGTCTTCGAGCGAGCGTTGAGCTCGTCACGCTTGGCGGCGAGCTGGTCGAGCTTGGACCGCATGCCGGTGAGGCCCGTCTTGAGCTTGTCGACGACGTCGGTCTGGGAGGCGATCTGCGGTTCGGCGGTCTTCGCCTCCTTCTCGCTCTGCAGCTGCTTGCCGAGCGCCACGCGGGCGAGGGCGTCGAACTTGTCGGCGTCGACCGTGTTGCCCGACGAACGCAGTTCGTCGGCCTTGTTGCTCGCGGCGAGTGCCTTGCGCTCCCAGTCCGCGGCGGCGGCGACGTCCTCGGCGTGGTCCTGCTCGAGCAGGCGCAGGTTGCCGATGGTGGTCGCGACGGCCTCTTCGGCCTCGGCGATGCTGTTGGTGTAGTCGCGGACCATCTGGTCCAGCATCGTGCTGGGGTCCTCGGCCTGGTCGAGCAGGCCGTTGATGTTCGCGCGGGTCAGTTGCGCGATGCGTCCGAAGATCGACTGCTTTGCCATGGTGCGTCCTTTCGAGAGGTGGTGCCGTGGGGTGGTGCTCGTCGTACTCGTGGTGCTGCTCGTGCGGGCGGGGCGGGGTGGGGCGAGCGGACCTAGAACCGGCCGCCGCCGGAGCTGCGGCCGCCGCCGCCACCCCCGCCGCCGAAGCCGCCTCCGCCGCC
>NZ_JXQZ01000035.1 GCF_000878135.1 Frigoribacterium sp. MEB024
AAGTCGGTGGTCGCCCGGTGCTCCAGCCTCGAGTACCAGTCCCCCACGGCCTCGTGCCCGACGACCACCCGCGTCAGCTCGTCGGCGTCGTGCGGGCGACGACCCTCGTCGAACAACGCTCCCAGCTCGGGCACGGCCGCGCGGACCTCGACGAGCGCGTCGGCACGGGCGGCGACGACGGCCGGCACGGCCACGCGCGGGTCCACCGCGCCGTAGCCCTCGCCTCCCGCCGAGCGCTGGACGAGCCCGAGCGAACGGAGGCGCTCCAGGGCGGCCAGGGCCGTCGCCTCGTCGAGGTGCACGGCCCGCGCCACGGCCTCGGGCGTCGGCCCGGCCGCCGTTCCCGCGGCGTCCGCCACCCCGGCCCCGGCGACGACGTGACGGTAGACCGCGACCGCGACGTCGTCGATCCCGAGGGCGGCGAAGGACGGAAGGGGCACGGGTCGATCTTGCCCCGTCCCAGCCGACTCTTGGTAGCGTCGTCCAGATGACCGGACACGGGGCGGGGCGGTGAGCCGCGAGACGATCGCGTCGCCGTCGGCGGCGAGGCTGCGCCGACCCGCTTTCTCCGTCGATCTGGCCGGTCGATTGTCGGGCAGCTGGCGCAGCGTGCTCGTCGTATACCTCGCGTCGCGGCTGTTCTCGACGAGCGTCCTCTTCGCCGTCTACGAGGTCGCGAAACTGGCCGGGGCGACCTTCATCACGCCGGGCAGCGACCGCAGCTTCCTCGACTTCACGTCGTCGTGGGACGCCGACCGGTACCGCACCATCGCGTTGCACGGCTATCCGTCGACCCTGCCCACCGACGCCTCGGGCGAGGTGCTGCCGAACGAGTGGGCGTTCCTGCCGGTCTTCCCGTACCTCTGCCACCTGCTGATGGTGGCCACGGGCATGGACTTCGTCGTCGCCGCGCCCCTGCTCGCCACCGTGTTCGGTGCGGGCGCGACGATCGTGCTCCACCGCCTGCTCGTGACGAAGGTCGGACGCACCGGTGCCCTCTGGGCCGTGCTGCTGTTCTGCTTCGGGCCGGTGGCGTTCGTCATGTCGGTCGGCTACGCCGAGAGCCTCTTCCTGCTGCTGATGTTCGGCGGCCTGCTCGCCATGCAGCGGCGGAACTACCCGCTCGTGGCGTCGGCGGGCATCCTCGCGTCGTTCGTCCGACCCGGGGCGCTCGCCCTGGCGTTGGCGCTCGGCATCCACCTGATCGTGCGCTGGCACACCGAGCGGGAGCGTCCCCAGGCCCGGCCGTCGGCTGTGTCCGGGGGGCATGCCCCTGCCGCGACGGCCGCCGCCGCGACGACCGGGGCGGCGACGCGGCCTCCCGCAGACGCCGGGACGCGACGGATCGCCGGGATCGGTACCGCGCCTCCTGCGCTCGCCCTCGCCGCCCGCACGTCGGTCCGCCGCGCCTGGGCCGGTCTGCGGGAGTTCGTCGTTGGCGACCGGATGCCGCCCCGTGAACTGACGACGATCGTCGTGGCGGGGCTCGCGATGGCCGCGGCCGGACTCGCGTGGCCGGTCGTCGCGCACGTCGTCACGGGTCAGTCGGACGCCTACCTCGAGACCGAGATGGCCTGGTGGGTCGACTACGTCGGCCGCCCGGCCTTCGTGCCCTTGACGCCGTGGTTCCTGCTGGCCGGCCGCTGGTTGGGCATCGGCGGCATCGTGCTCGTGCTGGCCATCATCGTGTCGTTCACGTTCTGGATGACCCGCCGCTCGACCCTGCGCCTCGGCCACGAGGTCGTCGGGTTCGTCGCGGGGTTCTTCGCCTACCTCGTCGCGGTGTTCCTGCCGCAGCAGAGCCTGTTCCGGCTGCTCATGCCGCTCAGCCCCGTGCTCGGCACGCCCGCGATCTCGTCGCGGCCGTGGCTGCGCCGCACGATGCTGCTCGGCGGGGCGGCCCTGCAGCCGGTCGCCGTCGTGTTCGTCTTCCTCTTCACCGCGCCGTAGCCACCGGCTGCTACGACGAAGACACCGCCCAGCGGACAGGACACCGTCGCATGTCTCGGTGTCCAGTCCACTCGGCGGTGTCCGGCGGGAGGGGCGCAGCGCGTCTCGCCCGGAGGCGCCGGTGGGCTACGCGGCGGCGGGGGCCAGCTGCATCGCGTCGGCGAGGAGCGCGACCGAACGGAGGCGCGCCTCCGTCGACGAGGCCGCGTGCGCGACGATCAGCTCGTCGGCCTGGGCGGTGCGGGCGAACTGCTCCATGTACTCGCGGGCGTCGCCGGGCGTGCCGACGGCGGTGTAGGTCGTCATGGTCTGGACGTGCTGGCCGACCGGGGTCCGCAGCAGGTGGTCGAGTTCGTCGTCACCGAACTCGCGCGTGGGGTCGATCTGGCCGCTCTGGCGCAGCAGCATCATCAGACGTTGGCGCTTCATGGTGGCGAACTGGGCGTCGGCCTCGTCCGCGTCGTCGGCGACGACCGCGTTGACGGCGGCGAGCACGTACGGCTCGCTGAGCTGGGTCGACGGCTGGAACTCTCGGCGGTAGGCCGAGACGGCGTCGATCAGGTCGCCGGGGGCGAAGTGGGAGGCGAACGCGTAGGGCAGGCCGAGGGCGGCGGCGAGCTTCGCGCCGAAGAGCGACGAGCCGAGGATGTACAGCGGCACGTTCGTGCCGGCACCGGGGACGGCCTGGACGCCGGCGACGCGGGACTCCCCCGCGAGGAAGGCCTGCAGCTCGACGACGTCCTGCGGGAAGCGCTCGGACGACGAGGGGTCGCGGCGCATGGCGCGGAACGTGGCCTGGTCGCTTCCGGGGGCGCGGCCGAGGCCGAGGTCGATGCGGCCCGGGTGCAGGGTCTCGAGGGTGCCGAACTGCTCGGCGATGGCGAGCGGCGAGTGGTTCGGCAGCATGACGCCGCCGGAGCCGAGGCGGATGGTCGAGGTCTGGCTCGCGATGTGGGCGATCAGCACCGACGTCGCGCTCGAGGCGATGGAGGCCATGTTGTGGTGCTCGGCGTACCAGACCCGCCGGTACCCACTCGCCTCGGCCTGCTGCGCCAGGGCCACGGAGGCCGCGAAGCTCTCGCGCACGGTCTGACCGGGTGCGACGGGGGCGAGGTCGAGGATCGAGAGGGGAATGCTCATGCGGGGGTGAACAACGACGGGCGTCGCCGTATGCCCGGTCTCGGCGACGACGATGATGCTGTCTCGCAGACGGGGGCGGGCGGCTGAGCCCGTTCTCGCGTCGGCACTCATGACGTGCCCCTCAGAATCGTCAGGGGATCCGTGCGGGAGGCCCGCAGGACCGGCCCCACGGCGGCGAAGGCGAGAGCGATCGCCGTCACGCCGACGATTTCCGCGATCGTCACGGGATCGACCACCGGGTCGACCCCCACGCCGAGGAGCCTCGAGACGATCCGCGTCCCGAGTGCTCCCCCGAACGAGCCGAGGAACAGTCCTGCACTCAGCGACGCCACGGCGATCACGGTGGCGTCCCAGGCGACGAGGGCACCGACGCCGCGACGTCGGCACCCCACGGTGCGGAGCACGGCGAGTTCATCACGCCGCGATTCGACGTCGAGGCTCAGCGTGCTGCTGGCCCCCAGGGCCCCGAGGGCCAGAGTCACCGTCACCGCAGCGAAGAGTCCTGCCGTGAGGGCTGCCGTCTCGGAGGCTGCACGATCCCTCGTCGCCTCGGCGGTGATGACGTCGACACCGGGGACACCGACCACCTGCGCGGCGACGCGGTCTGACAAGTCGGCGACATCGACCCCTCCGTCTGCCGACACGTCCCACCGAGAGACCCCCGTGACACCGAGTTCCCCCGCCGTCCTGCGGTCGATGACGACCTGTTGCCCCGTGGCCACCGAGGTGAAGAGCCCGACGACTTCGAGGGGCACCTGAGTCCCCCCGGCCGACACGACGACCTCATCGCCCGGGGCCACAGTCAGGGACTCGGCGACCCCCCTCGGCAGAGCGATGCCCCCACCGGCCCTCAGCAACTCGACACCTCTCGATCCGCCACCGGCGGACCACGCGAGCCCCGACACGTCGAACCAGGTCTCGGGGTTGATCGCCTGGAACGGCACGTCGAGTTCGGCGGACGCCGACAGGACGGTGGCTTCACCGGACACCGACCGCGCGACGTCCCGAACGCCGTCGACGACGACGATCGGCTCGGCGTCGTCCGACAAGGGCACGACCGACGTGACTTGCACGTCGGCCCCGAACTGCCGATCGATCTGTTCCCCTGTCGCGGAGGCGACGGCACCGACGCAGGTGGCGAGCGACACCGCACCGAAGACCACCAGGGTGAGGGCCCCGGTCACCGTCGACCTGCCGCGGGTCGGTCGGCGACGCGCCAGGTCGGCTGCCCATTGGAGCCTGGCCGCGAACGCCGCCAGGGGCGCGATCGCGAGGCGGGAGAGGGCCACCGCACAGGCCGCCAGAGCGACCAGGCCCAGAGCATCGAGGACGGCGCCTGAGTCGAGGGCCCAGATCACCAGCGCTGAGACCGATGCGACCACGGCGACCGCGACGGTTCGTCGCCGTGAGCACGATCCGGGCGAACCGTCTGCGGGTTCGACGCCCCTCACGACGAACGCCGGCGGAATTCGACGGACGTCGGCGACGGCTCGTCGGGCTCCGAGCACGGCGGAGGTCGCTCCCGCGAGGACACCGAGACCGACCGAGAGGGTGAGGGTCGGAAGAGACGGGGTCTCCCCGTCCGTCCGACTCATCACCACCGCAGCGCCTGCGACGCCGACCGCGACGCCCACGACCGTTCCGGCCGCTGCGACGATGGCGATCTCGGCGCCGACCGACGAGACCAACCACCGCGTGGACGCGCCCGTGGCGCGCAGCACACCGTAGGTGCGGCGCCGTGCTCGGACGGCAGCCGTGCTCGCCAGTGAACCGAGCAGTGCCGACACGGCGAGGGCGACCAGAGCGAGCCCTGCCATCACCGCCGTCACGGCCGTTTCGATGGGCCCGAGGCCGTCGGCCACGGCCGACGTGTCCTGGAAGACGGCTCCGGACGGGAGCGCCGCTCGGTGTTCTGCTGCCCAGGTGGACGCGACTGCAGGATCGAGTTCGAGGTCGAGACGGGTGAGGTCACCCTCGAGCCCGAACGCCCTCTGGACGACCTCGAGGTCGGTGAAGAGGTTGTCCCGGGCGAAGACACCCAACGAGCGGGGGTCGACGAGCCCCACCACGTCGAACGAGCGGACGCCCGAGGGAGTCGTCATCGACATTCGACTCCCCAGGGAGGCGTCCATGCGGTCTGCGACATCGGTCGGCACCAGGACCTCGTCCGAGCCCGGTCGAGGAGCTCGACCGTCGGTGACCACCTGGGAGGCGAGCGAGTCCGGCCCGGCCGGGGCGCCGGTCAGGAGGAGGGTCTCCGCCTCACCTGTCGCGCCGACCGCGACCGTCTCTCGACTCAGGGTGGGGAGCGACGACACGACTCCGGGATCGGCGGCGAGTGCGTCCACGAGACCCTCGTCGACGAACTCACGATCCACCTCGGGGACGATGCCCACGTCCCCGAACGTGAGCAACGAATCGATTCCGTCGACGACCGTCTGGCGCGCCGTCAGTCCGGTGACGAGTGAGGCCGTGAGAAGGGCGACCCCCAAGGCTGCCGTGAGGGCGGTGAGTCCTGCCCGCCGCCGTCCGTCAGCGATGTTCCGCCAACCAAGCGCGAACGCGTTCTTCATGGGCCCTCCCCTCGACGCTGTCGATCGTGGCCGCCGGTGTGAAGCGTTCGTCGGCGATGACTCGGCCGTCTCGCAGGACGATGATCCTGTCGGCGATGCAGGCGGTCTCGAGGTCATGGGTGACCACCACGACCGCTGACGCCTGGTCGTCGACGACCACGCCCCGGAGCAGCCTCAGGACATCCCGTGAGGTCGCACTGTCGAGCGCGCCGGTCGGCTCGTCGGCGAGGACGAGAGACGGACGGGAGAAGAGCGCTCGAGCCAGGGCCACACGCTGGGCCTCTCCGCCCGACAAGGTGGCCGGACGGGCCGATCCGAGACCGTCGAGGCCGAGTTCGTCGAGCAGCGCGTGCGCTCGATCCGCCCATTCCGAGCGGCGTCTTCCCGCGACGAGTGACGTGAGCGCGACATTCTCGAGCACCGACAGGGTCGGGACGAGGTGGGAGTCCTGGAAGACGAATCCGATGCGATCTCTTCGCAGGACGGTGCGCTCCGCCTCGGAGAGGGAAGAAAGTGTCATTCCGTCGAAGACGATCTGACCGTGATCGGGGGTGTCGAGAGCACCGACCATCTGCACCAGAGTCGACTTGCCCGAGCCGGAGCGACCGACGATCGCGACGATCTCGCCCTCGTGAAGGTCCAACGAGACACGGTCGACGGCGGGCGGTCTCCCACCTCGGCTCTCGAAGAGCCGTGACACTTCTCGGATCTCGACGAGCGGAACCGTGCTCATGCCGCCAAATCCGTCCGCATGCGCTTGCTCCTCCGTGATGAACCAATCGGACACTGTTGAGTCTCGACATCCGCACCCGGGCTCGATAGTCACCGTCGTCACCGACTCACCACGCACGTGTCACGAAGGCGTCATGAGAGATACTGGTCACGAAGTCGATGACGAGTAGGGGGATGCCATGTCGACCGACGGGAGGATCGACGTGTGCGTGGTCGCCGACGAGGTGCTGACGCGGTCGGCGATCGAGGCGTGCATCCGTGTGACGCCGGGGCTGAAAGCCGTCGCGATCCACGAGTCCGCGAAGCCCTCCTCCGAACCAGGGCCACCCCCGCGGAGCGTGCTGGTCATCGACGCCGACGACCACCCCGACGTCGTGGACGCCGCCCGGCGACTGCGCGAAGGGCACGACGCGGTCGTCGTCCTGGGTCGCCGCTTGCCCGCCGTGCTCGTCCGTCAGATCGTCCAGTCGGGCATCGACGCGGTCGTCTCGAAGCAGGCGAGCATCGACGAACTCCTCGCCGTCGTCCGGCGAACGGCTGCCGGAGAAGACCACGTCGACCCGAGGTTGGCGGCCACGGTCCTCCGCGCCGAGGCGTGCCCGCTCACGGCACGCGAGCGTGACGTCTTGCGCCTCGTCGAGCGGTCGCTCTCGACCAGACGGTGCGCCGCCGAACTGCACCTCGCCGAGGGCACGGTGCGCAACCTGATCTCGTCCGCCGTCCGCAAGGTCGGGGCGCCCGACCGAGGACGGGCCGCCTCGGACGCGCGAGATCTCGGTTGGATCTAGACCCGCGCCTCCTCGGGGCAGACGGGGTCGAGCGGGCTCAGCCATCGCGACGACGAATGGTCCCGGACCGTCGTCCGCCGTGGGGCGGAGGACGATCCGGGACCACTCGATGCGCAGACCGCGCGAGAAGCGCGAACCGCGAACCGCGAGCCGGCCGCGAGGCCTACAGGCCGCGGGCGAGGCGGTGGTACGCGGCGTTCCAGGCGACCTCGTGACGGAAGTCGCGGATGCGGGTGTCCTCGTCGATGACCAGCAGCTCGGTCTCGACGATGCGCGCCAGGTCTTCGAAGGCCTCGAGCCCGACCGCGGTCGACATCACCGTGTGGTGCGCGGCGCCGGCCGTCAGCCACGCCTCGGCCGACACGGCGAACGACGGGCGGGGCTTCCACACCGCGCGCCCCACCGGCAGGTTCGGCAGGTCCTCGTCGGGCTCGACCACGTCGACCACGTTGACCGTGAGGCGGAACCGGTCGCGCACGTCGCTCATCGCGACGACGACGGCCGGGCCGGGGTCGGCGGAGAAGACCAGGCGCACCGGGTCGTCCTTGCCGCCGATGCCGAGTGCGTGCACCTCGAGCGAGGCGCGCCCCGACGTCAGCGCCGGGCTGACCTCGAGCATGTGCGCCCCGAGGATCTTCTCCTCGCCGGGCACCAGGTGGTACGTGTAGTCCTCCATCAAGGAGGCGCCACCCGGCAGCCCGGCGCCCATCACGTTGGCCGCACGCACCAGCACCGAGGTCTTCCAGTCGCCCTCGGCCCCGAAGCCGTAGCCCTCGGCCATCAGGCGCTGGACCGCGAGGCCGGGCAGCTGCTTCAGTGCGCCCAGGTCTTCGAAGTTCGTGGTGAACGCGCTGAACCCGCCGGCCTCGAGGAAGGACCGCAGCCCGATCTCGATCGCGGCACCGTCCCGCAGCGACTGGTGACGCTCGCCACCGGCGCGCAGCGCGGGCACGACGTCGTACTCGGCCTCGTACACCGCGACGAGCTCGTCGATCGCCGTGTCGGTCGCCGCGGCGACGGCCTCGGCCAGCTCGTTGACGCCCCAGGTGTTCACCTGGACGCCGAAGGCCAGCTCGGCCTCGGTCTTGTCGCCCTCGGTCACGCCGACGAAGCGCATGTTGTCGCCGAAGCGGGCCAGCTTGAGCGAGCGCATCGCCGAGGCGCCCGCGGCGGCGCGCATCCAGGTGCCCACCTGCTGCTGCACGCGCGGGTCGCTGACGTGGCCGACGACCGTCTTGCGCGGCACGCCGAGACGGGTCTGCATGTAGCCGAACTCGCGGTCGCCGTGGGCGGCCTGGTTGAGGTTCATGAAGTCGAAGTCGATGTCGGCCCAGGGCAGCGCCACGTTCGCCTGCGTGTGCAGGTGCAGCAGCGGCTTGCGCAGGGCGTCGAGGCCGCCGATCCACATCTTGGCCGGGCTGAACGTGTGCATCCAGGCCGTGACGCCGATGACCGAGTCGTCGAGGTTCGCCTCGAGCATCGTGCGGCGGATGGCGTCGGCGTCGGTCAGCACGGGCTTCCAGACGAGGCGCACCGGCACGTCGGAGGCGGCGGCCAGCTCGTCGGCGATGGCACGCGACTGGTCGGCGACCTGCCTCAGCGTCTCTTCGCCGTAGAGGCCCTGACTGCCGGTGAGGAACCACACCTCTCGCGAGGCGAGGAAGGCGGTGGGGTCGAGCGTGTCGTTCGTCACTTCAGTTCTCCTGCGGGTGCTTGTCCATAGACGTTCTGGTACCGGTCGAAGAGGGCGTCGATGCTCTCTGCCGGGATGGGGATGGGTTCGCCGAGCTGGCGGGTGATGTGGACGGTCCGGGCCACGTCTTCGGTCATGACGGCGGCCTTGACCGCGTCGCGGGCGTCCTTGCCGATCGTGAAGACGCCGTGGTTCTGCATCAGCACGGCCCGGCTGCGGTGCCCCTCGAGCGTCGCGACGATGCCGCGGCCGATCGAGTCGTCGCCGATGATCGCGAACGGCCCGACGGGGATCTCGCCGCCGAACTCGTCGGCCATGGCCGTGATCACGCAGGGGATCGCCTCGCCGCGCGCGGCCCAGGCCGTGGCGTAGGTCGAGTGCGTGTGCACCACTCCCCCGACGTGCGGCATGGTTCGGTACACGTAGGCGTGCGCGGCCGTGTCGCTCGACGGGCTGCGGTCGCTGCCCGGCGTGCCCTCGACCACGGTGCCGTCGAGGCGGCAGAGGATCTGGTTCTCGGCCGTCAGGTCGTCGTAGAGCACGCCGCTGGGCTTGATGACGAAGAGGTCGGTGCCGGGTACGCGACCCGACACGTTGCCGCCCGTCCAGACGACGAGCCCGTAGCGCACGAGCTCGGCGTGCAGGGTGGCGACGTCTTCTCGCGTCGCGTCGATGGCCGCCTGCGTCGAGCGGTCGATCCAGCCGGTCATGCGGTCACCCCCGCGTCGCTCGTGGCCGAGGCGGTGGCGTCCTGCTCGAGGGCGTCCGTGCCCCGGGCGCTCTCGGCGTTCGCCGAGGGACCCGAGGAGGCGCGGGTCGCCTCGCGACGCATCGCCCGCAGACGGTGCATCACGTCGTTGCCGCCCCGACCGAACCAGTCGTGCAGCAGGAGGTACTCGGCGTAGAGCGCGTCGTACGCGTCGGCGGCCGCCTCGTCGGGAACGTAGGTCGCCCGGTCGACGCTGCCCATGGCCTCGGCCGCCGAGCGGATGTCGGGGTAGGCACCCGCGGCGACGGCGGCGTGGATGGCCGAGCCGAGGGCCGGGCCCTGCTCGCTCGTGATGGTCGAGATCGGCAGGCGCAGCACGTCGCTGTAGGTCTGCATCAGGTGGGCGTTCTTGAGCAGGCCGCCTGCGGCGATGAACTCGGTGACCGGCACGCCGGACTCCTCGAAGGCCTGCACGATGCGGCGGGTGCCGAAGGCCGTGGCCTCGAGCAGCGCGCGGTAGCCCTCTTCGGGCGTCGTGCTGAGCGTCTGGCCGACGATGACGCCGCTGAGCTCGTGGTCGACGAGCACCGAGCGGTTGCCGCTGTGCCAGTCGAGGGCGACGAGGCCGTGGGCCCCGACGGGCTGCTCGTAGGCGAGGTCGGTGAGGTGCTGGTGCACGCTCTTGCCGGCCGCCGCGGCGGCCTCGACCGACGACTGCGGCACCTGGTTCTTCACGTACCAGGCGAAGATGTCGCCGACGCCGGACTGGCCCGCCTCGTAGCCGTAGAGCCCGTCGACGATGCCGCCGTCGACGACGCCGCACATGCCGGGCACCTCGGCCAGTTTGTCGCCGTTCATCACGTGGCAGGTGCTCGTGCCCATGATCGCGACCATCTGGCCGGGCTGGGTGGCCTTGGCGGCCGGGGCGGTGACGTGCGCGTCGACGTTGCCGACGGCGACGGCGACGCCCTCGGGCAGTCCGGTCCAGCCGGCGGCCTCGGCGGTCAGCGTGCCCGCGACGTCGCCCAGGGCGCCGATCTCGTGCACGACCTTGGTCTCGGCGAAGTCGGCGAAGTCGGGGTTGAGTGCGGCGAGGAACTCACGGCTGGGGTACTCGCCGTCCTGGTAGATGCCCTTGTAGCCCGCCGTGCAGGCGTTGCGGACGTACCGACCGCTCAGCTGCCAGACGATCCAGTCGGCGGCCTCGACCCAGTGCTCGGTCGCGGCGTAGACCTCAGGGTCCTCTTCGAGCAGCTGCAGGCCCTTGGCGAACTCCCACTCGCTCGAGATGAGCCCGCCGTACCGGGGCAGCCACGACTCGCCACGCGACGCAGCCAACTCGTTGATGCGGTCGGCCTGGCCCTGCGCGGCATGGTGACGCCACAGCTTGACGAAGGCGTGCGGGCGGTCGGCGAAGCGGTCGAGCTCGTTGAGCGGGGTGCCGTCGGCGGTGGTCGGCACCATGGTGCAGGCGGTGAAGTCGGTGCCAATGCCGACGACCGCGGAGGGGTCGACGCCCGACGCGCGAAGGGCCTCGGGCACTGCGTTCTTCAGCACGTCGACGTAGTCGGACGGCACCTGCAGGGCCCAGTCGGCGGGGAGGCGCTCGCCCGTGCCGGGGAGGGTGCGGTCGACGACGGCGTGCGGGTACTCGAACGTGGCACTGGCCAGTTCGGCGCCGTCGCGGACGCGCACGACGACGGCCCGGCCGCTGAGCGTGCCGTAGTCGACGCCGACGACGTACGTGTCGGCCGACGTGCCGGCGGGGTCGGGAGCCGCGGGCGACGAGTCGGAGGGGATGGCGGTCTCAGCCATGGAACGTCCTTGTCCTGATGCGAAAGTGAGCGCTCACATTCTCACATGAGCGAGTGCGGCCGTGCAATGTCGCACGGCCGGGTCGGAGTCCGTCAGCGGGCGGGGGCCGCCGTCGACCGGCGGACCACGAGCTCGGGGTCGAGCGCCGCGACGGGCGCCTCGTCGCCGGCGAGCACCGCTTCGACGGTCGTCATGAGACGACGTCCGAGCGCCTCGAAGTCCTGCCGCACGGTGGTCAGCGGCGGGACGAAGTGCTCGGCCTCGGGGATGTCGTCGAAGCCGACGATGCTGACGTCGCGCGGCACGACGCGACCGGCGTCGACGTAGGCGTGCACGACCCCGAGCGCCATCTGGTCGTTGCCGCAGAACACGGCCGTCACGTCGTCGCGCTCGGCCAGCTCTCGGCCGATGCGATGCCCCGAGCGCGGCGTCCAGTCTCCGCGCAGCAGCACCGTCGAGTCGACGCCGAGCCGGGCGCAGGCCTCATGCCAGCCCCGTTCGCGGTCGCGGCCGTCCATCCACCCGTCGGGTCCGGCGACGTGCGCGACGCGACGGTGCCCGAGCGACACGAGGTGCTCGACGGCGGCCTCGGCCCCGGCGGCCTGGTCGAACGACACCGTGTGGTGGCCGTCCTCGGCCTCGCTGTCGGCGGTGACGAGCGGAACCGACACCCCGGAGCGTCGCAGCACCTCGAGCGCCTCGGCGTCGGGCGCGATGAGCACGATGGCCGCCACGTTCTGGCCCACCAGCGAGTCGAGCGCCTGCCGCATGCCCAGCCGGTCGTCGACGTCGAGGGTGGCCATCGACACCTGGTACCCGGCGCGACGGGCCGCTCCGTTGAAGCCGTGCATCGTGCTGGACGGCCCGTAGAACGGGAACCCGGTGCTGATCACGCCGAGCGACCTCGTCTTGCGGCTCGCCAGGGCCCGGGCGGTCAGGCTGGGCCGGTAGTTGAGCTCGTCGATGGCGACGTCGACCTTGGCCTTGGTGGCGGGACGGACGGTCGGGTCGCCGTTGACGACCCGCGACACGGTCTGGTGCGAGACGCCGGCCGCGGCCGCGACGTCGAAGAGGGTTGCCACGAGGTGATCCTAGTTCGGTTCGGTTTTCGGGACGTCGGTGTCCTGCGCGGCCGACCCGCGCCTCCTGCGGTCTGGTCGGTGCCCGCCGGGGCGGGGAGACGAGGAGGCGCGGCTCCCGTGACCGGGAACCGCGCCTCTTCGCGGGATGGTGCGGCTCGTTACTTGCCGGAGGAGGCGGCGCGACGCTTGTTGAAGACGTCGAACGCGACCGCGGCGAGCAGCACGAGGCCCTTGATCAGGGACTGGTACTCGGTGCCGACACCGAGGATCGAGAGGCCGTTGTTCAGGATGCCGATGATCAGACCACCGATGATCGCGCCGGTGACCGTTCCGATGCCACCCGTGACGGCGGCGCCGCCGATGAAGACGGCCGCGATGGCGTCGAGCTCGAATCCAGTTCCAGCGCTGGACGCCGCGAGGTTCAGCTGGGCCGTGAAGACGACTCCGGCGAGGGCGGCGATGACGCCCATGTTGACGAAGAGCAGGAAGGTGACGCGCTTGGTCTTGACACCCGACAGCTCGGCGGCGTGCACGTTGCCGCCGATCGCGTAGACGTGACGACCGAAGACCGAGTTCTTCATCACAGTCGAGTAGACGACGACGAGCACGGCGAGGATGACCAGCACGATCGGGGTGCCCGAGTAGCTCGCGAGCAGGAATCCGACGTACATGACGAGCGCGACGGTGAAGACCAGCTTGGTGACGAACCAGACGAAGGGCTCGTCCTCGAGCTGGTATTTACGACGCGTCGCCCGACCACGGAGGCCGGTGCCGATCAGGGCGACCGAGGCCACAGCGCCGAGGATGAGCGTCAGCGGCTCGTACCCGGTCGTGCCGAACGCCGGCAGGAAGCCCGAACCGATGTCACGGAACCCCTGGGGGAACGACGAGATCTGCGTGCTCTGCAGCGCGATCTGGGCGGCACCACGGAAGGCGAGCATGCCGGCCAGGGTGACGATGAACGCCGGGATGCCGAAGTAGGCGATCCAGAAGCCTTGCCAGGCCCCGACCAGGGCACCGAGCACGAGGCAGAGCACCACGGCGAGCGGCCAGGGCAGGCCCCACTGCGTGATCATCACGCCGGCCATCGCACCGGTGAAGGCGACGATGGACCCGACCGAGAGGTCGATGTGGCCGGCGATGATGACCATCACCATGCCGATGGCCAGGATCAGGATGTAGCTGTTCTGGACCACCAGGTTCGACACGTTGATCGGCGCCAGGGTGATGCCGTTCGTGGTGATCTGGAAGAACAGCACGATCACGATCAGCGCGATGAACAGGCCGATCTGGCGCAGTTGTCCGCCGAGGTACGAGACGGCACCCGTGATCGGGTTGCCACCCGAACCGGACTGCGGCTGACGGGAGGTGGGCGACCCGCCCGTGGGCTTCGGGTCGGTGGCCTGGGTGGGGCTAGGCGCGCTCATTGACGGGGCTCTCTCGTTCGAGGGTCATGTACTTCAGGAGGAATTCGGGGGTCGCCTCGGCGATCGGCACGTCGGCCGTGATGCGCCCCTCCGAGAGGGTGTAGATGCGGTCGCAGATGCCCAGCAGTTCGGGGAGCTCGGACGAGATGACGATGACGCCCTTGCCCGCGTCCGCGAGCTGGTTGATGATCGTGTAGATCTCGTACTTGGCACCGACGTCGATGCCGCGGGTGGGCTCGTCGAGGATCAGCACGTCCGGGTCGGCGTACATCCACTTGGACAGCACGACCTTCTGCTGGTTGCCGCCCGAGAGCTTTCCGGTCACGGCGGCCACGGTGGGCGCCTTGATGTTCATGCTCTTGCGGAAGCGCTCGGCGACGGTGCTCTCTTCGGACCGGTTGACGAAACCCCAGTTCGCGAGCTTGGAGAGCGCCGAACCCGAGACGTTGCGGGTGATGTCGTCGATCAGGTTGAGGCCGTACTTCTTGCGGTCCTCGGTGGCATAGGCGATGCCGGCCGCGATCGCCTTGCTGACGGTCGAGGTGTCGACCTTTTCGCCGCGCTTGTAGACGGTGCCCGAGATGCCGGTGCCGTAGCTCTTGCCGAAGACGCTCATCGCGAGCTCGGTTCGTCCGGCGCCCATCAGCCCGGCGATGCCGACGATCTCGCCGGCCTTCACGCTGAGGTTGGCCTGGTGGATGATCTCGCGCGTCGCGTCGAGGGGGTGGTGGACGGTCCAGTCCTCGATGCGCAGCAGCTCGGCGCCGACCTTCGACTCGTGGGCCGGGTAGCGGCTCTCGAGGTCGCGACCGACCATGCCTTTGATGATGCGATCTTCGGACACTTCGCCGGCGTGCATGTCGAGGGTCTCGATGGTCTTGCCGTCGCGGATGATCGTCACCTTGTCGGCGATCGCCTTGATCTCGTTCAGCTTGTGGCTGATGATGATCGACGTGATGCCCTGGGCCTGCAGGCTCTTGATCAGGTCGAGCAGGTGGGCCGAGTCGTCGTCGTTGAGGGCGGCGGTCGGCTCGTCGAGGATCAAGATCTTCACGCGCTTCGAGAGCGCCTTGGCGATCTCGACCAGCTGCTGCTTGCCGACTCCGATGTCGACCACCTTGGTGATCGGGTTGTCGCGCAGGCCGACGCGGGCCAGCAGACCGGCGGCGTCGAGGTTGGTCTTGTTCCAGTCGATGAAGCCGCCCTTGGACTGCTCGTTGCCGAGGAAGATGTTCTCGGCGATCGACAGGAAGGGGCTGAGAGCGAGCTCTTGGTGGATGATGACGACGCCCGCGGCCTCGGAGTCGTTGATGTTCTTGAAGTCGACGGGCTGACCGTCGAGCAGGATCTGTCCGTCGAACGAGCCGTGCGGGTAGACACCCGAGAGCACCTTCATCAGCGTCGACTTGCCGGCGCCGTTCTCGCCGCAGATCGCGTGGACCTGGCCACGCTCGACCTCGAGCGTGACGTCCTGCAGGGCCTTGACGCCGGGGAACGTCTTGGTGATCTCCCGCATCTCGAGGATCGTGTTCGCCACGTGTTCCTTCTTCCGTGTGTCGGGTGGGTGCCGCTGGGGAGCAGAGAGACGAGGAGGCGCTGGTCGGCGACCGGCGCCTCCTCGGTTCTCGCAGGGGAGGGACCTACTTGAGGTCGGCCTCGGTGTAGTAGCCGCTGTCGATCAGGACCTTCTTGTAGTTGTCCTTGGTGACGATGGTCGGCTGGAAGAGGAAGGTCGGGACGACCTTCTCGCCGTTGTCGTACGTCTTGTCGTCGTTCGTCTCGGGCGTCTTGCCGGTCAGCAGGTCGTCAGCCATCAGCACGGACTGGTCGGCGAGCTGGCGGGTGTCCTTGTAGATCGTCGAGTACTGCTGACCCTCGATGATCGACTTGACCGAGGCGGCCTCGGCGTCCTGGCCGGTGATGACCGGCAGGGCGTCACTGGCGTAGCCAGCGCCCTCGAGGGCCGAGATGATGCCGATCGAGATGCCGTCGTAGGGCGAGAGCACGCCGTCGAGCTTGGTGCCGCCCGAGTAGGTCGAGGCGATCAGGTTCTGCATGCGGGCCTTGGCGGTGGCGGGGTCCCACTGCTGCGTCGCGGCCTGCGTGAACTGGTCCTGACCGGAGCCGATCGTCAGCGAGCCGTCTTCGATGTAGGGCTTGAGGGTGTCCATCGCGCCGTTGAAGAAGAAGGTCGCGTTGTTGTCGTCGGGGCTGCCGGCGAAGACCTCGATGGTCTTGGGCGAGGCGCCGTCGACCTTCTTGCCGTCGGCGTCGGCGAGGCCGAGACCGGTCAGCAGGCTGGTGCCCTGGTCGACGCCGACCTTGTAGTTGTCGAACGAGACGTAGTAGTCGACGTTCTCGTTGCCGGTCAGCAGGCGGTCGTACGAGATGACCTTGATGCCGGCCTTGGCGGCCGAGTCGAGCTGGTCGCTGAGCGAGCCACCGTCGATCGAGGCGACGATGAGCACCTTGGCGCCCTTGGTGATCATGTTGCTGATCTGCTGGACCTGCTGGGGGATCTTGTTGTCGGCGTACTCGAGGTCGACCTTGTATCCCTTGTCTTCCAGGGCACTCTTGACGGCGTCGCCGTCCTTGATCCAGCGCTCGGACACCTTGGTGGGCATCGCGACGCCGACCAGCGCACCGGCGTTGTCGCCGCTGCTGCTGCCGCCGGCGTCACCGCCGCGTCCGCCGCCGCCGCCGGAGCAGGCGGCCAGGGAGAATGCCATGCCGACGGCGACGATGCCGACGAGGAGCTTTTTCTTCACGGTTGTTCCATTCGTGTCAGGTGTCATCTCGACGGCGTCGTCGATGACGGGTGATGGTGCTGTGAGGGGATCTCTGTGGTGCGGGCGCTCGACGGCTCGGGTGGCCGGGGATGCGCCGGGCCGACGGGTGCGCGAGGCCTGCCCGTCGGGGCTGAGGGGACGTCAGGCCGGAGCGGCCGCGAGGAGGCGCGGGGCGGGCGACGTGCGGACGGCCCGGTGGGCGGCCGGGCGGCGGAGGGAGGAGCTGTTCACGGTTGACCTCTTCGTCAGGAAACGTGTGGCTGGGGTGTCGCGGAGTGGAGCGGGATGGCCCGTCACGAGGACGGTCGAGCGCTGACCTGAGAATGTGAGCGCTCACATCGGTGGTGCTGGGCAATACTGAACGAGGTCCAGGTGCTTGTCAAGTCGGTTCGTGCCCGGCGTGTCGCGACATGATTTACACGTTCGCCACACGCCGTTCACGCGCGTGAGCGGTCGTCACGTCACAGTGTGCGCATGATCACCGCGACCGCGACCGTCCACACGGCGTACGACGCCGCCGGCCTGTTCTGGTTGTCGCGCCGCCTGCTCGCCGAGCACCGTGCCGCGCGGGTCGACGAGGGCCAGTACCTCGTGCAGCTCGCCGATGCCGGAACCGTGCTGCTCACCGAGCTGCCCGAGGCGCTGCGGTTCGACGTCGTCGTCCGGGACGAGCTGACCGCCCGCCGCACGCGTCGCGCCCTCGAGGCCGCCCTCGAGCGCTGCCTGCCCGGCACGGTCTCGGCCATGACCTGGCAGACCGAACCCGTCGCCGTCTGAGGGCGGCCCGGCGCGACACCCCCGAACCAGCGCGACTCCCCGGGTTCGTGGGGTGTCGTGCTGGTTCGGAGGTGTCGGGCCGCGCTAGAACGCGGCGATGGTCCAGCTCGCCGAGTGGGCCTCGCCCGGGGCGAGCAGTACGAGGTCGTCACCCGAGTTGAAGGCGTCCGGCGGACAGGTCATCGGCTCGACGGCCAACCCGACCCGGTCGTTCTCGGGCTCGGGGCGATCGGCGGTGTGCACCTGCACCCAGGGCAACTCGGCACCCCACGACATGGTGACGCCGTGCCCGTCGCGCGCGGTGACCGTGGCGGTGACCCGCGCCTCCTGTGCGGGGCCGCCCGCGCCGTCGACCGCGGTGAACGCGAGGTCGGTGAAGGCGTGGTCGACGAAGAGGTCGCCGATCGCGTGCCCGTCGCGGAAGTCGAAGCCGTCACGGTCGCCGACCGGCCGCGTGCCGACGGGCACGAGGCGGTCGTCGGTCACCTCGAGGTAGCTCGCGGCGGGCAACGTGAACGACCAGTCGTCGACGCGGCCCTCGCCGGCGACGAGGTAGGGGTGCGGCGCGGTGCCGTAGGGGGCGACGCCCGTGCCCGCGTTGCGGGCCGTGACGGTCGTGGTGAGCCCGTCGTCGGTCAGCTCGTAGACGACCGACAGCGCCAGTCGCCACGGGTAGCCGTCGCTCGGCACGAGCACGAACGAGGCCGAGGCCCTCGCGGCCTGGGCCTGGTCGATCGTCCAGTCGGCCCAGTGGGCCAGGCCGTGCAGGGCGTGGCCGCGTTCGACCTCGTTGAGCGGCAGCTGGTGCTCCACCCCGTCGCGCTCGTATCGGCCGTCGGTCACGCGGTTGGGCCACGGGGCGAGCAGCGCCCCGCGGAAGCCCGGTCGCACCTCGTCGGCGGCGAACGGCACGACCAGGTCGCGGCCCTCGAAGGTGAGGGTGCGCAGCGTGGCCCCGACCCCGGCGATCTCGGCCCGGTAGCCAGCACGCTCGAGCACGACCTGCGCACCCGAGACCGGCACCGGCGACGTGACGAGCCTCGCGGTCGGTGGCGCACCCGGTGCGGGCTCGACGACGGGGGGCGTGGTGCCGGGCGGCGGCACCGAGGCGACGGGGGTGGGCTCAGACATGCGCGGGCTCTCCGAGGACGGACGCGGACAGGAACGGGTTGCGGAAACGCCCCTCGGGGTCGACCGACTCGACGTGGGCGGCGAAGTCGCCGAGACGCGGGAACACCCGGCGCAGCTCGGCGTGCGTGGCGGTCGAGACCTTCCCCCAGTGCGGGCGGGCGTCGAACGCTCCGAGCACCCGTTCGATCTCGGGCAGGACGGCGAGCACCTCGTCGGGACGCCGGTGCCAGGTGAAGTGGAAGGCCACGCTCTGACGTCCACCGCTCGGGCTGATCCAGGCGTCGTCCGGGGCGATCGTGCGGATCTCGCTGACCATCAGCACGTCGGCGAAGGTGTGCGCGATGCCCCGCAGCCCCTCGATCGCGGCCGCGGCGTGCTCGGCGGGGATCAGGAACTCGCTCTGGATCTCTTCGCCGGCGCTCGGCGTGAAGTCGAACCGGAAGTGCGGCAGGCGCTCGAGCCAGGGACCGGCCACGCCGCCCTGCTGCGTCACGGCCGCGGTCTCGGCCCCGGGGATCATGTGCGTGGTGGCGTCGGCCCGCACCGCACCGAGGTCGCGGAGGTCGAGACCGACCTCGTCGCCGACCCGGTGCTTCGACCAGACCTGGTCCACCCCGTCGCCGTCGTACCGCGTGAAGAAGCTCAGGCTGTAAGCGCTGGCGAGCACGGCGTCGAGGTGCTCGAGGGCGGCCGCCCAGGGCAGGTGCTCGTGGATGGTCTGCTCGACGTCGAAGGTCGGCACGGTGTCGAGCTCGAGGGTCGTGACGACGCCCACGGCGCCGAGCGAGACGACGGAGGCGCCGAACGCGTCGTCACCGCGGCGGACGGTCTCGAGGCTGCCGTCGGCGCGCACGAGCTCGACGGCGCGGACGCCCGCCGAGAGGGCGGGGTTGCGGACCCCCGAACCGTGCGTGCCGGTCTGGACCGCACCGGCGACCGAGATGTGCGGCAGCGAGGCGAGGTTGTGCAGGGCGAGGCCGTGGCGCTGCAGCTCGCCCGCGAGGGCGGCGTGCGTCGTGCCCGCGCCGACGCGGACCGTGCCGGCGGCCGAGTCGATCTCGACGGGGGTGCCGAGCGCGTCGAGCGAGACGAGGGTGCCGTCGGTGTCGGCGACGCGGTTGAACGAGTGGCGCGAGCCCAGGGCCTTGACCAGGCGGCTGCCGGTGACGACGTCACGCAGCTCGTCGAGGCTCGTGGGGCGACGCAGGTCGGTCGTCGAGTACTCGACGTTGGCGGCCCAGTTCTGCATGGAGACTCCTTCGGCTCGGGGTGCTGCGTCGAGTCTAGGCGAGCGGCCTACGGTGAGTGAGCGCTCACTCGGCTCCGTCGGTGGCCTGCCAGCCGAGGAGGGGGCCGAGGCGCTCGGCGGCGTCGGTCAGCACCTGCGTGTACTCGGCGAGGCCGAAGTCGAAGGGCAGCTCGACGATGAGGTCGTCGACCTCGCGCATCGCGGCGTTCTCGTGGAGCTGCTCGGCGATCCACTCGGACGGGCCGACGAGGTCGCGGTCGAACATCATGCCCCGGGGACCGTGGGCCACGGTCGTGCGGTCGCGACGGGAGGACGCGTAGGCCTCGTACGCCGCACGCTGCTCGGCGGTGGCCGTGTCGGTGGGCAGGACGACCGCGCCCTTGGCGACCCGCGCCTCCTGACCCGCGGGGTGGACCGCGCGGAAGGCGCGGATCTGGTCGAGCTGCGACGCGGCGAAGCGGGTCGGCTCGATCGGCCCGGGCGCGCCCGCGAAGCTGACGTTGCTGATGAGCATGCCGAGGCCCTGCCGGCCCGCCCACTCGGCGGACCGCGGGCTGCCCGCGCCGTACCAGACGCGGTCGGCGAGACCGGGGCTCTGCGGCTGCACCCGCCCGGTGTAGACCTCGATGCCCTCGGTGCCCTCGAACGCACTGACCTGCTCGCCACGCACGAGCGAGAGGAACTTCTCGACCCGGCCGTACGAGAAGTCCTGGTGATCGGAGGCGTCGCCGTAGAGGTGCGGGGCGATCTCGTCGTAACCGCGGGGCTCGCCGACGCTGACCCCCAGCTGCAGCCGTCCACGCGACAGCACGTCGACCGTGCCCCAGTCCTCGGCCAGGCGGAACGGGTTCTCCCAGCCGAGCGGCATCACGGCCGTGCCGAGGGTGAGGCGCGAGGTGCGCTGCGCCGCGGCCGAGAGGAACGCGACGGGCGACGAGATGCCGAACTGGAGGTGCCGCGTACGCGTCCAGCCGCCGTCGAGACCCAGCGCCTCGGCCCGCTCGAACAGCTCGAGCCCCTGCTCGAGACCGGCGGTCGGGTCATCGCCCTCGAAGGCGCCGATGGTGAGGAAGCCGAGACGGCGCAGCGGCCTCGCGGCGGCGGACGGGGCGGACGACGAGGAGGCGGTGGTCACCGGTCGAGCCTAGCCAGACGACTCGACGCCCCGGCCCGTGTCCCCGGACCGCCTCCCCCGGCTCGCGTCCCCCCGCTCGCGTCCCCCGATCCGCGTCCCCCGGACTGGGGACCGGCCCACCCCCGTACTGGGTGGCCGTGCCCCGTTGTCCCCCGGGCCCGCGTGCGGTTCGCTGGACGGAGCCGTTCGAGAGTCATGTCGACGACGACACGACCACGGACGCCACCACGACTTCAGGGGAACAGAACACGATGGACACCGCAGAGCCCGACACCGGACGCCCGGGCACGACCGACCCGTCGGACGCCGCGACCACGCTCGGCCCCGTCACCACCGTCGGGGCCGCCCCGGCGACCTCGACCCGTCCGACGCGCCTCCGCCGCGAACGCGCCACCCGCCTGCGTCGACCCGCCACCTTCGTGCTGTCCTGGCTCGACCTGCCGAACGACGGCAGCGACCCCACGCTGCCCCTCGGCACCTGCCTGGTGCTCCGCACGGTCGGACGCCCCGCGCGCGACGTGCTCGTCGACCTGCCCGGCGGGCCCGTCCGGGGTCGCGACAAGCTGCGCCCCGGGGCTCCGCTCGGCATCGCGACCCCCGTCGAGCTCGACGCGGTGGTCGCCCTCGGCACCGTCTTCGTCGAGTGGTCGGACGGCCGGGGCGTCAGCCGGACCACGTGGCTCCGCGTCCCGCCGGTCCCGGCGCGGTACCGCAGCCCCGCCGCTCGCTGACCTCGTCGGCGCGTCGACCTGAGCCCGGTCGCTCACCGAACGGACGCGAACGGCGCATCGGGCCGCGCCGCGCCTCCCGGGCTCAGCGGCGGTAGGCCGCCGCCGGATGTGTCCCGGGCAGCCGGGGCCCACCGCCGGTCAGCCGCTCGCGCAGCGTCTCGCCGGGCACGTACGCCTCGCGCAGTCGACCGCGTCGACGCAGCTCGGGCACGATCAGCTCGACGAAGTCGGTCAGCGTGTCGAACGAGTGGTACTGGCGCAGGTTGATGCCGTCGATCCCCTCGTCGTCGAGCCAGCGCTCGACGGCGTCCGCCACGACCGTCGGTGTACCGGCGACGAAGAACGTGCCGCCCCAGGCCTCGTCGACCGAGTCGATCAGCTGGCCCACCGTGATGTCGAGCGGCAGCGCGGCGGCTCCCGGGTGGTCGAGCCGACCCTCGGCCTCGAGCGCCTCGCGCACGGTGCGGTCGCGGGGGTGCGACGGGGCGTCGAACGGGATGCTGCGGTGGATCAGTTTGCCCTGCTCGCTGGCGAACGAGCGGTAGAGCGCGAGCTTCTCGGCGACGACCTCGTCGGTCTCGCCCGTGATGACGCCGGCCTGCACGATGAACGACACGTCGTCGGCGGAGCGCCCGGCCGCGACGGCCGCCTCGCGCGTGGCGGCGCCGACCGCCTTGACGGCGGGACCGCCGGTGAAGACGACCTCGGCGTTGCGGGCCGCCTGCTCGACGCCCTTCGGCGACGCGGTCGCGAGGAAGAGCACGGGCGTGCGCTGCGGCGACGGCTCGCTGAGGTGCGGACCGGCGACCCGGAAGTGCTCGCCGACGTGGTCGATCGCGTGCACCTTCGCGGGGTCGGTGTAGACGCCCGAGCCGGGTTCGAGGCCGTCGGCGGTGGGGTCGGCGACGACGGCGTCGTCCTCCCACGAGCCCTCCCACAACTTGTAGAGCACGTCGAGGTACTCGGCGGCGCGGGCGTAGCGCTCGGCCTTGGGGATCTCGGCGTCGAGGCCGAAGTTGCGCGCGGCGTTCGGCAGGTACGACGTGACGACGTTCCAGCCCACGCGTCCCTTCGTGAGGTGGTCGAGGGTCGACATGCGCCGCGCGAAGGCGAACGGCGGCTCGTAGCTCGTCGAGAACGTGATGCCGAAGCCGAGGTGCTCGGTCACGGCCGCCATCGCCGGCACGACCATCATCGGGTCGTTGTTCGGCGCCTGGATTCCCTCGAGCAGGGCCGGCGCCGGGCTGTCGCCGAAGACGTCGTAGGCACCCAGCACGTCGGCGATGAAGATCGCGTCGAAACCGCCGCGTTCGGCCAGGCGGGCCAGCTCGAGCCAGTACGCCAGGTCTTTGTACTCGCTGCGATGGTTGTGCGGCAGCCTCCAGAGGCCGTGCGTGATGTGCCCGACGCAGTTCATCTCGAAGAGGTTGAGGATCAGCTTCTTCTTGGTGGTGGGGGCGTCGACGGCGACGGACGAGACGGTGGCGGACGGGTCGGGCGCGGGGGTGTCTGCGGTGCTCACGCGTCCTACTGTGCCGCACCGCGCCTCCTCGTCCACCGGGCGGTGACGCCGTGTTGCACGACGGGAAGGCCGGGCGGCACCCGTCGCCCCGCGTTTCGTGCACGACACCGCGACGAGACGAGGTGCGGTGCACGGAACGCGGTGCGGTGCAGTGCGGTGCGGTGCAGTTCGGGGACGGTGCGGCGGGTCAGCGCTCGCGGATCGTGGTCGTCACGTCGACGAGGCTGGGGTCGGCGGGCGCCGAGCCGAAGCCGAACCGCACGGGCGGGTCGAGCGGGGCCAGCACCCCGAGCGCACGACCGTCGAGACGGGCGTCGACCGCGACGATGCGCCGGGCCAGCGTCACGCCGTAGTACTCGCGACGGCCGCCGCCGGCCGTGCCCGCCGTGCGGGCACCCCGCACGATCAGCCGGGCCACCGGATCGATCAGCGTGAGCCAGCCGGGCCGGGTCGCGAACGCCCGGGGCACGAGCCGCAGCAGCCACCCGAGCGGCGACACGGGGCCGATCTCGAGCGACAGGTCGAGCACGTCGCCGCCCGCGTCGTCCGGGCCCGCCGAGACCCGCAGCGTCCGGTCGACGCCGCGCCACGAGACGGGTTGCACCCGCACCTCGTCGAACGTGTAGGTCGACGAGACGTAGTCGGCGACGGCCTGCGACGGTGCCAGCAAGGTGCGGTGACCGTCGGCGTCCTCGACCATGACGTCGACGAAGCGACCGAGCGGCGAACGGTTCCACAGCCCGACGACGACGCGCGTCCCGGACTCGGTGCCGAAGCCGGCGATGCGTCCGTGGAACCGCTGGTCGGGGGGCACGCTGCTCATCGTCGCTACTCGGCCACCCGGGCCGAGACGGTCTCGAGGGCGGCGAGCTCGTCGGCGCTGAGGGCGACGCTCGCGCTGGCCAGCAACGCGGGCAGCTGCTCGAGGGTGCGGGCGCTGGCGATGGGGGCGACGACGCGGGGCTGGGCCTGCAGCCAGGCGAGGGCGATCGTGGCGATCTCGACCTGGTGGGCACTCGCGATGTCACGCAGGGCGGCCACGACGTCGAGCCCCTCGTCGCTGAAGTAGCCCTCGACGTTGCCACTGCGGGCCCCGGCGATGTCGTCGCGGGTCTGGTACTTGC
This sequence comes from Frigoribacterium sp. MEB024, assembly GCF_000878135.1. GTDB lineage: Bacteria > Actinomycetota > Actinomycetes > Actinomycetales > Microbacteriaceae > Frigoribacterium. The sequence continues at coordinate 24,368 of NZ_JXQZ01000035.1, forward strand.
CGGTGAGGAAGCCCGCGGCGAGCGAGAAGTACGGCGTGACGCCGAGCTGGTTCGTGGCGGCGAGCGGAGCCAGGTCGCGCTCGTATGCCTTCCGGGTCACGAGGTTGTAGTGCGGCTGCAGGGCGACCGGGGCCGCGAACCCCTCACGGCGCGCGATCTCCACCCACTCGGTGATTCGCTCGGGCGAGAAGTTCGAGATGCCGACGTGCCGCACCTTGCCGGCCTTCTGCAGGGCGTCGAAGGCGCCGAGGGTCTCGACGAGGTCGTCGCCGGTGTCGAAGTGCGCCCAGTACAGGTCGATGTGGTCCGTCTGCAGACGGGTGAGCGAGGCGTCGGCGGCGGCCGCGACGTTGGCGGCACCGAGCCCGGAGAACTCGGGGTGCTGGCTGACCTTCGTGCCGAGGACGATCCGGTCACGACGCGAGGCGCCGCCCTGGGCGAGCCAGGTGCCGATGACCGTCTCGGACTCACCGCCCGAGTTGCCGTCGGCCCAGGCCGAGTACACGTCGGCCGTGTCGACGAAGTTGCCGCCGCCGGCGACGAAGGCGTCGAGCACCGAGTGCGACTCGGCCTCGTCGCTCGTCCAGCCGAAGGTGTTGCCGCCGAGGGCGAGGGGGAAGACGTCGAGGTCGGATGTTCCGATGAGGGGCATGCGGGGGTTCCTTTCGCGAACGTCGCGTCGGGTCGGCGCGGCGACTACCCAGGTCTAACGCGTCGGGGTCGGGTTCGTTCCCAGGTGGACGATCAGTAGCCCTGCTCGACGTCGACGACGCCCTCGGGGTCACCGCCGTCGGCCAGCGCCCGGATGTTCGCCTCGACCCGGGCCTGGAAGAGCGGCTCGGTCATCGCGTTCGTGTTGGCCTGGTGCGGGGTGAGCAGGGCACGGGGTTCGGCCCACAGCGGGTGACCGTCGGGCAGCGGCTCGGGGTCGACGACGTCGAGGCCCGCCGCCCCGATCCGCCCCTCGGCGAGCGCCGCGACGAGGGCGTCGGTGTCGACGAGCGGACCGCGGGCGATGTTGACGAGCACGGCCGTGTCCTTCATGGCGGCGAACTCGTCGGCTCCGAGCAGGCTGCGGGTGCCGCCGGTGAGCGCCGCGGCGACGACGACGACGTCGCTCGTCGGCAGCACCTCGGCCAGGCGGTCGACCGTGATGGTGCGGGCCGCGCCCGGGACGTCCTCGTCGGTACGGCGCACCATCGTCACCTCGACGTCGAACGGCTGCAGCAGGCGCAGCAGCTCGGTCCCGATGCCGCCGGCGCCGACGATGGTGACGCTCGCCCCGTTCAGCGAGATGCCCCGCTGCTCGCGTTCCCACGAGGAGGCGCGGGCCCTGATCTGCAGGGAGCGCAGGGTCGCCAGCGTCAGCGCCAGGGCGTGCTCGGCCACGGGTGCGCTGTAGGCCCCCTTGGCGCTGGTGAAGACGAGACCGTCCCGGGCGGTGGCCTGCATGGTCTCGACGTAGGCGTCGACGCCCGCGCTCGGCAGCTGCACGATGCGGACGCCGGGGTGCTGCTCGATCGCGGATCGCAACTCGCCCTGGTCGATGCGGCCGCCGACGACGATCATCTCGGTCTCGTCGCCGAGCTCGACCAGGCGGGCGTCGGTCGCGTCCACCGCCCGCTTCGCGGGCGCGACGCCCCACGTGTCGCCCGACGACCCCTCGGAGTCGGCGGTGGCGGAGGCGGCGGGGAGGACGGTGACGGCGACGGTGCTCATCCGTCCACCGTATCGATCAGGTCACGAAAGCGACTCAGGCTCGTGTCTTCGTCGGACCGGTGGCAGAGTGACGCCGTCTGCCGGTCGCGAAACCCGATCGTGGACGCGGGAGGCACGGGTCAACGGCGACACGCGCCTCCTTCCCTCCGACCTCGCCCGGCGACGGTCGACCGCCCCTGCGGGCAGGGGTACGCTGTCCCACGGCCCAGGCGGGCCCACGGCCCCACCGGGCCCGGCGGCAGCACGACGGAAGGCAGGTGAGCGGCGATGGCTGGTGACAGTACTGGCGCCCCGCGGCATCGCTCCGTGATCGCGCCGTCCGCCCCGCTCGTCTGAGCTGCGGGCCCGACCGACCACGAGCGATGCCCACGGGCACCGACGTCTCCTGTCGACGCACGTCGTCGACGACCCGACACCCCGGTGTCGTCTCGTCGCCCGTGTGCGTCGCCCCGGCCCCCACCGCACACCCGTCGTCCGCACGGCTGTCGTGACCACCACCGGTACGACATCGTCCCTCGACGGACGGTCGTCGCACCCCGAACGGCAGGAGCGCAGACCATGGCACTCATCGACAACGGCATCTACGTCGCGGGGCACCGCACCGACAGCCCGGCGAACCTCGACGAGACGTTCGAGTTGCTGCACGAGCACCAGGGCATGGCCTGGATCGGCCTGTACCGCGCCGACCCCGACGAGGTGCGCGCCATCGCCCAGGAGTTCGAGCTTCACCCGCTCGCCGTCGAGGACGCGCTCAAGGGGCACCAGCGCGCGAAGCTCGAGCGCTTCGGCGAGACCCTCTTCGTCGTGCTGCGCTCGGCCCGCTACCTCGACGCCGAGGAGACGGTCGAGTTCGGCGAGGTGCACGTGTTCGTCGGCCCGGGCTTCGTCATCACGATCCGGCACGCCGAGAACCCCGACCTCGGCCGGGTGCGCCGCCGCCTCGAGTCGAACCCCGAGCTGCTCGCGCTCGGTCCCGAGGCCGTGCTCTACGCCGTGCTCGACCAGGTGGTCGACGGCTACGGCCCGGTCGTCGCCGGCATCGAGAAGGACATCGACGAGATCGAGGACGAGCTCTTCGGCGGCGACCCCGAGGTCTCCCGACGCATCTACGAGCTGCTGCGCGAGGTCATCAGCTTCCAGCGCGCGACGAGCCCACTGCGCGGCATGCTCGAGAACCTGCTGCGCGGGTCGGACAAGTACGGCGTCGACGTCGAACTGCAGCGCTCGCTGCGCGACGTGCTCGACCACGTGCTGCGCATCGGCGAGCGCGCCGACACCTTCCGCGCGCTGCTCGAGAACGCACTGACGGTGCACTCGACGCTCGTCACCCAGGCGCAGAACGACGAGATGCGTCGTCTGTCCGAGGCCGGGCTCGCCCAGAACGAGGAGACCCGGCGACTGTCCGAGGTCGGCCTGCAGCAGAACGACGAGGTCAAGAAGATCTCGGGCTGGGCGGCCATCCTGTTCGCCCCGACCCTGGTCGGCGGCGTCTACGGCATGAACTTCGACCACATGCCCGAACTGCACTGGCAGTTCGGCTACCCGATGGCGGTCGCGGCCATGGTCGCGGTCGGCGCGAGCATCTGGGGAGTCTTCAAGTGGAAGAAGTGGCTCTGACGCGGTCGGGCCGGTGACGCGGAGAACGCAGGAGGCGCGGGTCGGGTGACCTGCGCCTCCTGCGTTCTCGAGGCGGTGCGGTGCTGCGGTCGGGGCCTAGGCCTCGAGCGCGGCGTCGAGCGTGATCTCGACGCCGGTGAGGGCCTTCGAGACGGGGCACGTCTCTTTGGCGTTCTGGGCGGCCTCGAGGAAGCCGGCCTCGTCGATGCCGGAGACCTCGCCGCGGACGGTGAGGGCGATGCCGGTGAGCTTGAAGCCGCCGGCCGAGTCCGGGCCGAGCGAGACGTCGGCCTTGACGTCGAGCGCCTCGACGGTGCCGCCGGCCTGGCCGAGGACGGCCGAGAACTGCATGGCGTAGCAGGCCGAGTGGGCGGCGGCGAGCAGCTCTTCGGGGCTGGTCGCGCCGTTGGCGTCGTCGGCCGCACGCTTGGGGAACGAGACGTCGTAGGTGCCGAGCTTGGAGCTCGACAGTTCGACCTGGCCTTCGCCGGTCTCGAGGCTGCCGTTCCAGGCGGTGCGTGAGGTGCGAGTGGGCATGTGGTGCCTTCTTTCGTGGAGGGGGCCGACGTCGGGGTCGGCTCCGGGTGGGGTGTTCGGGGGTGTTCTGGTCGGTCGGTGAGGCGGGTCAGAGGTGCTGGTCGGTGAGGGCGGCCGTGTTCGCCCGGACGGCGGCGGCGAGCGCGGCGATGTCGGCTCGCAGCGTCTGCAGGTCGGTCAGCTCGAGACCGGTGGCGCCGCAGATCTGGTCGGCGAAGCCGGCGGCCTGCTCGCGGAGCGCGACCCCGGCGTCGGTCAGGGCGACGTCGACGGTGCGCTCGTCGGCGGCCGAGCGCGTGCGCGTGACCAGGCCGTGGGCCTCGAGCCGCTTGAGCAGGGGCGACAACGTGCCCGACTCGAGCTGCAGCTGGTGGCCGAGCTCGGAGACGGTCGTCGGGCCGCCCTGCCAGAGGACCAGCAGCACGAGGTACTGCGGGTAGGTGAGGCCGAGCGGGGCGAGCAGGTCGCGGTACCGCGCCGTGACGGCACGCGAGGCGTTGTAGAGCGCGAAGCAGATCTGCTCGTCGAGCACGGGCGCCGGGCCCGGAGTCGTCGTCTCGGCTGCTGTCGTCATGTCGGCGACTGTAGCACGTCGTGCGCGATTTGGTTGTGCACAATCGAATGGCACCGAGCGAGACGCGGGGCGGGCGGCGACGAACCCGCCTCAGTCGACGTCGGCCCGGCGCTCGCGGAAGGCGATCATGTTGACGCGGTTGCCGCAGCGGACGCTGCAGAACCGCTTCGAGCCGTTGCGCGACAGGTCGACGAAGACGCCGTCGCAGTCGTCCGCCGCACAGGCTCGCAGCCGGCCGGTCTCGTCGGTGCGGATCACGTCGACCAGGGCGAGCGCGGACTCGACTCGGATGCGGTCGGCGAGGGGCGCGTCGTCGCTCGTCGCGTGCAGGTGCCAGTCGAGGGCGTCGTGTCGCACGAGCCGGGGCGACGAGACGCTGTCGGCCAGCATGCGGTTGACCTCGGCGGCGAGCAGATCGCGCTCGAGCGTCCAGATGCGTCGCAGTTCGGCCCGGACGCCCTGCACCGAGGCCAGTTCCGCGTCGTCCCGGTCGAAGCGGCCCGAGAAGGCGAACGAGTCGAGCAGGTCCTTCAGCTCGGCGCGGCTCGAGAGCTCGTCGTCACCGGACCGACTCGCGCCGGCGCCGGTGTTGACCAGGGCGACGTTGAACTCGAGGACGTCTTCGGTGTCAGGGGCAAAATGCAAGTTGACTCCTTGTGAGAGGCGGTCATACGCTCGCGACAGAAGCGGCGCGTCACCACCCATTGTGCACGACGGCCCTGACAGAAGGAGTCCCCGTGAGCACCGGTGCGACCACGACCCCGCCCGCGACGACGCCCCTCGCCGACGGGCGCCCCGCCTCGACCACCGCAGGCCTGCTCGTCGCGCTGCTCGCCGCGGCCTCGTTCGGCTTCTCGGGGCCCTTCGTCAAGCCGCTGCTCGAGTCGGGGTGGAGCCCCGTGGCGGCCGTCACCGTCCGCGCCCTGATCGGCGGGGTGGTCCTCGCACCCGTCGCCCTGGTCGCCCTCCGCGGTCGGCTCGGCCCGATCTGGCGGGCCCGCCGGCGCGTGCTCGGCATGGCCGTGATCGGCGTCGCCGGCACGCAGGTCTTCTACTTCGCGGCGGTGGTGCGCATCCCGGTCGGGACCGCGATCCTCGTCGAGTACCTCGCCCCGCTGCTGCTCGTCGGAGTGGCCTGGGCGACCACGCGGCGTGTGCCGCAGGTCGTGGTGCTCGTGGGCTCCGCGATCGCCTTCGCGGGCCTCCTGCTGGTCGTCGCCCCGAGTGGCGGCGTGGCGCTCGACCCCGTCGGGCTCGCCCTGGCCGGGGCGGCCATGGTCTGCTGTGCGGCTTACTTCGTGATCGCCGCCCGACCGAGCGGCGACCTGCCCCCGGTCGCGCTGGCGGCGTCGGGCCTGCTCGTCGGCGCCGGACTGCTCGGCCTGCTCGGCCTGACCGGTCTGGTGCCGTTCACGACCTCCGCGGCCGACGTGCCCCTGTTCGACGCGATCGTGCCGTGGTGGGTGCCGATGCTCGTGGTCGGCGTCGTCGCCACGGCGGTCGCCTACGCCACGAGCATCACGGCCAGCAGCATGCTCGGCTCGCGCCTGGCGTCGTTCGTCGGCCTGCTCGAGGTCGCGGCCGCCGCGCTCTACGCCTGGCTGCTGCTCGGCGAGGCCCTCACTACGCTGCAACTCGGCGGCGGCCTGCTGATCGTCGTCGGCATCGGCTTCGTGCGGGCCGAGCGCACCCGCGAGGCCGAGGTCGTGGCCGACGCGGTGGCCGAGACGCCCCTCGCCGACGCGGTGGCCGAGGGCCGGGGTGCGACCATGAGGTGATGGACCCCGTCGAGAACGCCAGCTTGCACGACCTCCCCCGCCCGGACACGGCCTCCGAGATCGCGGCGACGTTCGGTCGCCCCGTGTACACGTTCGTCGAGCAGCCCCGCCTGGACCTCACGCAGCCCAGCACGATCGCGCACGACGACGTGCTGGACACCGTTGCCCTGAACTACGTGTTCGTCGCCGACCCGTCCGACCCCGGTGCCCCGTCCAACCTGGTCGAGAACGTCGCCGAGATCGACCATCACCTGGCGAACGCGGTGGACGCCGGACAGCCCGAGTGGTTCCTGGCCGGACTGCGGGCGTTCCGGTACCCGATGCTGTGGGAGGCGGTGGCCACCACGGTCGTACCCGACGAACCGGAACGGTCGGGCGGACGCGATCCCGTGGCGGAGCATCTCGCTCGGCACGTGAACCACGTGCTGATCAACACGGCCGAGGGGCGGAGCACCCGACCCGACGGCGCCGTGCCCGTGGTGGACGCCCCCGTGACCGTCCGGCATGCGCAGCCGGGAGCGGTGCTCGTCGTCGACGGGGTCGAACACGACGCCGTGCTGATCGACACCGATCCCGACCTGGTCGGCTGGGGCACCGAGGTCGACGGCTCGATCGTGCTCGTGGTGCTGCCGCGGGACCTCGTGCCGCTGGTCGACCTGCGGTTGGCGTCCCTCGCGACCTGACCCGCGCCTCCTCGGCTTCCCTCCCCCACCGCCACCTGCGGGCGCTCGACGACGACAGGGCGTCGGGTTCGACCTAGCCGGGAGGCGCTCTGGCGGGCCGAACCCGACCTGCCAGAGCCCGAACGTCGTACCGAACCCGACAGAACCCGTGCGACACGCCGCTCACGACCGTCCATGACCAGGCTCGCGCCGGCAGTCGTCGCGAATTGCACACGGGGGCTGGGCGAGGCCGAGCGAACCGGGGGCGGGCATAGGGTCGGGGGGTGACTCCGACGACGCTGCCGCGCAACACGCCCTCCGCCCAGAACGTCGACGCGGCGGGCATCGCCGCGTTCGTCGACGCCCTCGAGACCACCGCCGGCGTCGAGCCGCACAGCATCATGCTGCTGCGCCACGGGCAGGTCGTCGCCGAGGGCTGGTGGGCTCCGTACTCGGCCGACCGCGCCCACCTCCTCTACTCGCTCAGCAAGAGCTTCACCTCGTCCGCGGTCGGGTTCGCCGTCGCCGAGGGGCTGATGGGGCTCGACGACACCGTGCTCGGCCACTTCCCCGAACTCGACGACGAGGTCACCGACCCGCGCAGCCGCTCGATGCTCGTGCGCCACGTGCTCGCGATGGCCAGCGGGCACCGTGCCGAGACCCTCGACCGGGCGCTCGCCGTCGACCCGGTCGACGTCGTCCGGGGCTTCCTGCTCACGCCGCCCGACGACGAGCCCGGCACCGTCTTCGCCTACAACCAGCCCTGCACCTTCGCCGCCGGCGCGATCGTGCAACGCGTCACGGGCCAGTCGCTGAGCGAGTACCTGCGCCCGCGCCTGCTCGACCCGCTCGGCATCGGCGAGGTCGGGTGGCAGCGTGACGCGTCCGGCCGTGAGCTCGGCTTCAGCGGGTTGCACGCCACCACCCACGCGATCGCCGCCCTCGGTCAGCTGTACCTGCAGCAGGGCGAGTGGGACGGCGTGCAGCTGCTGCCGCGCGAGTGGGTCGCCGAGGCCACGCGCTCGCACGTCTCGAACGCGGGCGAGTCGAACCCCGACTGGGCCCAGGGCTACGGCTTCCAGTTCTGGATGGCCCGCCACGGCTACCGCGGCGACGGCGCCTACGGGCAGTTCTCCGTCGTGTTGCCCGAGCACGACGTCGTGCTCGCCCTGACCGGCCAGTCGCTCGACATGCAGGCCGTGCTCGACGCCGCGTGGACGCACCTGCTGCCCGCGTTCGGCACGGACACGATCCGCGTCGGTGACGCCGCGGCAGACGACTCGCTGGCGGCCCGCCTCGCCGACCTGACGCTGCCCGGGGTGGCCGGTCCGACCGAGCACGACGCCGCACCGGTCCGACCGGCGGACGAGGAGGCACGGGTCGGCGACCGGCACTCCCCCGGCACCGAGCGCCTCGTCTCGTTCACCGCGGCCGAGGGCAACGACCAGCCCGGCCTCACCCTCGTCGAACTGCGCGCCTCGGCCGACGCCGCGACCACGCTCACCCTCGTCGAGGGCGACTCCCGCCTCGTGGCCCGCGTCGAGGCCGAGGACTGGGTCGTCACCGACGGCTTCGGCACCGACCCCGGCACCGGCTCCGGCACCGGTTCCGTCGCGGCTCCGGTCGCCGCGAGCGCCACCCGGTCGGCCGACCTGCTGCACGTCGACCTCGTCTTCGTCGAGACGCCGCACCGCCTGCACCTCACGCTCGACGAGGCGGACGCGACCTTCACGGCCCTGTGGGAGACCCAGCCGCTGCACGCGCCCGCGCTGACGCAGCTGCGCATGCCGCGCGGCTGACGCAGCGGGGCACGCCGAGCGCAGCGCGGGGATCAGCCGAGGACGCCCGTGTGCTCGAGCACGATGTTCACGCCGATCAGGATCAGGATCACGCCACCGGCGATCTCGGCCGGCTTGCCGAACCTCGCACCCACCCGGCGCCCGACGAGCACGCCGACGAAGGTCAGCACGGCGGTCGTCACGCCGATCAGCAGGATCGCCCAGCCGATCGACACCGGCAGGAACGCCAGGGTCACGCCGACCGCGAGGGCGTCGATGCTCGTGGCGATCGCGAGCACGGCGAGTTCGCGGAGGTTCAGCCGGTCGGTGTCCTTCTCGTCGTCCTCGCCCGACGAGAACGCCTCGTAGAGCATCTTGCCGCCGATCAGGGCGAGCAGGCCGAAGGCGACCCAGTGGTCGAACGGCGCGATGTACTGCGCGAAGGTCGAGCCGAGCAGCCAGCCCAGCAGCGGCATCAGCGCCTGGAAGGCACCGAAGGTGAGGGCGATGACGACCGCGTGGCGCGCGTTGAAGCGCGTCATGTGCAGGCCCTTGCCGAGGGCGACGGCGAAGGCGTCCGCGGAGACGCCGAGCGCGATGAGGAAGAGGGCCCAGAACGACATGGGGGCAGCGCCTTTCGAGACGGTCGGGTGGAGACGCCGGTGTCTCGGAACCTGACGATCCTGGCATGCCGAGCGCGCCTCCTCGACCGAAAAAGTGCTGATCAGAGGTATTCGGCACGCCGAATTCGGGGTGTTGGCAAACCGTCGCGCGGGGCGCTGCGAGCCGAACGGCGACCACCGGACGCCGACCCGCGGTCGACGGTCAGGAGGCGCGGCGCCGCTCAGGCGGGGACGAGCACGTCCCGAGGCAGCACGGCGTGCACGCCCCAGGTCCGGTTGGCGACCTGGGTGACGCGCAGGTCGACGACCGTGCTCGCGAAGGCCAGTGCCGTGGCGGCGTCGACGCCGTAGAGCTGCTGCATCCAGATCACCATCGCGGCGAGCGCGTCCCCGCTGGCGACGTTGAGGTCGGCGTCGAAGCCGAAGGTGATGCGGGCTTCGGGGGTCTCGGCGTGGATCGTCGTGAGCGGGCGGTCCGTCGCCAGGCCGACCCGCGCCTCCGTCGTCATGCCGGTCTCGATCGCGGTGCCACCGACCTCGCCGTCGCCCTGGGCCGCGTGCCCGTCGCCGAGGTAGAGCAGGGCGTCGTCGACCGCCACCGGCAACCAGAGGGTCGTGCCCGCGACGAGGTCACGGCAGTCGATGTTGCCGCCCACGGAGGTGCGGGGCGGGATGGTCGAGTGTTCTCCGGCCTCGGCGGGGGCGAGTCCCATGACGCCGAGGAAGGGCGCGATCGGTCGACGCAGGCCCCTGCTCTCGGTGGCGGTGCCCGCCTCGTGGTCGATGCTCCAGAGCAGCCAGGCGGCTTCGGCGTCGACCAGGCCGAGGTGGCGGGTGATCGGGGTGTCGGCGGCCGCGGCGACCGTGAATCCCCAGTCGTCGGGGGTGAGCGAGAGCAGGTCGAGCTGGAGCATGTCGCCCGGACGGGCTCCGCGGACGGCGATCGGACCGGTCAGGGCGTGACCCCGCCGCGTCGGGAAGAGGTACGGCGTGACCTCGCCGGGCACGGTCTGCGGCTCGAGGTGACCCGAGGCGTCGAGCGAGCGCACGACGACGGTGTCACCGGGGTCGATCGTCAGCACGGGGGCGTGGTCGCGCGAGAAGACCTCGTGGGCGGTGTCGGTGCTGGGGTCGAGGCGGTGGGTCGTCATCGTCCGAGCGTAGGCCGCGACGCCGACACCCACGCTCCGCCGGACGTGCCGCGCCCAGGGGCCCTCGGTACGATGGACCCCTGTTCCGCCCAGACCCCGCCCCACCTGCTCACAGAGAGACCGACGCCCCCATGGTCCTGTTCTTCCACGTCCTCATCATCGCCATCTCGGTCGTCGGCGCCGGCCTGATCTCGGCCGCGCTCGTGGGCCTCGCCACCTCGAAGTAACCACCGCCGGTACCGCCCGAACGGGGTCTGGACGACCCGACCCCGGGGATGGTCGGATGAGGCAGTGATGGAAACACCCGACGCCCCGCACGACACCGTCCGCCCGAGCCACGACACCGAGACCCGGGTCCGCATCGTGAGGGCCGTCGTCACGGCGTTCCGTACGCGGGCCTTCCACGAGACCACGTACGCCGTCGTCGCCGAGATCGCCGACCTGCCGGTCGACACGGTCGAGCGCCACTTCCCCCGGTGGGACGGCCTCGTCATGGCCGCGGTCGACCGTTGGAACGCCGAGCGCATGGAGCCGGTGATCCCCCTCCTGCAGAGCCACGGCACCGTGCGGTTCCTCCGGGGCATCGTGGAGCAGAACGTCCTCGACCCCTCTCTCATGCGCCTCCTCACGTCGCTGCTGAACGTGGCGGCGACACCGGGCCATCCGATGGCCCCGACCCTGCAGCACGAATGGCAGAAGTTCCACGCTCTCGTCCTGCGAGGCCTCACCCAGGACGTCGCCGTCGGTCGTGAACCGGCGACGATGCAACCGGATCGCGGGGCCGAGCAACTCATCGCCCTCTACGAGGGCCTGCAGATGCAGTCCATGGTCCGGCCGCGCATGGACCTCCTGGCCTCGTACGACCGGGCGGTCACGCGCCTCCGGGCCGGATGGTCGCAGTCCTACGCCGAGCAGGTCTGGGACCTCGACCGCTAGCCCCTGCTCGCGCAGGCTCGCGACCTCCGCAGGGAGTGCGGAGCCGACCCCCAAAGACCCGTTTGACGGTCGGCCCGGGTGGCCTGCACCATGGCCACATGTCCGCACTCGACGAACTCCGCGCCACGGCCCACCCGATCCGTCTGCGCCTCCTGTCGCTCCTCACCGGCGTCGCGATGAGCGCCGCCGAGGCCGGTCGCGAGCTCGGGCTGTCGCAGGCCACCGCGAGCTACCACCTGCGCGTGCTCGAGCGCGTGGGTCTCGTCGAGGTCGTCGAGCTCGTCACCATCCGCGGCGGCGAGGCCAAGCGCTACCGGCACCTGTCGTCGGCGCAGCCGTTCCCCGTCGTCCCGCCCACCGCCGACGGGACCGACGCCGACACCGACGCCGAGCGCGCCCGCTACGTCGACGCACTGGCCGACGAGCTGCGCCGCCGCTCCCCCCGGCGGGCGGACGGTCCCCAGATCTCGACCGACGCCGAGCTCTGGGTCGACGCCGAGACCTGGCAGCGGGTCGTGCGCCACGTGGGTCACGCCTCCGCCCTCCTGCACGCGGCCGCGCAGCGCCCCCGGACACCGGGCACGAACCCGGTGTCGATGACGGCCGCGCTGTTCCCGATGAGGCGACCGTGACCGGGGACGCAGGAGGCGCCTCCTCGGTCACCCGGGCACCTCGCGACCACCGCGGCCCCCTCGCTCACGGCACGTTCCGCTGGCTGCTCGCGGCGCGCACGACGGGCGTGCTCGGCAACGCCGTCGCCCCGATCGCGCTCGCGTTCGCCGTGCTCGACCTGACCGGGTCGGCGGCGGACCTCGGACTCGTGGTGGCCGCCCGATCGATCGCCAACGTCGCGGTGCTGCTCTTCGGAGGCGTGATCGCCGACCGGCTGCGGCGCGACGTCGTGCTCGTCGGGACGTCGCTGGCCGCGGCCGGGACGCAGGCCGTGGTCGCGACGCTCGTCATCACGGGGTCGGCGACGATCCCGCTGCTCGTCGTGTTGGGCGTGCTGAACGGGGCGGTCGCCGCGGTGAGCCTGCCCGCGGCGGCGGCTCTCGTGGCCGAGACGGTGCCCGACGCCCTGCTGCGGCCCGCCAACGCGCTGCTGCGCCTCGGCCTGAACGGAGGCAGCGTCGTCGGGGCCTCGGCCGGGGCGGGCATCGTGGCGGTGGTCGGGCCGGGGTGGGGTCTGGTGATCGACGCCGCGGGGTTCGCGCTCGCGGGCGTGCTGTACTCGCGGCTGCGCCTGCCCGCCCGGCCGGGAACCCCGGCGACCGGCGCGGCAGACACGGGCTCGGGCACGGGCACGGGCACGGGCTCGGGCTCGTCGGTGCTCGCCGACCTGCGCGACGGGTGGCAGGAGTTCACCCGGCGCTCGTGGGTCTGGATCGTGGTGGCGCAGTTCGCGGTGCTGAACGCCGCGTTCGTGGGGGCGACGACGGTGCTCGGGCCCGTCGTGGCGGACGGGTCGTTCGGGCGGGCGGCCTGGGGACTCGTCGTCGCGGCCCAGACCGTCGGCCTCGGCCTCGGGGCCGTCGTCGCCCTGCGCTGGCGACCCCGGCACGGCCTCGCCGTGGGCGTGGGGCTGATGGCCGTGACGGCGATGCCGGTGGCGATGCTCGGGCTGGCGCCGGCGGTGCCCACGCTGGTGGTGGCGTTCCTGCTGGGCGGCGTCGCCCTCGAGATCTTCGCCATCTCGTGGGACCAGTCGTTGCAGGGCAACGTTCCCCGCGCCTCCCTGGCCCGGGTCTACTCGTACGACATGGTCGGCTCGTTCGTGGCCGTGCCGCTCGGCGAGGTGTTCGCCGGGCCGGCGGCACACCATTTCGGCACGCGACCGACGCTGCTCGTCTGTGCCGCGATCATCGTCACGGCGACCCTGGCGGCCGTGGCGACGCCTGGTGTCCGCCGACTGACGACCGAGGTGACGACCGGAGCCACGACCGACCGGGCTATCGGGCCGTGACGGTCGCGAGTTCGTCCCAATGGGTGGTCGCGCGCGGCGAGACCATGTCGCGCTTCATCGACCACCCGCGGCGGTGCCGGAGACCCGCGATGCCGAGCCCCAGGGTGTCTTCGCCGAACTTGCCGGCGATCCGGTCGATGACGGCCCCGTAGGCGGGCGGTGCCGCGTCGGCCTGTCCGAAGACGTCGAGGCTCGCGTGTTCGTCGCGCGGGGTGAGCTCCATCAGGGTGACGCCGGCTCGGACGTAACGCTTGCCGGGTTCGAGCTGCGGGCCGAGGGCGGCGATGGCCGAGCGGTACAACAGGGCGGCGTCGTCGGTCGGCTCGGGGAACGCCACCGACACCGAATGGTTCGTGTGGGCGGCGCTGTCGGAGAACGGCGAGGTCGCGGTGAAGCACCGCATCATGCGCGTCAACGAGCCCTGCTGTCGCAACCGGGCCGCCGCGCGCTGCGTGTACACCGACAGCACCTCTTCGAGTTCGGTGACGGTCGTGATGGGCACTGCGAACGAGCGCGAGTGGTGGATCTGCTCGCGCTCGGGCTGCACCTGCTCGATCGGCAGGCAGTCGACGCCGCGCAGCTCGTGCACCACCCGGGCCTGCACGACGCCGAAGCGCGAGCGGATGCGGGCCGCGTCGGCGTCGCGGAGGTCGGCCGCGGTGTGGATGCCGAGCGGCGCGAGCTTCTTCGCCGTACGTCGGCCGATGCCCCAGACGTCGCCGACGTCGACGCTCGCGAGGATGGCGGTCTGCTGCTCGGGGGCGTAGCTGCCCAGGTGGCACACACCGGCAAGGGCGGCGTTCTGCTTGGAGCCGCGGTTGGCCAACTTGGCCAGGGTCTTGGTCGGCGCGATGCCGATGCTGACCGGCAGACCGATAAGTTTGCGCAGGGCCCGGCGGATCTCGCGGGCCTGCGCGATCGTGTCGTCGAGCGAACCCGTCAACTCGATGAACGACTCGTCGATCGAGTACACCTCTTGGTCGCTGGTGTACCGGCTGAGGATCTCGGCCGACCGCGCCGACATGTCGCCGTAGAGCTCGTAGTTGCTCGACACCGCGACCACGCCCTGCATCGCCGCGATCGGCGCGATGCTGTGCCACGGTGCGGCCATGTCGACGTTCAGCGCCTTCGCCTCTTGCGAGCGCGCGATGACGCAGCCGTCGTTGTTCGACAGCACGACCACCGGTCGGCCCTCGAGGGCCGGGTTGAACACGCGCTCGCACGACACGTAGAAGTTGTTGGCGTCGACGATGGCGACGCTGCGCTCGGACGTGGCGGACCTGGAGGTCGTGACGGACTCAGACACGGTGCAGGCACCTCGTCACGACGCCCCAGATCGTCGCCTCGTCGAGCTCGGACAGCACGATCTCTGGGTAGGCCGGGTTCTCGGGGCTGAGCACCATCTGCCCCTGCCGGTACGAGAGGCGCTTGACCGTCAGCTCGGCGTTGACGACGGCGACGACCACGTGCCCGTCGTGCGCGTCGAGGCCCCGGTCGACGACGAGCTCGTCACCGTCGAAGATGCCGGCGCCGGTCATGCTGTCGCCGCTGACGCGGACCAGGAACGTCGCGGTCGGGTCGCGCATCAGGTGCCGGTTGAGGTCGACCGGCCCGTTGTAGTACCCCTGTGCCGGCGAGGGGAATCCGGCGTGGACGGCTTCGGCGGCTTGCTGCGGCAGCAGGTGGTCGGGACGTTCGTCGCCGCCGACGGGACCGATGACGGCGGTCACCGTGCGCCCTCGCGCCCGGCCCGAGGGTCGTCGAAGAGGCGCGCGCCGGTTCGCGCGGTCGGCTGCCGGTGGTCTCTCATCACGCCTCCCACCGAGGACGTTACGACAGACCATCGACACCGCGCCCCTCTCCGCTCCGGGAAGGCCGCCCCGCCGCCCGACCGCCCGCCCCGCCGCGTGGTCGGCAACTCCTGCTTCGTGCGGAGTCGTTCCGCGGCGCCCCTGAGCTTCCGGGCCCGGGGGTTCGCGAGGCGGCACCGGTCCGGAGTTGCCGACGGGTACCGTGGCGATGCGCCGTCACGACCGGACCGATCCGATTCGACGCGCACCCCCGGCACGCCACCCCGCCACCCCGCCCTGCGCGTGGCCTCCCGATGCGGGCAATTCCTGCCTCCGGGTGCAGCGACCGGCACGGGCCCCGGGTTTCCGGGCCCGGCATCCGGCGCTGCGGCACCAGCCCGGAGTTGCCGACACGAACGCACGGCACCCACGAACTCGGGGCCGGGGCCGAGCTAGGGGTCGAGACCGGGGTCGAGCCCGGGGTCGGGGCCGGCGTCGAGGCAGAGGTCGAGGCCGGGGCCGGGGCCGGGGCCGGGGGCGACGTCGCGCGCGGCACGTTCCCGGCGCGACGTGCACCTCGGCGATGCCGGACCCTGCCCCTCGATCCACCCGGCTGCCTGCCGACGCGTGCGGTCGGCGGCGGCGGACGCCTCAGCCGGCGAGGGCGTCCCGCAGGGCGGTCTCGTGATCGACCAGTCGACCGGCGCGGGCCGACGACGCCACCTCGTCGAGCCGCTCGGCGAGGTGCAGCGCCGCTGCCAGCACGGCCGGTTGGTCGAGGGCGTAGGTGCGGACGGTGTGGAAGAGCGAGTCGACGAGCGCGTCCACCGTCGGCCACGTGACGAGGACGACCGGCTCACCCCGGTCGTCCAGCAGGGCCGTGAAGGGCTCGCCCCGACGCCAGAGCGGCACGAGCACCCCGGCCGACATGTCGAGCGCACTCACCGCGGTGTACGGGTCGTTGCTCCCCGAGGCGAGACCGCGCACGGCGATCTCGACGAGTTGTTGCAGGGCGAACCCGACGTCCTGGTGAGGGGTCCGGGCGGGTCCCAGGGTGGCCGCCCGTCGCAGCTCACGGACCGTGTCGGACCCCGGGGAGGCGCTGGTCACCACGAGCGGGTCCCCCACGATCACGTACCGGTCGGGCATCGCCACGACCTCGACGACGAGGCCTTCGCGCACGGCGACGCGGCGGAGCGCCTCCCACGCGACGGTCTGCACGTAGCCGTCGGCGTGTGCCCGGACGACGGCCGCGTCGGCCGGGAGCGGACCGTCCGCCGAGGACCCCACCCGCGCCTCCTGACTGACGTCGTCGGCCGGGCTCGTGGGGTAGACGACGTCGGTCACGGCCCGGAGGTCGTCGAGCACGCGCGCCTGCAACGAGGTGATCTGCACCGAGCCGGCGATGTGGTGGATGAAGAAGACCAGCACCCCGACGTCGAACACGCTGAGCAGGACCGCGACGTGGACGGCGATCACCGGGACGAAGGCGCTGGTGTCGTCGACCTCGGTGTGGACGGTGCGCGTCACGACGATGCAGTAGAGGAAGGTCGAGGTGAAGGTCGCCAGCACGAACTGGTTGGCACGGTCGGCCATGAAGTGGCGGACGAGTCGCGGGCCGTAGGTCGACGACGTCGTGGCGAGCACCGAGATCGTGATCGAGAACGACGTCCCGGCCACGGTCAGCATGGACGTCCCGATGCCCGACAGCAACGACCGTCCCCCGGAGGCGCTGAGGGCACCCAGCAGCGGCAGCCCCTCGGTCACCGTCGTCGGCAGGGACCGGTCGACCGTCACCAGCACCTCGGCGAGGACGACGGCGACGAGCCCGAACACGGCGGGCAGGAACCAGAACGACTCCCGCACGCGGGTCGACGACAGCATGCCGCCGAGCGTAGACGGTGCCTCCCGCCGGGCACCGCCCGAGGAAGAGGACTCCCCCGCCGATCAGCGGGCCGTGACCACGCGCCGTCCAAGGTCGGAGTCGAGCATCGTGTCCATGGCCGTGCCCACCAGGCGGTCCCCGAGGGGTCGTTCGACGCGGCCCGAGGCGACGAGCGCCGCGATCCCCTGCATCGTCGCCGCGAAGAGCATCTTGAAGTGGTCGCGCGACTCGTCGCCGGACGCCTCGGACTCCGCCGGCCCCAGGGCTCCGTCGAGCACGGCGAAGAGGGTGCCGGCCGCCTCGTGCACGGCCTCGGGCTTCGTCGTGACCTTGGCCTGGAACATCAGCTCCATGAGCGCGGCGTCGTCGACGGCGAAGTCGACGTAGGCGCGGGCGACGCGGTGCAGGCGTTCCGTCCGACCTCCCCCGCCGTCGAGTGCGCGCCGGATCGCGGTGGTGAGCCGCTCGAACCCGGCTCCGGCGAGCGCGTCGAGCAGCGCCTGACGGTCGACGAAGTGGCTCCGGGGGGCACCGTGACTGACCCCGGCCCGACGGGCGAGGTCGCGGAGCGAGAGGCCGTCGACACCGGACTCGCGCACGACCTCGATCGCCTCGTCCAGCAGCACCGCGCGGAGGTTCCCGTGGTGGAAGGGCCGCTGCGTCATGCCTCGATCCTAATCCCCGACTAGTCATTGACTAGATACTAGACACCGCCTAGATTAAATCCATGACCACTCCACGAACCCTCCTCGTGCTCGGCGCCACGGGCCAGACCGGGCAACACTTCACGCGACTGGCCCTCGACGCCGGGCATCGGCTCCGCGCCCTCGCGCGGACGCCCGGCAAGCTCGCGATCGAGCACGACGACCTCGAGGTCGTCCAGGGCTCCCTCGACGACGACCTCGACCTCGACGCCCTGCTCGACGGCGTCGACGCCGTCGTGATGATGCTCGGGGACGCGGCCGCCCAGCGCGATCGGCAGGTGAACACGATCTTCGTCCGATCGCTCGTCCCCGCCATGCGCCGCAGCGGCACGCGACGACTCCTCTACCAGGCCGGAGGCCTGAGCGCGGCACCGGGCAGGCCCCTCGCGCCGGCGTTGCGGATCGTCCGCCGCACGATCGCCCGCGGGTACATCGGGCAGCACGAGGACAACGAGGCCGTCATGCGCTACCTCGACGAGGACGCCCGCGACGTCGAGTGGATGGTCCACCGGGCGGGCATCGGCTCCGACGGCCCCTCCAAGGGAGAGCTGCACCGCTCGTCCTCCATCATCAGCATCGGGACGTTCGTCGACTGCGCGACCTACAATCTGCGCATTCTCTCGGACGATTCGGCCGTCCACACCTCCGACGGCAGCCGGTACCGACGACGCTGACCGGTCATCGCGGCGGGCTCGACGGCAGGGCGGCGGCGAGGACGAACTCGAGCGCCTGCAGCTGACGCGCCGTGGTCCATCGGCCGGGGTCGCCCGCCGCGAGGCTCGAGACCCCTTCCACGGCCGCGACGAGGGCCGCCGCCCGGGTGGCCGCCTCGTCTCGGACCCCGGGATCACCGGCCTCGAGCAACCGGGTCAGACGATCGGCGAACGCGCGACTGTTGCGCGCATGCCGCTCGGCCAGGACGGGATCGTCGAGCGCCGCCGCCAGGAAGCCGACCCACACGCGGGCCTCGGCGAGACGCTCGTCGTCGGTCGGCAGGGTGCCCAGGACGACGGCACGTACGGCGGCGATCGCGTCGCCGGCATCGCGCTCGAGCGCGTCCGAGCGCTCGCGGGTGCGCTCGTGGAGCACGTCTCGAGCGTGGAGCAGCAGGGCCTGCTTGTCCCGGAAGGTGTGCAGGACGAGGCCCGTCGTGCAACCCGCCCGTTCGGCGACCGCGCGGAGGGTGAGTCCCGTCGGCCCCCGCTCGGCGAGGGTCGTGAACACGGCGTCCGAGAGGCGCCTCCGGGTGTCGGTCACATCTCGCGTCCTGCTCATCCCGACATCGTAACGTCTGTTACCGTAACGGTCGTCACGAAAGGACCCCCATGAGCTGGACGATCACCCGGACCCCCTTCGACCACCCCGACGCCGGCGGACTCCGCCGCGCGCAACGGGTCGAACTCGACGCCCGGTACGGCAGCGACGACCACGAGCCCGGCACGCCGCCGTCGGCGGCCGACGTCCCCGTGTTCCTCGTCGCCCGCGCGGACGACGGCCGGCCGATCGCCTGCGGTGGGCTGCGCCCCCTGGCCGACACGGTGCTCGGCCCGGCCACGGTCGAGGTCAAACGCATGTACGTCTCGCCCGAGGCGAGAGGGTCGGGGGTGGCGACCGCCGTCCTCCGAGCCCTCGAGGACGCCGCTCGCGACCTGGGCACCCGCTGCATCGTGCTCGAGACGGGCATCCTCCAGCCGGACGCCATCCGCTTCTACGAACGGGAGGGCTACGAGAGCATCCCGCCCTTCGGCTCGTACGTCGGATCGGCCGAGTCGGTCTGCTTCGCCCGCGACGTCTGAGCCGTGGCCGCGGCACCCCGTCGACCCGCCGGCGGCCTCCCGGCCCGCGACGGGACGCCGCCCCCGGGGCGGGACACGTCTTCTGGGGTAGGGACAGCTGCCGGTGGATGCGGCATCGTGTCCGTCAGACCTCCCGTCGGCGATTCGTGACGAAACCTGCTCGACCCTCGTCCCCATTGCTGAGGCCACGTCCCACCAACGTGCGCCCCGGACGAGAGGAGGACCAGGAGATCACCATGCCCAGCACCTACATGCCCGCGACCGGACCGGCGCCCGACGAGCGCGCGCCCGACGAGCGCGCACCCGACGAGTTCCGACGGGACGCCTGGTCGAGCGACGACATCGAGGAGGCGCGCGACAGTCTGCAGACGGTCCTCGCCGGCCGGGACTTCCGTGCTCGCGTCGGCGCGGAGCCGTTCGCGTTCCGCTTCGCCTCCGCCGGTGACGCCCGTCTGGCGCTGCAGACCGGCACCTTCACCGGTCACCTGCAGGGCACGATCCCGTGGTCCCGGGACTACGTCGTGTCCTGGTTCCAGCAGGGCTCCGTGACCATCGACCACCCCACCGGTCAACTCACCAGCGTGGGCACCCGGCCGTTCCTGACCCCGACCGAGACGTCCTTCTCCTTCGTCATGAGCCCCCACCGGCACGGCATCGTCCAGATCGACGGCGCCTTCTTCGAGGAGGTCGCCACCGAACGCCACGCCGGGCCGGCGCAACGGATCGTCTTCGACTACGCCGCCGTCCCGAGCGACGTCGCCCTCGCCGCCTGGCAGCGCACCCTCGGCACGGCCACCCCGACGATCGTCGACCCGCGGACCCCTCCCCTCGCCCGACACAGTGCCCAGACGGCGATCGTCAGGACGCTGCTGGACGTGTTTCCCTGGCGAGCGGTCGACGTCCCCGACACCCTGCGCACCGAACGGACGAAACGCCTGCGACTGGCCGCCGAGTACGTGCACGCCTACGCCGACCAGGCGATCTCGTCGGCGGACATCGCCACGGCCGCCGGCATGCACACCCGGACCCTGCAGCAACTGATGAACGAGCACCTGGGTTCCAGTCCGTCGAAGTACCTCAGACACGTCCGCCTCGACCGGGTGCGCCAGGACCTCGTCGCGGGCGACCCGGGGACGACCCTCGTCTCGGAGGTCGCCGGCCGCTGGGGCTTCGGGAACATGGGCCGGTTCTCGGCTGCGTACCTGGCCCGCTTCGGCGAGCACCCGAAGGACACCCTCGCGCGCTGAGCGGACGACGGCCAGGGTTCCGTCGTCGCCTCCGGTCCGTGTATTGTCTCCCTCACTGAGGTAAAAGGCGTCGCGATCCGCGACGCACCCGCACGCGGCATCGGACGATCCGCCACTTCTTCCCTCGAAGGAGTGCGCCCTCGTGTCGCCCAGCCCCCACCTCATCCGCCGCGCCGGTCTGCGTACCGGCGACGCGCCTCCTCGCCTCTCGGACGCCTGGATCGCCCTCGCCGGGTTGTCCGCGGTGTTCCTGTTCGAGATGCTCGACAACTCGGTGCTGAACGTCGCGCTGCCGACGATCGGCCGCGAGCTGGACGCGTCGACGACGGGCCTGCAGTGGGTGTCCGCTGCCTACTCGGTCGCCTTCGGCGGGCTCATGCTGCTGTTCGGCGCCGTCGCCGACCGCGTCGGCCGCCGCCGCGTGATGCTGACGGGCCTCGTCCTGCTGGCCGCGGCGAGCCTCGCCACCGCGGCGGTCACGACGACCGGAGAACTCGTCGCCGTCCGCGTGCTCATGGGGGCCGCCGCCGCGATGACCACACCGGGGTCGATGGCGCTGGCGTTCCGCCTCTTCGACGACGAGCGCCTGCGCGTCCGGGCGCTGACCGTCATCTCGACCGCGGGCCTCGTCGGCCTCGCCGTCGGACCGACGCTCGGCGGGTTCGTGCTGGCGGTCGCACCGTGGCAGGTGCTGCTGCTCGCCGACGCGCCGATCGCCGTGCTGGCCCTGGTCGGCATCCGGTCGGGCATCGCCCGGGACGACCCCGCAGGGCTCCGACGCGACCCGGTCGACGTCGTCGGGGCGCTTCTCGGCACGGTGACCGTGTCCGCGGCCCTCGTGACGCCGACCGTCCTCGTGGAGTCGGGTGGCGCCTCCGGGTGGGGGTGGCTCGGCGTCGCCGTGACCGTCGTCGGCGCCGTCGGGTTCGTGGCCCGGGAGCGGTCGGCCCGACACCCGGTGGTCGATCTCCCGCTGCTCGCCCGTCCGCTGGTGTCGAGCGGCCTGGCGTTCAAGGCGGCGTCGGGCCTCGCCGTCGCCGGGCTCTCGTACCTGGTGACGCTGCAACTGCAGTTCGCCTGGGGCTGGCCTCCGGCCCTCGCCGCCGTGGGCACGCTTCCGCAGGTCGTCGTGCTGCTCGCCGGCGGCCGACTCGTCGGGCCGTTCGTCCGGCGGGTGGGCCTGGGCCGCGCGGCGGGGATCAGCGCGGCGGCCGTCGTCGCGGGTCTCGCGGTCTTCGGCGCCCTGAGTCGCCACGGGTACGTCTGGGTGCTCGTCGCGCTCGTGCTGGTCGCGGCGGGGATGCGCGTGGTCGGGGTCGTCGCGGGCGCCTCGGTGCTCACCGGCCTGCCCACCGACCGCACCTCGGTCGGCGCCGCCCTCGTCGACACGTCGAGCGAGCTCGCGAGCGGTGCCGCCGTCACGGCGGCCGGGACGGTCGTCGCCGTCCTCGTCGACGGCAGCATCACCACGACCACCTGGACGGCCGCGCGTCTGGCCACGTTCCAGGACGCGCTGACGGTCGCGGGCCTCGGACTCTGCGTCGTGGCCGCCGCGCTCGTCGTGCTCGGGATGCTCCGGGCCCGGGCCGACGACGGCGGTGCCGACCGCGGCCGTACGGAACCCCCTCCCACACACCTCTCGACCCCTGCCCGTTCGACCACCCCCACCGAGGAGACCACCCGTGCCTGACACCACCACCCTGCCCCGCCCGCCGTTCGACCCCGAGTTCGTCCCCTTCCTGGAGGCGATGGACGCCCGCGGCCGCTTCCGTCTCGAGACCGAGATGCTGCCGCGGATGCGACAGCTCGAGATGACGGAGGCGCAGCTCGACGAAGGACTGCACGCCCGCGGTCTCGAGAGGCGCAGCATCACCGTCCCCGGGCACCTCGGCGCCCCGATCGCCCTCGCGGTCGTCCAGCGGATCGGCCGCACCGGGACGGCGGCCTGCGCCTACGCGATCCACGGGGGCGGCATGATGTTCGGCCACCACCTCGGCAACCTCGACTCGTACGACGACTGGCTGCTCGTGCACGACGTCGTCCTCGTCAGCCCCGACTACCGTCTCGCCCCGGAGCACCCCGACCCGTACCCGGTCGAGGACTGCTACGCCGGCCTGGCCTGGGTCGCCGAGCACGTCGACGAGCTCGGCGTCGACCCCGCGCGGATCGTCCTCGTCGGCCAGAGCGCCGGAGCCGGACTCGCCGCGGGCACGGCGCTCCTCGCCCGGGACCGACAGGGTCCGGCCGTCGCCGGCCAGGTGCTCGTCAGCCCCATGCTCGACGACCGCGACGCGACCCTCTCCGCCCGGCAGTTCGACGGGGTGGGCGTCGCCGACCGGGAGATGACCCGGTTCGGCTGGGACGCCTACCTCGGCGACCGTCGCGGCAGCGACGACGTGTCGATCCACGCGGCCCCCGGCCGCGCGACCGACCTGGCCGGTCTGCCGCCGGCGTACGTCGACTGCGGCAGCGCCGAGGTGTTCCGTGACGAGGCCGTCGCCTACGCCGGCGCGCTCTGGGCGGCCGGCGTGCAGGCCGAACTACACGTGTGGCCGGGGGCCTTCCACGGCTCGGCCAGCATGCTGCCGCAGGCGACCCTCTCGCGACGGGCCGTCGCGGCCCTGCGGGACTGGACCGGGCGCCTCCTCGGCTCTGCCGCCTGACCGAGGCCCAGGCCCAGGCCCGAGCCTGGGCCCGGGCCCGGGCCTGGGCCGGTCACGATCGGCGGCCTGCGGCAAGGGCGGGACACGGTCAGGAGTCCCGTCGGCGGTGCGCGGCGAGAGCGAGAAGCGCTCCGAGGACGAGGAGGCCGAGCGCGGCGATGCCGATGACGGCCGGTTCGGTGCCCGTGAAGGCGAGCAGACGATCTCTCCATTGCGCACCGGGACCGGCCGACGGATTCGAGATCGTGTCCTCGGCGCCGACGGGTGCCTCAGGGTCGAATGGCACCCCCGGGTCGACGGGAGTCCCTGGGTCGACGGGCGCCCCCGGGTCGACGGGCGCCCCTGGATCGACGGCCGCCAGCAGGCCCGCGTCGATGCTTCGGTCCCTGTCGACCCCGACGAGCTCGTCTCCCTCGAGGACGGTCGAGAGCACCACCGACGCGGTGCCGTCGGCCGCGACGTCGGAGTCGACGGTCTCGTCATCACCCTGATGGCGTGCGGTCCAGGCCCTGTCGGGCAGCGAGGAGAACGCGACGGTGTAGGCCCCCGGGCGGAGCCCGTCGAAGACGTACGTGCCCCCGATGTCGGTCGTGGTGTGACGTTCGACCGGACGGCCCCGGTCGTCGGCGCCGACGAGGGTCACCGGGAGGGACGGAGTGCCGCTCTCGGCAGGTCCCTGGAGCCCGTCGGCGTCCGCGTCGTCCCACACGAGGTCACCGACGGCGCCGGCGACGACGGTGATGGAGGCCCTGTTCGAGAAAGCGGGGAGCGCGAGGTTCGTCGCGCGCAGGCCGAACCGGTTCGTGACGACGTCTCCGTCACGTGCCTCCGTCGTCGTCGCGGTCAGGTCGTGGGTGACGACCTCGCCGACGTCGACGGCCGTGGTCCGCTGGATGCGGACGGCGGTGACGTCCTCGAGCGCCACCCCGTCGCCCCCCGTTCCGATGCGGGACCCGTCGAACCAGGCGGTGTCTCCACCGGGTGCGTTGCTCGGATCGTCACCGTCCAGGGAGATGCTGCCCGGGGTGGCCGTGGTGTAGCTGACGCGTTCACCGGCGGCGGGGTCGACGGCGACCGGGGCGGCGAGGTCGACCTGTCCACCGCCGGGGCCGACGGACGGCAGGACGTCGATCAGGTCGACGGCCGCGATGGGGACGGCGTCGGTGTTCCGGTACTCGAGGGCCCAGACGAGCGGGTCGCCGACGACCACGGTGGGCTCCTCGGCGGTCTTCTGGACCCCGATGCCGCTCGAGGACTCGACTCGGACACCACGGAGCGCGGTACGCCGTTCCTCGGGCGACAGGTCGTCCTCGGAGAAGACGCGGGCGGTGTTGTTCACCGACCCCGCCGGGGCGGTGCCGGACACGTCGAGCCGGTAGGTGAGGGCAGTGATCGGACGGTTGGGGACGACGTCCTCGAGGGTCCAGACGATGGTCTCGTGGACCTCACCGTCGATCGTCGTGGTCTCGACGCTCGTCGGTTCGAGGGAACTCGAACCACGCTGGTACGTGGTGTGCGGGGGCAGGACGTCGGTCACCGTGAGGACCTGGGGGCGGCCCCCCTCCGTGGCGTTCGTGAGGGTCGGGTAGAGGGCGTAGTCGACGCTCGTCCCGGCGACGACGAACGCGGTCTTGTCGGGAGTGGTCGCGGCGCTGGTGCCGGGGTCGACGATCTTCTTCACGATCCTGGCCCTGACCTGGGTGACGATGACGCTGTCGGCCAGGGGCCCCGCGCCGTTGACCGCAGGCGCCGTGTCGTGGACCCAGGCACTCGTGCCGTCGAAGATCGAGCCGAAGTCGTAGAGGCGGGTGTCGTTCGGCGCGGCCTGCACCTCGAAGTAGCTGAAGAGGTTGCCCGCCCTCCCGCCGGCGACCGTCCCGACGGCGCGGATCTTGCCGATCGCGTCGACACCGCCGGGGACGTCCTCGGGGCTGTCGTACCAGGGCCCGTCGGAGTCGTCGCACGTGGCGTCACGACCGACGGAGGGGTCGGTGAAGGAGAACGCCGCGTACTCGACGCGGACGCCGTCGTTCCACCCGTTGGTGGCGGCGTGGTTGCCGAACAGGGTCGTCAGTTTCTGGAATCGGTTGTCGTAGACGTCGCAGGCGATCGCCCCGACGTAGTCCGAGACACCCTTGTTCGCGAGGTTCACCTGGGACCGGATGCGCGTCCCGGGTGTGACGTAGGGGTCACCGGACTTGGCCGAACCGACGGCGGTGGAGCCGTCGTCCCGGGTCTGGCCGAGGTGCTTGAAGCCCCCTCCCGGGACGAAGTACGACAGGTTGCGGTCGACGGAGTTGTTCGTCAGCGGCTCGGTCGAACCCGGGAAGTTGGAGGCACCGCTGATGCCCGTGGTCTGCAGGGGCGTGTAGGTGTTGGTCGCGATCAGGGACTGGCCGGCGTCGAGGCCGGGAACCCAGATGCTGATGTAGCCGCTGATCACGTAGGGCTTGACGCCCCCCTGGATCGGCTGGCCGGTGGCGCTCTGCGAAGGGATGCCCCGCGACGGCGTGATGTCGGTGTCGGTGCCCGTGATCGTGACGTCGACGGGCTGCCCCGGGGCGGGTTGGGTGCAGTCGAACCGGCCCGAGTGCAGGACCGCCGTGGACCTGCCACCGCTGCCGCCGGGGAGGACCGGGAACGTGCGTCCGTCGTTCAGCCCGCAGGCCGCCCTTCCGTCGTGACCGAAGAGGACCGCCGGGGACGGGAGATCGCCGAACATGCGGGAGACGTCGTCCTGGAAGGTGAAGGTGCCCGCCGAACGTTCGTAGCCGAGGAGCCCCTGCCCGGGGACGACGGGCTCCCAGGCGACGGCCACGGGGTACTGGACGACCGTGCCCTCGGTGCCGTCGGGACCGACGACGCCGGGGTGGAAGTTGGAGTTCGCGACGGATTTGCTGAGATCGAAGCGAGGCGCGGCGGACACGGTCGTCGACACCGAGGTGACGGGGCCGGCCGGGGCGGCGACGTCGTCACCGGTCACGGTGCCCGTGATCGCGACGGTGCCACCGCCCGCCTGCGAGTCGATGGTCAGGACGACCGGGGTGGCGAGGACCTGCCCCTCGCCGACCATGCCGACGTTGCAGGTGAGCTCGGCGCCGACGATCGCGGAGCCGTCGGCCTGGCAGGTGTTCGGCAGACCGGCCCAGGTGGTGCCGGCGGGTGCGGTGACGGTGAACCGCTCGTTCGTCACCGAACCGCCGTTGGCACTGACGGTGACACGGTAGGTGATGGCGTCGAAGGTGCGGACGATGCCGTTGGAGGCGCCGGCGTCGGCACCGGGCCCGTCGGCAGGCGTGAAGGGGCCGCTGCCGTCGGCACGGCGCTCGATCTCGAGGTCGACGGTCGCGGCCGAGGCCGGTACGGCGGGCGCGGTGGAGGCCGGGGCCGGTGCGGTGGGCGAAGCGGAGGCGGAAGCGGAGGCCGGAGCGGTGGCGGCGGGCGTCGCCGCGGCAGGTGTCGCCGCGAGGACCGCGGTCACCATCGCCAGGGCCACCGTCACACCGACCCCTCGGATGCCTGTGGTCGTGTTCATCGTGTGCGCCTCTCCTGGATCGCGACAGGCCACCCGGAAGGTGACATGTTCGAGATCACATGTCGGCTGTCATCCTAGGGCGCGGTCGACCCAGGACGGAACCCACGGAAGGCCGACGGAGCGACCCGATCGTCAGTCGCGCTTGGCGCAGGTGACCTGATCGGCGGACTGGCCCGTCACGCTGCTCGGGAGCTCGGCCGACGTCGGCGCCGGCTCGGGCGTCGGCGCCACACCGGTCGCCGACCCGTCGGCCGGAGCGACGTCGGGCGCCGGCGCGGACGGCTCGCCCGTCGCCTCGGCGGACGGGTCGGTCGACGTGCTCGGCGCCGGTGCGTCCGGGTCGAGCACCGCCGACCGCCCGAGGCTGTCCGTCGACAGGGTCAGCGGCAGGTCGCGCTGCAGCGCCTCGTCCAGGACCGACGCCGACGCCTCGTCGACCAGGACGCGGTTGCGATCCGCGGGGTCGTCCACCGCCGGGTACTGCACGAAGACCATGTTCGACAGCCCGACCGTGTTCACGGCGAGGGCGAGCTTGGCGAGGGTCGACGCGTCGGCCAGCGTGTCGCTCAGCGTCATGTTCGCGAACGCCACCCGCGCGATGGCCAGCACCTTGGTCGGGTCGGTCAGCGTCCCCGCCGACACCGTCTGCCGGGCGAGCGCCGAGAGGAACGTCTGCTGGTTGCTGATGCGCCCGAGGTCGCTCGAGTCGCCGACCCCGTAGCGCGACCGGAGGAACGCCCCGGCCTCGGCCCCCGACAACGTCCGCGTGCCGGCGGGCAGGTCGAGGGCGGGCTGGACCTCGGTGTCGCGGATCGGCGTCGCCAGGCACACGTCGACGCCGCCGATGGCGTCGGCCATCGACACGACCCCCTCGAAGGTGATCGACCCGGCGTAGTCGATCTGCAGTCCGGTCAGCTGGCCGATCGTCTGCGCCACGCACGACAGCCCGTTCTTCGGTCCGCCACGACCCAGCGCGGTGTTCAGCATCGCGCCCGAGGTCGCCGGGCTGACCGTGCCGTCGTCGTTCGGGCACGCGGGCATCGGCACGATCAGGTCGCGCGGGAAGCTGACGACCGCCATGTTCGTGTGGTCCTCGGAGATGTGCACGAGCACCGTCGAGTCGTTCTTGCCCGCCCCCGAGCTGGCCCGCTGGTTGGCGGCGTCGTTGAACCCGGTGCCCAACCCCTCGCGGGTGTCGGTGCCGATCAGCAGCAGGTTCACCTCGCCGGTCTGTGCCGTCAGCTGCGGTACGGGCGAGGCGGACGACCCGTCGGGTCCGGCGAGCGGCACCGTGGGCCTCGCGCCCTGCAGCACCTGCCACGTGGCGATGGCCGCGACCGAGGTCGTGCTGACGAGCACGACGGCCAGCGCGGCCGCCGTGATCTTCGCCGCGAACGCCACGGGGTGGCCACGGCGGAGGCGACCGTGGCGGGCGATCCCGCCTTCGCGCACCGCGCCTCCTCGGCTCGTCGAGCCGTCGGCGTCGTCGAGTGCTCGCTCGGTGCGTCCGTCGTCGGTCATGCGCGCCCCCTCGGCGAGAAAGGGCTCGGGCGGCCCTCGTCGGGACGAAGCATAGGAGGCGCGGGCCGGGAAACCCCGGAGGTCGCCCCGTCGGCGTCCCCGGCCGTCCCGGTCAGGCGCTCTCGCCGAGCGTGGCCGGCGCGACGGCGGGCAGGACGTCCTCGGTCCAGTCGACCCGCAGGGAGCCGGACCCCGACCAGCCACGCAACTCGGCACCGACCGTGTCCCGGAAGGTGGCCGCCTCGTCGCGGTCGCCCACGACGACGTCGAGCCGCAGCCGCGCCAACTGCTCGGTGACGCGGACGGGGAGGCCCCAGGCCTGCAGCACGAGCACCTCGGACGCGGCGCTCAACGCCGGGAAGTGCCGCCGGAGCTTCTGCTCGACGACGTGCAGCACGGCCACTTCGTCGGTGGGGTGGATCACTCCGGTCAGCGAGATCATGCCTGATGGTCCGCCCGGGAGGTTACGGCAGTATGGCCACCCGCTGTGAAAGCACCCGGCCTCGCCTCGTCCCCTGCGGCGGCTTGTCCCCCGGCGGGTCCCCCGCGGGCACGACCGTGTTGGCAGATCGGCCCCGGGTGGGCATGATCGTCACATGGCGAAAAAGCTCAAGACGGCCCACCGCGACCTCGTCGAGGCGCTCGACCACCACCGCAAGGTCATGCAGGAGAAACCGCTGTCGAGCAAGCGCGCCGGGCGGGCGACCGCCAAGCTGCGACTCGCCGTCTCGGCCTACTCGGCGGTCGTCGCCGACAAGACGGGCCAGCCCGACCCGTTCGTCGACTACGACGCCCTCGACCCGGCCACCGTCGCGTCGCTCGCCGCCGAACGCGACGCCATCGCCCACAAGAAGTCGTCCGACCAGGGCACGCTCGACTGACCCGGCCGCGCCGCGCCTCCTCGGGGCGGTGTCGCACCGCCGACCGGACGTCGCACCGCCCACATCGACGGTGCGGTGTTCAGTCGGCGGTGCGATTCCGGCCCGCCGACTCGGGGCGGGTCAGACCGGGGCGGCTCAGCTCGGGACGGCCGTACCCTCGACGAGCGCCCAGCCGCCGTCGGTCGTGCGGCGCACCGCCCCGGCCCGCTCGAACGCGTCGAGCCAGCCACCCATCGGCCACTCACCCCAGCGTTCGGCGAACAAGCCACCGTTGCGCACGACGTCGGCCAGGTGCCGCCACGGCGGGGACGAGGTCGGGTGGTACTGGTGGTACGCGTGGGCGCCGCCGACCCAGACGAGCGGGACGTCGAGCGAGCGCGCGGTGAACGCGAAGTCGGTGTCCTCGCCGCCGTAGCCCTCGTACCGTTCGTCGAAGCCGCCGAGCCGCGCCCAGGTGTCCGGCGTCACCGCGAACGAGAGCGACCAGAACAGCGGGTAGTCCGCGGCGCCCGCGACGAGCGTCGTCCCGGCGGGAGGCGCGGGTCGCGCCGCGTGCGGAGCGGTCGCCGCCTCGAGTCCCTCGCCGCCACCGAGCACGAACCCGTCGGGCAGGTAGGTGACGGGTCCGCTCAAGAGGGCCCCCGGGTGGTCGAGCGCCGCCTGCTCGTAGTGACGGAAGAGGTCGGCACCCGGGACGCAGTCGGCGTCGAGGAACACGATCAGCGTCGCGCCGTGACCGACGGCCGCGTCGGCTCCGCGGTTGCGCCCCGCGGCGAGGCGCAGGCCGTCGGGGCCGGGCGGGACGTGCAGGGTCGTCACGCCGGCCAGGGCGGGCACGTCGGGGGCCGGGGTCTCGTCGAGCCAGACGACCACGTGGCCGGCGTCGGGGGCGACCTGCCGGACGAACCGCAGCTGGTTCGCGACGTGCTTCATGCGGGTGGCGGACGCGAGGGTCACGACGACGACGGTCACGACGCGGCTCCTGCCCCGGCTGTCGGCACGGCGACCTCGGCGACCACCGCGGCGGCGCGGGCGGCAGCCCCCTCGACCTGCCACGCCGACCAGTCGGGCCGCAGACCGCGTGCCCGCTCGATCAGCGCCGGCCACTCGTCGTCCTCCGGCCAGGACGACGCGACGACGGCGAGGCCCGCCCGGTCGAGCGCCCGGGCGGTCGTGAGCTGCTCGTCGAAGGGTCGGGTCTGCGGCACGACCACGGCACGGGCACCGAGGGCGGCCAGGTCGGCGACGGTGTTCTGACCGGCCCAGGTCACGACCACCTCGGCCGCGGTCATGGCCGCCCACGGGTCGTCGACCCAGGTGTCGAGGCCGAGGGCCGACCAGCTCGTGCCGGGTGTGGCCCGGTCGGCACGGGCGACCGCGGCAGCGAGGTCGTCGTGGTCGCTGCCGCCGGCACCGCCGACGAAGAGGACGTTGCCGGGCACGACGGTCGGCGTGGGCACCGGGACCCGACGCCCGTCCTGTCGCGAGATCCCACCGACCCAGCGCACCTTCTCGGCCACCCGGTCGAGCGCCGTCGAGTCGTGCGTCCCGGCGGGCCACGGGGCGATCACGCGCGACGCGGCGTCGTAGGCGAGTCGATGGGGTTCGTCGGTGCGGTCGCCGGGTTGCGAGACCACGACGACCTCGACGCCGAGCAACCGGACGAACAGCGTCACCTCGACCGAGACGTCGACGACCATCGCGTCGAACGGACGCCCGTCGGCCGCGGCCCCGGCGATCTCCCGGGCGATGCGGCCCAGGCGGGAGGTGTGCCCGGGGTGCCCCACCGGAGCCCAGTGCAGCAGACCGCCCACGGTCGGCGACGCGTCGGCGGGGTGCCGGACCACGCCGTCCGATCCCGTGGTCGGGGCGTCGTCCCGCTCGAGTTCGATCCAGGTGGTGTCGGCCGGCAGGTCGACGGGAGCGCTCAGCGAACTGAAGACGACGACGTCGGCGTCGAGGTGCGGCCGGACGGCCGAGAAGCGGGTGCGGTGCCCGGCACCGTGGTGGTGCACGTACCAGCCGACGAGGGGGCGGGCGACCGTCGACGTCACGCCGTCACGACCCGTCGGCCGGTGCCGGCCGGGCGGACGGCCGACAGGCCGCCGGTGAGGGACGAGGAGGCACGGTGCCGGCCACCCACGCCGGTCGCCTCCGTCGCGGCGCCGGCGGACGTGCCCGGCACGCGCTCGTCGGAGGCGACGACGTCGGAGTACAGCCGCTCGAGCACGGCGGCCCGGGCTCGCAGCGAGAACCGGTCGACGGCGTCCTGCCGCACCGTGCGACGGGCGTCGGCGTCCGTCCCGACCCGGCGCAGCAGGTCGTCGGCGGCGCGCGCCATGCCGTCGAGGTCGCCGGCGGGGACCAGGGCGGCCCCGACCGAACCCGCCACGACCTCGGGGACTCCCCCGACGGCGAACGAGACGACCGGCGTGCCGGTGACCAGCGCCTCCGCGATGACGAGACCGAAGGGCTCCTCCCACACGGGCGTGACGAGGGCGCAGCCGCTGTGGCCGACGAGGGCCGCGAGCTCGGGCTGGCGCAGCTCGCCGACGTAGTGGGCGGTGACGCCGAGGTGCGGGGCGACCTCGGTCTCGAAGTAGTCGACGTCGCCGATGCGACCGGCGATGACGAGGCGGCGCCCGGCGCGACGGGCCACCTCGAGGGCGAGGTGCAACCCCTTCTCGGGGACGATGCGTCCCGACCAGACGAGGTCGTCGCCCCCGGGTCCGAAGCCCCAGCGCTCGGTGTCGACGCCGTTCGGCAGGACGCTCGCCTCGACGCCTTCCCGCGCCCAGGCGGCGGCGGTGTGACCGCTGACGGCGACGAAGCGGCTGCGCGGCCCGGTGGACGAGCGGTGCGCGGCGAGCATGTCGGGCAGGGTCGGCGTGTGCAGCGTGCTGACCATGGGCACGCCGATGCGGTCGGCCCGGGCGAGCGGGACGCCGTGCAGGCTGTGGTTGTCGACGAGGTCGTAGTCGTCGGCGTGGTCGGCGACGAACTGCAGGGCGCGTTCGAGAGCCGGCAGCGCGCGCTCGAGGTAGCCGTCCGGGTAGGTCGTGTCCGTCGCCTCGGCCGGGTCGTCGAACACCACGGCGGGCAGGACGAACTCGGGCGGGCTCTGGTCGAGGTGGTCGGACCCCTCGGTCGCGATCAGCGAGACGCGGTGACCGCGCTCGCGCAGGGTGCGCACCTGGTGGTGGACCGACGACTCGAGGCCGCCGGCGAACGGCTCGCGGATCGGGTAGCGCAACGGCGCCACGACGACGATGCGCAGGGGCCGGGAGGCGCGGATCACGCCGTCACCGCCGCGACCGTCGCGAGGGCGCGCTCGTACACCGCGAGATGGGCGGCGGCCACGTCGTGGCGTTGTCGTCGCCGCACGGACCGACGCTGCCGCTGCAGGGCGGCGCGCTGCGGGGTGCCGCGGCGCGAGGCCGGCACGCGGGCCGCGT
>NZ_JXQZ01000036.1 GCF_000878135.1 Frigoribacterium sp. MEB024
GCTCGCCCCGGTCTCCTCGGCGGGCGCGGTCCTCTCGGCGTCCGGCGCCGTGACGCCGAGCGCTCCCGCGGCGGTGCCCCCGGCGAGTCCCACCGGCAGCACGCACCTGACGGGCCCCGTGGGGCTCGACCTGGACCGCGACGTGTACGGCCTGTCCGTCGAGCCGGCGCCCGTCGAGCCGAGGTTCCTCGAGCGGGCGACCGAACTGCTGCCCCGGCTCGACCTCGGTCGTCGGCAGGACCAGTACGCGGCCATGCTCGACAAGGCCCTGTCCCACGGGTACCTGTCGACGGCTGAAGAGGGCAACTTGACGACCCTGGCCGCGGAGCTCGGCCTCGACGGGTCGGCGCGGGCCGTGCTGCACGACCGCTACTTCGCCTCGCTCGTCTCGACCGTCTGGGCGCACGACGTGCTCTCGGACGACGAGCGGCGGCAGGTGGACGCGGTGGCCGAGATGCTCGGCATCGCTCCGCACCGACGAGACGCGGCCCTGGTGCCGTCGGTGCTCGAGCGCGCGCCCCGGCCGGCGGACGACGACGAGCTCGACGAGTTCGAGGTCATCGAGGGCCTCGACGAGTCGCTCGGGGCCCCGTCCGCGCCCCGGACGCCGACCCTCGCCCGCCCCGACGTGGGTCCGCTGGCCCCCGGCGCGCACGTCGCGCTCACCGGTTCGCTCAGCCAGGGGCGGGACGCCCTCGCGCGGACGCTCGAGCGGGCCGGGCTCGTGGTCTGGCCGGCGGTCACGACCGAGACGTCGTTGGTCGTCGCGGCGGACGTCGCGTGCCCGTCGGGCAAGGTGCGGAAGGCCCTCCGTTACGGGGTGCCCGTCGTCGACGAGACGCAGTTGCCGTTCGTGCTGGCCCGATCGCGGCGGTCACGCACGGCGGCCTGACATCTCGGGACGGCAGGGGCCGCCGTCAGAGCCCCGGGTCGTCCTCGAGGTGGTCGTCGGTGTCGAGTGACGGCCACCCGGGTGGTTGGTCGGGGGCTGTCTCGTCGAGCGGGGTGCGGGGCATCGGTTCCATCGGGTCGGGCTGCATGGGGCCTCCACTCGGGCCGCCTCCGCGAGATGCGAGAGGACGGCGACCGGGGACTGGGGCTGCCGGGTCCCACCGTACGCGCCTCGCGGGGCTGCGCCTAGCGCACCGGTCAGACGGTCAGGCGTCGCGCCACGATGCCGGCCGCGACCTCGACCAGCGGGAGGCGGTTCGCCCGGGCGTGCCTCCGGATGCGTTGGAACGCCACGTCCATGTCGACGGACTGCGTGAAGGACACCACGCCCTTGGCCTGCTCGATCACGATGCGACTGTCGAGGGCGCGCTGCAACTGGTCGCGCGTGGAGTCGATCTCGCGGAGCGCGCGCTCTTGCAGGATGCTGATGGTCGCGACGTCGGCCAGGGCCTGCGCAGCGGTCGCGTCGTCCTCGTTGAGGGCGCCTGTCGTCTCTCGGAACAGGTTGAGCGAACCCAGCGTCTGGTCACGCAGCCGCAGCGGGATCGCGTGGACCGACCCGTAGCCCGAGTCGCGCGCGAGGTCGGCGAAGACCGGCCAGCGATCGTCGATCTCGCCGAGGTCGGGGACCGAGACGACCGAGCCCGTCGTGTAGGACTCGACACAGGGGCCCTCGCCGGCACGGAGCTGCAGCAGCCCGACGAGCTTGCTGCGTTCGTTGGTCGAGGCGATCACCTCGAGCTCGCCGGTCGAGCCGGCGAGGATGATGCCGGCGTCCGCGGCGTCGAAGAGGGCCGTGGTGCGCTCGACCAGCATCTGCAACAGGTCGATGGTGTCGAAGCCGGTCACGAGCGAGTCCGCGAGCGTGACGAACGTCTGCAGGAGCTGGGTCTCTCTGTCGCGGTCGGTCACGGGCGTCAGCCTAGGCCGTGTCGCCGACGGCCGTCGCCTGCCTCACGAGAAGTCGAGGCGCCGCAGCACGATCTCACTGGCGATCTCGCGCAGCCCCCGGCCGCTCGACCAGGCGTGGCCGCGGATGACGAGGAGGGCTTCGTCGACGCTGACGCCGAGCTGGACCATGACCATGCCCGAGGCCTGGTGCACCTCACGGGGGAAGATGGTCGGGAAGAGGCTGTCGTCCCCGGCCTCGAGCGCGTCGAGCGCCCGGCTGAGGACGCTCTTCCCCGCGATGCAGGCGAGCGTCGTCGCCTGGTCGACCTCGTCGTCGGTCAGGTCGCGGCGTTCGTCGCTGTAGAGGTCGACGGCGCCGAGGTCGAGGCGACCGTACGAGAGCGGGAAGGCGGCGACGCTCGCGACGCCGGCCTCGATCAGGGCGGCGGCGGCGGCGGGCCACGCCTCCGGAGGGGCGGTGGCCAGGTCTGGCTCGACCACCGGACGGTTCGTGCCGTGCGCCTGCCAGCAGGGGCCCTCGCCGAGGTCGAACTGGATCTCGTCCCGGCGCGCCGACACGGGGTCGCTCGAGCACACCGTGCCGGTGCCGAGAGGACCGCCGAGCGTGGAGACCGCGGCGCCGGTCACGCCGAACGTCTCGCGGAACGGGCCGCACAGGTCGGTGCCCGGTGCGGTGGCACGAGCGAGTGAGACCGCGGCCGTCCGGACGGCGCTCGCCTCAGCCACGACTGATCCACGGCACGTCGGACGCCGGGGGGCGAGGTGGAGACGGGTACACGGATTCCTCCACTAGGACCCTGAGGTCATCGCGACGACTCTAGTGGGTCGACGCCGGGGGAGGGGGGATGGTTCGGAGCCGTGACCGAGCCCCTGGCGGCCGGGTCCGATGCCCACGGGGTGATTTGCATGGTGTGCAAGATTCCTTCGCCGTTCATCTTCGTCGTCGCCCGCGAGGCCTAGCGTCGCAGCGGGGCGATCGTGCCGCGGTCACCGGTCGGTGACCGGCGGTCGTCTCGGAGGGCGGTACCGATGGACGTGTTAGTCACCGTGATGCTGGTGATCGTGATCGCGCTGGTCTTCGACTTCACGAACGGTTTCCACGACACGGCCAACGCCATGGCGACCTCGGTCGCCACCGGCGCCCTGAAGCCGAAGGTCGCCGTCCTCATCTCGGCCGTCCTCAACCTGGTGGGCGCATTCCTCTCGACCGAGGTCGCGAGCACCGTCTCGAACGGCATCATCCGCGAGGGAGACGGCGGGGTCCAGGTGACACCGGTCATGATCTTCGCGGGTCTCGTGGGTGCCGTCATCTGGAACCTCGCCACCTGGTACCTCGGGCTGCCCTCCAGCTCGTCGCACGCCCTCTTCGGCGGTCTCATCGGTGCGGCGGTGATCGGTGCCGGCGTGGGCGCCGTCGACTTCGGCGTGGTCCTGTCGAAGGTGGTGCTGCCGGCCCTCATCTCGCCCGTCGTGGCCGGCGTGGTCGCGCTCGTCGCCACGTACGCGGCCTACCGGGTCACCCGGCAGGCCACCCTGCGGGGGTCGACGGCGGGATTCCGGCACGGTCAGACGGTCAGCGCCTCCCTGGTCTCGCTGGCCCACGGCACGAACGACGCCCAGAAGACGATGGGTGTCATCACGCTGACCCTGATCGCCGCGGGCTACCAGGGAGCCGGCACCGCCCCGCCCCTCTGGGTGGTCCTCGCCTGCGGCCTCGCCATCGCACTCGGCACCTATCTCGGAGGCTGGCGCATCATGCGGACCGTGGGCAAGCGGATCACCGACGTCCAGGCTCCCCAGGGGTTCGCGGCCGAGACGAGCTCGGCCGCGACCATCCTGATCTCGTCCCACCTCGGGTTCGCCCTGTCGACGACCCAGGTGACGTCGGGGTCCATCGTCGGGGCAGGGCTGGGCAAGAAGCTCGCCACGGTGCACTGGGGCGTCGTGGGCAAGATCGCCTCGGCCTGGCTGGTGACCCTGCCGGCCGCCGCTCTGGTCGGAGGGGTCTCGGCCTGGCTCGCCAGTTCGAGCACGGCGGGCCTGGTGGTCGTCGCGGTGCTCGCCCTGGCCGGCGGACTCGCCTTCGCCCTTCTCGCCCGGCGGCACCCCGTGACCCACGAGACCGTCAACGACAGCGACGAGGCCCCGGCCGCCGAACGGGTCGGCGCGAGCCGCGGACGAGGGGAGTGACCATGTTCTTGGGAGTCGACTGGGGCGCCTTCGTGGTGGTGTTCGCGACCGCACTCGCCGCCACCGCCGTCATCGTCACCTCGTTCGCGCTGGGCATCCGTCTGTTCGCCGACGGCGCCGTCGAGTCCGACGGCGGGTCCGGGGTCGTCGCCGCGGGCGCTGGCGCGAGCGCCGGCGCGAGCGCGAGTCGATCGAGGCCGTTGGCGGCGACGGTCGCCGGCGGGCTGTGTTTCGCCGTGGGGACGGCTGCCGTGCTCTTCGGACTGTGGATGATCGTTCCCCAGTTCCACTGACGGTCCGGACGGCGGGCTCGGCGAGTAGCGTGCGGGCATGACCAACGACAACGGCATCCCCGACGGCTCGACCGACATCACCGAGGACGACAAGAAGTACACCGAAGACCTGGCCGACGGGTCGAAGCAGGGCCTCGTCGACGACTCCGAGCAGAGCGACGACAGCGAGGTCTCGGACGGCAAGGACGGCTAGTCGACCGGGCTCCGGCCCCGACACGTCACGACATGCCGCTCACGTGCGAACGTGGGCGGCATGTCCTGTCTTCTCGACGGGACGGATT
The DNA here is from genome assembly GCF_000878135.1 of Frigoribacterium sp. MEB024. Lineage (GTDB taxonomy): Bacteria > Actinomycetota > Actinomycetes > Actinomycetales > Microbacteriaceae > Frigoribacterium. The sequence continues at coordinate 4,628 of NZ_JXQZ01000036.1, forward strand.
CAGCCGCGGTGGAGCACGGTGTTCTCCTCGAGGGGGATGGGTGGGCGGTTCAGAGGAATGGTCGGCCGGCTGGTTCGCGCGTCACGTCGACGCGTTCGTGCCGGAGGGTGGTGGAGACGTCGACGTCCTCGACGATCCGGTCGACGGACACGCGGACGCGTTCGACGGGCACGACGACACGGTCCACGTCCAGGCGCTCCTCGTGCAGGACGACCTCGAACGGCATCGCGGACGACTCCGTGGGTGATGCCTCGCCCGGGGCCACGTCCTCGCGGACGATCCGGAGCTCTTCGCGGCGGACGGTCACCGTGATCGTCTCCTCGCGCGAGACGACGACCTTCCGGAGGCGCACCCGCTCGACCGGGACGGCGACCGTCGTGAGGCGCGCGCGTTCCGCCGAGAGCAGCACCCTCGCGGACGCGGGGGTGGGCACCGTCGGCCCCTCGACGCGACCGGCCGGACCGGCAGCCGGATGCGGGTCCACCGGGCCGACGGTGCCGGAGATCATCGGTGCGGGGAGGTGCCGTCGGGGGAGGTGTCGTCGGGGGAGGTGTCGTCGCCGTCGAGGTCGATCTCTTCGTGGCGGACCTCTTCCGTGACCTGTTGCTGCTCGGTGACGGTTTCGGTGCCGAGCTGGACGCGCTCGACGGGCACGGTCTCGGTGACCTGCTCGGACACGACGTACTTGCGGAGGCGCGCGCGACCGGCGACGGTGGTCTCGGTGCCGACGTGCAGGCGCTCCTCACTGCGGGTCATGGCGTCGTCGGTGTCGGGGCCCGACGTGTCGTGGCCGGCACCTGTTCCGGTGACCGAGTCGGCCGTCGTACCGCTCGTGCCGGCGTCGAGGTCGACGGCGTTCGTGTCGGAGTCCTGGTCGAAGAGCGGCGTCTCGACCCCGTCACCGTCGAGGTGGTAGTAACGGAACAGGTCCGACTCCTGGTCGGGCGAGAGGTGACCGTCGGCGTCGTCGCTGTGCGGCGCGTCCTTGACCATGGCCTTCGTGACGGGCACGTGGACGTCGTCGCCCTGGACGGTGGCCTCGGCCAGGGGCGCGAACGACTCGCCCGTGCCGAAGAGTCCGGTCGTGACGGTGACCCAGGCGGGCTCGCCGCCCTGGTCGTCGAGGTAGACCTGGCCGATGCCGCCGATCTTCTTGCCGTCCTGGTCGATGACGTCGCCGCCGCCGGCGAGCAGGGCGTCGAGCTGGGTGGTGCTGATCATGGTGTTCCTCACGGGTCGAGGACCGGGCGGGGTGCCCGGGCTCATGGTGTGGCTGACCGGTCGTCGCAGAGGACGACGGACGCATGCCGACGCGGCCGTCGCCCTTCGGGGGGGGACGCTGGATGCCGTGCGTGGGGGAGGAGGTCGGGGAGGACGCTCGCGGGCTCGATGTCGTTCCTTCGGACGCGGGTGGCGCGACGGCCACGTGCCGGTCCCCGTGGAACGTACGCCGCGCCTCCCGTTCGTGACCGTCTCGGACGACGTGCTGTTCGATCGTGGGGCTTTCCTCCGGGTCGCCCTCCGCGAGCCCTCGCGGTTCGGGCGCGCGTGACCCCTCGCGGTCGCACAAGTCAACCCCCTGAGACGTTCTCATCATGTGCGGTCGCAGCCCCCCGGGAGGGGGACAGGGTGACAGGTCCGACCCCGATCGCGACCGTCACCCGGACGATCGCCGACGATCCGAGAGGCACGACATGAGCGACGACAAGCGGTACGACGGAGACCCGTCCACCCCGGTCTACGACACCACCTCCGAGGGGCAGCCGCTTCGTGGCGCCGCCTCCGGGCACGACCACCTGCGCCGCGACGACGCCGTGACCGACCTGGGCGACCAGGTCGGCGCGTATGCCGACATCACCGACCCCGACGCGACGGCGAGCGATTTCAGCGCGACGGCGGCCCCGGTCGTCGAGGAGCACCTCGGGCACGACCACGCCGGCACCGGCACCGGCACCGGCATCGGCTCGGGCGCCGACGCCGGTTCCGGCGCCACGGACACCGCGAAGGCCAAGGCCGGCGCCGCGAAGGACGAGGCGGCCGGCGTCGCGGACGACGCGAAGTCCGCGGCCTCTCACGTCGCCGGCAGCGCCAAGGAGCAGGCCTCGAAGGTCGCCTCCGAGGCCACCGGCCAGGCCAAGCAGCTCTTCGGCCAGGCGACCGGCGAGCTCAAGGAGCAGGCCGGCGCCCAGCAGGAGAAGGCCGCGGCCGGCCTCCGCCAGGTCGGCGAGCAGCTCGGCACGATGGCCGACTCGGCCGACAGCGGTGTCGCGGGCGAGCTGGTCCGCAACCTGTCCGGTCGCGCCCACGGCGTCGCCGGCTGGCTCGAGGGTCGCGACCCGGGCAGCCTGCTCGACGACGTGAAGTCGTACGCCGCCCGCAAACCCGGCACCTTCATCGCCATCGCCGCGATCTCGGGCCTGCTCGCCGGACGCGTCGTGAAGTCGCTGACGGCCGAGGCCAAGGACGAGCACGCCGCCACGACCGAGACGGCAGGAGGCGCAGCGAGCCGGCACGCGCCTCCTGCGTCCGCCGCCGCGCCGAGCCGTCTCGTCGGTGACGTCGGTCCCGTGGCCGGTGAGTACGACGTCGTCACCGAGGGCGACGTCCCCGGCTTCGGCGGGCAGACGCCGGACGCCGGCGTGCCCACCACGTGGCCCGACACCTCGGGGACGCGCGCGTGAGCGACCCGTTCCGCGAGCCCGGGTCGACGCCGCCCGCACCGGAGGAGAAGGCCGCGACGACGTCGCTCGGCGACCTGCTCACCGGCGTGACCGGCGACATCTCGACGCTGTTCCGCCAGGAGGTCGAGCTGGCCAAGGCCGAGCTGACCGAGTCGGCCAAGAAGGCCGGCAAGGGTGCGGGCATGTTCGGCGGGGCCGGGCTCACCGCCCTCTTCGCCCTGCTGTTCGTCTCGCTGGCCGCCATGTGGGGCCTCGGCGAGCTGATCGGCCTCGGCTGGTCGTCGTTGATCGTCGCGGTCGTCTACGCGATCGTCGCCCTCGTGCTGTTCCTGCGCGGGCGGAAGGAACTGAAGAGCATCAAGGGGGCACCGAAGACGGTCGACTCCCTCAAGAAGATCCCCGAGACCGTGACGCCTGGAGGCACCGCATGAGCACCACCGACCAGAACGGCAGCAGCCGCACGCCCGACGAGATCCGCGCCGAGATCGAGCGCACCCGCGCCGGCCTCAGCGACGACGTCGACGCGCTCGCCGACAAGGTGAACCCGTCGAGCATCGCCCACCGCCAGACCGAGAAGGTGAAGAGCCGCTTCTCGGGCGTCAAGGAGTCCGTCATGGGCGCGGCGCACGACGCGGCCTCGAACACCCAGGGTGCCGGCCACGACGCCGCGGGCAGCGTCTCGGACGCCTCGTCGGCGGCCGTGCGGAAGGCGAAGGGCAACCCGCTCGCCGTCGGCCTGATCGCCTTCGGGGCCGGCTGGCTCGTGTCGTCGCTGATCCCCGCCACGGACAAGGAGAAGGAGCTCGTCGCCGACGCCAAGGAGGCGGCGGGCCCGGCTCTCGACTCGGTCAAGGGTGCGGCGCAGGACGTGGCGTCGAACCTGAAGGAACCGGCCCAGGAGGCGTTCGCGTCGGTCAAGGGCACGGCGCAGGACGCCGCCTCGACCGTGAAGGACGACGCCTCGAGCGCCGCGGGCGACGTGAAGGACAGCGCCCAGCAGTCGAAGGAGAACGTGCAGGGGGCCTGACCTCACCCCGCACGCGTCGGCCCGGACGCAGGAAGGCCCGCCCCGACGAGAGTCGGGGCGGGCCTTCCCACGTGACCGGTCGGCGGAGCTCCCTCCCGACGGGGCGATCGTGCGACTCGAACCCCCGCCGACCGGGACCGGCGTGGCCTGGATCGGCTCGAGCAGGTCAGGATGGTCGGATGCCCTCGTCACCCCGCGCCCGTCTCGTGCGTCGATCGGCCGGTACGGCCACGCAGACCGCCACACCCCCCAGCCCGATGCAGCGCCCCGGCGCCTTCCGGTTCGGCCTCATCGCGACGCTCGGCGGGGGACTCGGCGTCGGCATCATCGTCGCCCTCATGGCCCTGTCGACGATCCTCGTCTACATCGGGCTGGCGTTCTTCCTCGCGCTCGCCTTCGAGCCGGTCGTCCGACGCCTCGCCCGCGCCGGCGCCCCGCGGTGGGTCGGCGTGATCGTCGCCGTCGTCCTGGTCGTCGGGATCGTCGTGGGCATCGTCGCGGCCGTGGTGCCCGCGCTGATCGAGCAGATCGGGCACGTCGTGCAGACCGCGCCCGGTGCCCTGCAGGACCTGTCACGCCAACCGTGGGTGCAGCAGGCCGTCGAGACCGTCGGGTTCGACGTCGACGTCGACGACGCCGTCGGGGCCGTCACCTCGTACCTGCTCGACCCCGACCAGCTGCTCGCCCTCGGGGGTGGCCTGCTCGCCGTCGGGCAGGGGATCACCAACGCCATCACCGCGGTGATCGTGGTCGCGATCCTCACCCTCTACTTCGCGATCACCCTTCCGCAGATGCTGCGCTCGCTCAGCCGCGCCGTGCCCCGCAGCCACCGCGAGAACGTCATGAGCATCTCGGACGAGATCTTCCTGTCGGTCGGCCGCTACGTCGCCGGGCAGGTGGCGCTCGCCGCCGTCAACGCCGTGTTCGTCTTCGTCGTGCTGACGATCGCCGGCGGGCCGGTGCCCGTGCTCTTCGCGACCCTCGCCTTCCTGGGCGCACTGATCCCCGTGGTCGGCACGGTCGTGGCCTACGCGATCATCGTCGCCGCCACGATCACCGTCTCGCCGGTCACCGCGATCGTCGTCGGCATCGTGCTGCTCGTCTACGCGCAGGTCGAGGCCTACGTGCTGACCCCACGGGTGATGTCGAAGGCCGTGGCGGTGCCCGGCGCCCTCGTCATCGTGGCCGCCTTCGGGGGCGGGGCGCTCGGCGGCGTCCTGGGTGCCCTCGTGGCGATCCCGATCGCGACGGCCGGGGTGGTCGTCTTCGAGCGGGTCGTCGTGCCGCGGCAGCAACGCGTCTAGCCGTCGGGACGACACGAGAGAAGGTGGACCTTGCCGGGTGGGAGCCCGGCGGGTTCAGGTCGCCGAGCCCCCGGCGCCACGGCAGCTGCCGTCGGACGATCGGACGACGGGTGTGGCGGGGTCGGCGGGGTCTGGGCCTCCGAGAAGCGTAGCCAATCGGTAACGCGAGGTGAAGGGGGTCGACGGGACCCGCGCCTCCCCGGTGTCAGACGACGGGACCTGCCGACCCACCCGGCGTCGGAGGCGCGGCGGGGTCGTCGCCGGCGAGCAGCAGATCGAGGCGCAGCTCATGCTCGCGGGTGTAGGCGGAGAGTGCCCGGATCACCCAGAGCAGGGTCCTGATCAGGAGCACGCCCAGCGTGACGGCCAGGGCGAACACGACCACGAAGAAGGCGGGGTAGAGGACGCCGACGAGGGAGAAGCCGTTGGAGTACATCCCTCGACGCTAGGTCACGACCGGGGCCGGAGGGCTCCACCTCGCGATGGAGCCCCGGGACTCACTCCTCGGCGTCTGCCGGGCTCTCGTGGGCCTGCGCGGTCTCGTCCATGCGGTCGCGGAGGTGGTCGGCCATCGAGGCCGCGCCCTCGTCGCCGTGGTCGGCCTCGACCTGTTCGATCAGGCCACTCAGCTTCTCGTGGTCGGTCGCCTCGGTGGCCCCGTCCATGACGGGTTCGGTCTGCTTCTCGTCGCTCATGCACCGGACGCTACGCCCACGGGGTCCGCGACGGCTGGACCCGCGCCTCCGCTCGTGACGGGCGGCGCGGGGCCGATCCGCGGGAGGTTCGACGGGCGGCGCGACGGGCCCACCGAGGGGTAGCATGTGCGACCCGCGGCGGGTGGGGTACGCAGGGCCGGGCATCGCCTGGCAGCCCTGCGCGTGTCGCCCCGCACGTGCCTGGGATGGACCTCTGCCCCACCGGAACGAGGACCACATGAGCACGACGACGCGCCCCGCACGCACCCGCACGAGCACCGCCCGCACCGACGACATCACCCGTGCCGCCGCCGACCTCTTCGGTTGGACCGACCTGCACCCCGCCCAGCTCGAGGCCCTGGAGGCGGTGGTCGCCGGCCGGGACACCCTCGCGGTCATGCCCACCGGATTCGGCAAATCGGCGATCTACCAGGTGGCCGGCGCCGTGCTCGACGGGCCCACGGTCGTCGTCTCGCCCCTGATCGCGTTGCAGGCGGACCAGGTCGCGGGGCTCGTCGGACGCCCCGACGCCCCGCCCGCCGTCGCCATCAACTCGGGCCACACCGACGCCGAGAACGACGAGGGCTGGGAACGCCTCGCCGCCGGAGAGGTCACGTACGTGTTCCTCGCCCCCGAGCAGCTGGCCCGGGACGAGACCGTCGACCGCCTGCGCGACGCCGGGGTCGCCCTCGTCGTCGTCGACGAGGCGCACTGCGTGTCGTCGTGGGGGCACGACTTCCGGCCCGACTACCTGCACCTCGGCGAGGTCGTCGAGCGCCTCGGCGGCCCGACCGTGCTGGCGTTGACGGCGACCGGGTCGGGCCCGGTGCGCCACGAGATCGTCGAGCGCCTGCGCCTCGACGACCCGCTCGTCCTGAGCCACGGCTTCGACCGGCCGAACCTCTCCCTCGAGGTCGTGCGGCACGAGGACGACGACGAGAAGGCCCGTGCCGTGGTCGAGCAGGTGGCGGCCTCGACGACGCCGGGCATCGTCTACGTCGCCACCCGCAAGGCGACCGAGGACTACGCCGCCGCGATCGCCGAGCGCTGCCCCGACCGCACCGTCGTCGGCTACCACGGCGGCCAGCGGTCGGCCGAGCGGGGTGAGCTGCACGAGCGGTTCCACGCGGGCGAGGTCGACGTGGTCGTGGCGACGAGCGCGTTCGGCATGGGCATCGACAAGCCCGACGTCCGGTTCGTCGTGCACGCCGACGTGCCCGACTCGCTCGACTCGTACTACCAGGAGATCGGTCGGGCCGGGCGGGACGGCGACCCCGCCACCGCGACCCTGCACTACCGGCCCGAGGACCTCTCCCTGCGGTCGTTCTTCGCGTCGGGCCTGCCCGGGCGAGCAGACCTGCGAGGCGTCTTCACCGCGCTCTCGGCCGCGGGCCGGCCGGTCCGGCGATCGGAGGTGTCGGACCAGCTGGCCCTCGGCGCCCGGACGGTCTCGCGCCTCATCGACCTGCTGCTCGAGGGCGGTGCGCTGTCCGAGTCGTCGAAGGGGTTCGAGCCGGTCGACGGCTTCGACGCCCGCAGCGCGGCCGAGGCGGCGCGCGGGGTCGCCGAGACGCGTGACCGGGTCGAGCGCTCGCGCATCGAGATGATGCGCACCTTCGCCGAGGCTCCCGGCTGCCGACGGCACTTCCTGCTCGGCTACTTCGGCGAGGAGTCGCACGAACGCTGCGGCAACTGCGACGGCTGCCGGGCCGCCGAGAAGGCCGGGGAACCCCAGGAGGCGCGCGAAGGCGGGCAGGACGGCGTCACCGACACCGCGCCTCCTGCGTTCGCGCCCGACGCCCGCGTCGTGCACGCGACCTGGGGCGAGGGCACCGTGATGAGCACGGACGCCGACCGCATGACGGTGTTCTTCGAGAGCGAGGGCTACAAGGTGCTGGCCGTCGCCGACGTGCTCGCGCGCGAACTGCTCACACCGGCCTGACCGGCTCGACGGGCTCGCCCGCGGCGGCGAGCACGGTCGCGATCGTGCGGGGGTGGGCCAGCACCCGGAAGTGCCCGCCCGCGTGGAGGCGGACGTTCACGGCGCCGGGCAGTTCGCTGCCCTCGGGGATGTGCGGATCGAACTCGCCGAAGACCGAGGTGATGCGGCCGTTGACCGATTCGTCGCGGGCGAGCAGCATCGTCGTCGCGTCCCGGGGCGAGAAGGCCCGGAGGGCGGGCAGCACCAGCCAGGTGGCGTAGCGCGACCCCGAGAACGGCGAGCAGACGGCCACCATCGACCGCACGCGGCGGGTCTCGTCGAGCAGCGCCATGACGTACTTGCCGATCAGGCCGCCCTTGCTGTGGGCGACGATCACGACGTCGGTGAGTCCGTGGGTGAGCAGGTACGCGGCGACGTCGCGCGCGGTGACCTCGACCGGACGGCTGTTCCACCGCAGGTCGTCCAGCACGTGCACGGGATGGCCCTCGGCGTGCAGGCGTTCGATCATCGGTCGCAGGAACGACCAGGTCTCCCATACGCCCGGGATCACCAGCACGGGGCGACCCGTGCCGCCGAGGTAGCGATCGGGGTCTCGCGGACTCGTGACGGCGCGCACCTGCCAGACGGCGGCGTAGGCGTAGTCCTGCACCCACCACACGGCGTGACGGACGAGCCGGCCGGGGGCGAGGTGGAGTCTCACCACTCGACCCTAGGCGTCGCCGTGCGGGACGTCCCGGGTCAGACGCTGTCGGGGTCCAGGACGAGCGTCGTGCCCTCGAACAGGTGCTGCGCGTCGTCGATGACCTGGAGGCCCTGGTTCATGTAGAGGAGCGCCGAGACCGAGATGCCGAAGCGCTGGGCGACGACGTCGATGAGGTCCTCGGGTGCGACGGTGTACCGCTTGGGGGCCCCGGACGCCGTGGTCGCCTCGAGCGCCCCCGAGGCGAAGGCCACCGCACCCGAGTCGACCGGGACGATGTTCGTCTGCCGCGGCGGCACCGACCACGCGACCGGGGCGACGGCGAGCACCTTGCCGGCCGAGATCTCGACGGGGACGTCCGAGGAGGTGCTGGTCGAGTGGACGACGAGCGTCGAGAGGTACGAGGGCTGGCTGATCGAGCCGAAGCTGCCCGAGGCCGCCGTCGGAGTCGTGACGGACGCCCCGAGCTCGACGCCCCCGTCGCCGCCGTACGTGACGCCGTCGCCGACGGACGGGGCCACCTGGTAGAACGCGACGCCCACCGGGACGGGCAGGCTCGAGGTGGCGTCCGTGAGCTCGGTCGCGTAGGTGTCGTCGCCCCCGGCCACCACGCGGTAGTGCAGGTGGATGCTGCCCTTGGGGGAGGCGAGGTCGCCCTCGGCGACCACCGTGCCGGCCGCGACCGGGGTGATGAAGGGCGCCGGCACGGCGGCGTCCTGCGGCGGCGGGGTGGCCGCCCGGGGCGAGGGCGTCGCGGGGGCGGTCGGCGTCGGCGACGGGGTCGCGCTGGGGGTGGGCGTCGAGGTGCGGGCGACCGTGGTCGGGCTCGCGGACTCGGTCGGGACACCGGCCGCGAGCGGGGCCGAACCGCTCGTGAAGAGGACCGCGCTCACGACGACGGAGACGAGGGCCGCGGCGGCGACGACGCCACCGACGATCGCGAGGCGGCGACGGCCGGACCGGGGTGCGGGTTCGTCGTCGGCCTCGTCGGCCTCGGTCGCGCTCGCCGGGTCGGCCGATGCCGCGGCACCGGCCGTGCCTGCGGCGCCGCGGTGCGACCACGCGACGAGCCGGGGCTCGGTGCCGTCGGGCGCGACCTCCGCCGCGGGGGCGTCGCCGGTGTCGGACGCGCGGGGCGCGAAGAGTTCGTGACCGGGCGTGACGTCGTCGTCGCCGCCCGCCCCTGGTGCGTGTCGTGCCATGGTGCCCCCTCGGCGTTGATCCTAGGGGACGGCGTGGGTCGGGTCGAGACCGATCGGTCCGGTCCCGGTCCGGGTACGAACCTGGAACAGCCTGTGAACCCCGGCGGCCCGCGGACACCCGGCCTACCGTCACAGACGTGCCGGGTCAGTCCGGTCGACCCACAACCAGGAGGTACGTCATGTCCGTTGGTGACAAGGCAAAAGATTTCGTCCAGAAGGCCGCCGGCAAGGCCGAAGAGGCCGTCGGCAAGCGCACGGACGACGAAGAGCTCACGAAGCAGGGCCACAAGGACCAGCACATGAGCGAAGAGCGTCTCGAGACCGAGAAGGCCAAGGACGACCTCGGCCAGAGCTGATCGTTCCGTCGACCTCGGTCGGCACCCCGGAGGGCCCGGCATCCGCGGATGTCGGGCCCTTCGTCGTCCGGTCGGAGGCCGGGGAACGGGCGACCAACGGTGCAGAGTGTGCAAAAACCTAGCCGGGCGTGATTCGGTGGAGGCATGAAGCGTCCGTTCCGTTCCCTCGCCCCCGCCGCGGTCGTCGTGGCGTCCTTCGCCGTCGTGCTCTCGGGCTGTTCGGCCTCGAGCGGCCCCGAGACGGCGGCGGCCCCCACCGTCACCGTCACGGCCTCACCGACGTCCGGTTCGTCGGCGACCGACTCGCCGACCAGCGCCTCCTCTCCCACGGCGTCGCCGGGTCCCGAGGGGGCGTCTGGCGGCGGTGGCGACCTGGGCGACGGTGCCCCGGGCGACGCCTCCTCGCGGTGCACGGTGGGCGAGCTCACCGCCGAGATCGCCGACGGAGGCGGGGGTGCGGCCGGCAGCTACGGCGTCGCCATCATCCTGACCAACGGCGGTCAGCGCACGTGCACCCTCCAGGGCTGGCCCGGCGTCTCGTTCGTCGGCGACGGGAACGGAACCCAGATCGGCGCCTCGGCCGCGCTCGATCGCTCGTCGCCGCACGAGGCCCACACGCTCGCCCCCGGTGCCGAGGTGCAGACGATCGTGCAGATCGCCCAGACGGGGAACTACGACGCAGCGGAGTGCCGGCCGCAGGCGACCGACGGGTTCCGCGTCTACCCGCCCGGCTCGCTCGAGTCGATCTTCGTGCCCGCCTCGGGGTCCAGCTTCGAGGCGTGTGCGAACGCCCGGGTGCAGCAGATGACGGTCAGCGCGCTCGCCACCTTCTGACGGCGCGCGGGTCCGGCCGGCGTCCCGGTTCGACGGGCGAGGTGGGCGAGGTCATCCTCGGGGGGCACGGGCTGCGACCCGCGGAGGACGCGTGACGACGCCGGTCGTTCGTACGCTGGCACCTCCTCGAAGGAGAGCTGCCATGACCGAGACCCGACTCGACCGCCCCACCATGCAGGCCGCCCGACGGCAGGGGTCCCCGGCCGTGACGATCGTCCTCGGCGCCGGTCGGGTCGCCGTGGTGGCTGCCGGAGCACTGGTGCTCGGCGGCCTGACGAGCCCGGCGCAAGGCTTCCTGCCCGAGTGGCTCGGAGGGTTCGCGAACTCGTCCGGTGGCTGGTCGGTCCTCGTCTTCGCGCTCGTCCTGGCCGTGCGCGCCCGCCCGGCCCTGTCGGCCGTCCTGGGCGCCGTGGCGTTCGTGCTGCTGGTCGAGGGCTACCGGATCGTGTCGGGGTGGCGCGGCTTCCCCTACGACGAGCCGTTCCAGAACGTCTTCACGATCCTCGGGCTCCTCGTGGGGCCGGTCATCGGTGTCAGCGCCGCACTCCTCCGTGCGTCGTCGCCGACCTGGCGGACCTTGGCGGTCGTGCCGCTCTCGACGGTGCTCGTGGGGGAGGGGCTCTACGGGCTCGTCGTCCTCGACCAGGGACCGGGCGCCGTCTACTGGGTGCTCCAGGTGGTCCTCGGCGCGGCGTTCCTCGCCTGGGGCACGATGCGCACCCGGTCGTCCGCCCGGACGTGGGTGCCCGTCGTCACGGCGGGGTCGGTGGTCGCCCTGTCGATCGTGTTCGTCGTCGCGTACACGGCCCTCCCTGGCCTGCTGATGTGACCAGCCGGGTCGTTCCTCCGCCGGGACTCGACCCGCCCCTCCGGGCCGGCCGACGACGCCGAGGCCCGGGTGCGATGCCGATGCCGATGCCGATGCCGATGCCGATGCCGAGGCCGATGCCGATGCCGGTGCCGGTGCCGGTCTCGTTCCGTGTTCGGTGCCGGTGCCGGTGCCGGTGCCGGTGCCGGTGCCGGCAATTCCTGGCCGGTGACGCGGTGGGGTGCCGTGATCGGCGTGGGACGGGTGCGGCGGTGACGGGAGTCAGGACTTGCCGACAGGGGGTCGCTGTCCGTGCCGACGTCCGTGCCGACGTCGGTGCCGTGCCGGTGCCGTCGCGGCGTCGCGGCGTCGCGGCGTCGAGGTGCTGCGGTGTCGGCAATTCCTGGCCGGTGACGCGGTGGGGTGCCGTGATCGGCGTGGGACGGGTGCGGCGGTGACGGGAGTCAGGACTTGTCGACGGGGGTCGGTGTCCGTGCCGACGTCGGTGCCGGTGCCGGTGCCGGTGCTGGTGGCGGCAATTCCTGGCGGGTGCGGCGGTGGGGTGCCGTGATCGGTGTGGGAGGGGTGCGGCGGTGACGGGAGTCAGGACTTGCCGACAGGGGGTGTCGCCGATCCCGGGGCGGGGCGGGGCGGCGCGGGGCGGGGTGGGCTCGCGACCGCGCTGCGCCACGTGGTCCGACCGGCACGGCCCGCGGCCTAGAGGCGGGCCTCGGTGCGTCTCGGCTTCAGCCGGGCCGGCGCGTCGGATGCGGCGACCCACTCGCAGGTGAAGGTGCCGCGGTAGCCGAAGAGGAACCCGAAGCGCTGGTTGTGCACCTCGAGGTCGACGTGGAACGACTCGTCGTCGTCGGACCACCACTCGTGCAGCTCGGCCCGACCGCTGAACAGCATCGGGAAGCGGAACGAGACAGGGCCCTCGTGGAAGCGCTGCGCCTCCGAGCGGAGCACGAGGCCGCCGCGGTCGTCGACCGTCAGGTCGAGGTCGACCGCGAGGTGCTGGTGGGTGCCGAGGTAGTCGAGCACCCGCCCGCGGTCGAGCACCATCGTCGCGTCGAAGCGGACCGGGCGTCGGCCCGCCCGGCGGCGCCGCACGGTGTACGAGCGGACGAAGGTGACGGTCTCGCGTCCGAGCCCGTCGCGGTACGGATAGTTCTCGATGACGAAGGGCACGTCGTCACCGACGTCGGGCACCAGGATGTTGCGCAACCGCCCGATCTGCAAGAACGGCACGGTCCACCACGGGCCCCGCCGGATCGACGACATGACGCCCCGGCCCACGCAGGCCTCGCCCGAGTCCAGACCGACGCCGAAGCGGCGCTGCATCATCGGGTGCAGGCGGACGAACTCGTCGCCGAGGGCCTGCTCGAAGATCGACGTCATCGGGGTGACCGCCTCGCGGGGTCGGGCAGCGCGGCCAGGGTGACCGGCGCCTCCTGCAGGTGGTCGCCCGCCCGCGTGCCGCCCGCGGGCGCGCGGAGGGTGCGGGAGGCGCGGGGCCGGTCCGGACGCCAGAACGCGAGGGCGCTGGCGAGCGGCCACCGCTCGGGTTCGCGGCCGGTCTCGAGCCAGAGGCGCAGGCGGTCGAAGCTGAACGCCGTCGCCCACCCGAGCAGCGGACGCACGACCAGGTCGAGCGGACCCCAGCCCGAGTCGTAGTCGTAGCCGGTCACGAAGCGCGTCCGTCCGTCGGCGGTGGGCAGGTAGCGCCAGTACCCACGCCCGGCCCGGATCGGTGAGAGGGCGTCGTCGGTCGCGAAGCGCAGGGCGGACGTGCGCGAACCGTCCTGGCCGTGGCGCTCGCCGATGCTGACGCCCGTGCCCTCGACGGTGTGGACGGGCGTGCGACGGACGTAGCGGAACGGTGTCGACCCGTCGGCGTCCGGCGGCCCGGGGGTGATGCGCGAGAAGCGGACGTCCCAGCGGACGTGCTGGGCGGGGTCCTGCGTGGCGGCCCACACCCGATCGAGGTCGGCGTCGATGACGGTCTCGACGTAGATCTGACGTTTCCCCACGACGGCGAGGCTAGGGCATGGTGGCGGCCGACGGAACGCCCCGGAACGCGGGTCGTCGCCGGATCTAGGCTCACCCCATGGACGAGAACTTCCGGACGGTCCGCGACGCGTTCGGGGCCGCGGCGCGGTGGTTCGCCGAGACGGTGCACGAGCTCGACCGGCCGCCGGCCCCCTGGGAGGCCACGGCGCTCGGCGAGTGGAGCCGTCGTGACCTCGTCGGCCACACGTCGAGGGCCCTGCTCACGGTCGAGCAGTACCTGCGGCCGGGGCCGTCGGATTCTGACCGCCGCTCCGTCGACTACTACCGGGCGGTCCGGGGCGGCCGCGCCGATCCGGACGAGGTCGCCGAGCGGGGGCGGCAAGCGGGACGGGACCTCGGTGCCGACCTGCCCGAGAGCGTCGACACCGTCGTGCGACGGGTGACCGGCATGGTGGCCGGACGGACCGCGGACGCACGGGTGGAGACTCCGGTCGGCGAGTGGCGGCTCGAGGCGTACCTGCCGACGCGCGTCGTCGAGCTCGTCGTCCACACCGGCGACCTGCGGACGGCCGGCGGGCTCGACGGGCAGGCGCCCGAGACCGCGGTTCGTCAGGCGCTGGTCGTGCTCGGCGCCCTCGTGGCCGACGCTCCGTCGGATGATGCGCCGCACCTCCTGACGGCCCTGACGGGGCGCTCGGCGCTCGACGCCCGGTACACGGTGCTCTGACGGCGCCAGCGGTCCGCCGCGGGTGCCTGTCATCCCTTCCGACCACGCCCCCGGGCCCCGCCGGCTCTGGCTCTGGCTCTGCCTCTGGCTCTGGTGTCGGCAATTCCGGGCTGGTGCTGCGGCGGGGTGCCGACTTCCGCGAGGGAGGGGAGCGGCTGCGACAGGAGTCAGGACTAGCCGACCTCGGGTGGGACGCGTGCCGCGTGCAAGGGGGTGGGCCGACAGGCGTCGAGGTCGGAGCGGATGTCGAGTTCGCCGCCGGGGGCGGGGCCGGTGTCGGCAATTCCGGGCTGGTGCTGCGGAGGCGTGCCGGGATCACCGGGGGATGGGAGCGGCTGCGACGGGAGTCAGGACTTGCCGACGGGGGCGGCGCCGGTGTCGGCAATTCCGGGCTGGTGCTGGGGCGGGGTGCCGGGATCACCGGGGGACGAGACCGACCACGACGGGAGTCAGGACTTGCCGACGGGGGGTCGGCGCCGGTGTCGGCAGCTGCGGGCCGGTGTCGCGGCGGGTGTCCGGATCGAACGGATGGCGGGGTCACACCCTCGAAGGGACCGGCTCGGCCTGTCCTGGACGGATCACCGTCCGGTCGAGTCGTCGATCCGCTGGAAGAGGACGTGGTCCTGCCAGCGGCCCGCGATCTCGAGGTAGGACGGGGCGATGCCGTACTGCTCGAAGCCGGCCTTCACGAGAACCCGTTGCGAGGCGACGTTGTGGCGGAGCGTCCCCGCCTGGACGCGGTGGAGGCCGGCCTCGCCGAACGCCCAGTCGACGGCCTCGCCGACGGCCGACGTCATGATGCCGCGCCCGTTGCGGTCCTCCGACAGCCAGTAGCCGAGGTCGCAGGACCGGAAGGGGCCACGGGCGATCCCGCTGAGGGTCAGCCGGCCCACCACGGCACCCTCGTCGACGATGACGAACGGCTGCGCCTCGCCGCGTGACCGTTGCGCCAGCAGCGACGAGATCACCGACAGCTGCCCCTCGGGCGTGAAGTAGGCGTCACCGCGCACGGGGTCCCAGGGGGCCAGGAACTCACGGTTGCGCGTCAACGCCCGTGCCAGCTCGGGGGCGTCTCGCGGATCGATCAGGCGGAGGTGGGAGGACACGGTTCACGGTACCGCCGGAGATGCCCCTCGACGCCGTCGTGGTCGTCGCGCTACGAGTGTTCGTCAGGCCACGGCCCCACGGCATCCAGTCGGGCGAGGAACTCCTCGAACCGAGCCGGCTCCGTGCGACCGCTCAGCGTCTCGCCGAACCACGCGGTCCAGATCGCGTCGACCTGGTCGCCGGTGATGCCCCGGGCCAGGATCAGTTCACGCACCATCGGGACGGCTTCGAGTTCGTACTCGTCCCAGGGGGCGCCGTCCTCGGTGCCGGGCTCCAGTCCATAGGGGTCGAGGGCGTTGAGCTCGACCAGCACCCGGTCGACGAGATCCCGCCAGGCCTGGCTGCGGCGTGGTTCGCCGACGTTCGCCTCTCGTCGACGGCGGAATCCGCCGACGTGCCTCACCGTGCCTCCGGACGCCCGGCCTCGTCGAGCGCGCGCAGCAGCGCCTCGCCGTCGCGCACGTCCACGAAGGTCATCGGCAGCGGGGCCATGACGCCGTCGAGGCCCGTGTTGGTCAGGCCACGCTGCCGTGCGCCGAACGGGGTGTCGCCCGTGATCGAGTCGGTCCAGTCGACGCTGACGTGGGTGCGGTCCCGGGACCACGACACCTCTTGGTTCTGCTGCTTCGCCGGCGCCTGGTGGACGGTCGACCCGACGACCAGGAACGACCGCTGGTCGGTGACCGCGTAACCCGTCTTCGCCTTCCGTGCCCGCTTGAGCAGGAATCGGCCGACCACGAAGAAGAGGCCGATCGCCACGAAGACCCCACCGAAGGCGACGAAGAACCACGATGCCCCGTCGCGCAGGGCGGAGACCTCCCAGAAGATCGCGAACCCGCACCACAGCAGGCTGAACGGCACGAGGAACAGGTCGTTGCGACCGAAGGTCACGCTCTCGTCCGGGCCGCCCGACCAGAGCAGGCGCTCGCCGGGGCGCAGTTCCGGCTGGACGAGGGCACGTCGGTCGTCGGGCACGCGGGCGTCGGGAGCGCTCATGGTCGAGAAACTACCGTGACGCGTCCGCCGCCGTCACCGCGTTCGGACTGGTGTGCCGTCACGCCCTCGGTCGGTCGAAGCGGGCACCGCCGGGCTTCGGGCCGAGCAGCGACAGGATGAAGATGACGAATGCGCCGAGGTACGGGAACAGGTTGATCAGCAGCAACCACCCGCTGAGGTCGATGTCGTGGAGTCGCCGCGCTCCGAGGGAGAGGAACGGGACGACCGTCCCGAAGAGCAAGACCGCGAGAACGAAGCCGAAGGGGATGAAGCCCGGTCCGGGCTCGAGGGTGCCGTCGTAGTCCGTCGTGCTCCCCGGGAGGCCCGCGAGGAACCCGACGATGCTGAGCACGAACCAGACCACCGTGTTCGCGAGGACCACCCACCAGTACTCGCTGCGGCTCGCGCGCCCCGTGAAGTCGGCGTACTTCTGGAAGAACCGCTTCACCGCGACGACCGGACCCGCCCCGTACAGAGGCGCCCAGAGGGGGACCGGCCCACCTGGGGCGAAGGGCGACCCCTGCGGCGGCTGTCCGTACGAGGGCTGTGCATACGAGGGTTGCCCGTACGAGGGCTGTCCGTACGAGGGCTGTCCGTACCCGGGCTGCGGCTGCGGGTGGCCGGAGGGCTGCTGCCCGTACGGCGAAGGCGTCGGCTGCCCGTAGGGCGGCTGCTGCCCGTACGGCGAAGGCGTCGGCTGCCCGGCGGGCGGCTGCTGAGGCTGCCCACCCTGGGGCTGTCCGCCCTGCGCCTGCTGCCCGTACGGTCGCACCGCCCCGCCCTGCTGGTCCGCCCCGTCGTTCCTGTCGGTCATGAGATCCCCCTCGTCCGTGCCGCCCACCGCGACCCCGCCACCCTACCGAGGCACCACCAGGCCCCGCCCTCCGGACGACGACGGCATGCCAGAGGACCAGGAGGCGCGGTCCGGCACCGAGGACGGCCCCCGTCGTACGATCGGACCGTGCAGACCCCGGCCGTCCTCCGAGACCACTCGCCCGAGGCCGCCGCGCTCCTCGGCGACGGGTGGACCGTCGCCGCTCGGTCGTTCGGTGCCCGGCTCCACACCGGTGACGTCGACCGCGACCACCTTCGCGCCCTCGCCACCGGCAAGGCCGCCGACGTCACGATCCGCGAGCTCGGTCCGCACGACGTCGACGCCGTGCTCGCCCTCGACGCGCAGACCCTCGACGACTACCCGGGGAGCGTGGCCACACGGCACGAGCCCTTCGACCGGTCGTCGGCGACGCCCGGACCGACCCGCAGGGCCTGGGGTGCCCTCACGTCGACGGGTCGCCTCGTCGGCCTGACCGTCGTCGACCTCGACGGTCCCGCCGCCGAGACGGACGTCACCGTCGTCCACCCCGATCACCGCGGTCGAGGTCTCGCCGCAGCGGTCAAAGCGGCGTCGGTGCTGGCCCTCCTCGACGACGGCGTCCTCAGCTTCCGCACGGGAGGTTCCGCCGACAACCCCGCGATCGTCGCCACGAACGCCTCCCTCGGCTACGTCGTCGACGAGGGCTGGCTCACCCTGGTCGCACCCGCCCCCTGAGCGACGGTCGAGTGGTCCCGAACCGTCCCTCGTCGGTCGACGAACGACGGAACGGGACCACTCGACGCGGCACGCGGCACGCGGGCGCGCGCGAGCCCGCGGTCAGCCCCAGCCGCCGAGGTAGGCGGCGACGCTGGGCTCGCCCGTCACGGGCGTGAGCCAGTCCACGGAGGCGCGGTGCGAGACGAACGCGACGCCCGCCCCCCAGCGTCGGGCGCGCAGGGCGGCGCGACGCGACTCGACCGTCACGAGCACCCGGCCCGACGGGTCCACCAACTCGAGGGTGCCGAGCGACCCCACGCCGACCGCGTCCGTCGCCGTCCGCAGGTCGCCTGCGACGTCGTCCCCGAGGCCTGCCGCAGCGGCCAGCGCCTGCACCCGGGCGTCTTGCGAGCCGCCGGCCTCCACCGCGGGCAGCACCCGCACGGCACCGTCGAGCGTCACGACCACCCGGGCACCGCCCCGCGCCGCGGCGGCAGCCGCCGACGAGCGGCCCCGCACCCGCTGGTCCGCCTCGAAGACCGGTGCCACGTCGTCCGGCACCACGACCGTCACGTCCGGCATCGCCGCCAGCACGCTGTCCACCGCCACGAACGCCGCACCGGCCGAGATCGACGTCCCGACGGCGGCGACCAGTTCGACGCAGACGTCCACGGCGCGACTCCGCACTCCGAACCCCCGGGAGCCGCGCACGGCGATCAGGTCGGCGAGGCGCAGGGTCTCGCCGTTCTTCTCGGCCTGGCGCCGCGCCTCCTCGTCCTCGCGAGCAGCCTCCGAGGCCTCCGAGGCCGCCGAGCCCGCCGAGGCCACTGAGCCCGCCGATCCCGCCGATCCCGCCGACCCCGCCGAACCGACGCCCGCACCCGTCGCCCGCCCCGCCCAGTCCGGCCCGTCGTGCCACGCCACGGCGCCCGGCACGTGGGCGAACACGCCGCCGGCGAGCCACGCGCGGTGTGCCCACTCCCAGTCCTCGCCGCCGTAGCTGGTGAACGACTCGTCGAAGCCGCCGACCTGGTCGAAGAACCAGCGGGTGCAGCAGGTGACCGCCCCGATCAGGTGGCGGTACGACCGGTCGTCGGCGTGCAGCAGGTCGGCCGACCAGCCGTACGCCTGCTGCAGCCAGCGCGGCTGCTCGAGTTCGTGGGCCGGCCCGGCCACCTCGACCGGCTCCGACACCGGCACGGCGCCGCCGTCACCACCCAGCACGCCCGCGAAGTCCGCGTGCTTCCGCTGTCCGACCGTCACCGCCTCGGGGACGAGCGCCGGCAACCGCGTCAGCCGCAGGACGTAGTCCGGCTCGGGTGACGTGTCGGCGTCGACGAAGCACAGCACCGACCCCGACGACGCGGCGACGCCGACGTTGCGGGCGGCCGAGAGCCGGAACCCGAGGTCCTCCTGCACGATCAGTCGCACCCCTTCGGGCACGGTGGGTGGCGTCGGCGATCCGTCGTCGACGACGATCACCTCGAGCCGTTCGGCGGGGTAGCTCTGACGCGCGAGCGCCGCCAGCGTCCGGTCGAGCTCGGCCTGCTGCCGGTAGTGGACGACGACCACCGACACGAGCGGCGGCAGGTCGGGCCACGTCCCGTCGAGGGCGTCCCACGCGTTGCCGACGACGAACCGCCCGCCCGCAGGAGGCGCGGTGTCGGTCGCGTCGGACACCGGCGACCCGGCGTCGCGGCTCACCAGCGCACCCCCTCGGCCCACCACGCCGCGTAGGCGTCGGCGACCTCGTCGAGGCCGGGCAGGGTGCGGGCGTCGTCGTCGAGCCAGGTCGACTCCGGGTCGGCCAGGGCCGTGGCGATCGCGGCCGCCAGCCCGCCGTCGGGGTAGAGCGTGAGCGTGCCCGGCCGCAGCGCCGCCATCTCGCGCGAGTACCTCGTGTCGGGGACGAGCGGTCGTCGCCCGGCCGCGATCCAGGTCGCGATCGATCCGGAGGCCGACACGTGCTGGTGCGCCGCCACGGGCACCGACGCGCGTCGCGCCCGGTCGAGCAGCGTCGCGTCGTCGAGGTAGCCCGTCGCGCCGAACGGCACGCCGAGACCGACGGCCTCGTCGACCAGCTGCTGCAGCTCGGCCTCGTGACCCGAGGAGGCGCGGCCCAGCGCCACGACGCCCGTCGCCCGCGCGTCCGGTCGCGTCGCCCCGCTTCCGTCCCGGTCGCCGGCGGCGTCGTGCC
Organism: Frigoribacterium sp. MEB024; assembly: GCF_000878135.1. Classification (GTDB taxonomy): domain Bacteria; phylum Actinomycetota; class Actinomycetes; order Actinomycetales; family Microbacteriaceae; genus Frigoribacterium. The sequence continues at coordinate 24,748 of NZ_JXQZ01000036.1, forward strand.
GCGCGGCCGCGAGTCCGGCCACGGCCGCCACGACCTCGGCGTGCCCCTTGCCCGGGTAGAAGAACCCGATGACCGCCACGTCGCCGTCGGGCTCCGGCCGGGTGCCCGTCAGCGGATGCCGTTCGACCGGCAGGGGGATGACCTCGACCGGGCCGTCGAAGCCGACCCACTCGTGCAGGAGGGCGCGCTCGTGCTCGCTGTTGACGACGACGCCCCGTGCGGCGGCGACCACGCGACCGTAGGCCTCTCCGCGCCTCCTCAGGTTGCGCTCGCCGTCCGACGGCTGGGGCAGGTCGTGCAGGGTGACGGTGAGCGCCGTCGTGTCGGCCAGGTGCTCGACGACGTCGGCCGCCGCCGACGGAGAAGGGCCCCAGAGCCGGTCGGTGAACTGCAGGTGCGCCCGGGGCACGGTGACGTCGACGGAGTCGTCGTCCGGCACGTCGAGCAGGTCGGCGACGTCGAGGGCGAGGTGCCGCCCGGTGCGGGCCTCGACCGTCGCGGCGATCTGGGCCGCGTAGGTCGCGACGCCGTGTTGCGGATCGTGGTGCGTGACCACCACGGGGGGTAGAGCGTG
>NZ_JXQZ01000037.1 GCF_000878135.1 Frigoribacterium sp. MEB024
TGACGGGCAGGCGAGCCCGGCACGCAGAGCCGGCCGAGCCCCCGGCGAGCCGGAACGGAGGCGCGGCGCGCGCTCGAGCGGGCTAGTGCGGCGCCTGCGCGGCCGCGGCGGCCTTGGCCGCGGCGGGCACGGCGTCGAGGATGCGCGACACCACGTCGTCGTCGTGGGCCGCCGTGACGAACCACGCCTCGAACACCGACGGCGGCAGGTTGACCCCGGCGTCGAGCATGGCGTGGAAGAACGGCGGGTAGCGCCAGGTCTGCTGGGCGCGGACGTCGTCGTAGTCGTTCGGTGCCGTCGGCGTGAAGGCGAACGAGAAGAGGGACCCGGCGCGCTGGACGCTGTGCTCGACACTCTCGGCCGACAGGGCGGCCGAGACACCGGCCGACAGCTGGTCGGCAACGATGTCGAGCCGGGCGTAGACCTCGGGCGTCGCGAGCCTGAGCGTGGCGATGCCCGCGGCGACGGCCACCGGGTTGCCGCTGAGCGTGCCCGCCTGGTACACCGGCCCGAGCGGGGCGAGGAAGTCCATCACCTCGGCACGTCCACCCAGGGCCGCCAGGGGCATGCCCCCGCCGATGACCTTGCCGAACGTGACGAGGTCGGGCTCCCACCCGGCGCCGTCCGGGACGACCTGGGCGGCCTCGAGACCCCACCAACCCGCGCGGCCCACACGGAAGCCGGTGAGCACCTCGTCGACGATCAGCAGCGAGCCGTGTCGTCTCGTGATCTCGGACAGGCTGCGGTTGAAGCCACGCTGCGGCGCGAGGACGCCCATGTTCGCGGCGGCCGCCTCGACGATGACGGCCGCGATGCGCGGGCCGTGCTCGTCGAAGGCCGCGCGCACGGCGTCGAGGTCGTTGTAGGGCAGGACGAGCGTCTGGGCCGCGGTCTCGGCCGTGATGCCGGCCGAGCCGGGCATCGACAGGGTGGCGACGCCCGAGCCGGCCTCGGCCAGCAGCGAGTCGGAGTGCCCGTGGTAGTGCCCGGCGAACTTCACGAGCAGGTCGCGACCGGTGTAGCCGCGGGCGAGACGGATGGCCGTCATGGTCGCCTCGGTGCCGGTGGACACCATGCGCAGCTTGCCGATCGGACGCTGGTCGCCGACAGCGACGCGTTCGCGGACCAGTTCGGCGAGTTCGGTCTCGGCCGGGGTCGACGCCCCGAACGACAGGCCGCGCGCGGCCGCCTGCTGCACGGCCTCGAGCACCTCGGGGTGGGTGTGCCCGAGGATCGCGGGGCCCCACGAGGCGACGAGGTCGACGTAGTCGCGCCCCTCGGCGTCGGTGACGTACGCACCCTGGGCGCCCACGAGGAACCGGGGCGTCCCGCCGACGGAGCCGTAGGCGCGGACGGGCGAGTTCACGCCGCCCGGGATGGACCGCTTGGCCCGGGTGAAGTAGGTGTCGTTGCTCTGCTCGGTCATCAGAACCGCTCTTTCTGGAGGCGCGTGGCCAGTTCGGTGGCCCAGTACGTCAGGATCGCGTCCGCCCCCGCCCGCTTGATCGACAGGACGCTCTCGTACGACGCGGCGTCGAGGTCGATCCAACCGTTCGCGGCGGCCGCGTGGATCATCGCGTACTCACCGCTGATCTGGTACGCCCAGACCGGCACGGTGCTGGTCGCGGCGGTCTCGGCGAGGACGTCGAGGTAGCTCATGGCCGGCTTGACCATGACGACGTCGGCACCCTCGGCGATGTCGAGGTCGACCTCGCGGAGGCCCTCGCGCCCGTTGGCGGCGTCCATCTGGTAGGTGCGGCGGTCACCGACGAGGGTCGACTGGACGGCCTCGCGGAAGGGGCCGTAGAAAGCGGAGGCGTACTTGGCCGCGTAGGCGAGAAGTGCCGTGCCGCCGAAGCCGGCCTCGTCGAGCGCGTCGCGGGCCGAGCCGATCTGGCCGTCCATCATGCCGCTCATGCCGATCAGCTGCGAGCCGGCCTCGGCCTGGACGACCGCCATCTCGTCGTAGCGGACCAGGGTGGCGTCGTTGTCGACCGAGCCGTCGGCGGCGAGGACGCCGCAGTGGCCGTGGTCGGTGAACTCGTCGAGGCAGAGGTCGGTCTGCACGACCAGCGCGCCCTGGGCGGCGTCGACGGCCACGCGGGTGGCCACGTTGAGGATGCCCTCGGGGTCGGTCGCGCCCGATCCGACGGCGTCCTTCTCCAGGGGTACGCCGAAGAGCATGACCCCGCCGACGCCGGCCTCGGCGGCCTGCTCGACGGCCCGGGGCAGGCTCGACAGGCTGTGGTGGACGACGCCCGGCATGGACGAGATCGGGGTGGGTTCGTCGATGCCTTCGCGGACGAACATCGGCAGGACGAGATCGGCGGGGTGCAGGCGCGTCTCGGCCGTCAGGCGGCGCAGGGCAGGGGTGGCGCGGAGGCGGCGGGGCCGCACTCGGGGGAAATCGGACATCAGTCCTTCTCGGTGGGGGGCGTTCCGGCGGACGGGCCGTCGAGGGCGTGGTCCACCACGGCCTCGACGAGGGCGGCCGCCGATCGGGTCTCGGCGATCAGGTGCACGGGCAGCCCCGCGGCACGGGCGTCGAAGGCGGTGCGCGGGCCGATGCACGCGACGAGGGTCTGCGGGGGCAGGGGCGCCAGCTGGGCGGCGATCTGGCGGGCCACGCTGCCCGAGGTCACGAGGAGGACGCCGATCGAGCCGTCGGCGACGCCGTCGCGCACCTCGGCCGAGACGGGCACTCCCACCGTGCGGTACGCCGAGACGAACTCGGCGTCGAACCCGCGGGCCGACAACCCGGCGACGAGGGTCGGCTCGGCCAGGTCGGACTGCGGCACGAGCACGCGACCGGTGACCTCGTCGGCCGGCCACTCCTTCACGAGTCCGCGGGCCGAGTTGTCGCCCTCGGGGACGAAGTCGACTCGGATGCCCGCCAGGCTCAGAGCGGCCGCGGTGGTCTCGCCGACCGCGGCGACGCGGGTCGACGCCGGGGGCCGGATGCCGTTGCCGACCAGGACGTCGACCGTCGTGGCGCTCGTGACGACGAGCCACTCGTAGACGCCGGACTCGAGGCGGGCCAGGGCGGCGGCGAGCAGCTCGGGCGTCTCGGCCGGGGCGAAGTTGATGAGGGGGGCGATCACCGGCGCGGCACCGCGCGACCGGAGCGAGGCCGCGACCCCGTCGCCCCACTTGCCACCGCGCGGCACCAGGACGCGCACGCCCTTGAGCGGCTTGTCGGCGGTCACGAGGCGCTGCCCAGGGGGTCACCGCCGGCCGGTCCGCCACCCAGCGGGGCGAACTCGGCCGCACCGGAGTCGAGCAACTCGTCGACGACACGGCCGGCGACCTCGTGGACGTCGGCGAGACGTGCGACGAGCGGGCCGTCGTCGAGGGAGACGGCATGCGACGAGCTGAGGCGTCGGCTGCCGTCGGGGCTGTAGACGGTCGCGCTGAGCAGCAGCAACCCGGCGTCGACGACCGCACTGGCACCGACGGGTGCCGCGCAACCGGCCTCGAGGCCGGCCAGCACGGCCCGCTCGGCCGTCACCACGAGACGGGTCTCAACGTCCTCGATGGCGGCCAGACCGCGGGCGAGTGCCTCGTCGGCGTCGCCTTCGCGGACCTCGACGGCCAACGACCCCTGGCCGGGCGCGCTGGGCCAGAAGCCGAGCCCCAGCAGTTCGGTCGCGGCGTCGAGGCGGTCCAGTCGGCCGAGACCCGCCGCGCTGAGCAGCACGGCGTCGAGGTCGACGCCGACGCGACCGAGCCGCGTGTCGACGTTGCCGCGGATGTCGACGACCTCGAGGTCGGGGCGTCGCGAGAGCAGCTGGGCGGCACGACGCGGTGACCCCGTGCCGACGCGAGCCCCCTGGGGCAGTCCCTCGAGGGTCAGTCCGTCACGGGCGCAGAGGGCGTCGCGGGCGTCCGCGCGTCCGGGCGTCGCGCCGATGACGAGACCGGGGTGCGTGGCGGTGGGCAGGTCTTTGAGCGAGTGCACGAGCGCGTCGCACTCGTCCGCCAGGAGCGCCTCACGCAGGGCGCTGGCGAACACGCCGGTGCCCCCGAGCGACGCGAGCGACTCGCCGGTGCCCTGCGACCGGTCCCCCTCGGTCTTGATGCGGACGAGCTCGACGTCGTGGCCGGTCGCGGCGGCGATGCGGTCGGCGACGGTGGTCGACTGGGCGACGGCCAGGGCGCTGCCCCGGGTTCCGATGCGGATGGTCGCCACGGGGTCAGGGCACCAGCCCGGACAGGGCGGGCTTGAAGCCGAGTCGCACGTTCTCGCAGCAGCCGGGACGACACACGTCGTACCACGGCCCGAGATCGGTCACGTGGGGGCGGTCTTCGGCCGGCACGCCGTCACGACGCTCGAGCACGAGGTCGACCAGCCCGGTGACGTAGTTCGGGTCGATGCCCGGCGTCGGGGTGCGCGTCGCCCAGAAACCGTTCTTCTCGCTGGTCTCCATCGCCTCGTTGTCGAGGTCCCACATGACCTCCATGTGGTCGCTGACGAACCCGAGAGGCACGATGACCACGGCACGGGTCGGGCCGCCGGCCAGGTCGTCGATGGCGTCGTTGATGTCGGGCTCGAGCCACGGCATCGAGGGCGGGCCGCTGCGCGACTGGTAGACGAGCTGCCAGGGGACGGTCGTGCCGCCACCCTCGGGCAGGTCGAGGTCGAGTGCGGCCTCGGCCGCGGCCATGACGACCTCGGCGACGGCCTTGTGCTGGGCGGCGTAGGCGCCGTCGGCGTCGAAGCCGCGCGCCTCGGGGCCGCTCTTGGCCGCGTCGGTCGACGGGATCGAGTGCGTCGCGAACAGCACCTGGACCTCGGTCGACAGGTCGAGGCCCTCGTTCTCGGCGCGAGCCTCGACCAACGCGTCGCGCACGCCGTCGATGAACGGCTGCACGAACCCGGGGTGGTCGAAGAACTGGCGCACCTTGTCGATCTGCATGGTGCCCTCGAGCCCGGTGGCGTCGAGCGCCATGGCGAAGTCCTCGCGGTACTGGCGGCACGAGCTGTAGGACGAGTAGGCGCTGGTCGCGACCGCGATGAGCTTGCGGAACCCGCGCTCGTCGGCCTCACGCACGGCGTCGGCCATGTAGGGCTGCCAGTTGCGGTTGCCCCAGATGACCGGCAGATCGATGCCCCGTCGCTCGAGTTCGGCCTCGAGGGCCGCCTTGAGCTCGCGGTTGTGCTCGTTGATCGGGCTGACGCCGCCGAAGTGGCGGTAGTGGGTCGCGACCTCTTCGAGCCGTTCTTCGGGGATGCCCCGACCGCGCGTGACGTTGCGCAGGAACGGGATGACGTCGTCCTGCCCCTCGGGCCCGCCGAAGCCGGCCAGCAGGATGGCGTCGTAGTCGGTCGGCTCGGAGACGTGCTCCGGGCCGGAGGCCGCGGCGGGGGTGGCGTTGCGGACGAGCTGCCCGTTGGTGATGTTGCTGGTGTCGGTCACGACAAGACCTCGATGATGTCGGTGGTGGGGATGCGTCGGCCCGTGAAGAACGGGATCTCTTCGCGGACGTGGCGGCGGGCCTCGGTGTAGCGCAGGTCGCGCATGAGGTCGACCAGTTGGACGAGCTCGGGAGCCTCGAGGGCGAGGATCCACTCGTAGTCGCCGAGCGAGAAGCTGGCGACCGTGTTCGTCAGGACCGCGCGGTGCTCGGAGCCCTGCTTGCCGTGCTCGGCGAGCATCTGGCGGCGCTCGGCCTCGGGCAGCAGGTACCACTCGTAGCTGCGCACGAACGGATACACGGTCAGCCAGGTCTCGGGCGCCTTGCCCCGCATGAAGGCCGGGCTGTGGTTGCGCGAGAACTCGGCCTCGCGGTGCATGCCCATGGCGTTCCAGGTGGGCAGCAGGCCGCCCAGCACGTCGGTGCGCAGCAGTTGCCGGTAGGCCGACTGGACGGCCTCGGGCACCTCGCCGTGCAGCCAGATCATGATGTCGGCGTCGGCCCGCAGGGCGCTGACGTCGTAGAAGCCGCGCACGGTGACGCCGAGCCCGGCGAGGGCGTCGACGACGGCGTCGAGCTGCGGGACGTCGTCGAGCTCGGGGGCGTAGGGGTTCTGCGGGTCGCGACGCAGGACCGCCCAGAGCGTGTAGCCGAGGCGTTCGACGGGCGGCGGGGTGCTCGCCGCCTCGTCACCGGACTCGGTCTGGACGGGTGCTGCGGGTGAATCGGACGTCGGCAGATCGGGCGCTGCCGCATCGGCGCTGGAACTCATGCAGTCATTCTCCCTCTCGGCACGCTGGGAGCCCAACCAGGTTGCTCCCGGTCGAGCGAACGGGTCCGGGTGCTCGTCGGGGACGAGCCGTCGGGCGAGCCCGGCGACCGGTCAGCGGCGCTTGACGACCGCGACGACGACGCCCGCGACGGCCAGGGCGCCCGCCCCGGCGGCGGCGAGCCACGGGGTCTTGTCGCGGTCGAACGACGCCTTGGCGCGGTGCCCGGCGATGCCCAACTGCTTGGGCACGTTCAGTTTGTCCTCGAGCTCGTTGAGGGTCGCGGCGAGCTCGGCGCGCGTGCGGTCGATGTGGGCCTGGATGTCGCTGCTGTCGCTCACGGTGCTCCTGTCGGGAACGGGAAGGGTGGGGGTGTCGAGGAGGCGCGTCAGCGCTCGTCGAGGCGGGCGCCGGGGATCGACCCCACGCCCTTGACGGCCTTGAGGTCGGCCTTGAGGCTCGCGATGGTCTTCTCGGGAACCGCGGGGAGCCCCTTCTTGATGGCCTTGTACCCGAGGAACGCGAGCAGGGCCGCGACGAGCAACAGCACGCCGGCGACGATGAGGGCCGAGGCCCAGCCGGGAAGCCAGATGGCGAGCAAGAGGACGATGCCGGTCAGCAGGACGCCGAGCATCGCGAAGACGAAGACCAGGGCCCCGACCAGGAAGCCGGCACCGATGCCGAAGGCCTTGAGCGTGCCGATGACCTCGTACTTGAGCATGGCCAGCTCGCCCTTGACCAGGTCGGTGACCAGCGTGGGGACGTCCTGCACCAGGGCGAAGAGCGATCGCGGCCTGGTCTTGTGCCGCACCTTGTCGCTGCGCGTCGAGTCGGTCATTTCTTGCGGCCGCCGCCGAAGGCCTTGGAGATTCCGCGGGTGATGCCCGTGACGACGGCGTCGACGCCGTCGGCCGTCTTGGCACCGGCGAAGTCCTGGCCCTTGGCGACCTGGCGCTGCACGGCCCGGCTGTTCCAGACCTTGGACGCCCTCTCGGTGATCTGCTCGTACCGGTCGTGGCCGGCGCGGGCGCCCAGCACGAATCCGACAGCGGCTCCGGCGACGAAGATCAGTTTGCCTCGCACGGGGGACTCCATTCGTGGTCGTACGCGCGACGGCATGTGCCGCACACGTCCCTCCAATGTAGCCCGAGGCGGGCGGCCGACGCCCGCGCCGGACCGAAGCGGTCCGACCCCGAGGCCTCAGTCGCGGGACGGGGGCGACGAGAGCGCCGCCACCAGGGTGGCGGCCTGACGACGCGAGTGGGCGACGATCGCGGCGAGCCCGCGGCCCGCCACCGCGCCTCCGGCCTGGACGACCTCGACCACGGGCTCGGTGACGGCCGCCGCCTCGGCCCGGCGCGGGGCGTCCCAGGTGGCCCGGCCGAAGCCGACCAGGTGACGCTCGGCGAGGTCGACGCCGAGCAGGGTCGAGGCGTCGGCGAGCGCCGCGTCGCGCACCTCGGCGTCGGGTGTGTCGCGGTCGACGACGGGCGAGTCGAAGCTGAGCCGGAGCACGTGGCGTCCCCCGGCGAGCTCGGCCAGCCAGCTCCACTTGACGGTCGCGTGGGTGAGGGCCTTGGCCCGGAGTCCGGTCGAGCCGGGGGCGACGAGGACGCCCGTGCCCCGGGGCGCCGCGTCGAGCTCCGGCCGGTCGACGACGAGGGTCGCGAGGGTGATCGCTCCGGGCGGCACCGAGGAGGCGCGGGTCGTCAGGGCCACCGCGTCGTGGTCTCCCACGGCCAACACGACCCGTCTCGCCCGGACGTGCTCACCGCCGGCGGTCTCGACGCGCGTCTCGTCGATCGAGCGGACGCGGGTGCCGAGACGGACGTCGACGCCGTGCCGCTCGAGGTCGGCGACGATCGGGTCGACCAGACGCGCGAGGCCGCCGCGGATGCCCGCCACCGCCGAACCGGCCGGGGCCAGGGCCCGCAGCCCGAGCACGGCGGCGGCGAGGCTGCCCTCGCGCTGCAGGGCCGAGCGCAGCCCGGGCGCGACGCGGTCGACGGCGAGGAGGTCGGGGTGGAGCGAATGGACGCCCGAGACGATGGGGCTGACGAGGCGGTCGACGACCGCCTCGCCCATGCGGGCGCGGACGAGACCCCCCAGGGTGGTTTCTTCGGTCCCGACCTCGGCCGGCAGGTCGGCGTCGGCGAGTGCGCGCCTCACCCCGTCCTCGCCGACGACGGCCCGGACGTCGGCGGCGGACGGATCGCCGGGGATGCCGAGCAACCCCGTGCGCGGGATCGGGAACGACTCACCGTCGGCTTCGTGCAACCACGCGCCGCGGGGGTCCGGCAGGACGATGTCGTCGCCGAGACCGAGTTCGGTGGCGAAGCCGGCGACCGTGCCGCCACGGGTCGCGAAGCTCTCGGCGCCGGCGTCGAGCGCGATGCCGGCGACGACGTGTCGCGAGACCTCGCCGCCGAGACGGTCGGACGCCTCGAACAGGACGACGCTCAGCCCGGCGGCGGCCAGGTCGCGGGCGAGCACGATGCCGCCCATGCCGCCGCCCACCACGGCGACGTCGACGACGGCGCCCGGGGTGACGACGGGCGGGGTCACAGCGTGTGGGCGAGCTCGACGATGCGGGTGAGCACGTCGGGGTCGGTGTCGGGGCTGACGCCGTGGCCGAGGTTGAGGACGTGCGCCGGGGCCGCCCGACCACGCTCGACCACGTCGCGGACGTGCGCCTCGAGCACGGCCCACGGCGCCTGCAGCATGGCCGGGTCGATGTTGCCCTGCACCGGGGTCGAGCCGCCGAGGCGACGCGAGGCCTCGTCGAGCGGGATGCGCCAGTCGACGCCGACGGCGTCGGTGCCGACGTCGCGCATGGCGGTCAGCACCTCGCCGCTGCCCACGCCGAAGTGGATGCGCGGAACGTCGAGGTCGGCGACGTGCGACAGCGCCCGGGCCGAGTGGCGGGCGACGTGCGCGGTGTAGTCGGCCAGCGAGAGCGACCCGACCCACGAGTCGAACAGCTGGGCGGCGCTCGCACCCGCCAGGACCTGCGCCCGCAGGAAGGCGCCGGTCACGTCGGCGGCCCAGGTGAGCAGGGCGTCCCAGGTCTCGGGGTCGCTGTGCATCAGGGCGCGGGCGCGGATGTGGTCCTTCGACGGCCCGCCCTCGACGAGGTAGGCGGCGAGGGTGAACGGTGCACCGGCGAACCCGATCAGCGGCGTGCTGCCGAGCTGCGCGACGGTCTGGGCGACGCCCGCGGCGATCGGGGCCAGCGCCTCCGGATCGACCGGCCGCAGGGCCGCGACGTCGGCCGCCGTGCGGATCGGCGTCTCGAGCACCGGCCCGCGACCCGGGACGATGTCGACCGCGACGCCGGCCAGCTTGATCGGCACGACGATGTCGCTGAAGAAGATGCCGGCGTCGACACCGTGACGGCGGACCGGCTGCAGCGTGATCTCGCTCGCCAGGTCGGGTGTGAGGCAGGCGTCGAGCATCTTGGTGCCGACGCGCAGCTCGCGGTACTCGGGCAGCGAGCGCCCCGCCTGGCGCATGAACCACACCGGCAGCGTCTCGGGCCGGTCGCCGCGCAACGCGCGGACCAGAGGCGAACGCGTCGTGAGGCCGGCGGCCAGCGGGTGCTGCTCGGGCAGGGCGGAGGTCTGGGTCACGTGGTCGATTGTCCCATCGCCCGCTGGACGTCGCGTCGAGGCGACCCACCGCCGGCCCCGCCACGGCGGGACCGTCTCGGCCGGGTCGCCTCGAACGCGCGAGCGGACGAGGAGGCGCGGGTCAGGAGACCGCGACGACCATCTTCCCGACGTTGTCGCCGCGCATGAGCCCGGTGAAGGCGTCGAACGCGTTGTCGATGCCCTCGACGACGGTCTCGTCGTACACGACGTCGCCGGCGGAGAGCCAGGGGCCCATCTCGGCCTGGAACGCGGGTGCGAGGTGGCGGTAGTCGCCCAGCGTGAAGCCCTTCATCGTCAGACCGCGGGTGACCATGTTCGTCATCCCCGTGATGCCGACCGGGGCACCGGTCGAGTTGTAGTTCGCGATCGAGCCGCAGAGCGCGGCGCGGCCGCCGGTGCGGAACGAGGCGAGGGCGGCCGACAGGTGGTCGCCGCCGACGTTGTCGAAGTAGAGGTCGATGCCGTCGGGCGCGGCCTCGGCGAGCAACTCGGAGACGTCGCCGTCCTTGTAGTTGAACGCGGCGTCGAAGCCGTACTTCGAGGTCAGCAGCTCGACCTTCTCGGCCGAGCCGGCGCTGCCGATCACGCGCGAGGCTCCCTTGAGGCGCGCGATCTGGCCGACCATGGTGCCGACGGCCCCGGCGGCGCCCGAGACGAAGACGACGTCGCCCTCGCGGATGCCGGCGATCTCGGTGAGGCCGACGTACGCCGTGAGGCCCGTGAGGCCGAGCACGCCCAGGTACGCCGACAGGGGCACGCCGTCGACGGGCTGGACGGCACGGAACGTGGACGCGCCTCCCTGGGCCACGTCCCGCCAGCCCTGCTCGTGGAGCACGACCGTGCCGACCGGCAGGTCGTCCGACCGCGACTCGACGACGCGGCCGACGGCACCGCCGGTCATGGTCTCGCCGAGGGCGAAGGGCGGGACGTACGACTTCACGTCGTTCATGCGACCGCGCATGTAGGGGTCGACCGACAGGAACTCGTTCTGCACGCGGACCTCGCCGTCGCCCAGCTCGGGCAGGGTCACCTCGACGCGGGCGACGTCGTCGGGGGTGGGCTCGCCGTGCGGGCGGGCGACGAGCTGCCACTGGGTGCTGGTGGTCGAGGTCATGGTGTCTCCTTGGTTCGATGCGGTGCGGGCCGGTGGCCGGAATGCGGCCCCGGGCTCCGTTGTTGCAAGCTGCAACCGTGGTGTGGCATTCCCGGCCACTCGACGTCGAGTCAACGCCCAGCCGAAAACGCCGATCAGAGTTAGGATCACTCAGTGCTCATCTGCCTCACGGCGTCCCACCAGAACGCCAGCTTCGACCTCCTCGAGAGGCTGAGCATCGGCGCACCCTCGGCGGCGGGCACCCTGGTCGACGGCAGCGACTTCGTTAGCGGAGCGGTCGTGCTCGCGACCTGCAACAGGTTCGAGGCCTATCTCGACGTCGACGAGCCCCTCACGGCCGGCAGCGCCCTCGCCGTCGAGGCCACGATCGAGACCATGAGCACCGCCAGCGGCGTCGAGCCCGACGACCTGCGCGACAGCGTGCGGGTCATCACGGGCGACGAGGTCGTCGAGCACCTCTTCGCCGTCAGCTCGGGCCTCGAGTCGGTCGTCGTCGGCGAGGACGAGATCTCGGGCCAGGTGCGGCGTTCGCTCGAACGCGCCCGCCACGACGGCACCACCTCCCGCGACCTCGAGCGCCTCTTCCAGAAGGCGTCCCAGACCTCGCGCGGCATCAAGAACCAGACGAACGTCGGAGGCGCGGGTCGCTCACTCGTGCGCCTCGCCCTCGAACTGGCGTCCTCACGGGTGACCGACTGGTCCGAGGCGCGCGTCCTCATCGTGGGCACCGGCCAGTACGCCGCCACCACCGTGGCCGCCCTCCGCGACCGCGGCGCCGACCAGCTCGCCGTCTACTCGGGTTCGGGCCGCGCCGAGTGGTTCGGCCTCAAGCACGCCGCGACGCCCTACGACGACCTCGCCACCGCCGTCGCCTGGAGCGACGTGCTCATCACCTGCACCTCGACCACCGAGCCGGTCGTCACCCGCGACGTCGTGCAGCCCGGCGGTCGCCGCCTCGTGATCGACCTCGGCCTGCCCCGCAACGTCGACCCGCTCGTCTCGGGCGTCGAGGGCGTCGAGCTGCTCGACCTCGAGACCATCAGCCTGCACGCCCCGTTGCCCCAGCTCAGCGCGGCCGACGACGCCCGCGCCCTCGTCTCGTCGGCGGCCGCCGAGTTCCAGGCCGTCGCCGCCGAGCAGTCGCTCACCCCGTCGGTCGTCGCGCTGCGCAAGCACGTCTTCGACCTGCTCGACGCCGAGATCGAACGGGCACGGTCGCGCGGCGACTCGTCCGAGCGCACCGAGTCGGCCCTGCGGCACCTCGCCGGCGTCCTGCTGCACACCCCCTCCGTCCGAGCACGTCAACTGGCCCGCGAGGGCCGGGGCGACGAGTTCCGCGACGGTCTCGAGGCGCTGTTCGGCGTGACCGACGGGCGCCGCGCCTCCTCGTCGTCGCCGTTGCGCGCGATCGACGACGAGCGTCAGGCCTCGGCGGGCTGACCGCCGTCGCGACACGACGTCCCCCGGTCGTGCCCGAAGATGGCCTGATGGACACCATCGTCGTCAGCGCGCTCGCCCTCGTCCGTGACCGGCGGATGCTGATGGTCACGGCGCGGGGTCGTGACGTGCTCTACCTGCCGGGTGGCAAGCTGGAGGCCGGCGAGACCGCGGCCGAGGCACTGGTCCGAGAATCGCGCGAAGAGGTCGGCGTCGAACTCGACCGGGCGACCGTGGCCGAACTCTTCACGGTCGTGACGCAGGCACACGGCGAACCCGAGGGCCGACAGGTCGCCATGACGGTCTTCGCCGCCGAGCTCGCGGCGACGAGCCCCGAACCGGCTCCCGCCGCCGAGGTCGGCGCGGTGCACTGGGTGACCTCGGCCGACGCCGACCGGTGCCCGCCGGCCGGGGTCGCGACGCTCGAACGCCTGAAGCGGCTCGACCTGGTCGACTGAACCGACGCACGGCGCACGCGGTCACTCAGTGCACGTACTCGAGCACGTCGGTGCCCACGGCCCGCAGGGCGTCGAGCGCGCGGAGACGGTGGGCGAGCGTCAGATCGTCGAAGGTGACGATCACGCAGTACGCGACGCTGCGGTGAGGACCGCGCAGCACCCCGAGCTCGGAGCGCACCCCCGGGTCGCCACCCGTCGCGTGGACGATCTGGAGGTCGTGGTCGAGACGTCGGTGCCCGAGCGGATCGAGTCCGAACGGTGCGGCGACGAGCGACGTGTCGGCACCCAGCGACAGCCAGCCGAGCACACGGTTCGACACGGCCCGGTCGACGACCTCGCCTCGGGCCAGGGACACCATCAGGCCGGCCAACTCGTGGGCCGAGCCGACGGCGAGCGCGGGCGCGTCGTCGGGGCCGCGCGACGACCGCGTGACGTCGAGGAGGGCGGTCTTCGTGAGACCGAGCGACTCGCCCCGTGCCCGCACCGCGGCCAAGCCGACCCGCCCGATGAGCGCGTCGATCGCGGCCGCGTCGCGGAAGGCCCCGACGAGCGTCGCCGCGTCGGTCACCGGGAGGCTCGTCCGGCGGAGGTAAGGCCAGAGACCGCCGGGCCCCTGGTCGCCGGGATCGCCCGGCCGGTCGAGTTCGTCGAGCGGGCGCAGCGTGCCGTCCTCGATGCGGGCCGACACCTCGATCAGCAGCAGGACGGCCCCGAGCTGCCCGACCGGCAGCGCCAGGTGCTCGTCGACGCCCAGCAGGTCGACGCCCGAGTCGAGGTCGCTGACCGACGCCGAGACCTGACCACCCGCGAGGGCCAGATCGCCCAGGGCCGCGAACGACGACGAGAACGACTCGAGCGCGCGACCGCCGCCGTGACGCGGCTCGTGGTCGGCGCCGTCGGCGTTCTCGCGGCGGGCGCGGCGCCCGGGCCCAGGACCTACCAAATCGTGACGCGCTCCTCGGCCGGCAGCCACAGGGCGTCGCTCTCGGCGACGCCGAAGGTCGTGTAGAACTCGTCGATGTTGCGCACGATCTGGTTGCAGCGGAACTCGTTCGGCGAGTGCGGGTCGATCGAGACGAGGCGGATCGCCTCTTCGTCGCGCAGCTTGATCTGCCAGGCCTGGGCCCAGCTGAGGAAGAACCGCTCGGCGCCGGTCAGGCCGTCGATCACGGGCGGCTCGCTGCCGTCGAGCGAGATGAGGTAGGCCTTCCAGGCGATCGAGAGGCCGCCGAGGTCGCCGATGTTCTCGCCGATCGTCAGGGCCCCGTTGACGTGGTGGTCGGGCACCTGCTTCGGGGCCAGCGCGTCGTACTGCGCGATGAGCGACGAGGTGAGCTTCTCGAAGGCCTCACGGTCGGCGGGGGTCCACCAGTCGGTCAGCTTGCCGTCGCCGTCGTACTTCGAGCCCTGGTCGTCGAAGCCGTGGCCGATCTCGTGGCCGATGACGGCGCCGATGGCCCCGTAGTTGGCGGCGGCGTCGCGGTTCTCGTCGAAGAACGGGAACTGCAGGATCGCCGCGGGGAAGACGATCTCGTTCATGCCCGGGTTGTAGTACGCGTTGATGGTCTGCGGCGTCATGAACCACTCGTCGCGGTCGAGCGGCTTGCCGATCTTGCCCAGCTCGCGGTCGAACCCGAAGGCGGCGGTGGCGCGCACGTTGCCGACCAGGTCGGCGGGGTCGATCGACAGGGCCGAGTAGTCGCGCCAGGTCGAGGGGAAGCCGATCTTGGGCGTGAACTTCTCGAGTTTGTCGAGGGCCCGGGCACGGGTCTCGTCGGTCATCCACTCGAGGCCCGTGATGCTCTGACGGTAGGCCTCGACGAGGTGGGCGACGAGGACGTCCATCGCCGTCTTGGCCTCGGGTGCGAAGTGCCGCTCGACGTAGATGCGGCCGACGGCCTCGCCGAGGGCGCCCTCGACGAGCGAGACGCCGCGCTTCCAACGGGCGCGCTGCACGGGGGTGCCCGTGAGTGTGCGACCGTAGAAGCCGAAGTTCGCCTCGACGAACGGCGTCGACAGGTAGGCGGCCGTCGAGCGGACGATCTGCCAGCGCAGCCAGTCGCGCCAGGCGTCGACGCGGTCGTCGGTCAGCAACGTGGCCAGCCCGGTCACGAACGACGGCTCGCGCACGACGAGCTCGTCGAAGACGCCGGCCGGGCCGCCGACGGCGTCACGCCAGGCCGTCAGGTCGACCCCGTCGGCGAGCGCGTCGAACTCGGCCCAGGGCAGCAGGTTGTAGGTCTTGTCGCTGTCGCGGGTGGCGACGTTGCTCCAGTGGTGCGAGGCGAGGGCGGTCTCGAGCTCGATCACCCGGTCGGCGCGGGACGAGGCGTCGTCGAGGCCGGCGAGCCCGAGCATCTGCTCGACGAACGCCCGGTAGGCGGTCCGCACGGACTCGAACTTCTCGTCGCGGTAGTACGACTCGTCGGGCAGGCCGAGGCCGCCTTGTTCGACGAAGACGACGTAGCGCTCGGGGTCGCCCGGGTCGTTGTCGACGAAGAGCTGCACGAAGCTCGGCATGCCCTGCTTCTCGAGCGAGCCCAGGAGGCGCGTGAACGAGGTCACGTCGGTGACCGTCTCGACCTCGGCCAGGAGCGGTTCGAGGGGTGCGGCGCCGAGCGCCTCGATGCGCTCCTCGTCGGTGAAGCTGGTGAAGAGGTCGCCGACCTTGCGGGCCTCGGTGCCGGGCTCGGCGGACTGCGACTCGACCACGATCTCGCGGACGGCCTTCTCGGCCTCTTCGGCGAGCAGGTAGAAGGAGCCGTAACGCGCCTTGTCGTCGGGGATCTCGGTGCGGTCGATCCACGCGCCGTTGACGTGCCGGAAGAGGTCGTCCTGCGGGCGGACCGCCGGGTCGAGTTCGTCGGTCTGGATTCCGCTGCTCAGTGCGTCGCTGGTCATGCTCGTCAGCCTAGGTGAGGCCCCCGACGGCGGGCCGGGTCGAACCCTCTGCGGCCCGAGCTGGCGAGGCCGTCTCAGGAAACACGGAGGAAACGGCACCCCCAGTACAGTTCTCGGCATGGCACTCCCCTGGGCACTGCACGGTGACGGCAAGACGGTCGACCCGACCGAGATCGTGGCCCCGGAGGAACGGCTCAGCTGGCCGCGCACCATCGGCCTCGGCGGCCAACACGTCGTCGCCATGTTCGGCGCCACCTTCCTCGTGCCGATCATCACCGGTTTCCCGCCGAGCACGACGCTGTTCTTCTCCGGCATCGGCACCCTGCTCTTCCTGATCATCACGAAGAACCGGCTGCCCAGCTACCTGGGCTCGTCCTTCGCCTTCCTCGCCCCGATCGCGGCTGCCACCGACGTGGGCGGCATCCCCCTCGCACTCAGCGGCATCATCGTCGTCGGCGCCCTGCTCGCGGTGATCGGCGTGGTCGTGAACCTCGCGGGCACCCGCTGGATCGACGCCCTGCTGCCCCCGGTGGTCAGCGGCTCGATCGTCGCCCTCATCGGCTTCAACCTCGCCCCGGCCGCCCGCGACAACTTCGCGCTCTCACCGGGCATCGCCCTCATCACGCTCGCCGCGGTCGTGCTGAGCGCCGTGCTGTTCAAGGGCCTGCTCGGCCGTCTGTCGATCTTCGTCGGGGTCGTCGTCGGCTACGTGGCCGCCGTGATCGCGGGCGCCGTCGACTACAGCGCCGTCGGGGCCGCGCCGTGGGTGGGACTCCCGACCTTCACGGCCCCCGCGTTCGACCTCGGGCAGCTGCCGATCTACCTCGGCTTCCTGCCCGTCGTGCTCGCCCTGATCGCCGAGAACGTCGGCCACGTCAAGGGCGTCGGCCAGCTCACGAAGCGCAACCTCGACCCGCTGACCGGCCGCGCCCTCTTCGCCGACGGCCTCAGCACGGTGCTCGCCGGCCTCGGCGGCGGCTCGGCGACGACCACCTACGGCGAGAACATCGGCGTGATGAGCGCCACCCGCATCTTCTCGACGGCCGCGTACTGGGTCGCCGGCGTCGTGGCGATCCTGCTCGGGCTGTCGCCCAAGATCGGCGCCGTCATCTTCACCATCCCGCCGGGGGTGCTCGGCGGCGTGACGACCGCGCTCTACGGCCTGATCGGCGTGATCGGCATCCGCATCTGGGTCGAGAACAAGGTCGACTTCAGCCGCCCGAAGAACCAGCTGACGGCCGGCGTCGCGCTCATCATGGGCATCGCCGACTTCACCCTGGCCCTCGGAGGCGCGAGCTTCGGCGGCATCATCCTCGGCACGGTCGCGGCCATCGTGGTGTTCCACGTGATGAGCGTGCTGGGTCGGCTCCGGGGCACCGACTGAGCGTGCGCCTCCGCTCGCCCCTCGACCGCGAGATCCTCCGCCTGGCCGTGCCGGCGCTGGGGACGCTCGTGGCCGAGCCGCTCTTCCTGCTCACCGACACCGCCCTCGTCGGCCACCTCGGCTCGGTGCCGCTCGCGGGGCTCGGGGTGGCGAGCGTGATCCTGCAGACGGCCCTGGGGCTGCTGATCTTCCTCGCCTACGCGACCACCCCGACGGTCGCGCGGCGGCTGGGGGCCGGCGACCAGCGGGGCGCGATCCGCGCCGGGGTCGACGGCATGTGGTTCGCCCTGCTCGTCGGCATCGTCGTCGCGGGGGCCGGCGCGGTGGTCGCCGAGCCGCTCGTGGGCCTCTTCGGCGTGGCCGACGAGGTCGCCGCGGCCGCCACGACGTACCTCTCCGTCTCGCTGCTCGGCCTGCCCGGCATGCTGCTCGTGATCGCCGCGACGGGCCTGCTGCGCGGCCTGCAGGACACCCGGACGCCGCTGGTCGTCGCCACCGTCGGCTTCGCCGCGAACGCCGGCCTCAACGCGCTGTTCCTCTACGGATTCGGCTGGGGCATCGCCGGCTCCGCGGCCGGCACGGTCGTCGCCCAGTGGGGCATGGCCGCCGTCTACGTCGTGATCGCGGTGCGGGCGGCCCGGGCCGTCGGCGCCGACCTCCGCCCGGGGCTCGCCGGGGTCGGCCGCACCGCACAGGCGGGCGGCTGGCTGCTCGTGCGGAACGCGGGTCTGCGGGCCGCGCTCCTCGCGACCGTCGCGGCCGCCGCCTCCGCCGGGGTGACGGGCCTCGCGACCATCCAGATCGCGCTCACCCTCTTCAGCACGCTGGCCTTCGCCCTCGACGCCCTCGCGATCGCGGGGCAGGCGATGGTCGGTCACGCCCTCGGGCAGGGTGACCGTGAGCGGGTGCGGGCGATCACGCGACGGCTGATGCTGCTCGGCGTCGGCGGCGGCGTGGTGCTGGGCGCCGTCCTGGCCCTGCTCGCGCCGGTGCTCGCGCCCGTCTTCAGCCCCGACCCGGGCGTGCAGGCGCTGCTGCCGTCGGTGGTCGTCGCGATGGCGGTCGGCATCCCGCTCGCCGGCTTCGTGTTCGTGCTCGACGGCGTGCTGCTCGGCGCGGGCGACGCCCGCTACCTCGCGATCGCGTCGGTCGTCAGCGTGCTCGCCTACCTCGCGGTGCTGTTCCCGGTGGAGGCGCGGGTCGGCGCCACGACGTCGGGTGCCGTCGCGCTCTGGCTCGCGTTCGGCCTCGGGTACATCGGGGCGCGGGCGGTCACGCTCGGGCTGCGGGCCCGCACCGACCGGTGGATGGTGGTCGGCGCGCGTTGAGCGTCACGCCGCCCGGCGCACGCCCCCGGCGCGGGGTCAGCGTGCGGGCGGACCCGTCGTCGACCCGGGGCGGAAGACGCTCGTGAAGGTCGTGCCCTCGACCGGGTCGCCGGCGAGCAGCGCGAGCACCGCGCGACCGGCCGCGCGGCCCTTCTCGACCGCGGGTTGGACGACCGTCGTGAGGTCGGCGGCTCGCGGGTCGTCGAGCCGCACGCCGTCGTAGCCGACGACGCTCAGGTCGCCCGGCACCGAGAGGCCCAGGTCGTCCGCCGCCGCGATGACGCCCGACGCGAGCAGGTCACTCTGCGCGACGATGGCCGTCGGCCGCTCGGCCTCGGGCACGTCGAGCAGCCGCAGGCCGGCGCGGTGCCCCTCGCTCGTCCAGCTGCCGCGCGTGGCCAGGCCGCCCACGCCGGGGAAGACCTCACGGGTGCCGCGCAGGCGCTCGAGGGTCGGCCACGAGGTGCCGCGGGCCACCCGCTCGTCGGTCAGTTCGTCGTCCTGCCCGCCGGTCGAGCGCCCGGGGCCGAGTTCGAGGGCGACGACGGCGACCCGTCGGTGGCCGAGGTCGTGCAGGTGCTGCGCCAGCAGGCGGGACGAGCCGACGTTGTCCTCGGCGATGTCGAGCACACCCTCGGTCGGCGGGGCCTCGATCGAGACGACGGGGATGCCGCGCCGCCGCATGATCGACACGGACTCGTCGAGCCGGGTGCTGCAGCCGAACAACACGACCGCGTCGACCGGGGCGTCGAGCAGGCGGGAACGCTCGCCCGCGCTCTCGGTGAGCAGCAGCAGCGAGTTGTCGGCGGGCCCGGTCACGTCGGCGATGCCGTCGAGCATCGCGACGTTGATCGGGTCGCGGAAGGCCGTGCTGAGCGTGGACTCGAGGACGGCCCCGACGATGCCGGAGCGCCCGCGACGCAACGACCTCGCCCGCGGGTCGGGCCCGGCGTAGCCGAGTTCGTCGGCGGCGGCGAGCACCCGCGCGCGGGTCTCGTCCGACACGGGTCCGGTGCCGCTGAAGGCCAAGGAGGCAGTGCTCGCGCTCACCCCGGCGACCCGCGCGACCGACGCGAGGGTCGGCCTGGCGGCGACGTCGCCCTCTGCCCGGCTCATGCTGCCGCAGCCTAGCCGACGGGGCCGGACGGCCTCCGGGTGGCCGGTGACGGTCGGCGGGGTGTCAGTCGACGGGTCGCACGGGCGGTTCGTCGACGCCCAGGGCCGTGACGTAGTCGGACGCGAGGTCCGGCAGCTGCGTCCAGTCGCCGTAGTGCGCGGCGGCCTCCATCAGGTCGACGATCGCACCGCGGACGGTCTCGCCGAGGGCGGGCCGCATGTCGTGCACCGCGACGGCCCTCGCGCTGCAGAGGATCTCGAGCGGCAGCAACAGGTCGTCCAGCACGTGCTGGCGGGCCGACGGCGAGAGCACCTGCGCGATCGCCCGGGTCAGATCGAGGAAGTGTGCGACGTCCGCCGGCAGGGCCAGCCCGTGAGCGGTGCAGGCCGGTCGGCGCACACCGGGCTCGGCGACGTCCTCGAGCGAGGTGGCCTTCGTCGACGCCACGGAGATCATGCGGACGAGGTCGCGCAGCAGCACCTCGTTGAACCGCCGGTGCCAGACGACGACGTGGGCCCCGCTGAACGGAGCCCGCACCACGACCTTCATGCGCCTCAGCTCGAAGAGGGCGAGGTGCACCTCGCCGCGGGTGACCCGGTGCTCCCGCACGACGGTGTCCACGTCGAGGGAGTCGCCGGGTGCGTAGCGCGCCGTGGCCAGGTCGACCAGCAGCAGCTCGGCCGTGTCGTGGGTCGTCGTCCGCAGCGGACGGGTCGTGGCGGGCATCGGGTGGGGCATCGTTCCTCCTGGAAGCGTCTCGGTGGTCTCCTGCCGACCATCTGTCATGAATGTATTTCACATATGAATGCATGTCAACACGGTGATCTGAGGCCGTTCTCGTCGCCCCGTAGGATCGTCGGGTGCGCCTCGTCATTGCCCGCTGTTCGGTCGACTACGCCGGTCGACTGTCCGCCCACCTGCCCCTGGCCACGCGCCTCCTGATGGTGAAGAGCGACGGCAGCCTGCTCGTCCACTCCGACGGCGGCAGCTACAAGCCCCTCAACTGGATGAGCCCGCCCTGCACGATCCGCACGGTCGAACCCGACGACGACCAACGTGAGGCCGGCGTCGTCGAGCTGTGGAAGGTCACCCAGGCGAAGACGGCCGACATCCTCGTGGTCTCGATCCACGAGGTGCTGCACGACTCCTCGCACGAGATGGGCGTGGACCCGGGCCTGACCAAGGACGGCGTCGAGGCCGACCTGCAGAAGCTGCTGGCCGAACAGATCGACCTGCTCGGCGAGGGCCACACCCTCGTCCGGCGCGAGTACATGACCGCCATCGGGCCGGTCGACATCCTGGCCCGCGACGCGAAGGGTGCGGCCGTGGCCGTCGAACTCAAGCGTCGAGGCGACATCGACGGGGTCGAGCAGCTCACCAGATACCTCGAACTGATGAACCGCGACCCGCACCTCGCCCCCGTGACGGGCGTCTTCGCCGCACAAGAGATCAAACCGCAGGCCCGCACGCTGGCGCACGACCGGGGCATCCGCACGCTGCTGCTCGACTACGACGCGATGCGCGGCCTGGACGACTCGCACTCCCGCCTCTTCTGACGACACGCCAAGAGCCTTGTGATACTCACATTTCAGGGTTATATTCCTGCTACGAGCTTCATCGACCGCAGGAGCAACCCGTGACCTCACCGATCTTCGACACCCTGACCGCCGAACGCGAGGCGACCCCGCTCTTCGAGTCCCTGGCCCGGGGCCTCGACGACCCGATGTGGTCGTTCGAGACCGTGACGCCTCCGTCGGCCCGGGCCGCGGTGCCGGCCGTGGCGACCTGGCCACTGCGGGCCGTCCCGCGCTGACCCCCGATCCCTAAGCTGGGGGCGATGACTCTCCCCTACACGGCCGTCCTCTACGACCTCGACGGCACCATCGCCGACTCGGCGCCCGCGATCACCGCCAGCCTCGCCCACACGATCGGCGCACTCGGCCTGCCGGTGCCCTCCGCCGCCGACCTGATGGCCTGGGTCGGCCCGCCCCTGCCGCAGAGCTTCGAGGTGCGCCTCGGCCTCGACGGCGAGCGCCTCGTCGACGCCATGCGGCTCTACCGCGCGCACTACCTCGCCCACGGCGCCCTCGAGGGCGAGGTCTTCCCGGGCGTGCCCGACCTCATGGCGGCCGTGCACGCCGCCGGCATCCCCACGTCGACCGCGACCTCGAAGCCCGAGACCCCGGCCACCGCGATCCTGCGGGCGCACGGACTCGACCGCTACCTCGACGTCATCACCGGCGCCTCCGACGACGAGGTGCGCAACACCAAGGCCGACGTCGTCGAAGAGGCCTTGAAGCGCCTGCGGGCGCGCGGCGCCGACCTCTCGCGGCCCGTCCTGCTCGGCGACCGCCGCCACGACGTCGAGGGTGCGGCCGTGCACGGCGTGCCCACGATCCTGGTCGGCTGGGGCTACGGCGAGCCCGACGAGCACGTCGGCGCGGTCGCCGTCGCGGCGGACGTCGACGAGGTGGCCGACCTGCTGGGCGTCTCCCTGCTGCGCGGCGCCGCGTGACCCGCGCCGCGGCCGTCGTGCGGTCGCCCGCCGCCTGGCTGATCACCCTCGCGATCGTGCTGATCGCCCTCAACATGCGTGGGCCGATCGTGGCCCCCGCTCCCGTGCTCGACCAGATGAGCGCCGACCTCGGCCTCACGGCGGTCGTGGCCGGACTGCTCACCAGCATCCCCGTGCTCTGCTTCGCCGTGGCCAGCCCGTTCGCCTCGGCCCTGATCGGCCGCATCGGTGCCGAGCGGGCCGTCACGCTGGGCCTCGCGGGCGTCCTGCTCGGCACCCTGTTGCGCACGGCCGGTGGCACGGTCTGGCTCTACGTCGGCACGATCGTGATCGGCGTCGCCATCACGATCGGCAACGTCGTGCTGCCCGTCGTCATCCGCCGCGACTTCAGCCCCGAGCGGGCCGGCTTCGTCACGGGCATCTACACCTCGGCCCTCAACGTCGGATCGATGATCACGTCGTTGGCCACGGCCCCGATCGCCTCGGTCGTCGGCTGGCCCCTGGCCCTCGTCACCTGGGGGCTGCTCGCCGTCCTGGCCGCCGTCGTCTGGTCGATCGCCGTGGGCCCCCGCGTGGCGGTGCGGGGCGGCCGCGTGGCCGTGGTGCCGGGGTCGCAGGCCGACGTCGACGACCGGCACCGCGCCTCCTCGGCGACCGACGTCTTCACCGGGGGCATCGACGTCGTCGAGCCCGGCGAGGCCGAGGCCGACGCGCGCGAACGCCGGCGTGGCGCCACCCCGCTGCTGCGTCGGTGGACCACCTGGGGCCTGACGCTGGCGTTCTCGGGTCAGGCCTTCGGCTACTACGGGCTCACGGCCTGGATGCCGACGCTGCTGCGCGACGAGGTCGGTCTCACCCGCGAGGCGGCCGGCGCGAGTTCGTCGGTGTTCCAGATCCTCGCGGTCGTGGGTGCGCTGGGCGTGCCGTTCCTCGCCCTGCGCGTGCGGCCGGCGGTCGTCATCGGGCTGATCGCCGTCTTCTGGTCGGCCATGCCGCTGGGCCTGCTCTTCGCCCCCGAGCACTGGTTGCTCTGGTCGATCTTCGGCGGAGCCGCGCAGGGCGGCGGGATCACGATCATCTTCATCGTCATCGTGCGCATGGCGTCGACCGACGTCGAGGCGCGGCGCCTGTCGGCCCTCGTGCAGGGCGGCGGCTACGCGATCGCGGCGCTCGGCCCGCTCGCCATCGGCGGGCTGCACGACGTCAGCGGCAACTGGCAGATCCCGATGATCGGCGTCGCCGCGGCGGTCGTCGTGCTCGGCGTCAGCGGCGTGCTGTCGTCGCGACGCGTGCCCTGAGCCGCCCGGACGGACGGCCCGGGGGCCCGGCGGGCAGGGTCAGCGCGGCACGCCTCCGGCGAAGAGCACCTCGAGCGTCAACGGGTCGCGTCCGGTCAGGTCGCGCACGGACGACGTCACCTGCGCCACCTCGCCCGAGGCCATGGACGTGTAGGTGCTGACCCAGGCGTCCGCCTGGAAGGGCTCCGGCTCGAAGACGCGGCGGGACTCGAAGGCCTCGTCGACCGTCTCGTCCACGAACGTGAACGACCGCCCGCCGAGGGCGGTGAGGCGGGCAGCCGCCTCGGTCAGGGTGAACGCCTCGGACCCGGTGAGGTCGTAGGTCGCCCCGGCGTGCGACTCGTGGTCGAGCAGCACGACGGCCGCCACCGCAGCGACGTCGGCCCGGGCCACCGCCGCCACGCGCCCGTCGCCGGCCGGGCCGCGGATGACGCCCTGCTCGTCCGCGAACAGCGGGATGAAGTCCAGGTAGAAGTTGTCCCGCAGGAACGTGAAGGCCAGCCCCGACTCGCGGATGTGCTGCTCGGTCGCGAAGTGGTCCCGCCCGAGCGTGAACACCGACTCGGCCGACGCACCGGCGAACGACGTGTAGACCACGTGCCGCACGCCCGCCTCGACGGCGGCGTCGACGAACGAGCGGTGCTGGTCGACGCGGTCGGGGGCCTCGGCCGCCGACACCATGAACAGGGTCTCGACCCCGCGCAGCGCCTCGACGGAGGCCGCCCGGTCACCGTACGTGGCGACGGCGACCTCGGCCTCGGCCCCGTCGAGCCGGGGCGCGCGGGCGGCGTCGCGCACGACGAGCCGCAGCGGCACGCCCCGCTCGGACAGGTGCGCGGCCACGATGCCGCCCACGGCACCCGTCGCACCCGTCACGGCGACGACGGACGAGGAGGCGCGGGCGGGTTCCCCGAGGGAGGCGGAGGAGGTCTCGGTCGAGTCGGTCATGCCTCACTGAACCATGCGCGGTGGGGGCGGCTCCCAGGCGGGGCCGACCCGCACCTCCTCGTTCGCCCGGCGCGCCCCGATCGGCGTCGTTGCAGGGATCGAGACTCGTTATCGACTGCCCGGATCGGTGGCCGTCGCCGTCGGGCGCCGGTAGATTCGACGCCGGCCCGGAACGCCGGCGGACCGATCCGGCGGGCCGATCCGCCGGACGGATCCCCACCCCGATCCGCCACCCCCGACCCTCATCCCGACGAGAGGCGCCCATGGGCCACGACCACGGACACGGACACGTCGCCGCCGACGGACGACGGCTCCGCCTCGCGATCGCGATCATCGCCCTCGGGCTCGTCGCCCAGCTGGTCGGCGCCTGGCTCTCGGGCTCCCTCGCGCTGTTGGCCGACTCGGGGCACATGCTCTCCGACCTGGCCGGATTGGTCATCGCCCTCGTGGCCACGATCGTCGCCGCCCGACCCGCGAGCGGCCGACAGACCTACGGCTACCGGCGGGCCGAGGTGTTCGCCGCCTTCGTCAACGGCCTCGTGCTGCTCGCCGTGTCGCTCTCGGTCGCCGTCGCCGCCGTCTCCCGTCTCGTGGCGGTCGGCGGGCACGAGGTGCTCGGGCTGCCGATGCTGGTCGTCGGCCTGGTCGGCGGAGCGACGAACGTCGCGGCACTGCTCGTGCTGCGGGGCGGGGCGACGCACTCGATCAACATGCGCGGGGCCTACCTCGAGGTGCTCGGCGACCTGCTCGGCTCGGCCGCCGTCGTCGTGGCCGCCGTCGTCGTTCTGACCACGGGCTTCACTCAGGCCGATTCGGTCGGGTCGCTGATCATCGCGGCGATGATCGTGCCACGGGCCTGGTCGCTGCTGCGCGAGGCGATCCGGGTGCTGTTCGGCTCGGCTCCGGGCGACATCGACCTCGAGTCGGTCCGCACGCACATCGGCGACACCCCGGGCGTCGTCTCGGCACACGACGTCCACGCCTGGCAGATCACCAGCGGGGCGACCGTCTTCTCGGCGCACGTCGTCGTCGAGCGCGAGGTGTTCTGCGACATGAAGGTCGACGAGACCCTGGACGCCCTCGACCGGTGCCTCGCCGCCCACTTCTCGGTCGAGCACGCGACGTTCCAGCTCGAGCCGGCCGACCACGCGGGGCACGAGCGCGAGACGCACGCCTGACCGGGCCCCTTCCCCCGGAGGCCGTCAGGCGAGCGAGCCGAGCCACAGCCCGAGCGATGCGACGCCCACGCACGCGACGAGCATGCCCAGGCCGTTCGCGACCGCGGCCCCGCGTCGCCCGGCCGCCAGCAGCCGCACCGTCTCGACGCTCGCGGTGCTGAACGTCGTGTACCCACCGAGCAGGCCGGTGCCGAGGACGGCCTTCCACTCGGGCGCGACGACCGCCTGCAGGGCGAGGCCGGTCACCAGCCCCAGCGCGAACGAGCCCGACACGTTGATGGCGGTCGTGCCCCACGGGTAGGCGGAGCCGAGGCGGTCCTTGACGAGGCCGTCGACGACGAAGCGCGCGGCGGCACCGATCCCGCCGGCCGCCGCGACGGCGACGAGGAGCAGCGGGCTCACGAGGCGCGCCCCGCCAGACGTGCCCCGACCCGGATGCCGGCCGCCGCGGCGAGCACCCCCAGCACCAGGCTCAGCAGTCCGTAGAGCGCGGCGACGGCGAGGTCGCCCCCACCCGCCCCGGCGAGCGCCGCGGTCTCGGTCGCGAGCGAGCTGTAGGTCGTGAACCCGCCGAGGACGCCCGTCCCCACGAGGAGTCGGAGCCGGCGACGCCCACCCTCGTCGGGCCCGGAGCGCAGCAACCGCTCGAGCAGGACGCCGAGCACGAACGCCCCGACCACGTTGATCGCGAAGATCGCCGTGTCGAACGCCCCCCACGACGGCACGACGAGCGTCACCCCGACCCGTGCGGCCGTCCCGAGGGCGCCGCCCAGGGCGACGAGGGCGATCAGGGACGGACGGAGGTGCGGGGCGCGAGGGCGCGCGGCACCCGTCACCGGCGGCCTCGCGTCACAGTTCATCCTCCCACGGCAGCGTCTGGCTGCGGGGGACGGGGGCGAGCGGCACGACGACGACCGGTCGGTGCTGACGGTGGCTGAGGTGCAGGGCGACCGAGCCCGCGAAGAACTCACGGACGCTGCCCCGCAGGCCGGCCTCGCGGCTGCCGACGACGATCAGCGGGGCGTCGAGCTGCTCGGCCAGGTGCGACAGGCACCGGGCGGGGTCGCCGGCGACGATCGAGGTGCGCAGCTCGACGCCGCGAGCCGAGGCGACCGGCCGCAGCCGCGCCTCCAGGTCGGCGTCGAAGGACAGGGTCTCGGTGTAGTCGTCGGGGTCGAGGGGGTACGACAGGACGGTGCCGTCGATGCCCTCGGCGAAGGCGAGCCGGTCGGGTTCGACCGAGACGCAGAGCAGACCGGTGCCGTAGCGCGCCGCCAGGTCGGCCGCGGTCGCCACGACGGCCTCGCCCGAGCTCGGCACGACGCCCGCGACGACGAAGCCGCGCGCGGGGTTCTGCTCGTCGGACATGGTCACCACCCTCTCACCGTGTAGCCGTCCCACGCGGCGCCACGGCCACAGTGAACCACCGTCACACCCCTCCGCGGAAGAGCAGACTGTCGGCATGTGCGGTCGCTACGTCGTTGCCCGGGCCACGTCCGATCTGCTGCCGAGCCTGCTCGACGGCCTGGGGCCCCTGCCCGACGACTTCAACGTCGCTCCGACGACCGTCGTGCCGGTCGTCCGTGAGCGGCACGGCGAGAGGCAGCTACCCGGCGCCCGCTGGGGATTCGTGCCGTCGTGGTACCCCGACCTGAAGAAGCGTCCGCAGCCGATCAACGCCCGCATCGAGACCGTGGCGACGAGCGGCATGTTCCGCCGGGCGTTCGCGACCAGCCGGTGCATCGTGCCCGCGCAGGGGTACTACGAGTGGGTCGTGACCGAGACCGGCAAGCAGCCGCACTACGTGCACCAGCCCGACGCCGGGCTCGCCATGGCCGGCCTCGTCACCGCGTGGCCCGACCCCTCGAAGGGCGAGGACGACCCCGACCGCTGGGTGCTCTCGACGACGATCATCACGCGCGACGCCCACGTGGCACCGGGCGAGGTGCACGACCGGATGCCGGCCTGCCTCACCTCCGACTCGTACGACGACTGGTTGGGCGACGGCCTCGACGCCGACGAGCTGCTCTCGCTGCTCGACCGGGACTCGTTCGAGGTCGCCCACGACCTCGTGCAGCACGAGGTGAGCCGCGACGCGAACAACGTCCGCAACAACGGCCCGCACCTCATCGAGCCCCTGCGCTGACGCCCGTCGGACGAGGAGGCGCGGCTCGCGTCCCGGCCGGAGGCGCGGACCGGCGCCTCAGCGCGCGTCGCGGTGGCTCGCCAGGCGTTCGCGCAGGTACGACACGAGTTCGCCCTGGGCCCGTCGGGACTCCCGGGTCAGCCGGTTGAGCGGCACGCGACCGCCCGCCGCGAGGGCGGGGTCGCGCGGGACGACGACGAGCGAGCGACGGCCGAACTCGTTCTGCAGCGCCTCGCTCGAGCGCGTGGTCCGGTGCTCGCCGAAGACGCCGACGACCACGAGCATCACCCGGCGGAGGCCGCCGACCCCGTGCCGCTCGCGGATGCGGGCGAGGACCCGTTGGGCGTCGGCGAAGCCGACCGGGGTCGTCGGGGCCACGACGACCCCGAAGACGCTCGCGTCGTCGAGCAGGTCGAGGAGGGCGCCGTCGGCGTGGGCGCCGAGGTCGTGCAGCGTCAGCTCGTGGTCGACCCGCGGCGCGTCGTCACCCCCGGTCAGCCGGCTCCCGAGGTCACCGCCCGAGTGGTCGATCAGCCGAGGCACCGACTCCCCCGAGAGCTGGGTGAAGAGCAGGGCCGTGACCGTCGTCGTCCCGACGCCGCCGGCGACGCCCGCGACGACGACCGTCCGGCCCGTCACGAGCCCGCTCCGGCGGCGTCGGACGGCTCGGTGTCGGCTCGCTCGGCGTCGGCTCGCACGTCGGCCTCGAACCGGGCCACCTGGACGATGCGCGGCGCCTGGCCGCGACGGACCAGCCGACCACGACCGGCGGTCATCTGCTCGGCGTAGACCTGCGGCACGATCGGTCCCTCGCTGCGCTCGCCCGACATGATGAACGACGACCCGCCCGTGTCGCGCAGCGTCTGCAGCGCCGGGTCGTACAGCGCCCGTGCCGAGCCGGCGACCGGCCGGCTGATCAACACGTGCAGCCGGAGGTCGCGCGCCGACGGCAGGAACGGCAGCAGTGGCTTGAGCGGTTCGGTGCCCCCCGAGGCGACGATGTCGTAGTCGTCGATCACCACCACGATGCGCGGCCCGGCGTCGCGGTCGCCGGCCTGGCGCTTCGCGAGCTCGTCGGCGACGGCGACCGCGAGGGCGCGGGCGTCCGTGCTCGTCGAGGCGTGCCCGCCCAGGTAGTCGTCGGGCACCTCGGCGACGAGGTCGCCACGGAGGTCCATGAGGGCCACGACGAGCTCGTCCGGTGTCGCCCGGTCGACGAAGCCGCGGACGAGTCCGCGCAGCAGGGTCGACTTGCCGGCCTTGGAGTCGCCGAAGACGAGCAGGTGCTGGTCGGCGCCCGGGTCGAGGGCGACCGGCTGCATGGTGTCCTGCCGGAGGCCGAACGGGATGGCCTCGGGCTCGTCCAACGCGTCGGGCAGCTCGTCCGGCGACAGCTCGGTGGGCAGCAAGCGGATCGGTGCGGCCGCGGGGCCGTTCCAGCTCGCCGCGGACCGGCGGGCGAGGGCCTCGAGCGCGTCGCCGACCTCGTCGTCGTCCGTGTCGTCCAGCACCGGCAACGCCACCTGGGCGAACAGGTTCTCGTCGGTCAGGGCCCGGCCGGCCTGGTCGGCGCGGATGGTCTGGGCCAGCTTGCGACCGATGACCGAGTCCGCCGGATCGTTCAGGTGCAACTCGACCCGGGTGCCGACCAGCGGTTGCTGCGCCATCCGCAGTTCGTTCCACCGCGTCATCCCGAGCACGACGTGCAGTCCGTAGCTGCCGCCGCGCAGCAGCAGGTCGCCGAACGCCGTCTCGAGCTCGGTGAAGTCCCCGCGCAGCTGACCGGTGCCGTCGACGACGAGCACCACGTCGGCCGAGATCAGTTCGGGCACCTCGCCCGCCGCGTGCAGTCGCCGCAGCATGGCGAGCGAGTCGATGCCGTGGTCGCGGAACACGCGTTCCCGGGTCGTCAGCATGGCCGCCAGTTCTTCGAGCAGGCGCAGGAGGCGGTCCTTGCTCGCTCGCGTCGCCACACCGCCGACGTGCGGGAACCCCTCGATCCGGCCGAGTCCACCACCCGTGAGGTCCATGCCGTAGATGCCGACCTCCTGGGGCGTGTGCGTCAGGGCCAGCGAGGCGACGAGCGTGCGCAGGAACGTGCTGCGACCCGTCTGAGGCGCCCCGATCACGGCCACGTGTCCGCCGGCCCGGGCCAGGTCGAGCAGCCACGGGTCCTGCCGTTGGCGCGCCGGGTCGTCGAGCAGTCCCATCGGCACCCGCAGGCCGCCGGCCTGGTCCGCTCCGACCACCCGCGAGAGCGCGAGCCGGTCGGGCAGGGGCGGCAGCCAGACGGGGTCGACGTCGGTGCCGCCGCCCATCAGGCGGTCGACGGCCTCGTCGATGACGGCACGACCGACGTCGGGGCGCGAGAGTTCTTCCTCGCCGCCCTCGTCGTCACCCCCCGCGATGCCGTTGAAGGTCGGCAGCAGCAGGGCGGTCGGCCGTGCGTCGTCGCCCGCGAGCGAGCGGGCGGCCTCGGTCGGCAGGGGGCCCGACACGTAGCCCGCACGGAACCTGCGGTACACCGAGGTGTCCACCTTGAGGAAGCCGAACCCCGGGACCGCGGGCAGGTGGAACGCGTCCGGCCGGTCGAGCACGATCGAGCTCTCGGCCTCGGAGAAGGTCCGCAGGCCGATCCGATACGAGAGGTAGGTGTCGAGGCCGCGCAACTTGCCCGCCTCGATGCGTTGGCTCGAGAGCAGCAGGTGCACGCCGATCGACCGTCCGATGCGCCCGATGGTGAGCAGCAGGTCGACGAACTCGGGCTCCGCCGTGAGCAGCTCGCCGAACTCGTCGATGACGACGAACAGGTGCGGCATCGGCGGAAGCTCGGGGCGGCCGACGCGCAGCTCGCGGTAGTGGCTGATGGACGACGCGCCACCCGCGTCGCGCAACTGCTCCTGACGTCGGACGACCTCGCCCTGGATGCTGACCCGCGCGCGTTCGGTGAGCTGCGCGTCGTCGGCCAGGTTGTCGATCAGCCCGGCGACGTGGGGCAACCCCGCGAACGGAGCGAACGCCGCGCCTCCTTTGTAGTCGACGAGGACCATGCTGAGGTCGTCGGGCGAATGCGACAGGGCCAGGCCGAGGACGAGCGTGCGCAGCAGCTCGCTCTTGCCCGAGCCGGTCGCACCGATGCAGATGCCGTGCGGGCCCATGCCGAGCTGCGCGGACTCCTTGAGGTCGAGCAGGACCGGCGCCCCGAAGTCGTCGATGCCGATCGGCACGCGCAGGAAGTCCCGCGGCGAGCGCGGCGTCCACGCGGTCGCCGGCGTCAGGGTCGTCACGTCGTCGATGCCCAGCAGGTCGGTGATCTCGACGGCCTGGGCCGAGTCGACCTCGTCCTGCCGGCTGAGGCTGAGGCGCAGGGGGGTGAGCGTGCGGGCGACGGCCTCGAACAGCTGCGGGGTCGTGGCGTCGATCGTCGCCGTCTGCACGCGGACCTGGCCGTCGTCCTCGACGCGGGCGTCGGTCACGACCGCCTCGTCGCCCTCGACGGTGATGCGCAGGGTCACGTCCGACGGCTCGTGCAGGCGGTCGCTGAGCAGGTGGACGGTCGTGACGCCGAGATCGGTCAGCGAGAGGTCGGCGTCGGGCACCGGGATGCTCGAGGCGACGTGCCCCCAGTCGTCGACGAAGACGACGAGGCGCGATCCCTCGGTGCGCGCCGTCGTACCGATCGAGCGCTTCGTCGTGGCGGCCTCCTGCGCCCGGTCGCCCAGTTCGCCGCCGATCACCGAGAGCAACGAGGAGGCGCTGGTCGCGACCCGTCGCGCCGGCACCGGTCCGTCGTACAACGAGTCGTCCACGGCGTGCGGGACGAGGTCGAAGCCGCGCCAGTCGGCGGCCGCGCTCTCGGGGAACGCCGCGGCCAGGTGCACGTCGTCGGGCGAGTGCAGGGCGGCGAGCTGCAGGATCATCGAGCGGGCGACCCGCAGCGCGGACTCGCGGTCGCCCAGCACGGCGACCGATCCGGCGCGGTCGAGGTCGACCGTGATGGGCATGCCCCGGACGGTCGAGAGGTGCTCGACCACGGACTCGGCCTCGCTGGCCATGATCGGGTCGAACGGCTGCACGGGGTTCGGGTCCTCGGGGACCGACATCGGGAACCAGGTCAGGTCGCCCTCGCCGATCCGCACCGAGAGGAAGTCGTCGTGCTGGCGACGGCGCTCCCAGAGTCGCGCGGGGTCTCGCACCAACTCGAGCAGGGCGGCGGGTTCGGGGTCGAGCACGGCCGCCGTCGCCCGGACGGTCCGGGCCTTGGTGCGCATGCGCGACCGCAGTCGTTCGAGGAAGTCGAGGTAGCGCTCGCGCTGCAGTCGTCGCTGCCGCGCGGCGTTGCCCCGCTGGCTGAGGGTGACCGCGAGGCCGCCGACGAGGGCGACGATCAGCAGCACCGCGCCGACCAGCAGGAAGAGCGGGTTCGAGCTGCCGCGGTAGACGACGATCATCACGACGCTCGAGAGGGCGCCCACGACGGGCAGCAGGGCCTGCACGGGCACGCCGCCGACCTTGCCGTCGGCCAGCTGGGGCGGCGGCGTGATGTCCTCGTGCTCGGCGGGCTGGACGGGTCGCGTGATGCGCGTGGGCCGGTGGACGAGCTTGACGGTCATCGTCGCGCCTCCTGGTCGTCGGTGACGGCCGGGCGGGCGTCCCGCCCCCGGGCCTGACGGCGTTCCGAGGGGCGGCGCTCCGACGGGCCGGGGTCGGCTGCGGACGGGGCCGGGCCGGGGGCGTCGACGGGCGGGGCGCCCCGCGGGACCGACGGGGCGTCGAGGGGCAGCAGGGCCGCGGCGAGGCGGGCGTACGCGATGCGGGTGCGGGTGCCCAGCGCCGCGCTCGACACCGGTCGACCGCCGGAACGGGCCGCGTCGTAGGGCACGCGCACGACGGGCACGGTGGGGTCGTCACCGACCGTGACGGGCGCCGCGCGACCGGCGTCGCCGACGTCGACCAGGGCGATGACCACGTCGGGCCGGTCGGGGTGGTCCTTGATCGCCGGCACGAGCGCCGCAGCCTCCTCGGCGGCGTGGCGGTCGGCGCGGGCCACGATGCAGACCGTCCGGCTGGCCGACACCACGTCGGTGAGGTCCGCGCGCCAGTCGCGCACTCCCCAGTCGGTCACGACGAGGTCGAAGAACCGGCTGATCGGCGTGACCTCGTCGAACCAGCCCGCCGCGGCGGCCACGGCCCGGGACTCACCGCGAGGGTCGAGCGAGAGGGCGTACAGGCCCGAGGGCGTCCGGGGCAGGCCGTCGACGGCGTCGACCGACCGGCGGGCCGTGCGTCGTCGGGAGCTCGGCGCCGCACTCGAACCGACCGGCGCACCGGCCTGCCAGAGCATGCCGCGAGGACCGCGCGACGCGTCCACGCCGAGGACGAGCCCGGGACGACGCCGGGCGAGGAGGGCGGCGACGTAGCCGGCGGTCGAGCTCGCCCCGGCTCCGCCCCGCGCCTGCACGAAGCCGATGCGGCGGGACACGGGCAGCGGTCGCCGGACGATCTCGTCGACCGTGGTCACCTCGTGCACCCGGGCGCTCACGCTGCCGAGGAGGGCGAGCGGTGCCGATCGGACGAACGCGTCGAAGGCGCTCACGAGAAGGCCCCGAGCAGGTCGGCGTAGACGCCGAACACCCCGAGCAGGACGGGCAGCAGGGCCACGACGCCCAGCGCCTCGACGAGGTTGCCCACGCGGCGCAGCGAGGCGCGCTGGTGGGCGACCGGGTCGACGCCGCCGGCCACGACCGCGACCACGACGCCGGCCGCGAACAGGACGACGACGAGCCACCCGGGAGCGATCGGTTGGACGAGCAGGCCCCCGAGCAGGCCGATCAGGGCGGCGGCCCAGAGCACCCAGCCCTGGGCGGCGATCGGCAGGGCCCGGGTGCGGGCCGCGACGACGAGCACCACGGCGACCCCGAGACCGACCTGCCAGAGATCGGCCGACCCGACGGACGAGACGGCCGTGACGGCCACGGGTCCCGCCACCGCGAAGGTCGACCAGGTCAGGGTGCGGTAGGCGTCGCCGACCGTCAGCAGCACCTCGTCGCGGCGGCCCCGGCGCCCGTCGACCACCTGGTCGTCGAGACCGGTCAGACCCGAGGCGCTCATGGCGAACCAGGGCAGCAGGCCGCAGACGACGACGGCGAGCACGGCGCCGACGCCCACGGCCCCCGCGTCCTGGACGCCGAGGGACCGCAGCACGATCGGCACGGCCCCGAGCACGACGCCGAGGACGCCGCCCCACCAGGCCGACCGGGAGCCGAGACCGGCGCCCGCGCCGAGCGCCAGCGCGACCCAGGCGAGCACGATCACGGCGAGCGCCACGTCGACCGGCGGCAGCTCGAGGGCCGGGACGGCTCCGAGCACGACCGCCAGGGGGGCCGCACAGCCGAGGGCGACCGAGGTCGCGGCGACGGCGAGCCAGCGGCCGCCGAACCGGCCGGACACGAGGGCGACCACGACGGCGAACCCGTAGACGATCGCGAGCGTGCCGACGGGCTCGACGTCGGACGCCCTGGCCAGCACCGTCGAGAGGGCCAGCGAGAGCAGGCCGATCGCGACGGCCGCCGTCGCCGTGCGCGACCGTGGAGTCCAGAGGCCCGGTCGGCTGGCGAGCGACTCGGCCAGCACGTCGGTGACGTCCGCGACCTCGGGCGGCGGGGGCGCGGCGTCCTCGCGCAGCAACCGCAGCAACTCGCCGTCGACGATGCGTTGTTCGGCGACCGACAGCGAGGTGTCGAGCTGCTCCCCCGTCGACCGGACGAGCGTCAGCGGGCGCGACACGGCACCCGGGCGCTCGTCGAGCAGCTCCATCAGCCGGGGGATCAGACCACCGATCGGCTCGTCGGCGGGCACGACCATCTCGGCCTTGCGCGCCGTGCCGACGATGGTCAGCCGGGTGTAGTCGGTCATCGGGGCTCCGTCGTGAGGGTGGGGTCGGGGACGTCGGTCGACGCGGGAGAAGGCGACGGCGAGCCGGTGACCGGCACCGCGCCTCCTGACCCTCCGGTGGTCTGCGACTGGGTCGCGCGCTGGTCGGCCAGCACCGAGAGCACGAAGGACGTGCCGGCACAGCCGGCGCAGGCGACCGCCGCGATGACCAGGCTCACGACCAGGCGACGCACGTTGTCGTTGACCAGTCGACGCTCGTCGAGTTCGCCGAACAGGAGGGCCGAGACCAGGCGGGCGCGGTGCGTCTTGACGGTCTCGAGCAGGACGACGTCGCGGTCCCCGCTCATGCGTCCACCACCCCCGACGGCTGCACGGTGAGGGTCCGTTCGCCGAGCTCGACGACGTATCCCGGTGCGGCCGGCCCGCGCAGGCCCGCCACGAGCGGTTGGCGCGTGCCGTCCGGCGCCACGAGGGACGATCCGTTGGTCGAGCCGAGGTCGGTGACCCACAGCACGGCCCCCTCCCACGCGAAGAGGGCGTGGGTCTTGGTGAGGCTGCGGGCGAGGTCCGCCCAGGCGAAGACCGGGTGCTCCTCGCCCTCGCGGTTGACCGGGGCGCGGCCGATCAGCAGGGTCGACTCGAGGTCGAGGCGTTCGCCGCTGTCGAGCTCGAGGACGATCGACGGGGCGGTGGTCGTGGGTCGGCCCTGGCCCGTGCGCCCGAAGGTGTTCTCGTCGGGTCGTCCCGCGGCGTCGAGCGGGTCGGTCGGGTGGGGCGGCAGCGGGGCGGAGGCCGCGGCGGGCAGGGCCGGCCTCTGCACGAGCGGTGGCGACGACGTCATGGGATCGCGGCCACGCCGCAGGTCGACCGTCACCGCCTGACGACGGATGCTGAAGCGCCCGCGGCGGTCGACCCTCAGCACGGCCGGCGGACGGCCGGTCAGGTCGTCCACGGTTCGCAACGAGAGCAGCAGGCGGCCCACCGAGCGACCGCCGCGCACGTAGAGCACGACGTCGAGCGCCACGAAGCCCACGGCGACGACCACGACGGCGACCTCGACGGGGACGGGGACGAGCGCCGCGCCGGCCGTGGCGGACGAGGCGCCCGTGGCCACGCCGACGACGAGGACGCCGAGCAGGAGGAGGGGCACTCCCCAGTCGATCGCGACCGCGCTGCGACGCCTCGACGGGGTCGCCGTCTGCACGCCCGCGAGCAGACCCGAGTAGGTGCCGATGGCGCTGCCGGTGGCCGCCGAGACGATCCGCACGCCGCACCAGAAGCACCAGGTCGCGCCCGCACCGAGCGGCTGACCGCAGCGTCCGCAGCTTCGCGCGCCCACCAGTGCGCCCACGGTTCCGCCTCTCGCCTGCGGGGTCCGGACCAGGTCGTCGAGGCCGACGAAGAGCGACCGCCCGCGTCCCCGGAGCGCACGATCGGCCCCAGGCTAGCCGACCCCGCGTCCCCCGGTGAGACACCCGTTCCGGGGTCGACACGCACCTGTCCCCCGCCCTGGTCCCCCGACATGTACCCCGCGAACGGGTGGCGATCGAGACGTAATCGTGATTTCCTCATGAGTCGACCCGTGACGGGTCGCCATCAGATCGAAGCAAGGGGAGAACGACATGATGAAGTTCGCCATGGGGAGCGAGACCCTCACGCAACTGAGCCAGAAGACGAGCGGGGCCGGCGACGACCTCGGCGCGCTCGTGCGCCAGCTCGCCGACGCGGCCGCGCCGCTCGAAGGCCGCTTCAACGGAGCCGGCCGCGCCGCCTTCGACCGCTTCAAGGGCGAGGTCGACGGCATCTCCGTCGAGCTCAACGCCGCCCTGTCGTCGGTGCTGACCGGCATCACGGGCCAGAACCGTGCCTTCGTCGAGGGTGAGCAGCAGATCGCCGACGAGACCACCTCGGCCCAGTCCGGTGCCGGATTCGAGAGCGCCCGCTTCGGCGGATCGCGCGCATAAGGGGGAACGACCATGGCCAACGCAACCGACCGCCGCGACTTCGACCTCGGAGCCTCGGGCAACGCCCAGGACAACTTCAACGCCGTCGCCAGCCGCCTCGAGGCGCTCATCACGCAGCGCGACTCCGACGTCAAGACCGCCATGGCGGACTACCAGGCCGACGGCTCCAGCGAGGAGTACGCGGGCAAGGAGCAGCGCTGGAACCGCGTCGCCACCGAGGTGCGCACGATCATCAACACGCTCCGCCAGTCGCTCGCGTCGAACGACGAGTCGGCCCAGACCGCCATGCAGCGGGCCAAGGCCGCCGTCGACGGCATCTAGGCCCGGCCCGTGAGCGACTCACGGGCGACGACCCTGCCCCACCCGCTCGCCGACGCGAGCGGGCCGGGGTGGATCGCGACGATCAGCACCGCCCCCGTCGTCGGCCTGACCTCGGGTCGGCAGGCCCTGCTCACCGACGCGACCCGCGCCGGCGTCCGCGTCGTCGTCGTCACCCACGACGACGCCCGGCTCAGCTGGGCGCTCTACCAGGCCCTGCGCCTCGTCGCCGGGGCCTGGATGGTGCGGGACGCCGACGGCCACCTGCGCCACGCCATCGGCGGTGCCCGGGTGGCGTCGTACGACGAGGCCCTGCTCGATCCCCTCGGCGACCCGGTCGACGGCTCGGCGCGGGCGACCGCGCCCGCCGACGAGTTCGCCCTCCTGCCCCAGCCGGCGGTCGAGACGACGCGCCCCTGGCTGCAGTTCTCCGTGGCCGTCCACCACACGGCCAGGGCCGAGGCCCTGACCGGCTCGACGACGGAGGCGCTGGTCACCGCCGTCGCGGGCGTCGCGCCCACCGTGTGGGGCACCTCCGAACCCCCCGCCACCGTCTGGGACCGCGGTCGCATCACGGCCCTGGCCCGGGCGCGCATGCCACGGGACTCCCGGGTGCACGTCGCGGGCTCCGCACCCGACGGCACGGTCTGGACCGGCACGATCCGCATCGCGCGCAGCGAGACCGGCCTGACCGAAGAGACGCGGCTGCTGTTCGCGCTGCCCGAGGCGACCGGCGTCGACGACGCGACCCGCGCCTCCTCGGCTTTGCGCAGCCTGTCCGAGAAGCAGCAGGTGCTGCTGGCGACGGCGTGGAGCCTGCGGGGAGCGGCCGACGCGACGATCACGCCCTACCGGCCGACGACGCCGCAGCCCCTGGCCGCGGTGGTCGGCGCGCGGGCCGTGCGGCGCCTGGGTCTCGACGCGGCCTCCTTCGCCGCCGAGCACGGCGGGACCACGACCGGCAACGCCCGCACGCCCTCGCTCGTGGTGCCGTTCGGTGCCGACGCGACCCGGTGGCAGCGCTTCGCGGCGGCCCTCGACGCGATCGGCCCGGGTGTCGTCGCCGACGCCCTCCTCCCCCCGGCGGTGCGCCGTGCCCCGTGAGTTCGTGATCATCTCGGCCGAGCCCGTGACGGCCGTCGAGGTCGTGACCGCGGCCGCGGCCGTCGACGGCGGCCTCGGTGCCGGGCGCCTCTGGCAGGGCGGCGGCATCCAGATCGCGTCCGGCGACGGCCTGGTCCTGGCCGTGCTGCGCAGCACGCAGCTCGAGGACCCCCGGGAGGCGCGGCGCGGCCTCGGCCTGTCCGTCACCGACAGGGCGCCCTCCGACGGCCCCCCGGGCCGACCGACCGACCACCCCGCCACCGATCGCTGGTGGACGGAGGCCTACGGCCCCTTCGACGGGCCCCTCACCCAGGCGCTGGCCCGGCGCCTGGCCGACGACGTGCAGGGCACCCTCGTGACGACAGGAGACGACCGATGACCGCATGGAGCATCGAACCCGACGGCGTGGTGGCCGTCCTCACCAAGGTGCAGGGCTCGGCCGAGACGTTCGCGCGCACCTTCGCCGACGTCGAGACCGCCCAGGGCGAGCTGAACGCCGGCGTGGGCAGCGACATCCTCGTGTCGTCGGCCGTGGCCGTCGTCGACCTGATCTCGTCGCAGGTGCCGCGCGTCCAGGGGATCAACGCCCGCATCCTCGCCTGCGCGACGGGTGCGGGGGACGCGGCCCTCGCCTACGTGCAGGGCCACGAGGACATGGCCGACAAGACGCAGGCCGCGGCGGTGCAGGCCCTCGCGTCGAACGATCTCAGCTTCGGACAGGGAGGCCGCTGATGGCCACCAAGGGGTCGCTGATCGACCCGGAGAAGTTCTACGGCCTCGACATCTCGCCCGAGTCGATCGCCTCGGCCGCGACCTCGTACAAGGCGACCGCGACGTCGATCGTCACGAACGCCGAGGCGGTCCTGACCGACTGGTCCGGCCTGTCGGCGTCCTACGAAGCCCCCGAGGGGCCGCAGCTGTTCGCGTCGATGGACCCGGTGCGGGAGGACGCCGCGACGGTCGCCGACACGATGTCGACCGTGGGCGCCCTGCTCGACGTCCTGGCCGAGGCCGTCACGGCTCCCGTCAAGCGCATCAAGGAGCTCGTGGTCGAGGCCGAGGAGTTCCGGGCCTCGATCGCCGGAGGCGTGCACCTGGCCTTCAACGATCCCGACAACACGCTTTGGCAGAACAGCCAGATCGACGGCGGGGTCGCCTACGTGCCCGAGGGATCGGGCGAGCAGACCATCCCGTGGAACGAGCACACGCCCTCGGTCGAGCGCAACAACGAGCTGCAGTCCGAGTACAACGTCGAGATCGCGAAGATCGACGCGGCCCGGGTCGAGTTCGAGAACGCGGTCACCGCCCTGCGGGACGACGTCTGCGCCACGACGCAGACCGCCGTCACGGCCGAACAGCTCGACACCGCCGAGGACAACCCCTGGGGTGCCCAGGGAAAGGGCGAGAGGTCCTGCTACGAATCGGTCGGTGACGGACTGACCGAGTTCGGGAAGAACTTCGTCGAGGGCACCGTGTCGCTCGTGGGCTTCGACGCCGCGAACGGCTGGAAGCACGACTGGTCCTTGGCCGGCGAGGCCTGGAAGGGTCTGGTCACCGGCCTCGGCGCCCTCGCCGTCACCGCCGTGATGCCGGCGGCACCGGCGCTGGCGAACCTGCCCGACTCGGTCGTGCCCGAACCGTTGCGGGGGCTGCGCGACAAGTACAAGCAGACGATGGACGGCATGGTGCAGGGCATCGTCGGTTCTCCCGAGCAGTGGGAGGAGGACCCGGTGGCGGCGGGCACGTTCGCGGTGGCGAACATCGGATCGTTCTTCATCCCCGGTGCCGGAGAGGTCGGGGCCGGCGTCAAGGTGGCGTCGGGCGCGGCGAGGACGGCCACCATCGCGGGTCGTGCCGCCGAGATCGCCGGCGACGCGGCGCACCTGCCCAGCGGGCTGGCCCGGGTCGACAGCCTGCTGAGCGAGTTCGGGGCGCGCGGCAGCGGTCTCTCGAAGGTCGGCGGCCTGGACGACCTGACCGACACGATGACGGCGCTCGACCGCATGACCGACGTCGAGTTCGAGGGCCTGACCGGCGCTCTCAAGGCCGGCAAGAAGGTCGACTTCGAGTCCCTGTCGAAGCTCGAGGACTTCGCCGACTACGGCGACCTCGGTCGAGCAGCCGAGGAGGCGCGGGCCGCGTCCCCCACGCACGCCGACGCGTCAGCCCACGCGGGTGGTGGCACCGGCTCCGACCCCGCCGCCGGTGCGGCCCGCGCCGCCGACCCCGGATCGGGTGGCACGACGCTGCTCGAACGTGGCGACGGAGGCGGAGCGGGCGATGCCGGGCGAGCCGACGGTGCCGGATCGAGCGATGCAGGTCGGGCCGACGGCCCTGGGACGAGCGACGCAGGTCGCGCGGACGGCCCTGGGACGGACGAGCCCGGTCGGGCCGACGGTCCCGTCGACGGCGCGGGTGCAACCCCTGACCGGTCAGCCGGTGGCGGCCATGACACGGACATCGGGGAGCTCGACCTGTCGGGCCCTGACCGGACGCCCACCCCGACCGAACCGACGCCGCACGCCACACCGGCCGTCGAGCACCACGTGACGGTCTCGGGCTCCGACCTGCCGACGAAGGAGAAGCCGTTCGCCCACGGTCAGGTCCTCGCCCCGGACACGGCGTACACGGTGCCTGGCCGGGGTGTGTTCTCGACCGACGCGACAGGTCGCATCGTCCACGTCGAGACCGAGTACGGCGGCAAGGGCAACCTGAACTACGACCTCATGCAGCCCGCCGCGGACACGACCTACGTCGTCGGTGGCAAGCACGTCTACGTCACGGACCACGCCAGCCGCACGGTGCTCGCCGAGTTCGACGACCTCCAACTCGGCGATGCCGACCGGTCCGAGTCGGTGCAGAAGCGCATCGGCAAGGAGGGCGGTGTCGGGTACGAGGGAGGCCACCTCCTGGCCAACATGTTCGGCGGCGGCGGCGAGAAGATCAACATCGTGCCGATGCTCCGAGAGGTCAATCGCGGCCGGGGCCACTCCTTCGGTAACCTCGAACGCGAACTCCGGCAAGCCCTGACCGCGTCCGACGGAGGCGCCGCCGACCTCAAAGTGCTTCCGGAGTACGAGGGCACGAACACAGTCCCGACCGGTGTCCAAGTCAAGATCCAGGCTCACGGTCAACCGCTACGACAGGAGTTCTACGACAATGTCCGGTGACGACAAGGTGAAGTCGGGTCTCGAAGCAGAACGTGATGCACTGAGAGAACTGGGTTCGCAGCTCCTTGCACTGATTCCTTCGGGTTCCGACCGCATCCGCATGCAGACAAGCATGGCTCGGGGTGTGATGGCCGGCGAGACGTTGCTCTTCGCAGCCGACGGCTCCCAGGAGTCGGCTGCTCCCGCGCGACGCACGTTCGAAGCGGCTCGTCGACTGAGGCGCCTGATGTACAAGCCAGGGGCAGGCACGTGGTTCACCGCCGTCTTCACCGTGACGGCCGCCGGAAAACTCAGCGCACAGTACGACTACGACAACGAACCCGAACTAGGTCACTTCGGTGCCGAGGAATATCGTGCCGACTTCGAGGATTTTCCCCGGACTGCCGAGAACACGCCCGAGTGGCTCGCCGCGATCCTCGCGGGTGCGCCCACCCGGCACGACCTCGTCGGCCGTGACGAGGGTCCCGTCTGAGAGTCGAGACATGGACTCGCGCAACAGGGCTGGAGTCACGTGACGCAGCC
This sequence comes from Frigoribacterium sp. MEB024, assembly GCF_000878135.1. GTDB lineage: Bacteria > Actinomycetota > Actinomycetes > Actinomycetales > Microbacteriaceae > Frigoribacterium. Next base: position 41,632 of record NZ_JXQZ01000037.1, read on the forward strand.
GTTGATGCCAGGGCCTCCACTGTCCTCCGCCAGCCTCGACGCCGCTGTCGAGCGTCTTCCCGACGACGTCGTGGCCCTGTGGCGTGACCACGGGCTGGGCGCGACGGCTGACGGGTACCTGCGCATCGTCGACCCCACCGCGTGGCAGGACGTCCTCGCCGAGGTCGCACCTCGATTCGCGGCGGCCACGCCCCTGATGTCGTCCGCCCTCGGAGACCTGGTCGTCTGGCTCGACGGCCGAGCGCACCTCCTCGAATTTCGACGGGGCACGAGCCGGATCATCGCCAACAGGCTCTCGACGCTCCTCGTCATCCTCGGCTACGAGTCGTTCCTGGCCGACCCCGACTACTTCGACTGGAGCCCCTTCCCGGAGGCGCGGGAGCGTCTCGGGGTGCCCCGCTCCGACGAATGCTTCGGTTTCAGCCCGCTGCTCGCCCTCGGAGGCCGACGATCTGCTGCGTTACTCGAGGTCGTCGACATGCGCGAGCACGTCCTCCTGATCTCCTCCGTCGCGGGCCCACTGCCGTGACTCACGCCAGCGGCACAGACGCCGCATGCTCGCATCCACTTGCACGTGAGGTGGGGCTGTCGGTCGCGACCGCGCAGTCGACGACGGGCGGGACCCTGATCCTCGTCGGAGGCGGCACATCGCCCGATGCCTACCTCGAGGCATGCCTCACGACCTCGAGAGAACTGGCGGACTCAGGAGTACTCGGGCCCGTGCCGTCCGCTCACGACTCGGAGCCCCACGGCATGCCTGCCGAGAGGGACGCACTCCGCATCCTCGGCAAAGCGCTCCATGCCGTCATCCCGCGCGACCACGATCGAGTGATCGCCCGGATCAGCGTGGTCGGCGGAGTGACAGCCGGCACGATCGAGCTGCATGCCGCAAACGGCAGCTCGACCTCTCTCTCGTCCGGTCGTGGCGTCTTCCGGGCGGCCCGCGATCTCCGGAGGGTCATGAGCAAACCCGAAGCCGGGACGTGGTTCACGGGCGTGTTCACCGTCACCGCCGGGGGGAAGCTCAGTGCGAGGTACGACTACGACCACGAGCCCGAGCTCGGGTCTTTCGCCGCCGAGGCGTACCGCGCCGACTTCGACGAGTTCCCCCGCACGCCGAAGAACACCCCCGACTGGCTGGCCGCCATCCTCGCCGGTGCCCCGACCCGCCACGACCTCGTCGGCAGGGGTGGCACACATGAGCCGAAGGGAGAACCCAAGTCATGACACGACATGAGAACCCACCCGGACTCGAGCAAGGGCGCTCTGCGCTGAGAGGGGTCGGTCTGGCTCTTCATGGCGAGATCGCAGCGGGCTTCGATCGCATCGAGGCCGAGATCAGCATCGTCGGTGGTGTCTCCTCCGGAAAGAAGCGCCTCTACCGCCCGGACGGGACGGACGACTCCATCATGGGCACGAGGGACTCCACCCTCCGTGCTCGTGAACTCAGAGAGGCCATGTACAGGCCGGGGGCCGGAACATGGTTCACCGCCTGGTTCACGGTCACGGCGGAAGGGAAGCTCCGCACGCGATTCGACTACGACAACGAACCCGAACTGGGCCACTTCGCCGCCGAGGCCTACCGAGCCGACTTCGATGAGTTCCCCCGCACCCCCGAGAACACCCCCGACTGGCTCGCCGCCATCCTCGCCGGTGCCCCGACCCGCCACGACCTCGTTCGCCTCGGACACGATGACCGGCGCTGAGGAGAGCCGCTCTGCTTCACGTGACGGGCAGCCGGCGGGACTCGAAGCCGAACGCGTCCAACTGCGCGCCATCGGTCGTCTGCTGTATCCGACTCTGAACTCAGAACACGATCGTGTCGAGATGCAGGTCAGCGTGGCGGGCGGCGTCCTCGCCGGCCGGACCCGTGTCCATCGACTCGACGGTTCGCTCGAATCGATCATCGGGCCTGTCGATGCGTTCGAGGCGGCCGAAGTCCTCCGCGGCGCCATGCACCGTCGAGATGCGGGGACCTGGTTCACCGCGGTGTTCACGGTCACGGCGGCCGGCAAGACGAGCGCGTCGTACGACTACGACCACGAGCCCGAGTTGGGCCACTTCTCCGCGGATGCCTACAGGGCCGATCTGGCTCGATTTCCCCGCACCCCCGAGAACACCCCGCATTGGCTGGCTGCCATCCTCGCCGGCGCCCCGACCCGCCACGACCGCAAGTGATCGATGACCGAAGGGGTACACGCATGTCCGACGGCCCACCGACGACCGGCATCGAGGCCGAGCGCACGATCCTCCGAGACATCGGCCGGCAGCTGTACGGCCTGCTCCCGACCGGCTTCGACCGGATCGTCATGAAGACCAGCATCGCTGGGGGCGTCATGGCCGGTGAGACGGTCCTGCCCCGCATCGACGGGAGCGAGGACCACGCGCTGCCCGACGAGACGACCTTCCGGGCGGCACGCGACCTCCGGAAGGCGATGTACCGACCCGGTTCGGGTACCTGGTTCACCGCGGTGTTCACGGTCACGGCGACCGGCAAGATGAGCGCGTCGTACGACTACGACAACGAACCCGAGCTGGGCCACTTCGCCGCCGAGGCCTACCGAGCCGACTTCGACGAGTTCCCCCGCACCCCCGAGAACACCCCCGACTGGCTCGCCGCCATCCTCGCCGGCGCCCCGACCCGCCACGACCTGGCCGGCCGAGCCGACGGTGGCGGCGGGGCCGAGCGATGAGCGAACACGACGACGGCGGTGGCCGCGTGCCGATCGAACGTGATGCCCTCCGTCGGGTGGGTCTCGCCGTCCACCGCATGATGCCTCGAGGCTCCGTCCGGGCGGAGTTCGACTTCTCCGAGGTCGGAGGCGTCCGGGTGGCATCCGTGGGTTTCTTCGACGAAGCCGGCCACGAGTCGTCCACTCCCGACACGGACGAGGCGGGCGCCGCCGCCTCCGACCTCCGACGGCTCATGTACCGAGCCGACGTCGGATCGTGGTTCAGCGCCCGCTTCCGGGTCACCGCCGCCGGCAAGCTCGGCACCTCGTTCGACTTCGACCACCGCGCTCCTCACACCTGGATCGACGACCAGGCCTACCTCGACGATCTCGAGTCGTACCCACGGCCCGCCGAGGCGATCCCTGGCTGGCTCGCCGCCGTCGTCGCCTCGCGATCGGCCGGAGGCTCTCCGTGACCGGCCTCACGGGCTGATCGGGCCGAGACGCCTCAGAGCGGCAGCACGGCCTCGAGGGCGAGCGGGTCGCCGTCGATCGCGATGTCGTTGAGCTGCCGGCCGACGAACTCCGCGGCCTCGACCGTGTCCGACTCGATCCGGTGCCCCGTGCCCTCGACGACGAGCGCCCAGGCGACCGGACCCCCGGAGGCGCGGGTCACCTCGAGACGGCAGCGCGTCAGTTCGCGGTCCTGTCCGAATCGCATCTCCGACAGGTCGGTGATGACCATGCACTCGAGGTCGTCGAGGAACCCGTGCAGGGTGGCGTCCCTCGCGATCTCGAGCCGCGCCTCCTCGTCGAGGCCGTCGGCGGACGAGGTGAACCGCGTGCCCTCGACGGTCCGGACGATCCATGAGACGTGGTCGCCGACGGTGACGAAGGACTGCATGCTGCTGATCCTCGGCCCGATGTCGGCATGCGCGTACACCGGGGGCAGGTCGGTGACGCTGACGACGACGCCGTCGCGGCGACCCACGACGCGGCGGTCGGAGTCGACGACGATGCGCTGGTTGCGGGGCACCCACGGGGCCTTCGGGAACTCGTCGAAGAGCACCTCGTCGAACTCGAACACGACCGCGCTCTGCTGGCTCATCGCACCAGACAACCACTGCACGGGCCGACGGCGACGGGTGGGACCAGAGCAGGGAAAGAGAGAAGGCCCACCCGGAGGTGAGCCTTCACGTTCGTGCGCGAGGGGGGACTTGAACCCCCACGCCCTTTCGAGCACTGGCACCTGAAGCCAGCGCGTCTGCCAATTCCGCCACTCGCGCGAACTCGTAGACTTTAGCATGCGTGGGACGCCCGAAAGAGCACCGGTGAGTCCCTTTCACTCGTTCGGGCTAAGATCGGGCGACCAGAGACCCCGAACCTGGAGACCCATGGGACTGCTCGACAACTTCGAACGCGGGCTGGAGCGCGCCGTCAACGGCGCCTTCGCCAAGACGTTCCGTTCGGGCGTGCAACCACTCGAGATCACGAACGCGCTGCGCCGTGAGCTCGACACCAAGGCCGCGGTGGTCTCGCGTGACCGCATCCTCGTGCCCAACGAACTCCAGGTGCGCCTCGCCCCCATCGACTACGAGAAGATGTCCGGCATCGGTCCGGCCCTGATCGACGAGCTCACGCAGCTCACCCAGCGGCACGCCACCGCCCAGGGGTACCAGTTCGCCGGGCCCCTCGGCATCCGCCTCCGCGAGGACGACTCGCTGAGCGTCGGCATCATGTCGGTCGACTCGCGCAACCTGCGCGGCGAGGTGCAGTGGAAGCCGTTCGTCGAGATCGACGGCAAGCGCCGCGAGCTCAGCGGAGCCCGCACCATCATCGGCCGCGGCAGCGACGCCGACATCACCGTGCAAGACACGGGGACGTCGCGTCAGCACGTCGAGATCCTGTGGGACGGGTCACGCGCCCAGGTCCGCGACCTCGGCTCGACGAACGGGTCGAAGCTCAACGGCAACCCACTGACGAAGGCCCCGCTGCAGCCCGATTCGGTGATCCAGATCGGTCGTACGCGTATCGTGTTCCGCGTGCTCCCCCAGTCATCGACGCCCGACCCCTTCGACGGGCCCGACTCCACGGGTGGCCGACGATGACCTCAGCCCTCACCCTGCTGGTGCTCCACTTCGGCTTCCTGGCCGTCCTGTGGCTGTTCGTCTTCGTGATCGTGTTCGCGCTGCGGAGCGACCTCTTCGGGCAGCGGGCGCGCAAGATGCCCGCCGACGCCACACCCGGCAAGGCGAGCTCGACCGCCACCGCGCCTCCTGCCCCCGCCCCGCGTCCCGCGCCCGCCGCGCCGGCACCGACGCCGCAGGGTGACGGGCGCGCCACGCGCCTGGTCATCACCAAGGGCGCCAAGGCCGGCCTCGAGATGCCCCTCGGCGACGGGCCGCTCACCATCGGGCGATCCCAAGAGAGCAACCTCGTGATCCGCGACGACTACACCTCGACCCACCACGCGCGCCTCATGCTCTGGAACGGCCGCTGGGTCGTGCAAGACCTCGACTCCACCAACGGCACGTTCCTCGCCGGTGAGCGCGTGTCGGTCCCCACCCCCGTGCCCACGGGCGCGACCGTGACGATCGGGCAGACGAGCTTCGAGCTCCGGCGGTAGGCCCTCATGACGACGCACGCCAAGAGTGCCGCTCTGTCCAACGTGGGCAAGATCCGGTCCAACAACCAAGACAGCGGCTACGCCGGCACGCAACTCTTCGTCGTCGCCGACGGCATGGGCGGGCACGCGGGCGGCGACGTGGCCTCGGCCATCGCGATCCGACGGATCCGCGAGACCGACCGCGTCTACACCTCGCCGGGTGACGCCGAGTTCGCGCTGCAGTCGTCGTTGATCGCCGCGAACCAGTTGCTGGCCGAGACCGTCTTCGAACACCAGGAGCTCACCGGCATGGGCACCACCGTCAGCGCCATGCTGCGCGTCGGTGACAGCATGGCGATCGCCCACATCGGCGACTCGCGCATCTACCTGTTCCGCGAGGGCGAGCTCAGCCAGATCACCGCCGACCACACCTTCGTGCAGCGCCTGGTCGACAGCGGACGCATCACGCCCGAAGAAGCGGCGGTCCACCCCCGACGCAGCGTGCTGATGCGCGTGCTCGGCGACGTCGACGCGGCACCCGAGATCGACACGGCCACCCTCGGCACGCAGCCCGGCGACCGCTGGCTGATCTGCTCGGACGGCCTCAGCAGCTACCTCGCCGAGGAGCGCATCAAGAAGGCCATGGCCATGGGTCTCGACGCCGAGCAGACGGCCCGGCGCCTCGTGAAGGAGACCCTCGACCACGGCGCCCCCGACAACGTGACCGTCGTCATCGTCGACGTCGACGAGTCGGGCGACTCGGCACTCGACGAACCCGTCACGGTCGGGTCGGCCGCCGCACCCCTCAGCTTCGACAGCGACGCCGGGCGCAAGCAGCTCCGTCTGCCGACGATCCTGCTGCACCCGCTCAAGGTCGCCACGACGCCGGAAGACAGCCACTTCGAGCCCGAGAGCGACGAGTACCTCGCCGAGCTCATCGCCGAAGACAAACGTCGCCGTCGCCGTCGCCGCATCACCTGGCTGACCGCCCTCGTCGTCGCGATCGCCGCGCTCGTCGCCGGGCTCGTGCTGACCTACCAGTGGACGCAAGACCACTACTACGTGGGCGAAGAGCGGGGCACGGTCGTCATCTACAAGGGCGTGCAACAGAGCCTCGGGCCCATCGGCCTCTCGAGCGTCTACGAGACCACCGACGTCCAGGTCGACGACCTGCCGAACTACACGCAGACCACCGTCGAAGACACCATCAACGCCGGTTCCCTCGCGGACGCCAGGGCCATCGTCGAGAGGTTGGCCGATGCCAGCAACCCCTGACGCACCCGGTGGTGACGCGACCGAGGTCATCGGTCGCGTAGGAGGCGCGCGCAAGCCGTCCGCGAAGGCGTCGCGTCCCACGAACATGACGCAGGCGATCTCGCTGCGCCTGCGCGAACCCGCGCGCCTCCGCAACCTCGAACTGCTCATGCTGCTGATCGCCTGCGGCGTCGCCGCCGGAGCGATGGTGCTGGTCCAGCTCGGTGCGACCGGCGAGGTCGACCCGACCGTGCTGATCGCCGGCTCGATGGTGCTGGGCCTGGCCCTGATCTTCCACGTCGTCCTGCGGGTCGTCGCCCGCGAGGCCGACCCGTTCGTCATGCCGATCGCCGTCACCCTGAACGGCATCGGCATCGCGATGATCTACCGCCTCGACCTGGCCGAGGGGCGTGAGGGCTGGGGCGCGCTGGGCATCAAGCAGATGGTCTGGACCGTCCTCGCGATGGTGATCGCCCTCGCCGTGCTGCTCGTGATCCGCAACTACCGGGTGCTGTCGCGGTACCGCTACATCGCGATGTTCGTGTCGATCGTGCTGCTGCTGCTGCCCCTCCTGCCGGGCATCGGCCGCGAGGGGCTGAACGCCCGCGTGTGGATCGACATCGGCCCGTTCTCGTTCCAGCCGGGTGAGATCGCCAAGATCACGCTGGCGATCTTCTTCGCCGGCTACCTCGTCACCGCCCGCGACAACCTCTCGCTCATGGGGCCGAAGATCCTGGGCATGCGGTTCCCGCGGCCGCGCGACCTCGGGCCGATCCTCATCGTCTGGCTCGTCGCCATGGGCGTCCTGATCTTCCAGCGCGACCTCGGCACCTCGTTGCTCTACTTCGGGCTGTTCCTCGTCATGATCTACGTGGGCACGGGGCGCGCGAGCTGGATCGTGCTCGGCGTCGGCCTCTTCCTCGGAGGGGCCCTGATCGCCAGCACCTTCCTGGGGTACGTGCAGGGCCGTTTCGCCGCCTGGCTCAACCCCTTCGCCCAGTCCGAGTACGACGCCGTCGGCGGGTCGTTCCAGCTCGTCCAAGGCCTGTTCGGCCTGGCGAACGGCGGACTGATCGGCACGGGGCTCGGTCAGGGCCGTCCGCAGACCACACCGCTCGCCGAGAGCGACTACATCTTCGCATCCCTCGGTGAAGAACTCGGCCTCACCGGGCTCTTCGCCATCCTGGCGCTCTACCTCCTGCTCGTCTCCCGCGGGTTCCGCATCGGCTTCGTGGGTCAGGACGACTTCGGTCGCATGCTCGGGGTCGGCGTCGCGTTCGTCGTGGCCCTGCAGGTCTTCGTGGTCATGGGTGGCGTGACGAGGGTGATCCCGCTCACGGGCCTCACCGCTCCCTTCCTCGCCGCGGGCGGTTCGTCGCTCGTGGCCAACTGGATCATCGTGGCCCTGCTGCTGCGACTGTCCGACTCCGTGCGCAACCAACCGAGGCTGGTGATCGGCTGATGAACAAAGAACTCCGACGCGTGAGCTACGTGGTGCTCGCCATGTTCGTCGCGCTCTTCCTCTCGACGACCTACATCACGGCGTTCCAGGCCGACGCGCTGAACGCCGACGCCCGCAACTCGCGGGCGCTGCTCGCCAGCTACTCGGCCCAGCGCGGCCCCATCCTGGTCGGCGGCCAGGCGATCGCGCAGTCGACCCCCGTCGACGACCAGTACGAGTTCCAGCGCACGTACTCGCAGCCCGACCTCTACGCACCCGTCGCCGGCTACTACACGCTGGGCCAGGGGTCCCGGGGCATCGAGGACGCCATGAACCGGTACCTCACGGGCAACGCGAACTCGCAGTTCTTCGACCAGGTCAACTCGCTGCTCACGGGTCAGGACCCCGAGGGCGCCACGGTCAACCTCACCCTCGACCCCACGGTGCAGCAGGCCGCGTACGACGCGCTCGGCTCGAACTCCGGCTCGGTCGTCGCGATGGATCCGAAGACCGGCAAGATCCTCGCCATGGTCTCGAAGCCCAGCTACGACCCCAACCCGCTCGCCAGCCACGACCGCCAGACCGTCACCGACGCCTACGACTCGTTGATCGCCGACCCCTCGGCCCCGCTGCAGAACCGGGCGATCCAGGGCGACCTCTACGCGCCGGGATCGACCTTCAAGCTGATCACGACGGCGGCGGCGCTCGAGAGCGGTGACTACACGCCCGACAGCGCGTTCCCCAACCCGTCGACGCTGACGCTGCCCGGCACCAGCACGAACATCAACAACGCCGAGGGCGGAAGCTGCGGCGGCGGTGAGACGGCGACGATCGCGACGGCCCTCCGCCTGTCGTGCAACATCCCCATGGCCCAGCTCGGTCAGGCCCTCGGGGCGAAGGCCCTGCAAGAGCAGGCCGAGAAGTTCGGCTTCGGCGACAAGTCGATCGGCGTCCCCCAGGCCGTCACGCCGAGCCAGTTCCCCATCGAGGACTCCAAGGGCCAGGCCATCAACGACGCCACCCTCATGCTCCAGTCGTTCGGGCAGGGGTCCGACCGAGTGACGCCCCTGCAGATGGCCATGGTCTCGTCCGCCATCGCCAACGGCGGCACCGAGATGAACCCGACGTTGATCGAGAGCGTCCTGAACCCCGACCTGAGCCCGGTCGAGGATTTCTCGCCCTCCGAGTACGGCAAGCCCATCAGCTCCCAGACTGCGGCCACGATGACCGACATGATGGTGCAGGACGTCGCGAACGGTGCGGCGAGCAATGCAAGAATTGACGGCGTCGACGTCGCCGGCAAGACAGGAACGGCCGAGAACGGCCCCGGCGAGCCGTACACCCTCTGGTTCACCGGGTTCGCGCCTGCTGCTGACCCCGAGGTCGCGGTCGCCGTCGTCGTCGAGAACGGCGGCGGACAGGGCCAGTCCGCATTCGGCAACAGTGTCGCGTCACCGATCGCGAAGAAAGTACTAGAGGCGGTGCTGAACAAATGAGACCATCCGGCGGAGTCACCTTCGGTGGGCGTTACCAGCTGTCGACCCGAGTCGCCATCGGCGGCATGGGCGAGGTCTGGGAAGCCACCGACCTCGTCATCGGCCGTACGGTCGCCATCAAGATCCTCAAGGACGAGTACCTGGGCGATCCGGGCTTCCTCGAGCGCTTCCGCGCCGAGGCCCGCCACGCGGCCCTCGTCAACCACGAGGGCATCGCGAACGTCTTCGACTACGGCGAGGAAGAGGGCAGCGCCTACCTGGTGATGGAGCTCGTCCCCGGCGAGGCCATGTCGACGGTCCTCGAGCGCGATCGGGTCCTGCCCACCGACAAGGTCCTCGACATCGTCGCGCAGACGGCGTCGGCCCTGCAGGCCGCCCACGCCGCCGGACTCGTGCACCGCGACATCAAGCCCGGCAACCTGCTCGTCACCCCCGACGGCCGGGTGAAGATCACCGACTTCGGCATCGCACGCATCGCCGACCAGGTGCCGCTGACGGCCACGGGTCAGGTCATGGGCACCGTGCAGTACCTCTCACCCGAGCAGGCGAGCGGCCACCCGGCGTCCCCGAGCACCGACATCTACTCGCTGGGCATCGTCGCCTACGAGGCCCTCGCCGGTCGCCGCCCGTTCACGGGCGAGTCCCAGGTCGCCATCGCCATGGCGCAGATCAACGAACAGCCGCCCGATCTCCCGTCGACGGTCTCCGAACCCGTGCGCCGTCTCGTCCTGTCGTGCATCGCCAAGAAGCCCGGAGAACGGCCCGCGACGGCCTCGGCCCTCGCCCAGGCGGCACGCGCCCTCCGTCGCGGCGACGTCGCCGCCGCGACCGTCGCCGTGCCGGCGATCGGTGCGGCAGCCGCCACGCCCGCCGACGCCGCGACCCAGGCCTTCAACGCCCAGGACGCCACGACGCAGCTGTTCGATCCGATGGCCACCCGAGCCCAGAGCGCCGCGGGTGGTGCGGCCGCGGGCTACGTGGCCGGCTCGGCCGATCCCGACGCCCTGCGCGACGGCGACGACGAGCCCGCCGACGAGAAGAAGCGCAGCCCCTGGTTCTGGCCGTTGATCGTCCTGGCCGTCCTGGCCGTCATCGCCCTCGTGGTCGGCATCGTCTTCGCGGTGGGCAACACCGACGACCCGGCGCCCGCGCCGACGACCTCGAGCAGCACGCCGTCGCCGACCCGGACGACTCCGACGCCGACCCCGACCCCGACATCCGTGACGGTGTCCTCGGGCGACTACGTGGGGCTGACCGAGGCCGCTGCCCGCGCCTCCCTCGAAGAGCTGGGCCTGCAGGTCGACTCGGCCGACGCCGGATCGAGCGCTCCGAGCCCCGACCAGGTCGGCACGGTCGCCAGCATCGACCCGACGGGCGCCCTCGAGAAGGGCTCCTCGGTGACGATCTACATCTACCGCGCGGCCCCGACCCCTGCCCAGCCCTCGACGCCCACGGCGACGCCGGGTCAGATCGCCGCCGGCCAGACCGCCACGATCAACTGGCCCGCCTACACGGGGTGCCCGACCGGCTACTCGCTCACCGGGTACTCGTACACGATCACCGGCGGAACCGACACCTCCGGTCAGTCGGCCGGCGGCCTCGGCGCGAACGCGACCTCCCTCACGGTGACGGCCACGGCCGCCGGAAACCTCACGGTCAGCTACGTGGCCAACTGCGGTCAGATCGCGTCCGAGCCGTCTCCTGGCGTCACCGTCACCGTGACGGCGCCGGCCACGTCGCCCGCTCCGAGCCCCTCGGAAGGCCCCGACCAGCAATAGGTTCCTCGTGACCCCGGTCGTGCGGTCGACCGGGGTCGCGAAGGCCTGACAATCATCCCTGCGGCCTAGGCCCGTACCCAGTCCGGGGGCGGCCGCCCCGGTACACTGGCTCCGACCGTGTCGCCAGACAGGGGTGGGTCGTTGGGAGAACAGGCGTGGCTGAAGGTGTGAGAGAGAGCATCCATCTCCTCGCCAACCGGTACCAGATCGGTGACCTGATCGGCCGCGGTGGCATGGCCGACGTCCACGTCGGCACCGACGCCCGGCTCGGTCGCAAGATCGCCGTCAAGCTGATGAAGCCCAGCCTCGCCACCGATCCGGCCTTCCGCTCGAGGTTCCGCCAAGAGGCCCAGGCCGCCGCCCGCATGGCGCACCCGACCATCGTCCGGGTCTTCGACGCCGGCGAAGAGGTCGTCCGCGACAGCCGTGGGCTCGACGTGGTCGTCCCGTTCATCGTCATGGAGTACGTCGAGGGGCGTCTGCTCAAGGACATCGTCGCCGAGGGTCCGCTCGACCCCGACGAGGCCGTCCGGGTCACCGCAGGGGTGCTGACGGCCCTCGAGTACTCGCACCGCGCGGGTGTGGTGCACCGCGACATCAAACCCGGCAACGTCATGCTGACCAACTCCGGTCAGGTCAAGGTGATGGACTTCGGCATCGCCCGAGCCATCAGCGACTCCGCGGCCACCGTCGCGCAGACCACGGCGATCCTCGGCACCGCCCAGTACTTCAGCCCCGAGCAGGCGCGCGGTGAGACCGTCGACGCCCGCACCGACCTCTACTCGACGGGCGTCATGCTCTTCGAGTTGCTCACGGGCAAGCCGCCCTTCACCGGCGACAGCGCCGTCGCGGTCGCCTACCGTCACGTCAGCGAGCCCCCTGTCCCGCCGAGCACGGTCGAGCGGGGCGTCAGTCCGGCGCTCGACGCCGTCGTCCTGCACGCGCTCACCAAAGACCGCTTCGACCGCTTCCAGAGCGCCGCCGAGTTCCGTGACGACCTCGAGGCCGCCGGTGCCGGTCGCGCGCCGGCCCGCCGCCCGCATGCCGTCGACGCAGGTTCCACGCTCTTCGGCGTCAACCCGCACTCGAGCGCCGGCAGCGAGGCCGCGTTGAAAGAGCTCCAGTCCGACGACACGGGACGACCCCAGCGAACGCAGACCCGCCCTCCGGTGGCCTGGATCTGGGCGGGCATCGTGCTCGTGGCCGTCGTCATCGTGGCCGTCGTCTTCTGGGTGGTCAATCTCACCCCGCCCACGGTCGACAACGCCCAGTCGTCTCGCATTCCCGACCTCGTCGGGGTCAGCTTCGAGACCGGGTCCGCCCGCCTCGACGACCTGGGCCTGACGGTCATCCGTGCCGACGCCAGCAGCCCGACCATCGACGCCGGCGACATCGTCTCGACCGATCCCCTGCCCGGCACGTCCGTCCCGAAAGAGTTCGCGGTCACGGTGACCGTCTCGTCCGGGCCGCAACTCGTCGCGATGCCCTCGGTCACCGGCCAGACGGTGGATGCCGCGTGGCAGGCCGTCACCGACGCCGGTCTCGAACGGGGTCAGCAGAGCACCGATTACTCGCCCACGGTGCCCGAGGGGTCCGTGCTCTCGTCGGATCCGGCGGCGGCCTCGCAGGTCGCCCTCGGCTCGGACGTCGACCTCGTGGTGTCCAACGGCCTCGTGCAGCTTCCCGACGTCAGTCGTCAGCCTTCCGAAGAGGCCATCACGACCCTCCGTGACCAGCTGGGTCTGACGGTCACCCCTCAGGCCGACCCCGGCTGCACCGGCGAGACCGTGTCGGGCATGAGCGTCCCCCCAGGCGACGTCGCTCAGGGCTCGGCCGTCACCCTCCGCATCTGCACCGGCTGACCCCTTCGCGATCCAGAGTTCCCTTTGCGGGTTCGACGCGACAGCACCCTGCCGACGGTTCTGTGCCGACGGTTCTGTGCCGATGGTCCGACGCAGAGACCGTGACGGTCAGCCCAGGTCGACGAGAGGATCGAGCCCTCTCGCCGTCTCGGCCGCTTCCGGCAGGCCGGCGAACGACAACCAGTTGCCGATCATCTGGTAGCCGCCCTGCGTCAGCACCGACTCGGGGTGGAACTGCACGCCGTACACGGGCGCGGAGCGGTGGCGCAGGCCCATGATGACGCCACCCGTGGTGCGCGAGGTCACCTCGAGCGTCTCGGGCACCGTCTCGTCCACGACCGCGAGCGAGTGGTACCGCGTCGCGGTGAAGGGCTGGGGGACCCCGTCGTAGAACGCGCTGTCGTCGTGCTCGACGGCCGACGTCTTGCCGTGCATCAGTTCGTCGGCATGGGTGACCGTGGCCCCCAGGGCCTCGGCGATGGCCTGGTGCCCGAGGCAGACGCCCAGCAGCGGCTTGTCGGCGGCCAGGGCGGCGTGGACGACGTCGATCGAGACGCCGGCGGCCGCGGGTGTCCCCGGGCCGGGCGAGAGCAGCACGGCGTCGTACTCGGCGATGCGGTCGGCGGTGTCGGCCGCCTCGAAGGCGTCGTTGCGCACGACGTCCGTCTCGGCCCCCAACTGCTGGAGGTAACCGTTCAGCGTGTAGACGAAGCTGTCGTAGTTGTCGAGGACCAGGATGCGCGTCATGGTTGCTCCACGGTGACGTCGGGGGTGGGCAGGAGTTCGTTGACGTAGGGGAAGACCCACTCGACGAGGGCGAACAGCACGGCGGCGATCAGGACGAGCACGAGCACGAGCCTCACCCACCAGGGGCCGGGCAGGATGCGCCAGAGGGCGGAGTACACGGTCAGCCTCCGATTCCGGCAGCGGCGAGCTCGGCGGGTGCACCGGCCGACAACGGCTGCCACGAGTCGAACACACCGTAGGCGACGATGCGTTCTTGGGCGGTGAACATCGGGTTGCAGCTTGTCAGGGTGATCAGGCGGTCGCCCGAGGTCGCCGACACGTCGGGGGCGTCGGGGACCTGCTGCAGCACGGAGACCTGGGTGGCCTGGACGTACTGCAGGTTGCGGAACGAGTAGGTGAACCAGCCGTCCTGCGTCTGGACGTACATCTTGTCGCCCTCTTGAAGGTCGGCGATCTTGTTGAAGGGCGCCCCGTAGGTGGTCCGGTGGGCGGCGATGCCGAAGTTGCCGACCTGACCGGGCATCTGGGTCTCGTCGTAGTGACCGATGCCGATCTTGTTGAGGGTGCGCACGGTGCTCGTGCCCCCGGCGATCGGGACGGCGTAGTCGGCGCCGAACCGTGGGACGTAGAAGTTCGCGAACGTCTCGGCCTCTGCCGGCGCCGCCCCGACGGGCGGTTCGCCGTACGATCCGTCGCTCGACGGCTCGGGTGCCGGCGTCGCCACCTGGTCGAACTGTTCGCTCAGTCGTGCTGCGTCGCCTTTGTAGGCGTCGGCCACGACGAGATCGTTGAACCACTGCTGCCACCCGATGAAGAGCAGCACCAGCACACCGGCGGTGATGAGCAGTTCTCCGAGGACGCTAACGAAGGAGGCGCGTGAACGAGGCCGACGCCTCGTGCGCCTCGAGATCGTGGCCTCGCCCCCGTGGTCCGTCATGACTCGATTCTAGGCGGGCTTCCGGTCCCCCGAGACGGCGGAGGCCACCGGTGGACAACGTGTGGAGAGCATGTGGAGAACCCGGCCGTTCCCATGGACGGCCGAGACGGCCTTCCCAGGACCCAAAAGGGCCTCACGGTACACTGTGCGCCATGGCCAAAGACACGAACCGCAGCACGAAGCCCGCCCGCACCGCAGAGGACGCACCGAACCCCGTGTGGTTCAAGCCGGTCATGTTCGGCTTCATGCTCGTCGGTCTCGCCTGGATCGTGGTCTTCTACGTCAGCCAGAGCACCCTGCCGGTGGCGTCGCTCGGCTCGTGGAACATCTTGGTCGGCTTCGGCATCATGTTCATCGGCTTCTTGATGACCACCCGGTGGCGCTAGAACGCACCTTCGAACTTACACGCCTGTAACTATCCCCATTGTGGGAAACCCTGTGGATAACTTTCCTGTGGATAACTCGGGCAGGTGAGATCGCGTCGGCCGACGAGAAGAGGCGGCTCCCCGATGGGGAGCCGCCTCTCGTCGTTCGTGGGCCGATCGTGTCAGAACAGCCCGGCGAGTTGGGCCGATCTGGCCAGGAGCGCCGCGACCACGACCAGGCCGATCGCCACGAGCGCAGCGGTCTGCAGGGCGTGCTTGGACCGGTGCCGTGTCTTCGAGAACAGGAACGCGA
This sequence comes from Frigoribacterium sp. MEB024, assembly GCF_000878135.1. Classification (GTDB taxonomy): domain Bacteria; phylum Actinomycetota; class Actinomycetes; order Actinomycetales; family Microbacteriaceae; genus Frigoribacterium. The sequence continues at coordinate 57,102 of NZ_JXQZ01000037.1, forward strand.
TGGCCCCGCCCACGACGATGCCCCCGAGGTGGGCTTGCCAGGCGATGCCCGGCACGACGAAGCCGATCGCGAGGTTGATGCCCACGAGCACCAGGAGTTGGATGCTGCGTCCGCCGAGGCTGCGGGCGATGACGAAGAATGCCGCCATCAGACCGAAGATCGCCCCGGAGGCGCCGACCACGAAACTGCCCGGTGCCAGCAGGGCGACGGCAGCCGATCCACCGATGCCCGAGAGGAAGTAGAGGGCGGCGAACCGACCTCGCCCCAACTGTCGTTCGAGCTCTGCCCCGAAGATGTACAGCGAGTACATGTTGAAGAGGACGTGAAGGATGCTGCCGTGGACGAACATCGTCGTCACCGCACGCCAGGGCTGCACGATCTCGAGCGGCGGGTAGAAGGCCAGGGCGCGTGTGACCACGCCGTTGCCCGTCCCCGTGACGAGCTGCAACAGGAACACCGCGACGGTCACGGCCATGATGCCGTAGGTCACGACGGGGGCTCCACGCCGGGAGGCGCTACGGACGCGGCCGACGACCTGCGGTTGGAGGCGCGGTGCGTTGCCCCGCGCCTCCTTCACGCACTCCGGGCAGTGCACGCCCACCGCGGCGGGCGTCTGGCACTCGCCGCAAATGGTGCGACCGCACCGCTGGCAGAGGACGAAGCTCTGCCGATCGGGGTGGCGGTAGCAGTAGTTCGACCGATCGTGCGGATCGGTCACCTAGACCTCGTCGACGGTGACGCTCTGGAGCACCACGTCCTCGAGCGGCTTGTCGCGCGCATCGGTCTTGACGGCTTCGATCGCGTCGACGACCTTCTTCGACTCGTCGTCGGCGACCTCGCCGAAGATGGTGTGCTTGCCCTGCAGCCACGGAGTCGGGACCGTCGTGATGAAGAACTGCGAACCGTTGGTTCCCTTGCCGCCGCGCGTGCCGGCGTTGGCCATCGCGAAGATGTAGGGGGCGTTGAAGTTCAGCTCGGGGTGGATCTCGTCGTCGAACTGGTAGCCGGGCCCGCCGACGCCCTGGCCGAGCGGGTCGCCGCCCTGGAGCATGAAGTCCTTGATGATGCGGTGGAACACGACGCCGTCGTAGAGCTTGTCGGTGCTGACCTTGCCGGTGGCCGGGTGGGTCCACTCTTTGGTGCCGGTGGCGAGGCCGACGAAGTTGGCGACGGTCTTCGGGGCGTGGTCGCCGAAGAGGTTCACCTTGATGGTGCCGTGGTTGGTGGTCAGGGTGGCGACAGCGGTGTGCGTTGACATGTCGTCATTCTTCCACAGCCACCTCGACGCACCAGGGACTCCCCAGGCACCGTTCCGTGACCTGTCAGGAACCTCCGTGCCACACTGGGACGGGCCAGCAACTCTGGCTCCACTGCCTACTCGTTGGAGGAACGTTCATGGCCCTGTCACGCAAGCAGAAGAAAGAACTCAAGAAGTTCAAGAAGCACGCTGCGGCGGTGTGGGGTGAACAGCGCGGCGTGATCGACCACGCCGGCAAGGTCATCGGCGGCTACCGCGACGACGCCGTCAAGATCGCGAACAAGAAGGTCGTCCCCCAGATCAAGCACGCGGTGGACTCCAACGTCCGCCCCGTGGTCTCGCAGGGCCTCTCCACGGGCTCGCACTACGCGTCGGTCGCTCAGGATCGCCTGAAGCACGACGTGTACCCGGCGTTCTCGTCGGCTCTCGGCAACCTCGACCTCGCGAACGACCCGAAGGTCAAGAAGGCCGTGAAGAACGCCAAGAAGCAGGGCAAGAAGGCTGCAGCCAAGTACGTGCCGCGCCAGCAGAAGTCGGGCCCCGGCGTGGGCGGCGTCCTGCTGATCGGCGTGGGCGTCGTCGCTCTCGGTGCCCTGGTGTTCGCAGCCGTGCAGACGCTGCGTGCCGACGACGAGCTCTGGGTCGCCGACGACGACGCCGACACCAAGGCGTAGTCTCCGCACCCCCACGAAGGGCCCGCCTCCCCGGAGGCGGGCCCTTCGTCATGCCTGCCCCCGACGGCTGCAGCAGTCGACGCTGATCCGGCCCCAGCACCAGCACCAGCACCAGCACCAGCACCAGCACAGACACTGACCAAGGCCCAACGTTGCACGCACGTCGGCGAAGCCGACACGGGCCCGGAGGGCCCCCCGGCCAGCACGCTTCCCCCTGCGCCGCAGGGGCGGCGGCGCAGCACACAGCGCAGAACGAGAATTGCCCCTGTCCGCTGACATCGTCAGCGGACAGGGGCAAGGCAATTCGATCGTGGAGCCTGGGAGAATCGAACTCCCGACATCCTGCTTGCAAAGCAGGCGCTCTACCAACTGAGCTAAGGCCCCGGCCCCCCGGTCACCGGGGGAACGAGCACGATCTCACCCTGTGCGCGTCGTGAGACGAACTCGAGATGAGACCGGTACTGCGTGGGGCTAATAGGACTTGAACCTATGACCTCTTCGTTATCAGCGAAGCGCTCTAACCGCCTGAGCTATAGCCCCCGGACCGTCGTAAAGCCTACAGCACGACGACGGCGAACTCGAATCGGCGGATTCCACCGACGCGAGCAGTGGATCAGTTGTTGGTGAAACCGACGAGCAGGCCGCCGGTGATGCGCACGCTCAGGTTGTAGAGGACGGCGACGATGGCCCCGAGGACCGTGCCGACGACCACGTTGAGGATGGCGACGACGATCGAGAAGAGCATGATCTGGCCGACGTTGAAGGTGTCCTGGATCGAGAAGCTCGAGTCTCCGAGGATGTCCCGCAGCAGGGCGTCGAGATCGTCGAAGATGCCCGTCTGGTTGAGGATGGCCCAGATGAGGAAGGTGGCGACGACCGTGATGATGCCGATCGCGACGGAGATCAGGAAGGCCAGCTTCACGACCGACCAGAAGTCGATGTAGACGAGCTTGAGGCGGACCTGCTTGGTGCCGGACGGTCGTTTCGCCTTCTTCTGCAGTCTCTCGGCGACACTACTCATTGTTCGTTTCCTCTCCGGAGGTTCCGGTGGCCTCGTCGTCGGTCGACTCGGCGTCGACCGACGTGGCGTCGGTCGTGGGGATCTCGGTGTCGGCGTCGACGGACTCGACGGACTCGACAGACACTACGGCCTCGGCCACGGCGTCCGCACTCTCGTCCACCTCGGCAGCGAGATTGCGCTCACTGTTGCGGGCCACCGCGATGATGCGATCGTCGCTCGCGAACCGGGCGAAGACGACGCCCATGGTGTCACGGCCCTTGGCGGGCACCTCGGAGACGGCGGAACGGACCACCTTGCCTCCGGACAGGACCACGAGCACCTCGTCGTCCTCGCCGACGATCAGGGCGCCGGCGAGGTCGCCCCGCGCCTCCGCGAGCTTGGCGACCTTGATGCCGAGGCCGCCACGGTTCTGGACGCGGTACTGGTCGGCGGCCGTGCGCTTGGCGTAGCCGCCCTCGGTGACGACGAAGACGTAGCCCTCTTCACCGACGACGGACGCGCTGAGCAGCGTGTCGTCGTCGCGGAAGGTCATGCCCTTCACGCCCGAGGTCGACCTGCCCATGGGGCGCAGCGACTCGTTGGTGGCGGTGAAGCGCAGCGACATGCCGTGACGGGACACGAGCAACAGGTCGTCGTGCTCGTCGACGAGCAGGGCCGAGACGAGTTCGTCGTCGTCGCGCAGGTTGATCGCGATGATGCCACCGGTGCGGTTCGTGTCGTACTCGGTGAGCGAGGTCTTCTTGATCAGACCGTCGCGAGTGGCGAGCACGAGGTAGTCGGCCACCTCGTAGTCGCGGATGTCGAGCACCTGCGAGATCTGTTCGTCGGGCTGCATGGCGAGCAGGTTGGCGACGTGCTGGCCCTTGGCGTCACGGCCGGCCTCTTGCAGCTCGTACGTCTTGGCGCGGTAGACCCGGCCCTTGTTCGTGAGGAACAGCAACCAGTGGTGGGTGGTGGTCACGAAGAAGTGGTCCACGACGTCGTCCGCACGCAGCTGGGCACCGCGGACTCCCTTGCCGCCACGGTGCTGGCTGCGGTAGTTGTCGCTGCGGGTGCGCTTGACGTAGCCACCCCGCGTGATGGTGACGACCATCTCTTCTTCGGGGATCAGGTCCTCGACGCTCATGTCGCCGTCGAAGCCGAACATGATCTCGGTGCGGCGGTCGTCGCCGTACTTGTCGGTGATCTCGGCGAGCTCGTCGCTGACGATCGTGCGCTGACGCTCGGGCCTGGCCAGGATGTCCTGGTAGTCGGCGATCTCTCGCTCGAGCTTGTCGGCGTCGTCCTGGATCTTCTGACGCTCGAGGGCGGCCAGGCGACGCAGCTGCAGGTTGAGGATGGCCGAGGCCTGGATCTCGTCGACGTCGAGGAGGTCCATGAGACCCGCACGCGCCTCCTCGACGGTCGGCGACCGCCGGATGAGGGCGATGACCTCGTCCAGGGCGTCGAGGGCCTTGAGGTAGCCGCGCAGGATGTGCGCGTCCGCTTCGGCCTTCTTCAGGCGGAACTGCGTCCGGCGGACGATGACTTCGATCTGGTGGTCGACCCACGCCGAGATGAAGCCGTCGAGCGCGAGGGTGCGCGGCACGCCGTCGACGATCGCGAGCATGTTCGCGCCGAAGTTCTCTTGCAGGCTGGTGTGCTTGTAGAGGTTGTTCAGCACGACCTTCGCGACGGCGTCGCGCTTGAGCACGATGACGAGTCGCTGGCCGGTACGCCCCGAGGTCTCGTCGCGGATGTCCGCGATGCCGCCGATGCGACCGTCCTTGACGAGCTCGGCGATCTTGATCGCGAGGTTGTCGGGGTTGACCTGATAGGGCAGCTCGGTGACGACGAGGCAGGTGCGCCCCTGGAGCTCTTCGACGTTGACGACCGCACGCATCGTGATCGAGCCGCGGCCCGTGCGGTAGGCGTCCTGGATGCCGCGGACGCCGAGGATCTGCGCGCCCGTCGGGAAGTCGGGGCCCTTGACGCGTTGCATGAGCGCCTCGAGCAGCTCTTCTCGCGACGCGGTCGGGTTCTCGAGATACCACTGGGCGCCCGACGCCACCTCGCGCAGGTTGTGCGGGGGGATGTTCGTCGCCATGCCGACGGCGATGCCGACCGAGCCGTTGACCAGCAGGTTGGGGAACCGGCTGGGCAGGATGGCCGGCTCGCGGGTGCGACCGTCGTAGTTGTCCTGGAAGTCGACGGTGTCCTCGTCGATGTCGCGCACCATCTCGAGCGCGAGCGGGGCCATCTTCGTCTCGGTGTACCGCGGGGCGGCGGCGCCGTCGTTGCCGGGCGAGCCGAAGTTGCCCTGGCCGAGCGCGAGCGGGTAACGCAGGCTCCACGGCTGGACGAGGCGGACCAGCGCATCGTAGATCGCCGTGTCGCCGTGGGGGTGGAACTGGCCCATGACGTCGCCGACGACGCGCGAGCACTTCGAGAACGCGCGGTCGGGGCGGTAGCCGCCGTCGTACATGGCGTAGATGACACGGCGGTGCACGGGCTTGAGGCCGTCACGCACCTCGGGCAGGGCCCGGCCGACGATGACGCTCATCGCGTAGTCGAGGTACGAGCGCTGCATCTCGAGCTGCAGGTCGACCTGCTCGATGCTGTCGCGCTTCGGCGCCTCGGCGAAGGTCTGGGTTCCCTCGGCGTCGATGCCCTCGGGGGTGTCTGTCGGCTCGTCGGCCATGATTCTCCGTTTGTCGTGGTCTGCCCCGTGGTGCTCGTCGGGGCGCGGGCGTGCTCCGGGTCAGCCGGAGGCGCGCATCAGATGTCGAGGAAGCGGACGTCTTTCGCGTTCTGCTGGATGAAGTTGCGTCGCGATTCGACGTTCTCGCCCATCAGGGTGTCGAAGATGGTGTCCGCGGCCACGGCGTCCTCGAGGGTCACCTGCAGGAGCGTGCGGGTGTCGGGGTCCATCGTGGTCTCCCACAGCTCTTTGTAATCCATCTCGCCGAGGCCCTTGTAACGCTGGATCGCGTTCTCTTTCGGGATGCGCTTGCCGGCCGCGCGGCCCGAGACGAGCACCGCGTCGCGCTCGGCGTCGCTGTACACGTACTCGTGGGCGGCGTTGCTCCACTTGAGCTTGTAGAGCGGCGGCTGCGCCAGGTAGACGTAGCCGAGGTCGATCAGCGGGCGCATGTAGCGGAAGAGCAGCGTGAGCAACAGCGTCGTGATGTGCTGGCCGTCGACGTCGGCGTCGGCCATCAGGACGATCTTGTGGTACCTCGCCTTGTCGGGGTCGAAGTCCTCACCGATGTCGGCGCCGAAGGCCTTGATCATGGCCTGGACCTCGTTGTTGCCGAGGGCACGGTCGAGACGGGCCTTCTCGACGTTGAGGATCTTGCCCCGCAGCGGCAGGATCGCCTGGGTCTCGGGGTTGCGCCCCTGCACCGCCGAGCCACCGGCCGAGTCACCCTCGACGATGAAGATCTCGCTGCGCGAGGGGTCCTTGCTCTGGCAGTCCTTGAGCTTTCCGGGCATGCCGTTCGACTCGAGCACGCCCTTGCGGCGGGTCTGCTCACGCGCCTTGCGCGCGGCGAGACGGGCCTGCGACGCGAGGATGCCCTTGCGGACGATCTCGGCGGCCTGCTTGGGGTTGCGGTCGAACCAGTCGTTCAGCTGTGAGCCGGCGACCTTCTGCACGAACGACTTGGCCTCGGTGTTGCCGAGCTTGGTCTTCGTCTGGCCCTCGAACTGCGGCTCGCCGAGCTTGATCGAGATGACGGCCGTCAGGCCTTCGCGGACGTCGTCGCCCGAGAGGTTGTCGTCCTTCTCCTTGAGGAAGTTCTTCTCGCGCGCGTAGCGGTTGATCAGCGTGGTCAGCGCCGCGCGGAAACCCTCTTCGTGCGTTCCGCCCTCGTGCGTGTTGATCGTGTTCGCGTAGGTGTGGACGCTCTCTTGGTACGAGGTGTTCCACTGCATCGCGACCTCGAGCGAGATCTTCTTCTCGGTGTCTTCTTGCTCGAAGGCGATGATGTCGTCGTGGACGGTCTCGACCTTCTTGGTCGTGTTGAGGTACTCGACGTAGTCGACGAGGCCCTTCTCGTAGTGGAAGACGTCGTGACGGGGCTCGGCGTCGTCCTCTTGCACGCGCTCGTCGCTGAGCTCGATGCGCAGGCCCTTGTTCAGGAAGGCCATCTGCTGGAACCGCGTGCGCAGCGTCTCGTAGTCGAACTCGACGGTCTCGAAGATCTCGGCGTTGGGCCAGAACGTGATCGTCGTACCGGTGGTGTCGTCGTCCTCGCCCTTGGCGAGCGGCGCGACGGGGACGCCGTCGGTGAAGCTCTGACGGTAGACGTTGCCCTGTCGGCGCACCTCGACGTCGAGCTCGCTCGACAGGGCGTTGACGACCGAGCTGCCGACGCCGTGCAGACCACCCGACACCGCGTAACCGCCGCCGCCGAACTTGCCGCCGGCGTGGAGCACGGTCAGGACGACTTCGACGGTCGACCGGCCCTCGACGGGGTGCACGTCGACCGGGATGCCGCGGCCGTTGTCGACGACGCGCACGCCGCCGTCCTCGCGCATGGTGATCTCGATGTGGTCGCAGTGGCCGGCCAGGGCCTCGTCGACCGAGTTGTCGACGATCTCGTAGACCAGGTGGTGCAGGCCACGGGGGCCCGTCGAGCCGATGTACATGCCGGGACGCTTGCGCACGGCCTCGAGACCCTCGAGGACCTGGATCGCACTGGCGCCGTAAGTGTCGTCGGGCTGGGCGTCGGTGGGATCAGCTGACATGTGCGTGGGGGCTCCTGCCGGACGGGACGAAGGTGTGCCGACCGGTCGAGACCGCTGTCTGGGCGGCCCTCGGACGACCTTCCGAGTCTACCGCAGGCCCGTCCGTCGCGGGGCGAAATCCGCCCTCAGACGGATTTTCCCGCCGCACTTGGACGATTCACCCTCGTCAACCATAAGTATCGCGAGGGCCCCGCCCTGGAACCGATCTGGGGCCGCGTTTCCAGGTCGGGGCGTTGGGTGCCAGGAAACGCACCGACTGGATGCCCGCGTCCGGGTACCTCTGCACGATGGTCGTCGTGACCTGCGTGCGCATCAACCGGAGTTGGGTCGCCCAGGCCGTCGAGTCGCACTGGACGGTCAGGGTGCCGTCGTCGATCGACACCGGATCCGAGTGGCCGGCCAACTCGGCGCCCACCATGTCGGGCCAGGCGGTCATCAGCTCGGACTGGGCCAACGGGCTGTTCCAGCCGAGTTCGTTGGTGACCGCCGACAGCACGTCGGCGATCCCCCGGGGCTCGCGTCCGGTGCCGAACGGCTGGCTCGGCGAGCCCAGCTTGATCGACTTGCGCTTGCGGGCGTCGCGCGACCGCGAGTTGGGGTCGCCGAACACCCGGCGGAACCGCAGGTAGACCCGCTGGGCCTCGCTGTCGGGCTGCGCCTCGGGTTCAGGAGGCGCGGGTGGCGTGGACGCCGGAGGCTGCGGTGCGTCGTCGACGCTCACCGCGCCTCCTCGGTGTCGGCCTCACGGGGCCGCACGTCGTCGCCCGCCTCGGGGACGACCGAACCGTCACCCGGGCCGCCGGCGACGGGGGCCTCGTCGACGATCGTCCCCTTGGCGATGCGGACCGTGTGGGCCTTGAGCCGTGAGGGGACGTCGCCCTCGACCGCCGCCGTGATCAACACCTGCTCGTAGTCGGCGACCGCGTCGGCCAGGCGTTCGCGACGGGATCCGTCGAGCTCGGCGAAGACGTCGTCGAGCACGATCACCGGGTCGCCCGTCGGCGAGTCGACCCGCACCACGGCGGCCGAAGCCAGTTTGAGGGCGAGGGCGAACGACCAGGACTCGCCGTGGCTCGCGTATCCCCGGGCGGGCAACCCGTTGAGTGAGAGGAAGAGGTCGTCGCGGTGCGGCCCGACGAGCGTCAGGCCCCGTTCGAGCTCGGTCGGTCTGACGCGGGCCAGCGCCTGGCGGAAGACCTCGGGCACCTCGTCGGCGGGGATCGACTCGGTCGGCCCCTCGGCCGCGGTCGTCTCGTCGTCGGGTGTCGCGCCCCGGATGCTCAGGACCGTCGACAACCGCGCGGCGTGGTCGGCGCCGGCCACGGCCGCGTACGCACGAGCCACCTCGGGGGCCAGGTCCGCCGCGAGCCGGTCGCGCGCGACGACGAGTTCACTGCCGAGGGCCACGAGACGTTCGTCCCAGATGTCGAGCGTGCCGAGCTGCCCGGCCTTCACCCCGGAGGCGCGGGCCGATTTCAGGAGCGTGTTGCGTTGCTTGAGCACCCGGTCGTAGTCGGTCTGCACGCCGGCGAACCGGGGCGACCGGGCCACCAGCAACTCGTCGAGGAATCGCCGACGGCCCGAGGGCTCGCCCCGGACGAGCGCCAGGTCCTCGGGAGCGAAGAGGACGCTCGTGAAGTAACGCGGCAGTTCGCGAGGCTTGATGGCGCCACGGTTGACCTGCGCACGGTTCGGTGACGACCGGTTGATCTGCACCTCGGCCAGGAGTTCGCGGTCGTCGGCGAGCAACCGGGCCCGGACGACGGCCGAGTCGCGTCCTTGACGGATGAGCGCGGCATCGGACGACACCCGGTGGGATCCGAGACTCGACAGGTAGCCGAGGGATTCGACCAGGTTCGTCTTCCCCTGGCCGTTGCTGCCGACGAAGAGGTTCGGCCCGCGCGCGAGGCTGACTTCGGCAGACGTGTAGTTGCGGAAGTCCGTCAGGCTGAGATGCAGTACTCGCACGCGGGCCGGTGGAGGCGCTAGGCCTTCTTGACGGCGTGGCCGCCGAACTGGTTGCGGAGTGCGGCGACGGCCTTCATGGTCGGCGAACCCTCACCCTGACGCGAGACGAAGCGCGCGAAGATCGAAGCGCTGATCGCGGGCATCGGGACGGCGTGGTTGATCGCCTCTTCGAGGGTCCAGCGGCCCTCGCCGCTGTCTTCCACGTAGCCCGAGATCTCGGCCAGCTTGGGGTCGGCCTCGAGGGCGAGCACCATGAGCTCGAGCAGCCAGGAACGCACGACGGTGCCTCGCTGCCAGGCCTTGAAGGTGCCGGTGACGTCCTTGATCAGATCGCTACGGGCCTCGAGCAGCTCGTAGCCCTCGCCGTAGGCCTGCATGATCGCGTACTCGATGCCGTTGTGGACCATCTTGGCGTAGTGACCCGCGCCGGTGTCGCCGGCGTGGACGAAGCCCTCTTCGCGGGGGCCTTCGGGACGAAGGGCGTCGAAGACCGGCTGCGCCAGGGCGACGTTCTCGGCGGAACCGCCGACCATGAGGCCGTAGCCGTTGTCCTTGCCCCAGACGCCGCCCGAGACGCCGGCGTCGACGTACTTGATGCCCTTGCCGCCGAGGAGCTTCTCGTTGGCGAAGTCACTGGTGAACTTCGAGTTGCCACCGTCGATGACCAGGTCGCCCTCGGAGAGCTCGTTCGAGAGCTCTTCGATGACGCCGGCGGTGATGTCGCCCGCGGGCACCATGACCCAGACGATGCGGGGGGCGGGGAGGGTGGTGGCGAGCTCGGCGAGGCTGGCGACGTCGGAGACGGCGGGGTTCGCGTCGTAACCGGTCACCTCGATGCCGCTGTCGCGCAGGCGGGCGCGCATGTTGTTGCCCATTTTGCCGAGACCGACGAGGCCGATGTGCATGAGGATCCTTTGTTCGTGGCGGTGGGGCCCGGAGGCGGCACCGTTGCGTGCAGAGCGCTCTTAGCGCAGGAGGAGGTTGGGCTGCAGCAGGTACTTGTAGCTGTCAGCACCGGCCTGGTCCCTCGAGGACTGACTGGTGATCAGCACGGGACCGGGCTTGTTCGGGTTCTCCGTCTTGGTGAAGGAGATGCGGACGAACTCGGAATGAACCGCTCCGAGACCGTCGAGGAGGAACTGCGGTTTCAACGAGACCACCGTGTCCTCTCCCGTCAACAACGCATCGATCGACTCTGACGCCTGCGCTTGTTCGCTGCCGATGGCCTCGAGCGTGAGGCCGTCGATCGTGAACGTGAACCTGAGTGCCGCCTCGCGCTCGAGCACGAGCGAGACGCGGCGGACCGACTCGACGAGTTCGGCCGTGTTGATCACGGCGTAGTTCTCGACGGTGTCGGGGAAGAGACGCTTCACCGGGGGGAAGTTCCCCTTGATGAGCAACGAGGTGACGGTCTTGTTGTCCGCCTGGAACGCGATGAGTTCGCGCTCGTCGGATCCGGTGATCGAGACCGAGACGGTGCCGGCGTTGCCGAAGGTCTTGCCGACCTCCTGCAGGGTGCGCGCCGGGACGAGTGCGGTCGTCGTGGTCGTGCTGGCCACGGTGCCGGGGTCGAACTCGATGCCACGGACGGCGACTCGGTAGCGGTCCGTGGCGACCAACGACAGGGCGTTCTCGCTGACCTCGAGCTGGACTCCGGTGATGACCGGGGTGACGTCGTCGCGGGACGCGGCGACCGCGACCTGGGAGACCGCGAGGGCGAAGGAGTCGCCCGGGACGACGCCCGAGCGGTCGCCGACGGTGGGCAGGGTCGGGTACTCCTCGACCGGCATGCTCAGCAGGGAGAAATTCGCGGATCCGCAGCTGACGGCGATGCGGTTCTCTTCTGTGGAGAAGGTGACCGGTGCGTTGGGGAGACGGCTGGCGATGTCGGCGAGCAGCCGGCCCGAGACCAGGATCGTCCCCGGTTCGTCGATCTCGGCGGGGATGCTCGTCTGGGCCGAGACCTCGTAGTCGAAGGACGAGAGGGTCAGCCCGTCGGCGTCGGCCTCGATCAGCACACCGCTGAGGATCGGCAAGGTGGTGCGCTGGGGCAGCAGCTTGACGGCGAAGGAGACCGCATCGCTGAAGACGTCACGGTTGACCTGGAACTTCACGCGGGGACCCCTATCGACTTCGCTCTCGTGGATGGCCGGTTAATAGTGGCACAGCATCGGGGTCCGCCCTTCCGGTGGGTGAAAGCCGAGGGCCGGGGCCCGGATCGATCCACAAGGTTGTCTCTCCATCAATTTCTTGTAATCAGGATTAACAGTCTTAACCGTTGTGCACAGTGTGGATAACCTGTTTAAAACCCCGTGCCTCAACGGAACTACACGCGTGTGACTTGTGGACGGGGTGTGGAACGGAATGACAAGAATCCTGATGGGTGGTCGTCCGCGCCGAGCGGGATCCCACAGGTCCCCCGGATCCGTGAACAACGTCGTCGAGGTTATCCACGAGTTTCCACAAGTTATCCACACTGTGTGGAACGTGCCTCCTCAGGGCCCCTCGAGACGCGTCCGGCGCCCCCTGGGACGACGAACGGGCGCCGACACGTGGTCGGCGCCCGTTCGGGACGGTCGTGGCGGACGGGCCGGCCTGGCCCGCCGACCGGTCACTTGTAGCGGGTGTCCTGCTTGATGCGGCTGGTCAGCTCGGTCACCTGGTTGTAGATCGACCGGCGTTCCTTCATCAGTTCGCTGATCTTCTTGTTGGCGTACATGACCGTCGTGTGGTCGCGGTTGCCGAACAGCTGACCGATCTTCGGCAAGGACAGGCTCGTGAGTTCACGGCACAGGTACATGGCGATCTGTCGGGCGGTGGCGATGGCCTGCGAGCGGGACGACCCGTACAGGTCGTCGACGGTGAGCTTGAAGTAGTCCGCCGTGTGGTTGATGATGTCGACCGGCGCGATGATGTTGTCCTCGTCGAGCGTGATGAGGTCCTTCAGGACGGTCTGCACGAGGGCCAGGTCGACGGCGGTGCGGTTGAGGCTGGCGAAGGCCGTGACCCTGATGAGGGTGCCCTCGAGTTCGCGGATGTTGCTCGACACCTTGGTCGCGATGAACTCGAGGACCTCGTCGCGGATCTGCAGCTTCTCGCTCTGCGCCTTCTTGCGCAGGATGGCGATGCGGGTCTCGAGGTCGGGAGCCTGCACGTCGGTGATCAGGCCCCACTCGAAGCGCGACCGCATGCGGTCCTCGAAGCCGGTGAGGTGTTTGGGCGGCAGGTCGCTGGTGATCACCAGCTGCTTGTCGTGGTCGTGCAGGGTGTTGAAGGTGTGGAAGAACGCCTCTTGGGTGCTGTCCTTGCCCTGCAGGAACTGGATGTCGTCGATCAGCAGGATGTCGATCTCGCGGTACCTCTGCTGGAAGAGGCTCGACCGGTTGTTGGCGATCGAGTTGATGAAGTCGTTCGTGAACTCTTCGCTGCTGACGTACCGGACGCGGATGCCCGGGTACATGGTCTCGGCGTAGTGGCCGATGGCGTGCAGCAGGTGGGTCTTGCCGAGGCCCGACTCGCCGTAGACGAAGAGCGGGTTGTAGGCCTTGGCCGGAGCCTCGGCGACGGCGACGGCCGCGGCGTGGGCGAACCGGTTCGACGCCCCGATGACGAAGTTGTCGAAGCTGTACTTCGGGTTCAGGCGGGAGTCGTTCCGCTTGCCGCTCGCGCTGGTCTCGACCGGCGCCGGCACGAAGGGCGCCTCGATGTAGTGGACCGGCTCCGACTGCTCGACCTGCTGGGTGAGGGTGTCGGGGGTGATGTCGGGGTTGACGGTGATGGCGAAGCTCGAGACCGTGGTGTCGCCCAGTCCGGCGATGGACTCGAGCAGCGGCTCACGGATCCGTTGTTCGAGCATGCCCCGCGTCAGGTCGTTGGGCACCTCGAGATAGAGGGTGCCGCCCAGCACGCCCTTCGGCTCGACGAGGCTGATGAAGCCGTGCAGCTGCGGCGTGATGCGGTCGTCGGTCGTCAGCGTCGCGAGGACGGAACGCCACAGGTCCTGGACCGGGTCGACGGTGTGCGCCACTGGGAGTCTCTTTCTCGCGGTTCGGCAGCGGACGGATCCGGCCGCCTCCGCGTGCGGGTCGCGTTCACCCGCCGGTGTTCGAAGGGTACGAGTGCGGGACGAGTTATGCACAGCTTTCTCCACCGATCGGTTGGCGCCGTTCGGGCCGGGATCGCTGCGTGTTCCCCGTCGTCACGCGGAAGTACCGCGAGAAGTACCCACCTTAGTTCGACCGGGTGTGGAGTCCGCAACCGGAGTTTTCAACACTGTGGACAAGCGCCTCCAGAAGTCGCCGTTTGACCACGGCTCCGATCACGCGTACTTTTAATCAGTTGATTTCAGCCGCGTTGGCTGTACAAGACTTCTCGGATCGTGGCAACAGGCCTGGTCCGCTTTCCTGGAGGACCACCATGAGCAAGAGAACGTTCCAGCCGAACAACCGTCGTCGCGCCAAGAAGCACGGTTTCCGTGCCCGCATGCGCACCCGCGCCGGCCGCGCCATCCTCGCCGCCCGTCGTGGCAAGGGCCGCACCGAGCTCTCGGCGTAGCCACCTCCGTGTTGGCCCGGGCCAACCGGATCGTCCGCGCAGACGATTACCGAACCACCGTGCGCCGTGGCCGCAAGTCGGGCACGGCGCATTCGGTCGTCTACGTCCGTCGTCGTGACGACGACCTGGTCCGATTCGGCTTCATCGTGGCCAAGACCGTGGGCAACGCGGTCGTCCGCAACACGGTCCGTCGTCGGCTCAAGGGTGTCTGTCACGAGATGTTGCCGACACTCCCCCGGGGGCTCGACGTCGTGATCAGAGCCTTGCCAGGCAGCCCCGACGTTGCGTGGTCTACCCTGCTGTCGGACATCTCCGAGGTCGTCGACAGGGGCGTGAAAGCGTGACAAGAGCTGTGCAGTTCGTCGCGTTGCTTCCCCGCAACGCGTGCGTCCTCGTGCTCCGCGTCTACCGCGCCGTCGTCTCCCCGCTCTACGGAGACGTCTGCCGCTACTACCCGTCGTGTTCCCGGTACGCCCTCGAGGCCATCCAGCTGCACGGCGTCGTGCGGGGCGTGGTCATGGGCAGCTGGCGCATCGCCCGGTGTCACCCCTGGGCAGCCGGAGGCGTCGACGACGTCCCCGAGCCCCGTACACAGAAGTACCGCGTCACGAAGTCCGGCTTCGTGACACCGCGATCCGGCACCACCACCCCCGAACTCGTCGGGGCGGGCCGCATCGTCGCACAGAGCCACGGAAAGGGCTGACCCGAACACCATGGACTTCATCGGCACCATCCTCTGGCCCCTGAGATGGGTCGTCGAGGCGATCCTCGTCGGCTTCCACAACGTCCTCACGGCGTTCGGCATGGACACCGCGGCCGGCAGCACGTGGGTGCTCTCGATCGTCGGCCTGGTCCTCGTGGTGCGGGCCTGCCTCATCCCGATCTTCGTCCGGCAGATCAAGAGCCAGCGACGCATGATGGAGATCGCGCCCCGGCTCAAGAAGATCCAGGACAAGTACAAGGGCAAGCGCGACCAGTTCAGCCGCGAGGCCATGTCGCGCGAGACCATGGCGCTCTACAAGGACACGGGTACCAACCCGCTCAGCTCGTGCCTGCCGCTGCTGATCCAGATGCCGATCTTCTTCAGCCTCTACACCGTGTTGCACAACGCCCAGCAAGAGAAGGTGGGCATCGGCCTGCTGAACTCGGCGTTGTCGAACTCCTTCGGTGAGTCGGCGCTCTTCGGTGCACCCCTGAAAGAGACCTTCCTCGGTGCCACCACCTGGGAGGTCCGCCTGATGGCCGGAGCCATGGTGGTCATCATGACGGCGTCGCAGTTCATCACGCAGCTGCAGATCGTCTCCAAGAACATGTCGCCCGAGACCAAGGCGAGCCCCATGTTCAAGCAGCAGCGCATGCTCCTGTACTTCCTGCCCCTCGTGTTCGTCTTCTCGGGTCTGTCCTTCCCCCTGGGCGTCATGTTCTACTGGCTCACCTCCAACGTCTGGACCATGGCCCAGCAGTTCTTGGTCATCCGCAACATGCCCACGCCCGGCAGCGAGGCGGCTCTGGCGCGTGAGGAGCGCCTCGCGCGCAAGCAGCAGCGCAAGGGCCTGCCCAGCATCACCGTGACCGAGATCGAGTCGGCGCCCGCCGTGCCGAAGACGACCCAGCGCACCCAGCCCGTCGGCAAGAACCGCTCCAAGAAGCAGAACGGCCCCAAGAAATGACCTCTGACGACTCCACGACCGACATCGTCGAGCCCGCCGCCGAGAACGACGGTGCCGTCGCCTCGAGCGACGACCAGGAGGCGCGGGTCGCCTCGGACGACGCGGCCGACGTCCTCGACGAGGGCGACATCGCAGCCGACTACATCGAGGAACTGCTCGACATCTGCGACTTCGACGGCGACATCGACATCGAGGTCCGCGGCGGTCGTTCGTACATCTCCGTCGACTCGAGTGGCGAGCAGAAGCTGCGCGTCCTGTCGAAGCCCGACACGGTCAATGCCCTTCAAGAGCTGACGCGCATCGCGGTGCAGACCAAGACAGGCGAGTTCTCGCGTCTCATCCTCGACATCGGAGGCTCGCGTGCCACGCGCGAGACCGAGCTCGGTCGTCTGGTCGACGTCGCCGTCGCGAAGCTCGAGGACGGTGCCACGTCGGCCGCCCTGCCGCCCATGTCGTCCTACGAGCGCAAACTCGTCCACGACATCGTGGCTGCGCGGGGCTTCACCTCGGAGTCCGAGGGCGAAGGCCGCGACCGTCACACCGTCATCACCCGTCCCTGAGCGCACCGACATGACCGACACGTCGACCCTCGAGGTCGAGCCGGCCGTCGCGGCGACGATCTTCGGCGACCGACTCGACGTCGTGCGCCGCTATGTCGCCGACCTCGCCCAGCACGGTGAAGAACTCGGCCTGATCGGACCGCTCGAGCTGCCGCGTCTCTGGACCCGCCACGTCGTCAACTGCGGTCTGCTGGCGCCCCTGTTGGTCTCCGGCCGCGTCGGCGACATCGGGTCGGGTGCCGGTCTGCCAGGACTTGTCCTCGCCGCCGCTCGCCCGGACGCCACGCTCGTCCTGATCGAGCCGATGGAGCGACGCGTGGACTGGTTGACGGCCGAAGCCGAGCGCATGGGTCTCGACAACGTCGAGGTCGTCCGTGCCCGTGCCGAAGACGTACAGCTGGACGGTTGGCTCGATCAGGCGACCGCCCGTGCGGTGTCGGCTCTGTCCAAGTTGATCCCGCTGACCGCCCCGCTGGTGAAGACCGGCGGACAACTGCTGTTGATGAAGGGCGCGCGGGTCGACGACGAGATCGCTGCTGCGCGCAAGGTCATCGCCCGCCATCACCTCATCGATGTCGAGGCCCGTGAGCTCGGCGTCGGACTCGTCGACGAGACGACCCGGGTCTTCGTCGCGACTCTGGACTGATCAAGCGGTCAAACTCAGCATGAGGGCCTGCTGACCAGGGATTATGCCCTAACTGGTCGTTCAGGACGATCCGCGGGTGCGAGGTCTCGTCGGGCACGCGGACGCGGGGTCCCTGTCTTTGTCGGGGCCTGACGATAGACTCGGCCTTCGATCCCCGATGATCACCGAGCCGTTTGCGAGCGGCGTGGTGTCACACCTCCGGGCTGGTCGTTTCACGTGAAACATGGCGATACGGAGACCCCTTCAGTGAGTTCCTCGGCTGACGACGACAGAAGCACTCCCCTGGCTCGGGAGCTTGCCGACTTGAATCGACGCAAGCAGGCCCTGTCGCGCGAGCCCCTCCCCTCCCCTGCCGAGACACGGGTCATCACCGTTTCCAATCAGAAGGGTGGTGTCGGGAAGACGACGACCACCGTCAACCTCTCGGCGGCCCTGGCGCGGAGTGGGGCGAAGGTGTTGGTGATCGACCTCGATCCGCAGGGCAATGCCTCGACGGCCTTGGGTGTGGAACACCGCGCCGAGACGCCCAGCGTCTACGACGTCGTGGTGAACGACGGCGAGGTCGCGGACGTCGTCCAGAAGAGTCCCGAGTTCGACACGCTGTTCTGTATCCCGGCCACGATCCACCTCGCCGGTGCCGAGATCGAGCTCGTCTCGCTCGTCGCTCGTGAACAGCGACTGAGCAGAGCCTTGTCCGAGTACCTCAGCGCCACCGAGGAGGCCGGCGAGCGGTACGACTACGTGTTCATCGATTGTCCCCCGTCTCTTGGCCTGCTCACGATCAACGCCTTCGTCGCCGCCAGTGAAGTGCTCATCCCCATCCAGTGCGAGTACTACGCGCTCGAAGGATTGAGCCAGCTGCTGCGCAACATCCAGCTGATCGAGAAGCACCTGAACCCCAGGCTCAAGGTGTCGAGCATCCTGCTCACGATGTACGACGGACGGACGAACCTCGCTCAGCAGGTCGTCGCCGACGTCCGCGAGCATTTCCCTGATGAGGCGTTGAACACGTTGATTCCGCGGTCGGTCAGGATCAGCGAGGCACCTGGTTACGGTCAGACGGTCATCAGCTACGACACCAACTCCCCCGGTTCGATCTCGTACCTCGAGGCGGCCGCCGAACTAGCACGTCGAGGAGCACCCCAGTAATGGCAACGAAGCGAACCGGACTCGGGCGCGGCATCGGCGCCCTCATCCCCGTCTCGGACGAGAGCCAGGACCGCCCGGTCGACGTGTTCTTCCCGACGGCGCAGCAGACGGCCGACGAACTCATCGCCGTGCCGGGCGCGCGCCTGGCAAACCTCAACCCGTTGGACATCACCCCGAACGCGCAGCAGCCGCGGGCCGAATTCCGCGCCGAAGAGCTCGCCGAGTTGGTGACGTCCATCCGCGAGGTCGGTGTGCTGCAGCCCATCGTGGTCCGTCCGATCGAGAAGAGCGGCAAAGGGGCAGCGCAGTACGAGCTCGTCATGGGCGAGCGACGCCTCCGCGCGACCAAAGAGCTGGGTCTGGCGACGATCCCCGCCATCGTCAAGGACACTGCAGACGACGCGATGCTGCGCGACGCCCTGCTCGAGAACCTCCACCGAGCGGAGCTCAACCCACTCGAAGAAGCGTCCGCTTATCAGCAACTTCTTGCCGATTTCGGCATCACGCAGGACGAGTTGGCGACTCGCATCGGTCGTAGTCGTCCGCAGATCACGAACACCTTGAGGTTGCTGAGGCTGCCTGCAGCCGTCCAGCGCCGGGTCGCCTCGGGCGTCCTGACGGCCGGCCACGCCCGAGCCATCCTGAGCACGGGTGACCCGGTGCTCATGGCTCGTCTCGCAGATCGCATCGTCAACGAAGACCTCAGCGTGCGTGCAGCCGAGGCCATCGCCGCGGGTGGGAGTGCCAAGCCGAAATCCACGCGGACGTCGACCCCGGGCAAACACCAGGCTCACCTGGACGAGGTGGCCGAGAGTCTTGGCGACCGGTTCGAGACCCGTGTCAAGGTGTCGTTGGGTGCTCGCAAGGGGTCGATCACGATCGACTTCGCCTCCATGCAAGATCTCGATCGCATCCTCGGCCAGCTGGGACACGAGCAGGAGGAGTGACGCTGCGTTCACAGGCGCCGCGCGTCGCCTGTTTCACGTGAAACATCGACGGCCCTTGCTCCCCGGAGCAGGGGCTGTTGTTGTCGAGGCAGATCGTCAGTGACTTGGACCGCGTGCTGCGAGTGTTTCACGTGAAACCCCTCGTATTCAGGCGCCTACCCCACTGCTCGCTCGGTCGTCGAAGCGACCCCAGATGACATGACAGTCGAATGTGCCCGTTCGCTGCAGGCCTAGCCTCCGGCGTCGTGTGGAGGGGATCCTTCTGCTCGTCCAGCTGGTGAAGGCTGAACCAGGTGATCCGGAACTCTGCCCCAACTCTGCGGGGACTTCCGTCCTCGAGAGGGACGATGTCGTGTCGACGGGGCGACGCAAGTCCTCGCCGCGTCACGGCAGGTGACGGGGTTCCTCGAGTCATCTCGAGTTGGCACAACACACGCAGGCCGGCAGGGGTCAGAGGACCAAGCGGCTCGATCAGATCGTCGTCACGACTCCCAGCCGAAGACAATCGGGCTGGTCGCGACCGGTTCGAACCCTATTCCGTCAGAGTTCACCGACCGTCCCCGATGAATCAGCTGGTCTTGCGGTGGCCGGGTCGTCGTCTCGTTGGATGTCTTGAGACCAACGGATCAGGCGCCACATGATTGGCCGAACAGGCGTGTCCGGCCACGGGGACGCGACGCTCATCAGCCGATGCTCCTGGTTCTGAAGACAGGACCGTTTCACGTGAAACGGAGGGTGGCGTGGCGCGGCGAGGAGCGGGAGCTTCTCAGTGACGGTGGTCGGCGACGGCCTTCTCGGCGAGGGCGGCGTAGAACATGCCCAGTTCGTAGCCGGCCGACTCCAGTGCCATCGGAACGAGAGACGTCTCGGTCAATCCGGGCAGGACGTTCACTTCGAGGAACCACGGGGTGCCGGCGGCGTCGACGATGAGGTCGACCCGGGAGAGGTGACGGAGCCCCAGGGCTTCGTGAACGGCCACGGCGGCTCGGGCGGCAGCCTCGGAAGACGCGGAGTCCATCCGTGCGGGAGTGTAGAACGTGGTCTCCCCTGCGTTGTAGCGGGCCTCGAACCCGTAGAAGCCCTGACGAGGCACGATCTCGACCGCAGGCAGGGCGAGGGGTCCGTCACCGGTGTCGATGACCCCGACGGCGACCTCGGTACCCGTGATCTTCTGCTCGACGATGACGTCGTCGCAGTACGTGTACGCATCGACCATGGCCCGCGGCAGCGCACCGATGTCGTCGACGACCGTGACGCCCTGGGCGGAGCCACCCCGTGCCGGTTTCACGACGACGGGCACCGGGTGCTCCTCGGCGATGGCAGCCAACACGCCGACGGCGCCGAGCTCGCGGAAGGCGTCGTGAGACAGGGTGATGCCTCGCGGGGTGGAGACCCCGGCACGTCGGGCGAGCTCTTTCGCGGTCGGCTTGTCCCAGGCGAGTCGCGCCGCTGCCGCCGTGCTGCCGACGAAGGGGACGTCGAGTGCTTCCAGCAGGCCGCGCAGTGCTCCGTCCTCACCGCTCGCTCCGTGCAGGGCCGGCCACACGACGTCGGGACGTGATGCGGTCAGGTGCCCGAGCAATGCGGCGTCGGGATCCCGGAGCTCGACCTGGATGCCGTGGGTGACGAGACTGTCGACCACGCGCCTCCCCGATCGGAGGGAGACGTCGCGTTCGTGCGAGATGCCTCCGGCGAGAACGGTGACGGTACGCAGCTCACTGGATGCCATGGGGGTCTCTTTCTCGTGTCACGACGGTGGCCGGTCTCGGGCGGAACGCCCACCACGCGCCGAAAGTCCTGATCAGTTGGTGTTCGGCGGCGGGACGACGACGCTCTGCGGGCGAGTGGCCGGGTTCGACAGGCTCGCGGGTGAGAACGTGCGCAACAGGTCGAGTTCGCCGTTGACGACGTTCGCCAGGCGGGCCACACCGGTGCGGATCGACTCGGGCGTCGGGTAGCAGAACGACAAGCGGATGTTCTGCCGACCGTCGCCGTCGGCGAAGAACGCCGTGCCGGGCGTGTACGCCACGAGCTCTTTGACCGCTCGGGGCAGCATGGCCTTAGAGTCGAGTTCGGCCGGCAGCCCCACCCAGACGAAGAAGCCCCCGTCGGGCACGTTCCACGTGAGCGACGGCAGGTACTCCCCCAGCGCCGAGATCATCGCGTCACGCCGCTCGCGGTACAGGTCGCGGAAGGTCTCGATCTGCCCACGCCAGTCGGCCTGGTCGAGGTACTCGGTGATGACGAACTGCCCGAACGAGTTCGGCGACAGCGTGGCGGACTCGTTGGCGAGGATGAGCTTCTCGCGGATGGCGTGCGGGGCGAGGGCCCAGCCCACCCGGAAGCCGGGCGCGAGCGTCTTGGAGAACGACCCGAGGTAGATCACGCCCTCGTCGTCGATCGAGCGCATCGCCTGGGGGGCCGGCTGGTCGAAGTAGAGCAGACCGTAGGGGTTGTCCTCGAGGACGAGGATGTCCGCCGAGCGGCAGATCTCGAGGATCTCGACGCGACGGGCCCAGGTGAGGGTGACGCCGGCCGGGTTGTGGAAGTTCGGGATCGTGTACAGGAACTTGATGCGACCCCCACGGGCCGTGACGGCCGCGATGGCCTCACGTAGCGCCTCGGGCACGAGTCCGTGCTCGTCCATCGGGACGTGCACGACGTCGGCCTGGTACGCCTTGAAGACCCCCAGGGCGCCCACGTAGCTCGGAGACTCGGCGAGCACGACGTCGCCGGGGTTCACGAAGAGGCGGGTGACGAGGTCGAGGGCCTGCTGGGAGCCCGTGGTGACGACGACGTCGTCGGCGCTGCCGCGGATGCCCTCCATCGCCATGATCTGCATGATGTGCTCGCGGATCGCCGGGGTGCCCTGGCCGCTGCCGTACTGCATCGCCATCGCTCCCCCGTCGGCCATGACGCGGTCGATGGCCCCCGTGACGAGCTCACGGGGCAGGGCGGAGACGTAGGGCATGCCGCCGGCCAGCGAGACGACCTCGGGACGCGAGGCGACGGCGAACAGGGCTCGGACCTCGGAGGCGCTGAGGCCGGCCGTACGGTCGGCGTACGAGTCGTACCACGGGTCGAGGTTGGTGCCCTTGTCGCTCATCGGTGTCCCGGTTCTGTCAGAGGGTGATTCGGTCAAGACTATGCCCGTGCGGGCGGGAGACGACGAGAGCCCGCCCAGCGTGTGCTGGGCGGGCTCTCGTCGTGGTGTCGGCGTCGACTACGCGATGAACTCCGCCAGGTCGGCCTCGAGGGCCGGCTTGGGCTTGGCGCCGATGACCGTCTTGACGACCTCGCCGCCGCGGTAGACCTTCATGGCCGGGATCGAGGTGATCTGGTACTTCATGGCGGTCTGGGGGTTGTCGTCGACGTTGAGCTTGACGATCTCGATCTTGTCGCCGTGCTCGGCGGCGATCTGGTCGAGGATCGGCGAGACGGCGCGGCACGGGCCGCACCACTCGGCCCAGAAGTCGACGAGGATCGTCTTGTCGGAGTTGAGGACGTCGGCCTCGAAGGACGCGTCGGTCACTGCTTTGGCGCTGCTCATGGTGTTCCTTTCGTCAGGGTGATCTGGGTTGGCTTCAGGAGGCGCGGGTCAGGCGACCACGGACTCGGACGTCTCGACGCCCTCGGCCGATCCGACGGTCTGCTCGGCCAGGAACGTCTGGTCGAGCGAGGCCAGGTAGTGCTCGACGTCGAGCGCCGCGACGGTGCCCGAGGCCGCGGCGGTGGCCGCCTGCCGGTAGGTCGCGTCGATGACGTCGCCCGCGGCGAAGACGCCGGTCAGGTTGGTCTTCGAGCTGCGTCCCTGCACGGCGATGGTGCCGTCGGAGGTCAGGTCGACCTGACCGTGCACCAGGTGGACGCGGGGGTCGTTGCCGATGGCGATGAAGAGGCCGTCGAGGTCGAGGTCGGTCGTGCTGCCGTCGACCGTGTCGGTCAGGGTGACGCCGGTGGCCTTCTCGCCGCCGAGGATCGCCGTGACCTGCTTGTCGAAGAGGAACTCGATCTTCTCGTTGGCGTGAGCCCGGTCCTGCATGATCTTCGACGCGCGCAGGCTGCTCGAGCGGTGGATCACGTAGACCTTCGAGGCGAAGCGGGTCAGGAACGTCGCTTCTTCCATCGCCGAGTCGCCACCGCCGACGACGGCGATCGCCTTCTCCTTGAAGAAGAAGCCGTCGCAGGTGGCGCACCAGCTGACGCCGCGGCCGCTCAGGCGCTCTTCGTCGGCGAGGCCGAGCTTGCGGTACGCGCTGCCCGTCGCGAAGATCACCGTGAGGCTCTCCTCGACGGTGCCGTTGCCCAGGGTGACCTTCTTGACGTCGCCGGTCAGGTCGACGGCGGTGACGTCGTCGAGCAGCACCTCGGCGCCGAACTTCTCGGCCTGCTCCTGCATCTTGAACATGAGCTCGGGGCCCTGGATGCCGTCGGGGAAGCCGGGGAAGTTCTCGACCTCGGTGGTCTTCATGAGCTCGCCGCCGGCCTCGACCGAACTCGCGACGATGAGGGGGCGCAGACCGGCCCGGGCGGCGTAGATGCCGGCCGTGTAGCCGGCGGGGCCGGAACCGATGATGATGACCTGGCGCATGGGCACCTTCCTGGGGAGAACTTCACGAGCGGGAAGACGACCCGCGAGCGGTGGCTCGGGCGGTCGGATCCCTCGATCGTCTGGTGGAACGCATCCTACCGACGGGGCATTCCCGCGGGCCTGGCAGTCCGGGCCCAGCCGTGCCCGGCAACGGCGCTCGGCGGCGGTCAGCGACGCAGGAGGCGCGAGACGGTCGGTGCGAGACGTGCGGTCACCGGCGTGGTCAGCACCCGCAGCTCGGGGATCCGCGCGAACCAGAGCAGTGCGCCGTAGACCAGGCCCATGACGGCCCCGGACACGACGACCGTCAACACGCCCGGCACGCGGCCGGACTGTGCGAAGCCTTCGGCGGAGAAACCACCCAGGACGGTCACGACGACGAGGCCCACGGCCCCGGCGACGAGCGAGAAGACGAAGAACTGCACGTAGCGGCGCAGCACCCAGCGGCCGTCGATGCCGCCCAGCCGCTTCTTGACGACGACGAGCGCGACCACGGCCTGGCTGGAGCCCGCGATCGACGTCGTGACGGCGATCGCCATGGCGATGTGCTCGGGCGACACCACGGCGGCCGAGACCGCGACGCCGGCGACGAAGATGCCCGACTGGACGAGCTGCAGGAAGAACGGCGTGCGCTGGTCGTGCATCGAGTAGAACACCCGCTGCACGATGAACAGCACGCTGAACAGGACGAGGCCGGGCATGTAGCCGAGGATCACCTCGGCGGTGCGGGTCGACCCGGCGAAGTCGACCTCGAAGAACCGGGCGAAGGGGTAGGCCACGACGCACATGGCGACCGCGGCGAACACCATGAACATGCCGATGGCCCGGAGGGACTGCGACATGTCGGTGCGGACGGCCCGCAGGTCGCCGCGCGAGGCGTGGCCGCTCATGCGCGTGAAGTAGGCGGTGCCGATCGACACGGCGATGATGCCGTGGGGCAGCATGAAGAGCAGCCAGGCGTTCGCGAGGACCGCGTTCGAGGCACCCACCTCGCTGCCCAGGGTGGCGACGCGGCTCTGGACCAGCCCGGCGAGCTGGGTGACGAGCACCATGCCGAACAGCCACCCGGCGGCCTTGCCCGTGGCGCCGAGGCCGACGCCGCGCCAGCGGAAGTCCGGGCGGAAGGTCAGACCCGCACGGCGCCAGAACAGCAAGAGGAACGCCGCCTGCGCCAGGACGCCCAGGGTGGCCGTGGCGGCGATGACGAAGATGCGGTCGCCGGTCCAGACGTCGACCGCGGAGTTCTCGACGGCACCGCCGAACATCACCATGAAGACGACCAGGCCGGCGATGGCCACGACGTTGTTGAGCACCGGGGCCCAGGTGAAGGGCCCGAACACCTGTCGGGCGTTGAGCACCTCGCTCAGCAGCGAGTACATGGCGTAGAAGAAGATCTGCGGCAGGCACCAGTAGGCGAAGGCGGTCGCGAGGGCGAGCTGGTCCGAGGTGAATCCGGCGCCGCCGTCCGTGCTCTGTTGCGCGTAGAGCCGCACGAGCACGGGGGCGAGCAGCGTGCCGGCCAGGCCCACGGCCGCGAAGACGATGGTGCCGAGGGTCACGATCTTGTTGATGAACCGCTGCCCCCCGTCGTCGGAGGTCGCCGCCCGCACGATCTGGGGCACGAGCACGGCGCTGAGCAGGCCACCCGCGATCAGCGCGTAGATGTTGTTCGGCAGCTGGTTCGCGAGGGCGAACGAGTCGGCCGCGCGGCTGGCCGACTGCCCGATCGCGGCGGCCAGCACGGCCGCCTTCACGAAGCCGAGGACGCGCGAGACCATCGTCCCGGACGCGAGGAGGATGCTGGCGCGACCGAGACCGCCCTGGTTGCTCACATGGACTCCTGGACGGGCGGCGAGGCGGCCGCATCGGGTGACGGGGCGGCATCGGCCGACGGGCCGTCGCCGGACGACCGGGCCTCGTCGCGCGCCCGGCGGCGCTTGCGGAAGGTGCGGTAGAGGCCGCCGACGAAGAGGGCGGCGAAGGCGACGCCGAAGATCCAGGTGATGGCGGTCTCCCACCCGGCCTGCACCGAGAGCGGCACGTCTACCGGGGTGGCGATCGCCACGCCCGAGAGGCTGACCAGCTGCAGCTGCACCGAGACCGTCCCGTTGGCGACGGACTGCACGGGCACGCTGACCCGCGTCTGGGACTGCGGCTGGATCGTCACCTCGATGGGACTGCGCTCGATCGAGAGGATGGAGTTCGACGGGGTCAGGTTCAACATCACCGTCGCGACCGAGTCGGTCTTGTTCTCGAGGTAGAGGGGGAGGGCCGAGCGGTCGCCGAGGATGGAGATCGGCGAGCCCTGGACGACGGCCACGAGACCCGACGTCGCGGTCGCGTCGGCCACGGCCGAGGCGACCTCGGCGGGGAAGCCGTCGACGTTGTCGCGCCAGGCGTGCGACGCCAGGGCCATCGTGCGGAGTCGGGCCGACTCGGTGACGAGCTGCGGTTCGGCGAGGGCGGTCGAGAAGTCCACGACCCTCTCGTCGGCGGACACCAGGTCGCGCAGCTGGTCGAGGCGGGCGTCGCTCTCGGGGCTGTCGACGACCGTCGCCGTCGACGGGGTGCTCGCCAGGGCGTCGGTCAGGGTGGCACCGCTGACCCAGGGCAGGCCGTCGACGGCCTGCAGCGTGCGGGTGAGGAACTGACCGGTCGACGGCCACTCGCGCTCGAGCGTGGTCAGCAGCGTGCGGGCGTCGCTGGGCCGTTCGTAGGCGATGGTGGCGACGGTGGCGGATAGCCAGGCCATCGTGGCCTGCCACTCGGCCAGGCTCGTCGCCTCGGCGGCCTGGGTGACCAGGTCGGACAACGGGTCGTCCGAGACGACGGCCGGGACGTCACCGATCGTGACCGCGGCGTTCTCGGTCGAGTCGCCGTCGACGTCGACGTTGCCGCTCGAGACGATGGTGGACGTGTACGAGCCGCCGGCGAACGCGGTCAGGTCGGCGGACACGACGGACGACTCGCGCGGCCAGACGACGTCGCGCTGCGTCCACGGGAAGTCGAGCAGCTGGGCGGTGGTCGGCAGGACCACGCCGTCGCCGGGCGTCTCGTCGGGCGACGGCTCGCCGGTCGGCTGGTCGGTGACCCCGTCGCTCGGCAGGGCGGAGGGGTCGGATCCGGCGACGCCGGTGCCCGAGCCGTCGTCCGTGCCCTGGTCCGGGGCCTCGGTGGGCGTTTCGGTCGGTGCGGGCATGTCCTCGAAGCGGTCGGGGTCGACCAGGGTGTCGAGCGAGGTCACGGCCGGGACGGTCGTCGCGCCGGCCTGTCGCAGCCCGGCGACGTCGGCGTCGGCGTACGCCAACGGGAACATGTCGTTCGGCAGCGCCTGCAGCTCGTCGAGCCAGTCGACGGCCGGCTGCGGGGCCTCGGTGCCGAGCAGGCGGATCGACGCGATGATCATCGGGTCGACGCCCAGGGTCGCGCCCGTGCCGGACACCGCGTCGAGTTCGCGTCGCAAGACCCCGCCGTCCGAGGTGTAGGCGGCGAGGGCGGAGGCGTCGAGGACGCCCGTCTCGCTCTCGGGCGTCGTGATCGGCACGGCGACCGCCACGCGGGTCGGCTGGAAGCTGTCGGCGGGGTACCAGACCACGCTGCTGCGGGTCTGCGACACCTGGCCGCCCGAGGCGTCGAGCACGCGGGCCCCGAGGGCGCGCGCCCCGAAGGCGCGGCCGGTCAGGCCGAGGCGGTCGGCGGGCACGACGACGGTGTCGAGGGCGACGGAGGACCCGGCGGGGACCGCGGGCACGTCGACCTGGACGAGCTGTCGCCCGAGGTAGTCGTCGCCCGAGACGTCGTCGGGGTCGAGCCACGAGGCGAGCTTGGACCGTGTCGTGAACGGTTCGCGGTCGAGGTAGATGCGGGCCTTCGTCGCCGCGAGGTCGCTGTCTCCGTCGTTCGTCACGGTGACCCCGAGGGTGAGGTCGTCGTCGGGTCGCAGCACGCCGTCGGAGGCCGGCTCGACGGTCATCGTGACGCCGTCGTCGGAGGGTGCGGACGCCGCTCGTGCCGCGGTGGCGGGCAGCCCCGCCGACACGACGAACACCGCCAACAGGGCGGCGATCACGGCGAAGAAGAGTCTCATAGGCGTCAGGTGTCGACGGCGACAGGGGCCGTTCGAGCATGCCGAGTCTAGGCAACGACGACCAAGAAGCAGCGGCGAAGCGCCTGCGAGGTGGGAGGACGGGGTCGCGAGGCGCCGTCGGGGACTCAGCCCGCGCCTCCTCGGCTGTGGCAAGCTGTTTCGTCATGGACAGCGTCGCACGGGCCCTGCAGCGACTGGACGATCTGGCCGCCACCCCCCGCATCGAGAAGCTCGCCGCCGCGTTCGCCGCGGCCGGTCACGAGCTCGCCCTCGTCGGCGGTCCGGTGCGCGACGCCTTCATCGGCCGGCCGGTCAACGACCTCGACTTCACGACCGACGCCGACCCCGACCGGATCCTGGCGATCGTCGTCCCCCTGGCCGAGGCCCACTGGGACGTCGGCCGCGCGTTCGGCACGATCGCCGCCCGCGTCGACGGCGAGACCGTCGAGATCACCACCTACCGCAGCGACGTCTACGACGGCGAGACCCGCAAGCCCGTCGTCGAGTTCGGCGACACCCTCGAGGGCGACCTGGTCCGTCGCGACTTCACGGTCAACTCGATGGCGCTGCGTCTGCCCCAGCGCGTGCTCGTCGACCCGTCCGGCGGCGTCGACGACCTGCTGGAGGCGCGGCTCGCCACCCCGGGCACCGCGGTCGACTCGTTCCGTGACGACCCCCTGCGCATGATGCGGGCCGCCCGGTTCACGGCGCAGCTCGGCTTCACCGTGTCCGACGAGGTGCGCGAGGCGATGACCGCGCGGGCCGAGACCCTGTCGATCGTCTCGGTCGAACGGGTCGCCGACGAGCTGTCGAAGCTGCTCAAGACCGAAACCCCCCGAGACGGTGTCCGCTTGCTGGTCGACACCGGCCTGGCCGACCACGTGATGCCCGAGCTCGCCGCCATGCGCCTCGAGGTCGACGAGCACCACCACCACAAGGACGTGTACGAGCACAGCCTCACCGTGCTCGACCAGGCCATCGGCTACGAGCGGGAGCGGCACCCAGGCGAGGCGCCCGACCTCACCCTGCGCCTCGCGGCCCTGCTGCACGACTGCGGCAAGCCGGCCACGCGCCGCCTCGAGCCGGGCGGGGTCGTCACCTTCCACCACCACGACGTCGTCGGCGCCAAGCTCGCCAAGAAGCGCTTGAAGGCGCTGCGCTTCGACAACGACACGATCGCCGCCGTCTCCCGCTTGATCGAGCTGCACCTCCGGTTCTTCGGCTACACCGAGGGCGGCTGGACCGACTCGGCCGTCCGCCGGTACGTCCGCGACGCCGGTGACCAGCTCGAGCGGTTGCACATGCTCACCCGCGCCGACGTGACCACGCGCAACCGACGCAAGGCCGACCGGCTCGGCTTCGCCTACGACGACCTCGAGGCGCGCATCGCCGAGCTGCGCGAACGCGAAGAGATCGACTCGCTGCGGCCCGACCTCGACGGCGACGAGATCCAACGCGTCCTCGGCATCGGCCCGAGCCGCGAGGTCGGCGAGGCCTACCGCTTCCTGCTCGAGCTGCGCACCGAAGAAGGGCCGCTCGGGGCCGAGGTCGCCACCGAGCGCCTGCTCGCCTGGTGGAACGCACGCGAGGGCGCAGGGGCGTAACCCGTCCTGCGGGTGTCGACCCGCGCCTCCTTGGTCCCCGGAGGTCGATGGCCGCTGCGGCGGCATTGATTCAGGAGGCGCGCTCGGCTACGCTGGGAAGGTTGCGTCTGCCTCACGGTCGACGCCGCGACATGAATACCCTCCTGTCACAGACCGTCTGTGACCGTTAAGTCCGAAGGAGGTGGGTTAGTCATGCACCAGTACGAACTGATGGTCATCCTGGACCCCGAGATCGATGAGCGCACCGTCGCCCCGAGCTTGGACAAGTTCCTCAACGTCATCCGCAACGATGGCGGAACGATCGACAACGTGGACATCTGGGGACGTCGTCGCCTGGCCTACGAGATCAACAAGAAGACCGAGGGCATCTACGCCGTCGTCAACCTGACCTCGAACTCGGCCGCCACGGTCGAGCTCGACCGCCAGCTGGGTCTCTCCGAGGCCGTGCTGCGCACCAAGGTCCTGCGTGCCGAAGAGGCGATCGCCATGGTCGCCGCCGCCAAGAAGGTCAGCGACGAGAAGGCCGCCCGCAAGGCCGCCAACGCCGCTGCCGCGCCCGCTGCCCCGGCTGCTCCCGCCGCCGAGAAGGCTGCCGAGTAGTCCGATGGCTGGCGAGACCGTCATCACAGTGGTGGGAAACCTCACCAGTGACCCCGAGCTGCGCTACACGCAGAACGGGCTCGCGGTCGCGAACTTCACCATCGCGTCGACCCCCCGCACGTTCGACCGCGCGTCGAACGAGTGGAAGGACGGCGAGGCGCTCTTCCTCCGTGCCAGCGTGTGGCGCGAGTTCGGCGAGCACGTGGCCAGCAGCCTCACCAAGGGCAGCCGGGTCATCGCTCAGGGCCGACTCAAGCAGCGCTCGTACGAGACCAAAGAGGGCGAGAAGCGCACCAGCATGGAGCTCGAGATCGACGAGATCGGCCCCTCGCTGCGTTACGCGACCGCTCAGGTGACGCGCGCCGCGTCCTCCCGTGACGGCGCTGCCGGTGGCGGCTCCTTCGGGGGCGGCAACGGCGGTGGCAACCGTGGAGGCCAGCCGGCTCAGGTCGGCGGCGGTCAGGCGCAAGAGCCGTGGGGTCAGCCCGCCGGCGGTCAGCAGGGTGGCAACACCTCTGGCGGCGACGTGTGGAACACCCCCGGTGGCAACGGCACCTACAACGACGAGACGCCTTTCTAGGCATCGCCGTTCCCTTTTAGTACTTCTTCATTCATCGAAAGTAGAAACCAATGGCTGGAAAGAGCAGCGGCGACCGCCGCAAGCCCCTCCGCGGCAAGGGCGGCAAGAACGCCGCTCCCGCGAAGTCGATCCGCGTCGGTGTCATCGACTACAAAGACGTCGCGACCCTGCGCAAGTTCATCTCGGAGCGTGGAAAGATCCGCGCCCGTCGCATCACCGGCGTCTCCGTCCAGGAGCAGCGCCTCATCGCCCGTGCCGTGAAGAACGCCCGTGAGATGGCGCTCCTCCCCTACGCCGGCTCCGGCCGCTGATCGGAAGGACCACCATGTCGAAGGTAATCCTGACCCACGAGGTCTCCGGCCTCGGTTCCGCCGGTGACGTCGTCGACGTCAAGAACGGCTACGCCCGCAACTACCTGGTGCCCCAGGGCTTCGCCGTGGCGTGGAGCCGCGGTGGCGAGAAGCAGGTCGCTCAGATCCGTACGGCCCGCGAGACCCGCGAGCTCAAGACGATCGAAGAGGCCCACGACCTCAAGCAGCGCCTCGAGGCCCAGAAGATCCGTCTCACGGTGAAGACCGGTGCCGACGGCCGTCTGTTCGGCTCGGTCCGCCCGGCCGACGTCGCCGACGCGGTCACCGCCCAGGGCGTCGCGACGATCGACAAGCGCAAGGTCGAGATCCCCACGACCATCAAGGTGACGGGTGAGCACGAAGCCACCCTCCGCCTGCGCGAGGACGTCATCGCGACGATCACGCTCACGGTCGTCTCGGCCAAGTAGCACCCCGGCGCTTCGGCGCCTGCTGTACGCGAGAGCGGCGGTCCCCCTCGGGGGGCCGCCGCTCTTCTGCGTGCCGGGTGCGTGCGGTGCGCCGGCCTGGTGGCGGGTCGCGATGAACCCCGTTCCGGACGATGAAGCCCGTCGGAACGGGGTTCATCGTCCGGAACGGGGTTCATGGGCTGGCTGGGCTGGCTGGGCTGGGCTGGGCTGGGGTGGGAGGGTGGAGACGAGGAGGCGCGGGGCGGCTGGGGCGGGCACCGCGCCTCCTCGTCGGGTCGTCTCCGTGTCGCGATGAACCCGGTTTCGAACGACGCACCCCGTTGCAACCGGGTGTTCGGTTCGAAACCGGGTTCATGGGTGGGGGTGACGCGAGCGGGACGCGGAGGCGCGGGGCGGCTGGGGCGGGCACCGCGCCTCCTCGGGGCGTCCCGTGTTGCGATGAACCCGGTTTCGAACGATGCACCCCGCTGCAACCGGGTGTTCGGTTCGAAACCGGGTTCATGGGCACAGGCGGGCTCGCATTGACAGGAGGAGGCGGCTCGTCTACTGTCGTGGAATCGGTTCCATGGAATCGATTCCACGCAGCGGACACGCCCTGCGACCCGCACCACTACGACGAGGTAGAGCCCGATGAACACCGTGACGATCAAGGACGTGGCGCAGCGCGCCGGCGTCTCGGCCGCGACGGCATCGCGCGTGCTGTCGGGCAACCCGGCCACCTCCGCCGAGTCGCGGGCCCAGGTCGAACGAGCCGTGCGCGAGCTCGACTTCCGGCCGAACGCCCAGGCCCGGGCACTGCGCTCGACCCGCTCCGACACGGTCGGCCTGCTCGTCTCGGACGTCCGCAACCCGTTCTTCGCCGACCTCGCCCACACCATCGAGCAGTCACTGCTCGAGCTCGGCTACGTCACCCTCCTCGGCAACGCCAACGAGAACCGCGAGCAGCAGGACCGCTACCTCGACACCCTCATCTCGCGCCGCGTCGACGGCGTCATCGTCGCCCCGCAGGGCACCGACTCCGCCAGCATCGACTCGCTGCTCGCCCGCGAGGTGCCGACGGTGTTCGTCGACCGCACGATCCCCGGCGTCGACGTGCCGAGCGTGACGACCGACAGCGTCCCCGGCATCCGGGCCGCCGTGCAGCACCTGGTCGACCTCGGCCACGAGCGCGTCGGCTACGTCGCGGGCCCGCAGAGCGTGTCCACCGGGCGCGAGCGACTCGAGGCGTGGACCGCCGCGGCCGCCGAGCTGGGCCTCAGCACCGACCCCGACCTGGTCTACGTCGGCGACTTCCAGTCCGCCAGCGGGTCGGCCGCCGTGCACGCCCTGTTCGAGCTCGACGAGCCGCCGACCGCCCTGCTCGCCGCCGACAGCCTCATGGCCGTCGGAGCCATCGCCATGCTCAACCGGCTCGGCATGCGCATGGGCACCGACGTCTCGGTCATCGCGTTCGACGACATCGAGTGGTTCTCGCTGCTCGACCCGGCCCTGACCGTCATCGCGCACAGCGTCGAGGAGATGGGCCGCATCGCCGTCCAGCTGCTGCACGAGGTCATCGACGGGCGCACGCCCGACTCGGTCGTGCTGCCCAGCGAACTGATCGTGCGCGAGTCGACGACCCGCGCCTCCGGCCGGACCGCAGGAGGCGCGGGTTGCGGATCCGCGAGCGGCACCTCGGCGACGCGCGGGTCCACCGCGACCCGCGCCTCCTCGACCTCGACGGACCCGACAGACCCCACCCCACCCCGACCCCTCGGCAGGAACTGACCCATGCCCCACTCGATCGACGACGATCGCCCCCTGCTCACGCTCGAGAACGTCAGCAAGTCGTTCGGCCCCGTGCGGGTCATCGACGACGTCACCGTGCACGTCCGGCCCGGCCGCGTGCAGGTGCTGCTCGGCGAGAACGGCGCCGGCAAGTCCACCCTGATCAAGATGATGTCGGGCGTGTACCAGCCCGACGCCGGCCGTGTGCTGGTCGACGGCGAGGCCGTCCACCTGCCCAACACGCACGCCGCCGAGAAACTCGGCATCGCGACGATCCACCAAGAGCTCAACCTCGTCGCGTCGCTCAGCGTCGCCGAGAACGTGATGATGGGGCGGTTCCCGACCCGGTTCGGCCTGGTCGACCGCCGCGAGCTGAAGAAGCGCGCCCGCGCCGCCCTCGACCTGATCGGGCTCGACGTCGACGTCGACCAGAAGGTCGGCGAGCTCGGCATCGCCCGCCAGCAGCTGGTCGAGATCGCGAAGGCGCTGAGCATCGACGCGCGCATCCTGATCCTCGACGAGCCGACGGCGGCGCTGACCCGACACGAGACCGAGATCCTGTTCCGCGTCGTCGAGCAGCTGCGCGCCCGCGGCGTCGGCATGCTGTTCATCAGCCACCACCTCGACGAGATCGCCGAGATCGGTGACACCGTGGCCGTCCTGCGCGACGGTGCGTTCGTCGCCGAGGTGCCCGCGTCGACCGGCGAGGACGAGCTCGTCCGCCTGATGGTCGGCCGCGACATCGCGCACCAGTACCCGCGCACCCCCGGCAGCGAGAGCGACTCCCCCGTCGTCCTCGAGGTGCGGGGACTGACGTCGAAGACCTTCCGCGACGTGTCGTTCGAGGTGCGGGCGGGCGAGGTGCTCGGCATCGCCGGGCTCGTCGGCGCCGGTCGCACCGAGGTCGTCCGCGCGATCGCCGGGGTCGACAAGTACGACTCCGGCAGCGTGACGGTCCGCGGCAAGCGACTCAAGAAGGGCGACGTCGCCGGGGCCATCGCCGCGGGCGTCGGCCACGTGCCCGAAGACCGCAAGGCGCAGGGGCTCGTGCTGGGCGCCTCCGTCAACGACAACCTCGGCTACGCGACGCTCGCCAGCAGCGCGAAGGCCGGCCTGGTCGACTTCGCCGGCCAGCGCGCGAAGGCCGACGAGGTCGCCTCGACCCTGCGCATCCGCATGCGCGACATCGACCAGGAGATCGGCTCGCTGTCCGGCGGCAACCAGCAGAAGGCCGTGTTCGGCCGCTGGATCATCGCCGGCTCGACCGTGCTGCTGCTCGACGAGCCGACCCGCGGCGTCGACGTCGGCGCGAAGGTCGAGATCTACGAGCTGGTGAACCGCATCACCGACGCAGGAGGCGCGGTCGTGATGGTCAGCAGCGAACTGCCCGAGGTGATGGGCATGAGCGACCGCATCCTCGTGATGCGCGACGGAGTCGTCGCCGGCGAGGTCGCCGCAGCCGACGCCACCCAGGACACGCTGATGACGCTCGCGGCACGCGACGTCCCCCCGACGAACTGACCCGAGAAGCACGGACCCGAGGACGACACCCATGACCACCACCACCGTGAAGGCGCAGCGACGCTCCTTCGACATCAAGACCTTCCTGGCCGCGAACGGAGCCCTCGTCGGGCTCGTCGTGCTGTGCCTGGCACTGTTCATCGCGACGCCGGACTTCCTGACCGGCCGCAACCTGCTGAACATCGGCATCCAGGTGTCGACCGTCGCCGTGCTCGCGTTCGGCATGACCTTCGTCATCGTCGCGGGCGGCATCGACCTCTCGGTCGGCTCGGTCGCCGCGCTGTCGGCGATGGTCTCGGGCTGGTTCTTCGCCACGGCGGGGCTGCCCGGCGGCCTGGCGCTCGCCCTCGGGCTCGGCACGGGCCTCGTGGCCGGCCTGGTCAACGGGTTCGCCAGCGCGTACGGCAAGCTGCCGTCGTTCATCGCGACGCTCGCCATGCTCAGCGTGGCGCGCGGCCTGACCCTCGTCGTCTCGGACGGTCGGCCGATCGCGACTCCCCCGGCCGTGTCGTTCCTCGGTGGCAACATCGGGCCGGTGCCCGTGCCGATCATCGTGCTCGTGCTGGCCGCGATCGTCGCGTCGTTCATCCTCAACCGCACCGTCATCGGCCGCTCGATGTACGCGGTCGGCGGCAACGCCGAGGCCGCTCGCCTCTCGGGCCTGCCGGTCAAGCGCATCGTCGTCACGGTCTTCGGCCTGGCCGGGCTGTTCGCGGCCCTCGCCGGTCTGCTGCTCGCCGGCCGGCTCGACTCGGCCCAGCCGCAGGCGGCCTCGGGCTACGAGCTGGACGCCATCGCGGCGGTCGTCATCGGAGGCGCGAGCCTGGCCGGCGGCGTCGGACGCATCTCGGGCACCATCATCGGCGCCCTCGTGCTCGTCGTCATCCGCAACGGCCTCAACCTGCTGAACGTCACCTCGTTCTGGCAGCAGGTCGTCATCGGCCTGGTCATCGCCCTCGCCGTGGGCGTCGACGTGCTGCGGCGCAAGACGCGCAGCAGCTGAGGCGACCGGCCGGCCGTGCCGGGTGCTGCCGCGCGGGTGGC
Source organism: Frigoribacterium sp. MEB024 (assembly GCF_000878135.1). Lineage (GTDB taxonomy): Bacteria > Actinomycetota > Actinomycetes > Actinomycetales > Microbacteriaceae > Frigoribacterium. Next base: position 92,852 of record NZ_JXQZ01000037.1, read on the forward strand.
ACCGACAGCCGAGGAGGCGCGGTGCGGCGCGGACGCGCGGCGTCGCGTCTCAGCGGGGCGGCGGCAGTTGCGGGGCCCGGCCCTGGGGCTGCCGCGCAGCCCACGGCGACGGGCGCTCGGCAGTCGACCCGCGCCTCCCTCTTTTTCCGTTCCACCCAACCCAACCCGAAGGACACACGATGAAGTTGACCTCGTTCCGCAAGGCCGCCACCGTCACGGCGATCGCCGCCCTGGTCGCGACCGGCACCGCCGGCTGCAACCGCACTCCCGCCGGAGAGGCGGACCGCCCCACGGTGGTCCTGTCGCTCAGCACCCTCAACAACCCGTTCTTCGTCGAGCTGCGCGACGGCGCGACCGCCGAGGCGAAGAAGCAGAACGTCGACCTCGAGATCGTCGACGCGCAGAACGACTCGGCCACCCAGGCCAACCAGCTGGCGACCGCGGCCTCGACCGCCGACGCCGTCATCCTCAACGCCGTGGACAGCGACGCGGCCGGCCCCGCCGCCAAGGCGCTCAACGAGGCCGACGTGCCGATCGTCGCCGTCGACCGCGCGGTCAACGGTGCCGACGTCGCTTCGTTCGTCGCGAGCGACAACGTCGCCGGTGGCGAGCAGGCCGCCAAGGCCCTCGCCGAGGCGATCGGCGAGAAGGGCGAGGTCATCGTGCTGCAGGGCGTCGCGGGCACCTCGGCCAGCCGCGACCGCGGCGAGGGCTTCACCAAGGGCATCTCGGCCTACCCCGACATCACCGTCGTCGCGCAGCAGACCGCGAACTTCGACCGCGCCACCGCGCTCGACGTGACCACCAACCTGCTGCAGGCGCACCCGAACGCCGTGGGCGTCTTCGCCGAGAACGACGAGATGGGCCTCGGAGCGATCCAGGCGCTCGGCTCGCGCGCCGGAACCGACGTCCAGGTGGCCGCCTTCGACGGCACCGAGGACGGCCTCAAGGCCATCGAGGCCGGTACGCTCTCGAGCACGATCGCGCAGCAGCCCGCCGAGCTCGGCGCCCTCGCGGTCGACCAGGCCGTCAAGGCCGTCAACGGTGGCAGCGGCGACGAGGGCCCCTCGGACCAGGCCGTCGAGGTCATCACCGTCACGAAGGAGAACGTGGGTGACTTCACCGAATGAGTGGTTCTGAATCGCAGGGCGCCGGCACGGTCGTGGTGGTCGGGTCGATCAACGTCGACCAGGTCGTGACCGTCGACCGCCTGCCCCTGCCCGGCGAGACGCTGATCGGTTCGTCGATGACCCTCTCCCCCGGCGGCAAGGGCGCCAACCAGGCCGTCGCCGCGGCCCGGCGCGGCGCCCGCACCGTGATGATCGGTGCGGTCGGCGACGACGGACGGGCCGACGACGCCCTGCCCCACCTCCGCTCGAGCGGTGTCGACGTCAGCGGCGTCGACACCGTCCCCGGGCCCACCGGCCTGGCGATCGTCAGCGTCGGAGGCGACAGCGAGAACACGATCGTCGTCGTCCCCGGGGCGAACGGTGCCGTCTCGGCGTCGTTCGTCGTCGGGCACGCGGGCGCGTTGGCCGATGCCGCGGTGGTCGTCCTGCAGGGAGAGATCCCCGTGGACGGCATCGCCGCCGCCGTCCAGCACGCCGGAGGGCGCGTGGTATTCAACCTCGCCCCGGTGATCGACGTGCCGGCGGACGTGGTGAAGGCCGCGGATCCGCTGGTCGTCAACGAGCACGAGGGCCGGCTGCTGCTGGCCGCGTGGGCTGCTGAGCAGCTTTCCGAAGCCGAGGAGGCGCGGGTCGACGACGAGTCGGTCGTCGCCTCCCTGCGCGCCCAGGGAGTCACCTCGGTCGTCATGACCCGCGGTGCCGCCGGCGCGATCGTCTCCGATGCGTCGGGCACCGTGCTGGTGGCCTCGCCGAAGGTGGCGGCCGTCGACTCGTCCGGAGCCGGAGACGCCTTCGTCGGCGCCCTCGCCGCCGGGCTGGCCGCGGGTTCGTCGCTGCTCGAGGCCGCTCAGGACGCCGTGCGCGTCGGGGCGTTCTCGGTGACGGGTGTGGGCACGCAGGCGTCGTACCCGACGCTCGAGGACGAGCTGCCTGCCGCTGCTGCGGTGACCTCGTGAAGCGCGGCGGCCTGCTCAACGCGCAGCTGAACCACGCGGTGAGCGGTCTCGGCCACGGAGACCTCGTCGTCGTCGCCGACTGCGGACTCCCCCTGCCCCCCGGAGTCCCCGTGGTCGACCTCGCCGTCGTCCACGGCCTGCCCGCCTTCGCCGACGTGCTGGACGCTCTGACCGCCGACGTGGTGTTCGAGGCCTGCACGGCTGCGGACGAGAGCCAGGACTCCCCCGCGGGTGCGCAGATCACGTCCCGGTTCGACGACGTGGCCTACGTCTCGCACGACGAGCTGAAGCGGCTCTCGGGTGGGGCGCGCCTCCTCGTCCGGACGGGCGAGGCGACCCCGTACGCCAACGTCGTGCTGCGCTGCGGCGTCCCCTTCTGAGGCCCCTCCTCCCCCTCGAACCCCGTTCCGTGCGATGAACCCCGAACCTTCGTGGTGCATCGCACGGAACGGGGTTCTTCGTCGTCCTGGGCCGGCAGGAGGCGCGGTGCCGGCCCCCGATACCGCCCTGACCAGCCTCTTCGCAGGCCCCCCTTCGGGGGTTACGGGAAGCTGAACGCGCGCTGCGTCGCTATCGGTTGAGAAGCCCGAAAGTCAAATCCCTTGTGCACAGGCGGATGTCAAATCGGATGTCTCAACCCCCGGTTTAGACAATTTTCTCCACACAGGTGTGGAATGACGAAACCCCAGGTCAGAAGGACCTATTTCGACTGAAGTATCTCGTTGTCCACAGCACGATCCACAGTTCTCCCCAGGGTTGTCCGGCGTTGCTCACCTGTTCTCCCCAGAGTTATCCACAGGTGCATTTGCTGTGGAGAACTCGGTGTCCATAGGGTGTACCCGCGCTCGTCAGGGGTGGATCACGGCGGTTCGGCAGGGGGATGTCGGGGGTCTGTCGTACAACTGCCTTGAGCGTCTTCGGTGCTGCCCCGCACCCACCCGATTCTCGCTGGAGGACCCATGTCGATCGCCCATCTCGGTCTCGCTCCCGATGCGTCGAACGCCCGCGATCGCGACCGTGGTGGCCCCGTCAACATGGACCGCGTCCCGCCGCACGACCTGCTCGCCGAGCAGAGCGCGCTGGGTGGCATGCTGCTCAGCAAGGACGCCGTGGCCGACGTCATCGAGACGGTCCGCGGCATGGACTTCTACGTGCCCAAGCACGAGGTCATCTACGACGCGATCCTGGGGCTGTACTCGCACGGCGAGCCCACCGACGTCATCACGGTCAGTGACGAGCTGATGAAGTCCGCCGACCTGTCGAGGGCAGGAGGCGCGGAGTACCTCCACACCCTCACCGGCGTCGTGCCCACTGCGGCGAACGCGGGGTACTACGCGTCGATCGTCGCCGAGAAGGCGGTTCTGCGCCGTCTGGTCGAGGCCGGCACGCGCATCGTGCAGATGGGTTACGCGAGCGAGGGCGAGGTCGTCGACCTGGTCAACAACGCGCAGGCCGAGGTCTACAACGTGGCCGGTGGGGTGCAGACCGAGGACTACGTGCCGCTGAACGAGGCGGTGACGGTCGCGATCGACGAGATCGAGGCGGCCAAGGGTCGTGACGGTCAGATGACGGGTGTGCCGACGGGTTTCGCGCAGCTCGACGCCCTGACGAACGGGTTCCACCCGGGTCAGCTGATCATCGTGGCGGCGCGACCGGCGCTCGGTAAGTCGACGTTGGCGCTCGATCTGGCGCGGGCGGCGTCGATCAAGCACGGGCAGGCGTCGGTGTTCTTCTCGCTCGAGATGGGGCGCAGCGAGATCGCGATGCGTCTGATGTCGGCCGAGTCGAGTGTGCCGCTGCAGAACATGCGCAAGGGAACGGTCGACGCGCGTGACTGGACGAACATCGCGCAGGTGCGTGGGCGGATCAACGATGCGCCCTTGTTCATCGACGACTCCCCCAACATGACGTTGGTCGAGATCCGGGCGAAGTGCCGTCGGCTGAAGCAGCAGCACAACCTCAAGCTCGTGGTGATCGACTACCTGCAGCTGATGACGTCGGGCAAGCGTGTCGAGAGCCGTCAGCAAGAGGTGTCGGAGTTCTCGCGTGCGTTGAAGCTGATGGCGAAAGAGCTGCAGGTGCCGGTGATCGCGTTGTCGCAGCTGAACCGTGGCCCCGAGCAGCGTGCCGACAAGAAGCCCGCGATCAGCGACCTGCGAGAGTCCGGTTCGCTCGAGCAGGACGCCGACATGGTCATCCTGCTGCACCGTGAGTCGGCCTACGAGAAGGACAACCCCCGCCAGGGCGAGGCCGACTTCATCGTCGCCAAGCACCGCAACGGCCCCACCGACACCATCACGGTGGCGTTCCACGGCATGTTCTCGCGCTTCGTGGACATGCCCAGCTGAGTCTCCATGTCGTTTGCGATTCAGTTTGTCGAAATGCTGACTAGCTTGTCGCTTTTGACGGAAGGCGACAATCTGACCTGCAGCTGAGCGGGCCGAGCCTTTGTATCTGAGGTGTCCGATGAACGGTCGCCTACCGGACGCCTGGAGGCGCAGCCACACTGAGCAGGCCTGCTCGGTTGTCAACTGTCCTTAGCGGCTTCAGTACTGGGAGTGTCCTCGTCCTTTCGAGCGCGAATGTTAAGAGGCAGAGTCAGTTCGTCGGACAACCGGTCAAGCTCGGCAAGGCCTGGCGTGTCTACTCGAAGCGATTCAAGGACCCATGACGCGAACATGGTGGCCATTGCCGTGTACTGCACCGTCTGAGTCGGATAGGGGTCGTCCGCCTCGCTTAGGAGATCGAACTGGCCGGCACCATTGATGTCCATGAACGCCGTGACGGTCTCGCTTGTCACGTGAACAATCTGTGACTGCTGCAAGTACGTGGTGCGGAACATCCCCCGGTAGTCAATGGCTTCAATCATGCTTGCGACCCGGGGGAGCTTTCGACCCTGTGTCGTCATACATCGAAGAGCTTCTTCGACCTCCTCCCGAGGCGTCCCGAGATACTCGGTGACCGCACGAAATGTCCGATTCCTAGTGTGGTGGTAGCTGTCGATGAGCTGCTCCGGGCCTGTTGCTTCGAAATGAGCCCACTGGGCAGTCAGAGCGTACTCAAGGGCCTGCCGGGCGAGTGCAACTGCTTCGCGCGAGCGACCGAGTCGATACAGGACGGCGTAGGAGCCGGCGTAGCGGATGGCTTGGACGCAAATCCCGTACACGGCTTGGAACTCCTTTTGGTACTCGCTATCAACCTCGAACGAGTCCAAGCGATGCGGGTGACTTTCCCGTCCCTCGATGAACTTCAGCCATGCCTCGATGCGTGGTGACATCCGGGAGGTATTCGTCATGGCAACAGCGTGCCATCCGGACACGATCTCACTAAGAACTCGTCGGCCTAAGGAGAAGGCGGGCGGCGAGTGAGGAATACCAACACGGCAAGCGCGCGTTTGCTTCGAGCACCTGAGGCGTACACGGCGATCTCGCTCACAAGCCCGAGGAGGGCGAGCTGACCGAGGCCGAGCTCACCCGCAGCGATGGTCCAATCCAGACCGTGGGGAGGCCTGGGCAATCGTTGACGAACGGTCGCAAGTGCCGAGATTCTGCCGACCCGAATTACTGTGCGCTGGCGATGCCGCGATGGGGTCTTGAGCCGCACGCGGCGGGCCTCGTCTAAGTTCGACGAATGAAGCCGTCGAAGGTTGCTCGGGAACAGCAGATCGCCGTGTTCGGTGAGTCGGGTAGTGGGAAGACTGTGCTGCTGTCGTCGTTCTACGGTGCTGCGCAGCAGCCCGCGTTCGTGCAGGACAGTATGTACAAGATCACGGCGGACGACACGGCGCAGAGAAATCGGCTGCATCAGAACTTTCTTGGGATGAGGAACTCCGGCGTCGCTCCTGAGTCGACTCGCTTTGCCGCGACCCGGTACGTGTTCTCGATCACACGTCGCCCCATGACAGGTAGGAAGGGCAAGAATCCGGCGGCTGAGGAACTAAGGCTGGTCTGGCACGACTACCCCGGGGAATGGTTCGAGGAAGATCCCTCCACCGCGGAGGAACTCGTCCGTCGGGGCGAGACGTTCCAGACGCTGATCGGCTCAGACGTGGCCGTCCTGCTTGTCGATGCGCAGCGGCTGGTCGACAACACTGGCGAGGAAGAGCGGTACTTGAAAGCGCTGCTGACGAACTACATCGCCCATGTCTCGAAGGTGCGCGGCGAGCTACTGCCCGATGGGAAGCGGCTGGCGCGCTTCCCCCGGGTCTGGCTGTTCGGGCTGTCGAAGGCAGACTTACTGCCCGAGATGGACGTGACGCGGTTTCGCGACCTAGTAGTGGAGAAGGCCGGCCAGGAAATGACGCTGCTCCACGAAGAACTCTCGGCGTTCGTCGAGGAGCCTGAAGCCTTCTCGCTGGGCGAGGACTTCGTCCTGCTGTCCTCAGCGCACTTCGAGCCGGGGAAGATCGACGTGGACCAGCAGGTCGGTGTCAAGTTGATGCTGCCGATCGCTGCAATGCTGCCGTTCTCCCGATACGTGCGGTGGGCAGGGGCGATGCGACGTAGCAACAAGGTGGCGAAGGAGCTACTGGACCGGTCAGGTCCGGTCCTCGCCTTCATCGCGACCAAAGTGAAGCTGCCGGGCCCGCTGAAGCTCATCACGGTGGCGTTGCCGTTCCTCGTAGACCCTTTGCTCGATCACAGCCGCGACAAGCTGGAGGACGCCTACAACACGGCGAAAGCCCGGCACGAGTTCCTGACCGCAGTACTTCTCGGCTTCCGCCTCGAACTCAAGCAAGCCGTCGACGACAAGGTGTTGATCGAGAGTCCGAAGTGAACTTCCTCTGGGCTACCCGCGGGAAAACATGGGGTTTCCGCTTCCTCCACACGGCCGGCCTGGTCAACCCGATCGCGGTGTACGAGGACGCGTTCGCCGGGACGGAAAGCATGCCAAAGACCTTCAGGAGGCGCGAAAAAACGTTGGCGGTGCGTTTTCCCGATCCCGATGGACGCAGGGACCGTGCTGGGCGAGTCATCCCCCACGAGTTTGTCGTCCTCGCTCCGGATAACGCCATTTTCATGAATGAGGATGCTGCACGTCAGGCGCTGTGGAGTGAGGTCAGGGCACCGTACGCGGCGGTCTGGGAGCAGTCGTCGCCACCGGCCGCAGACGTGCTCCGGTAAACCAGGGTGGCTCGGTCGGGCGGATACGATCGGAGGTGCTCGTGCCGACCCGGTGGTTCTGAGTGTGTTTGCTGTGATGAGGGGCACTAACAAGGACGTCGATCCATGACCTGCTTGCCGAGTACGCGCAAATCGCGCCGGACACTCGGACGAAGGGGCGCTTGTTCGAGCGGTTGACGAGGGTGTTCTTGACGACGGACCCCACGTGGACGGCCCGGTTCGACGAGGTGTGGCTGTGGCAGGACTGGCCCGACCGCGACGGCAAGCCCGACACCGGAATCGGCCTCGTCGCCCGCAAGCGGCATAGGGGCGGCTGGTGTGCGATCCAGGTCGCGCTGAAGATCCTGAGATATAGCTTTCAAGCTCGTTGACGCGGACTCTTGCGCGAGTGCGCGCCCGATGTTGCGTTGCAGCCCTCGGTTTAGGTCGATTTCTGAGGGGTAGGCGAACTGGTAGTGCTCTTTCTACAGACCCAGATCCATGCGAAATTTCGACTCCGTAAATGTTGTGTTGGTGCTATCCAGACCCAGCCCTGCATCGGCAAGGAACGTAGCCAGTTGGTCACCATTCATGGCCACTAGTCCAGAGTTATCGATGAGCTTGTTTGACCCCGACGAGAAATCACCCGTTGTGAAAAATACTTGTATTACAGCGTCGAAGGGCCGAAGATGTAGGCCTGGCCACGTGTGAATCGCTCCTTTAGTTCGAGCAAGTTCGACTGAACCCACCAGTTCTCGAATGTGTGCCGTTTGGATGTTTCGCGTTGGGTAATGCTTCGCCTGTCCGATTAGCCAAAGTCCAACCCGACGGTCGAACCCGCCATATGTCGAGAAATTGTCGAGACGACCCTCCAGCTCGAGTCGGCCGTAGAAATCAATACCGCCATCATTTCCCTGCGATGAAGTGTGCGGATCAGCGCAGCCCATGATTCTCAGAATTCCGGTGCACGCGATTTCGAACTCTGGGGCGGTCAGACTGGTCAGCGTCGTCCGGATTGTCCTTGCGTGCGCACGCCTTGCACGAGTTTGGCGCTCAGCCTCCGAGAGCGTTGGATCGGCGGCGGACGCTCCCCTCAGGTACTCGTCGTTCGAGCCATAGAGTTCGAACTGCCAAGTCAGACCCCGTCTCTCGGAGTCAGCTTGATATTCGATAACAAGCGCGCGGATTTCACCAAGGAGGGGGTCTGCAAGCTCTAGGGCTTCATCGAAATCTGTCGCGTGCCCGGCCGTGAACATTACTTCGGCTACAACCTCATGAAGCAGTCGTGGCGGCGCATCGGCGGCAAACGCGCTGATCATTCCAACAAGAAGACTTCGTGGTTTAATTCTCGTCATTTGATCCAGCCGCGCCGGCCTGATGAGCCTTCATGATCCAATCCGCTCGATTTTTCAGTTTTTCTAAGAACTCAATGTCGTTGTCATCGAGTGACTCGATGGTGCCTGAACCCATGTCGTTCAGCGAGGTCAAGGCCGATTTCACATTCGGCAACCATCGGACAGCCTTTGCATCGGCACGGACAATAGCTATGGCGTCGCTGAGACTTTGGTCGTCGTCCTTGAGTGCGACGAGAGCATCGTCATTCTCGAGAATTACTTTGAGTTCTCGGATATCGCCGTAGCTGCGGATCTTCGGTGAACCCTCCCCTGTAAGCCAGCCGTAAAAAAGTTCCCGATGATCCTCGTCCTTGAACAGGCGATCCGTTTGAGACCATCCCAGCCAGTCACGCACGTTCGGCTGGCCAACCGTTTCGTGGAATATGGCGTACATCTCCGGGGAAACGTTGTCGCCAAACTCCTCATCCTCCATCATCTGTGTCAATGCCGAAAATGCCCGGTATCGTCGGTTCACTTCATTCACTGTCAGCCCAAGGCGTGATGCAACATCTCGAGCGGTGAGCCCGGGCTGGCTCATGAGTCGATAAACAAGCAAAGCGCTTTGATAACCTCCCCACTCCTTCAGGCCTCCCACGTGCCGGATTCCCATGATCGCGAGAATGTCATCATTAGACGCATCTTCGGCGAGGAGGACCGGCACCGCCGCGAAGACATCAGTCACTCGAGCTTGTAGGTCCAAACCACCCGCATGCTCTTGCTCGAGCAACTTAAGTGCCGCAGTCCGCCGGTTTCCCTCCACAACGATGTACCGAACCACCGCCTCGGCGTCCGTTTCGCCGTCCACGATTGCAGAGGGTGCGGAGTTCATCGCGCGAACGACGATCCGCTCAACCGGAACGAACCCATTCTCCGAAATGGATAGCTTAAGTTCGCCAACCCCGTCCTGATTAACTTTTTCGAGAGTTGCTGACTGCACTTTGTCTTCGCCGAAACGAGCTTCCGCTACTGCAGCTGCCTGACCGGGCGCACTGAAACGGAAATTGTTGGGGTCGAGAAGTAATTGCGCAAGGGGAACCGAAGTTGGAGTAAAAGTCACCATGAGCGTCAGGCTACCGACAAGTTGTCCCACAACCATAGGCTTTCGACGCTTCTCTCCTGTCCGCGCCAGCCACCGTAAAGGAGCTGACATGTGGAGGGATGTCGAACGATGACAAATTACTTGGGCGCGCAGAAAAGCCGCTGCCGCTGCCGCTGATGGCCTGACCGCTGGGGGCGCTGCACCGTACTGGCGCCCACGCGACGAGCGAGATCGCGCAGCTGTCTTGAGTCGCCCATTCAACGGTCCACGGGATGTTCGACGCGGCGCCTCGTAGTTCTGCCAACCTGGGGGACCAGGATATCGATGAATGAGAGAGGTAGCTCGTGGCAACAACATCAGTCATTCTCGGGTCCGGATTTTCCCGAGCTATTTCGGACTACATGCCCACCATGGGCGAACTGGTTGTTGAGGTAGCGAAGGACGACAGTCTCGACCTCCTTCCCTTGGCTCGCTTCGGCAACGACCTTGAACAGTGGATGTCGTTCCTTTCGGTTGATCAACCGTGGTTGACAGCGGCAGATAACTTCGTAAACAAGTCCATGTTCCTGAAAGTTTCCGACCGAATCGATCAGGAGATTCGTCGCGCAGAGAGCCTTGTCATCACCCAAGAGCCTCCGGAGTGGTTGCTGCGCTTTCTGTGGGGTGTCTCTGATGCTGAGGCATCCATTTTCACGTTCAATTACGACACGCTCGTAGAGCGAGGACTGACTGTTCTTCGGCGGGCACAGACCTGGGCAGACTTGTACGGCGCCCCACTCACCGTGCGCTCGGCAGCGGGTTCGGGGTTGTCTGTTGGACCGGGTGAGCCCAGAGGTCCTATTCCAACTATCTACAAGCTTCACGGCTCCACCAACTGGTCATTTGGGGGCCTGAGTGGGCCGCCCAATGACCCCATCGTCATGACGTCAGACGGTCGGTCTTGGGGAACCCCAGCAAATCCACGACACGATCGGGCGCCGCGCTACCGGCATCTGTACGACGACCTACTGCCCCTGATCGTGCCGCCAACTTTTTCGAAGGGCCCCTACTTCTCAAACCGATCGTTGCAGGCGCAATGGGCATCGGGGGCCAAAGCGCTACGTGCTTCGGACGAGCTCCTGGTCATTGGGTACTCTTTTCCCGCTGGCGACCTAGTCGCCCGCCAGTGGGTGGCCTCCTCAGCCCAGCCAAACGTAGTGACAGTCATCAACCCAGATGAGCAGGTCGCCGACACCGTTCGAGGGCTACTAGGCCCAGATACGGAAGTGGTGTACGTCCCCAACCTTCAAAAGTACGTCGATTCACACAGCCCAAGTCTTGTGCGCTGGAGGGTGTACAACTCAGAGAACGACGCCCTGGGTCTGCAGATTGACCTGACTGTAAATGGCGTCGACATGATGACTGGAATTGACCGATCCAATCCGCCGTGGAACGCATTTGACGAGACAGGGCCGCAATGGCTTGCGACCTTCCTAGATCGAGTCGATCCTCAATTGCGAGAACTGTCTGCTCCTGCGGATAAGGAAGAAGGTTGGGTGCGAGACGCTCGTTTTGTTGCCCTTGACGGCGCCCACGCAGAAATAACACCGCAGGCAGTGGCCGAGTATAAATTTTAGCTGTCCAACCGATCGCTTAGGACCCAGGAATTGTCGGCAGCAGGGCATCTAGGGTCGCAGCCTTCTAAATAGTTTGTGACGTGCTGCAAGGGGGCGACTCGGGGGATGCTGCTCGATCTGCATTCTCGAGCTGCCCCGCGTCGGGGCCGGTTCTGAAGAAAAGAGAGCGAATGCGGTGGCTATCTTCTTGGCGCCAGGCGTCGAAAAGGTCAAGCGTGGTCACGATGGGCTCAGTTACAGCTTGCAGAAATTCGGGACGCTGGTACGGCTGGTGTTCTCGGTCGCCGGGGACCCGCTTGTACTCGTGATTGATCACGAACGCGCCACCTTCCACCGGCACCGAATCAGTCAGGTGAGGCCATGCAGTGAGGTGTCTCACGAGATCGTCGTAGGCCCGCTCTGTGGCCTTACCGCCGGCAGATTTCACCTCGACAAGACGTGAGCGATTTGCCGACGTCACCAGGAGATCGGCGTTTTTGGTTCCACCTAGTACATCGTCAAGATTTACCACCGTCAGACCAGCAGACTCTAGAACGGTTCGCACCGCAGCCACGAGTTGGTCCCCGGTGCCGTAAAGGAGGCCATCACGCGTGGAACTTGCCTCCTGCTCCGCAGAAGCCAGCTCCCCTGACAGTTTCGATTCCTGATCCCTGTAGTGCGACTTGAGGGCAGCCAGAGCCGCATGCAGCTCGCGTTCTCTGTTGGTCATTAGGTCAACATCGGTGGAGAGGTGACGTCTTGCCCTTCTCATGGCTTCTGGCACATAGGCAGGAAGGGCTTGGGCCATGAGCCAATCCAGAATGAGCGGCCACGGTGTTTGGGCGGGGACGATGTAGCGTCGTTCGACACCGTCTGGTGACAGCCAGACAGCCGCAACAGGCTCGTGAAGTTCCGTCTCAAGAATGGGCACAAGTGTGCCTTCGGCCGGCAGTTGCCGATGGCCTCCCCAGTCCTCTTTGCTCGGCCCAACCAAAGAAAGCCGCCACCACCGTTTTATCGAGCTGGTGTTCTGAAGGCGACGGGCTAGATCTTTGTCAGCTTCGCTGAGGTCCGCGGCGAGGCCCACTTTCCCGCCCGCTGGCAGCAGCTCACCCGCGATATAGCTGTCAACGGAGCCAAGCATGACCGAGTCGTCACCGTCAAACAGTGATCTTGGCTCAGGCGTGCCATCCTCGTTCAGGATTCCCGCAGTGCTTACAACAAGGGCTGTTTCGCCTCGACCTTTAGCGCCGTCTCGGAAGCGAGTGAATTCTTCTGCGCCCTGCGCGTAGTAGACGACTGGGTCCAGTGCTGCAGCGCATTCCACTGAATCAGCCTGTATCCAGTGAGGCATGAGGCCAGCTGAATCCCAATCAATGTCCGCTCTAGCTATCAGGGGACGTTTCCGGTCGCGCACCCACGGCGCGATGGGAGGACGCAACTCGGCTGCCCGGGCTTCAGTCCGGGACCAGGCCTCAGGCGAGATTGATCCAACATGAACGGGGATTAGCTCCATAGCCAAACCCTAGCTAGACAGTCACCACAGTTCTGCTCGGAACGAGCGTGAAGAGGGCCACAACCAGTCCCGCAGTGAGTGCCGCGATCACTGCTGGCAGAGTGAAGAGCGACGACCAAAGGTCTACTGACGCGAGAATCTAGTTAAGGGAGCTGCCCGCGGGGAAGGCAGGGCGTTTCACCTGCTGGAGGCGTTAAATATTGAAGTGTCTCGGGTCTCGCAAGGTTTAGAGGGTGGCCAAAGCAGAAGCGTCGGCGAGTGGCTGAAGATTGCGCTCGAAGCCGTACCGGCTATCGCCGCATCAGAGCGGCCAGAGCCCCGCGTTTTCCGCCCCCGTAGACGAGGGCACCGGCGAGGCCGAGGCCTCCTGACGGCGACCAAGGGGCGCGGCTAGCGCCACGGTCCCTAACCCGGCGGCCCTGCCGTCACCAGAGCCGTCCGCACCGGCCGCGGGTGCCGGCGTCGGTGTCGGTGTCGGTGTCGGCCCAGCTGCCGTCGCGACGTAGTCGATCACGAGGCGGCCCGTCACGGCGGTGCCGTCGGTGCGCTCGGCGGCGAAGGTGAGGGGGGCCGGGTCGCCGACGAGGGCGGGGGAGGGCGTGAAGACGACCTCGCCGGTGGTGGGCTGCACCTGCCACGTACCGTCGTCAGTCGTGACCTCGGTGTCGGGCGTCTCGTTCGGCAGGAGAAGGGTGACTGACTCGGGCACGAGGTCGGGCACGGCCGCTGGGAGGTCGAAGACCGCCGGGGTGCCCGCAGGGGGCGTCACGACGACGTCCGGCACCGGCAGGACCGGCGTCGGCGGCCCCGACCGGCGCGGCGGTCACCGTCGGCGTCGCCGTCGACTCAACCGTGTCACCGACGACGGTGTCCACCCGGTACGACACCGGCGTCGCCGCGCCGACGAAGGCTGGCCCGGGCGTGAATACCAGCACCTCACCGTCGACCGTCCAGGTGCCGTCACCGGGCACCACCACGGTGGCGGCGCCGACACCGGAGGGGTCTACGAGACGGAGGGTGGCGGGGGAGACCGGCACCGCGCCTCCGTCATTTTCTGTCACCGCGAGACGCTGGGGAATGCCCTGCTCGCCGGTCGAGGTGTTGGGCCTCGCGACCTCGGGCACCCAGGGCGTCCGGGTGGAGGCGGCGCTCGCTCCGGCCGCGTCGGTCACCACGTAGGGCACCGGCGTCGCCGTTCCCGTGAAGGCGGGCTCGGGCCGGAAGAGCACGGTGCCGACGGTGCGGTCGAGCTCGTAGCGTCCCTCACCGGGGACCACCACCACCGTGCCGTCGGCATCCGCCGTCGCCCCGGAGGGAGCGTCGAGACGGATGGCCGCGGGGTCGAGCGGCACAAGCGGGTCACCCGCGGTGGCCACGACGGGCAGGGTCTGCGCGGCTCCCTGCGTACTGGTGACGGCGGTGGGGGAGGCGACCGGCTGCACGGCCGTCGCGAAGACGGCACTGACCAGGTCGAGGCCTCCGTCGGTCGTCTCGTTGGTCGTCGTCGTGACGGTCCACTCGTCGACGTCTCGTCGTTGCCGACGAGGGAAACCCCGTAGAGGGGTATCCCGGGCACGACGCCGAGGTCGGTCGCTGTTGCAGCCCCGGGACCAGGCCGTGGCTGTCTGAAGTAGTTACTCACCCATCGCAATGACTTCCCGACGGTGCGTCTCCAATTTCTCTGGCTCAAAACTGGTGTGATGCTCGATTGCCATGTACCAAGACCGCCCAAGTTCGCAGAGGTCAATGAACGCAAGAACTAGCTCGATTCGGCTGTTACTTGCACCTTGGGTTAACACGGGCCAAATCCAGTCGACTCCGAGTGAAGTCGTCAAGTCATACGCTTTGTATCCCAACGCGTATGACTCGACGAGTTGCGAACCAGATAGGGGAGAGTGACCCTGGAAAAGGGTAGACAGGGCCTCATCGCCGGGGCCTTCCCCTGCCGACACGACCTCAGAAATGGCCTGGTACGCGTCCGCTGGCAAAGGGCCGCGTGGGAAGGCCCCATCTACGGCTAGAGATCGGATTCGGGCTAGTTGATCCGCCCGGTGCTCAGCATCTTTGAACAATCGTTGACCAGATTCCGAAGCAATACCGACGACCTGGTTCCATGAATACTCAGCCGATTCGCCCCACGATTGCACATCCAGTGACTCAGAACCATGTTCCCCGGACCAGAGTCTGCTGACGAGTGTTCCTGCAGAATCGGGCGGACACTTGGAGCGGAAGCGTTGCCAGCTGACTGCGGTGTTCTGCAGATTGCGACGATGGATTTGGTCAAACTCTCGTAAGGAGTACGGCGCGGAAACGGACTCGTCTTCTGCAACCGGGCTGCTCGGTAGATTGATTTCCGGCTTGTAGTCAGCGTTAACGCCCAGGACTTCGATGATTCTCGACATTCCAAAATACATCGTGATCGACTGGTCCACTCTAGCCATTCGTTTGAGGTGAACCAGGGTCAGATCGCGGCTATCTATAGGAAAGCCATGAGATTTTATATACTCAGCCTGTGCGCCCGTTCGTTGGTCCGAATGGATAATTCCATTCCGCAGGTACTTTATTGCCAAGTAGTCATCGAGAATCGATGTGTCAACCGAGGCTGACAACCGC
Organism: Frigoribacterium sp. MEB024; assembly: GCF_000878135.1. GTDB lineage: Bacteria > Actinomycetota > Actinomycetes > Actinomycetales > Microbacteriaceae > Frigoribacterium. The sequence goes on from NZ_JXQZ01000037.1 coordinate 108,197, forward strand.
TCCTGAAGAAAGCCTTCAAGAGCTTGCACCTTAGTCGCGTTCGCAACATTCGCGTTCAGGTACGTGTCGAGTTTCGGTTCACTATTGCGATCAAATTCTTGTGCAATGGCATTTTCTACATTTCCAACTAGCATCACCGCATAGAGGCGCGACAATGTCGCATCGAGGAATAGGGGAGCGAACGATTGGAGAGGGTGGCGGAGAAGTATGCGACGGAGAGATGTTAGGAACATCATGTCGTCGGAATAGGAGTCTGTAAATTCCGAGATGCGAGTGGACATGGACAGCATGCTCGCATGAAAGCCTGTCTGCGTATATAGGCAAATGGGGCCAAGGGTTTCATAGCTAACTTCGGGCAGTCGTGCCAAAAGTTAGCGAAGACGCCGAAGGGCGCGATGTTCTCACGTCTCACGTCTCACGTCTCACGCGAATTAGGTGGTGGTTCCGTATCTCAACAGTATTTGTTCCTCCGAGCCCGAGATCGTCGTTCCATTGAGCGACACCTGTCGCCCACGTCTACCCTGGGCTGCATGACCGACCTCCCTGCCCGTACCCGTTTCGCCACCGTCGACGCCGAGCGCTCGGTCGCCTTCGCCGAGGTCGACCTCGAGGCTCCGGGGGAGCAGCAGATCGTGGTGCGCATCCGGTACACGGGTGTCTGCGCCACCGACACCCACGGGTGGGCGTCCGGCGGGCTCATCCCAGCCGCGGTGTTCGGCCACGAGTGGACCGGAACCGTCGTCGCGGCCGGCAGCCGGGTCACGACGGTTGCCGTGGGGGACCGCGTCGTCGCCAGCGTCGGCCCGCCCTGCGGCACCTGCGCCATGTGCCGGGCCGGACATCCCGACCACTGCGACACCGCCTTCGCCGAGGCCAACGGCATCTCACCCGACGCCCCCACCCACGGAGCCTTCGCCCAGCACGTCACCGTTCACGAACGCCGCGTCCAACGCGCCCTCGACGGCCTCACCGACAAGCAGCTCGGCCTCGTCGAACCCACCGCCGTCACCTTCCACGCCGTCCGCCGCGCTGGCCAGCGCCTCGGCGACGTCGTCGTGGTCCAGGGTGCCGGACCCATCGGCCTGCTCACCGCCCAGCACGCCCGCCACGCCGGCGCCGGAGCCGTCGTCATCGTCGAACCCATGGAGGCGCGGCGCGAGACCGCCCGCCGCCTCGGCTTCACCGACGTCCACGCTCCCGGCCACGCCTTCCGCGCCCGCGTCCTCGAGCTGACCGACGGACTCGGCGCGGACGTCCTCTACGAGTGCACCGGCGCCTCCTCGCTGTTCCAGTCGAGCGCCGAGCTGGTCCGCCGCGGCGGAACGCTCGCCCTGCTCGGCTACCCGATGACCACCTCGGAGGTCTCGTACGGCGACTGGCAGAGCCGCGAGCTGACCGTCGTCGGCAGCCTCGCCTACACGCACTCCGACTTCGTCGGCGCGATGCGGGCGCTCGCCGACGGCTCGGTCGAGGCGGGACCGCTCATCACGGGGGCGGTCGGGCTGGACGAGCTGCCGGCCTTGCTCGTGGAGCTGGACAGCGGGGAGACGCAGCACGCGAAGGTGCTCGTCGCGCCGAACGGGTGAGCCGGGGGTGCGGCCGCCGGGCCCCACGTGCTGCGGGCACTGGGATGATGAGGCCGACTCCCTAGACGTGAGGAAAGCACGAGATGACCGAGCCTGCCGTTCCCTCCCACGAGGTCTCGACTCCGGAGGAGTCGGATGAGCTCGCGCCCCCGTCGACGCTTCTCTCCGAGACCACGTTGCGACTGATCACGCCGCTGACCCTTCAGGCCGGACTTCGCCTCATCGGCGTCGTGTGGAACGTCAGCGACAAGGAAGTCGCCGACGGCGCTGGCCTCTATTGCTGGGTGCATGGTGCGCGAGAGGGAGATTCGTTGCGGTCAGGCGTGCTTTATATCGGCATCGCCGAGGGCAAGGGCGGTCTGAAGACGAGAACCACCGACGAGGAGAGTTGGCGAGGGGGAGACCATGCGCACGGCATCGCGCTCGAGCGCACTCACGCAAAGGTCGTCACGGGCAGCGTCGACACTGCCCCCGACGTCGATCTCGAGTGGGTGGACGACCTCATCGCAAACGGCCGACTGTTGCCTGAGGCACGCGCGCACATGAACGCGTGGCGAAAGAAGAGGCCGACAAAAGAGGTCGAGGAAGTCGCCATCCGCCTCGCCATCCATCTGGGCGACACCGGTGCTCCCGTCAACTCGTTCCACGCCGGCGCCTGGCGAAACGATCGCCCCGCCGACTGGGTGGCCTTCGCCATCGCGCGCGAGCTCACTCGTCGGCACGGGGGTGGCTGAGGCCATCCACCCTGTGGGACCGCAGGAGGCGCTGGTCGCGTGACCCGCGCCTCCTGCGGTTCACTGCTGGTCGGGCACACAGGCGTAGTCGTCGCCGAAGGCCTCGGTGACGCGGCGGATGGCCTCGGGGGTGCCCCACTGCTCGACGTGCTCGCAGGCGTGGTCGGCCCGGGACGCGTACATGCCGAACGCCCCGACGTCGACGTAGCCGTAGTCGTAGCGTTCCGAGGGGCGTCCGCCGGCGCCGGGCTCGTCGGGCAGGTCGATGACGAAGCCGTCGGGGAAGCGCAGCTCGACCCCGTGCGGTGCGCAGGCCGGCAGCGTCTCCGTCGTGAGGTCGGCCACGATCACCGGCTCGTACGTCGTGCAGTACGGGAGGCGCGCGTCGGACCCCGACAGCACGAGCGGCACGTCCGGGTCGGCCCGCACCGCGAGCACCAGCAGCACCGACACCACGAGCAGCGCGGTGACGATGCCGGCCAGGACCTTCATGAGGTGAACCTACCGCCCACCCGGTGCCGGCGAGGCGGAGGGAACGCAGCCGCGGGAGGCGCAGGTCACCTGACCCGCGCCTCCCGCCTCCAGCCCCGATGCGGTGGCCGTCTCGTTCGCGCGGATTCCGTCGCCCGGCGGAGATTCCTGAGGATCACGTCAATCGGCGTGCATCGCTCGCCGAGGGCGTTCTAGCGTTTTTCTAGACCGATCAGTACACCAACGGAATCCGACCGAGAGGACGCAGACCAATGACCTGTACCCGAAAGATCTCCACCACATTCCTCGCCGGCACCCTGGGCATCGCCCTTGCTTTCGGTGGGGCGACGGCCGCGCAGGCCGCACCGACCCCGACCTCGTCGGCGCAGACCGTGTCGGCGACCCCCCAGGAAGCCGCGCCCGCCCCCACCGAGGCACAGCTGGCCGAGATGGAGGAGGCGCTCTCGATCATCGAACGCATCCCCGATTCGGTGCTCCAAGCCGGAGACGCTGCCACGCAGCAGTGGCTCGCCGAGAACGCCCCGGCCCCGAGCGCAGGCGGGGGAGAGGTCACCCTCCAGGCGAACGTCCTCGGCTGCGCCGGCGCCATCGCCACCGTCATCGCCTCGACCGCCTTCCCCGCTGCGAAGATCCTCAAGGCCAAGGCGCTCATCAAGCAGCTGGGCGGTGTCACCGAGGCGGCCAAGATCATGTGGGGCGCGAGCTTCTCGTACGAGAAGGTCAAGGCGTTGGGCGGCGCCGCTGCCGCACTCGCCGGTGAGCTCATCGGCATCACCCAGATCAAGGAGCAGTGCTTCTCATGACGAACTGGCTCCGCGCCCTCGCCCCGCTCGCCCTGACGGCGATCGCCCTGGTCGTCTTCTTCACGGCCGACCGCACCGTCGGGATGCTGTTGATCGTGGCCGCCCTCGCCTCGGCGTTCCTGGCCGGCAAGAGCGCTCTCGGCCGCCCGACCCGGCGCCCCGAGCGTGACGTCGACCCCGCCGAGGTCCGCGCCTACCGCGAAGCCCACCCGGGCAGCACCATCAGCGATGCCGTCAGCGCCGTCGGGGGCACCACTCGCCCCTGATCATCAA
>NZ_JXQZ01000038.1 GCF_000878135.1 Frigoribacterium sp. MEB024
TGCCGCGCGCGCCGTCACGCCCGCCCGGGTCGTCCCGGCCGTCCTCGGCGCCCTCGCCTTCACCTGGCTCAACCCCCACACCTATCTCGACACGATCGTCTTCCTCGGCTCGGTCGCGAACCACCAGCCGCCCGACCTGCGTTGGTGGTTCGCGGCCGGGGCGATCGCGGGGAGTCTCGTGTGGTTCTCGGCGCTGGGGTTCGGCGCGCGCCTCCTGCGTCCCCTGTTCGCGAAGCCGGTCGCCTGGCGGGCGCTCGACGCGGTGATCGCCGTCGTCATGGTGGCCCTCGGACTGCGGCTGCTGTTCGGGCTCTGACGGTGCCAGGTCGGTCGACCCGGTCCGATGTCGAGCCGGCCCGACGTCAGACCGGACGCTCGGCGATGGCTCGCTGCCAACGGACGAGCATCACCCGTGCGTAGTGCACCGCCGACACGTAGTGGAACACCAGCCCGACCAGGAAGACCAGGTACCCGACGCCGATCACGGCCGTCCACTCGGGGCCGTCGAGCGCCACCCCGAGCAGCAGCACCGCGAGGCCGACGAAGCACAGCCCGGTGCGCAGCCGCCCGGCCCACCAGACCGGCAACGCGGGGTCGCCGCGGAACGCGAGCACGGCGCCGATCGCGAGCAGCACGTCGGGCACCATCAGCAGCACGGCCTCCTGCCAGCCGAAGACGTCGGCCGTCGCGAACGCCACGGCGACGACGACCACGGTCAACCGGTCGGCCACGGGGTCGAGCCACGACCCGAGCACCGAGACGGAGTCGGTGCGCCGGGCCACGAACCCGTCGAGCCAGTCGGTCGCGAACACGACCGCGATCACGATGAGGGCCGGCCACCAGAGCTCGGCGATCAGCAGGCCGGCGAAGAGCGGCAACAGCAGGAGGCGCGCAGCCGTGATCGCGTTGGGCACGGTCCGCCAGTCGTCCACCTCGAAGAGGCGGTGGCGCAGGGCGCCGAGCCGACGGGACGACAGGTGCTCCGCGACGAACTCGCCCGAGGCGGACGCCCCCGCGACGACGGGATCGGCCACGGCGTGCCCGGCCGCGTGGACGGCGGACGCGACGGGCCCGCGGTCGTCGACCCGCGCCTCCGGGTCCGCGGCGTCGTCGGGGGTCTCAGCGACGTCGGCGGCGACCGTCTCGTCGACGGTGCCGTCCGCGTCGTCGGCGGCTGCCGCCCGACGCCGGCGCACGAGCCGCACGACGAACACGATCGCGACGATCACCGCGGCGCCGATCAGCGCCCACGACGAGAACTGCCCGAGGTACTCCTGCGCCGCCTCGAGCGAGGACCGCAGCAGGAACCCGATGCCGACGTAGACGGCGGCCCAGGTCAGCGCCCCGCCGAGCGACGCGGGCAGGAACGACCGGTAGGGCACCTTCGCGACGCCGGCCGCCGCCGGCGTCAGGGTGCGGACCACCGGCACGAGGCGGGTGAGGAACACCGCGGCCGCCCCTCGCCGCTCGAGGACGGCGACGGCACGGTCCCAGCTGTCGACGCCGATCCGGCGGATGATGCGCGTGTCGCGGAACCCCGTGCCGAAGCGGCGACCGAGCAGGTAGCCGACGTGGTCGCCGAGCGAGCCGCCGATCGCCACGGAGACGAAGAACGCGACCGCCGGCCAGGGGCTGTCGAAGGTCGCGGCGAGCAGCAGCACGATCGTCTCGCCCGGCACGAAGACGCCGAGGCCGAGCCCCGACTCGGTGAACGAGAACAGGGCGCCCAGGGCCCAGACGAGCGGGGTCGGCAACGACGAGCCGACGTCGGTGATCCACCCGATGAGGTCCATCCCGCCAGGCTAGGGGAGGGGCGCTGAGGGGCGCGTCGACCGGGGGACGGGGGCGTGGTCGTCCGGGGGACGGGACGGTGTCGGCCGCGGGGCGGATGCGGGTCGGTCCGAGTCGGTAGGGTCGCGGCATGGTCAGCTTCGCGGACAAGCCCGTGCTCGACGTGACGGTCGAGCAGTGGCGCGAGTACCTCGAGGGCGACCCCGACGTGGGCGGGGTGCGGCTGACGCTCCGCAAGGTGCGGTCGACGAGGCCGGGCATGACCTGGTCCGAGGCGCTCGACGTCGCCCTCTGCCACGGCTGGATCGACGGTCAGACCAGTCGGCTCGACGACGACTTCACGCTCACCGCGTTCCAACCGCGGCGGAAGGACAGCCCGTGGTCCCAGGTGAACCGCGAGCACGTCGCCCGCCTCGTCGCCGAGGGGCTCATGACCCCGGCGGGGCAGGCCGAGGTCGACCGGGCGAAGGCCGACGGGCGCTGGGACGCCGCCTATCGGCAGAAGGACGCCGCGCCTCCGGACGACCTGCAGGCCGCTCTCGACGCCGACCCGGCGGCGGCCGCCCACTTCGCGTCGCTGACGAAGACCGAGCGGTTCCGGGTGTACTTCCGGCTGGCCTCGCTCAAGCGGCCCGAGACCCGTGCGGCGCGCATCCGCGACGTGGTCGCGGCGGCGGCCCGCGGCGAGCAGCACTACCGCTGAGCCGGCGCGGGCCGCGCGCTGGAGGCGCGGGTCGCGTCATGGCCGCATCCCGCCACGATGTGAACGAACCGCCACGCAAACTCGTGGCGGTTTGTTCACAT
>NZ_JXQZ01000039.1 GCF_000878135.1 Frigoribacterium sp. MEB024
CTGACGCTGCCGGCGGCCTTGCCCCCCGCCTCGACGATGGCCTCGAGAGCGCCCTCGCGGGTGAAGCCCTCGAGGCTGCCGGTCGCCACGACGGTCACCCCGGCGAGCACTCCCCCTGCTGCCTCGGCCGCTCCCGGGCCGGGGTGACCCGGAGTCGTGAACTGCACGCCCGCGGCCGCCCACCGATCGATGATCTCGGTGTGCCAGTCGACGTCGAACCAGGCCAGCAGCGCGTCGGCGATGATGCCGCCCACGCCGTCGACCGCCGCGAGCTCGTCGCGTGAAGCCGCCCGGATGGCGTCGAGCGAGCCGAAGTGGTTCGCGAGGGCGCGAGCTGCGACCGGTCCGACGTGCCGGATGCTGAGACCGACCAGGATGCGCCACAGGGGGCTGGTCTTCGCCTTCTCGAGGTTGGCGAGCATCTCGATCGCCGTCTTGGACGGCACCGAGGTCTCGTCGCCCGAGAACTCGCCCGCCGTGGGGTCGTACGTGCCGTCGCGCTTGGCGCGCTTGCGCCGGAACGGGGTGACGAGTTTCGGCTGGCCGTCGGCCTCGAGCTTCTGCATGCCGGTCTCGGCATCACGCACGACGACCCGTACGGGGAAGATGTCGGCCATCGTCAGGCTGAACAGGCCCGCCTCGGTTCGGAGCGGCGGCGTGGCCGGCTCGACGGGCTGCGTCAGCGCGGCGGCGGCGACCTCGCCGAGGCCTTCGACGTCGAGCGAGCCACGGGAAGCGATGTGCTCGACGCGACCGCGCACCTGCGCCGGGCAGCTCTCGGCGTTGGGGCAGCGGAGGTCGATGTCGCCCTCTTTCGCGGGCTTGAGCGGGGTGCCGCACTCGGGGCAGTCGACGGGCATGACGAACTCGCGTTCGGCACCGTCGCGCAGTTCGATGACCGGGCCGAGCACCTCGGGGATGACGTCGCCCGCCTTGCGCAACACGACGGTGTCGCCGATCAGCACGCCCTTGGCCTTGACCACCTGCTGGTTGTGCAGGGTCGCCTGACGGACCTCGCTGCCGGCGACCTCGACCTTCTCCATCACGGCGAACGGCGTGGCCCGCCCCGTGCGTCCGACGCTGACGACGATGTCGAGCAGCCTCGTGTTGACCTCTTCGGGCGGGTACTTGAACGCCGTCGCCCAGCGCGGGGCCCGGCTCGTCGCCCCGAGCTCGTCGTGCAGGGCGAGGTCGTCGACCTTGACGACGATGCCGTCGATCTGGTGCTCGACCGACGAGCGGCGTACGCCGTAGTCGTGGATGAACGCCTCGACCTCGGCGACCGTGTCGAAGACGCGGTAGTGGGTCGAGATGGGCAGCCCCCACCCGCCCAGCAGGTCGTAGACCTCGGACTGCGACCGCACCTCGGTCGCGCGTTCGAGTTCGCGCACCGGCCAGGCACCGATCCCGTGCACGAGCATGCGCAGGCGACGGAGGCGCGCGTGCATCAACTCGCGCTTCTCGGGGCTCTTGCCCTCTTCTTTCTGACGCAGCGAGCCGGCGGCGGCGTTGCGGGGGTTCGCGAAGACGCGTTCGCCGGCCTCACGCTGCTGCGCGTTGAGCTCGTCGAACTCGCTGACCGGGAAGAAGATCTCGCCCCGCACCTCGACGAGCGGGGGGTGGCCGGTGCCCTCGAGGCGCTCGGGGATGGTGCCCATCGCGAGCACGTTGCCGGTCACGTCTTCGCCGACGACGCCGTCGCCGCGCGTGGCGGCGGTGACGAGCACTCCGTCTTCGTAGCGCAGGTTGATCGCCAGGCCGTCGATCTTCAGCTCGGTGAGGAACCGCACGCGCTCGGCGCCGGCGTCGCGCTGCACCTTGCCGGCCCACTCGGCCAACTCGTCGTCGCTGAACACGTTGTCGAGGCTGAGCATGCGCTCGGCGTGTTCGACGGGTGCGAACTGGGTGGTCTCGGCCCGGCCGCCGACCGTCTGCGTGGGACTGTCGGGCTTCTGCAGCTCGGGGTGCACCCGCTCGAGGGCGTCGAGGCGTCGCACGAGCCCGTCGTAGTCGGCATCGGCGACGGTCGAGCCGTTGCCCTCGTAGTACTGGTCCCGCAGCTCGAGGATGCGGGTCGTCAGCCGTTCTGCCTCGTCTCGCGCCCGGGACAGGTCGTCGGGGACGCCGTCCGTCTCGACCGCCGACCCGGAGGCGGCGTCGGTGCCGGTCTCGCTCATCGTCGGTCGCCTCAGGCGGTGGCGGCAGCGGGGACCGGAACGGCGCTGACCGTGCGGTCGATCGTGCACTGCCCGAGGACGCGGGTGCCGACGTAGACGACGGCGGTCTGCCCGGGGGCGACGCCGTTGAGGGGTTCGCGAGGTGTGATCACGAGTTCTTTCTTACCCTCGACCACCGACACCCGCGCGACGGCGGGAACCGGGTCGGCGTGGGCACGGATCTGCACGTCGCAGTCGAACGCGACCGTCGGGTCGACCGGGGCGAGCCCGGCCCACGTGTACGAGCCGCCGGCGATCTCGGCGATGTCGAGAGCCTCTTTCGGTCCGACGACGACCGTGTTGTCGACGGGCCGCACCTCGAGCACGAAGCGAGGTTTGCCGTCGTCCGAGGGGAACCCGATGTTGAGGCCCTTGCGCTGACCGACAGTGAAGGCGTGCGCGCCCTCGTGCGAGCCGACCACGGCGCCGCTGCGGTCGAGGATCTCGCCCGACTCGGCACCGACGCGCTCGGCGAGCCACCCGCGGGTGTCGCCGTCGGGGATGAAGCAGATGTCGTGGCTGTCGGGCTTCGACGCCACGCTGAAGCCGCGTTCGGCCGCCTCGGCCCGCACCTCGGCCTTGGAGGGCGTCGCCCCGAGCGGGAACATCGAGTGCGCGAGCTGCTCGGCGGTGAGCACGCCCAGGACGTACGACTGGTCCTTCGCCCAGGCGGAGGCGCGGTGCAGCTCGCGATTGCCCCGGTCGTCGGTGAGGATCGTCGCGTAGTGCCCCGTGCAGACCGCGTCGAAGCCGAGCGCGAGCGCCTTCTCGAGCAGGGCGGCGAACTTGATGCGCTCGTTGCAGCGCATGCAGGGGTTGGGAGTGCGACCCGCGGTGTACTCGGCGACGAAGTCGTCGACGACGTCGAGCTTGAAGCGCTCGGAGAAGTCCCACACGTAGTAGGGGATGCCGATCTTGTTGGCGGCGCGCTGGGCGTCCATCGAGTCCTCGATGGTGCAGCAACCCCGGCTGCCCGTCCGCAGCGTGCCGGGCATGCGGCTGAGCGCCAGATGCACCCCCACCACGTCGTGGCCGGCCTCGACCGCCCTCGCCGCGGCGACCGCCGAGTCGACTCCACCACTCATCGCTGCCAAGACCTTCATCCGACAAGTGTACGCAGCGGGCCTAGGGTGGCGGACGACATGTCTTCCTCCTCCCCCGCCTTCAGCATGCGGTCGGTGGCCCTCGCGGCGTTCCTGCCCGCGGCGCTCTTCGCCATCGGCGAGGGGGCCATCATCCCGATCATCCCCGTGGTGGCGAGCGAGCTCGACGCCTCGCTCCCCTTCGCCGGCTTCGTCGCCGCGCTCATCCTCGTCGGCGAGCTGATCGGCGACATCCCGAGCGGATGGCTCGTCAGTCGCATCGGCGAGCGCACCTCGATGATCGGCGCCTCGCTCGTCAGCATCGGCGGTCTCGTCACCTGCCTGCTGGCGCCGAACGAGATCGTCCTCGCCGTCGGCGTGCTGGTCATCGGCCTCGCGACCGCGGTCTTCGCCCTCGCTCGACACGCCTTCATGACGAGCTTCGTGCCCGTCGAGATCCGCGCCCGGGCTCTGTCGAGCCTCGGCGGGGTCTTCCGGCTCGGCTACTTCGTCGGCCCGTTCCTGTCGGCCGGGGTCATCGAGCTGACCGGGTCCGTCCAGTCGGCGTTCGTCGTGCACATCGTCGGCTGCCTCGGTGCGGCCGTCGCGCTGCTCGTCCTGCGTGACCCGTCGGCGGCCTTCGGCGTCCGGCCGGGTCGCGGCACCGAGGACGGCGCCGACCTCGTCGCGAGGGAGGCCCAGGGGCTCTTCGGCACCCTCTGGCGTCACCGCGGCGTGCTGCTGAAGCTCGGCAGCGGCGCGGCCCTGATCGGCGCCATGCGCTCGGGCCGCCAGGTCATGTTGCCGCTCTGGGCCGTCAGCATCGGCCTCGGGGCGTCCGAGACCGCGATCATCATCGGCATCGCCGGCGCCGTGGACTTCGCGTTGTTCTACACGAGCGGCCAGATCATGGACCGCTTCGGGCGCCTGTGGAGCGCCGTCCCCTGCATGGTCGGCCTTGGCCTCTCGTACCTCGCGCTGTCGGTCACGCACGACCTCGACGCGAACGTCGGCTGGTTCGTCACCGTCGCGATCCTGATGTCCCTGGCCAACGGCGTGGGCAGCGGCATCCTCATGACGCTCGGCGCCGACCTGGCCGACAAGGGCGACCCCGCGCCCTTCCTCGGCGCCTGGCGCTTCACCGGGGACGCCGGCAGCGCGGCCGCTCCGCTTGTCATCTCCGGGGTGACCGCCGTCGTGTCGATCTCGCTGGCCAGCGGGGTGATGGGTGTGCTCGGTCTCGTGGGCGCAGCGATCCTCGTGCGCTACGTGCCCCGGTACTCACCGCACGTGCCCCGCTCGAAGCGCTAGCACCTCCTCGTCCGCCGTTCCGGCCCGAGGCCGTCGTCGGTACACTCGGTCTGCCGCGGGAGTGGTGGAATTGGCAGACACGCAGGATTTAGGTTCCTGTGCTTTCGAGCGTGAGGGTTCAAGTCCCTTCTCCCGCACGACCCATCTGAGGCCCCGGGAACGCCGGCGACCACGACCGGAGAACACCCGATGCTGCCCCTCGTCTCCATCCCCTGGCTCAACCCCGAGTACCTGCTCACGTCCTTCGGCCCGTGGGCCGTGCTCGGCGTCTGCCTGCTCGTCTTCGCCGAGACGGGCCTGCTCGTCGGGTTCCTGTTCCCGGGCGACACGTTGCTGATCATCACGGGCATCCTCGCCGCGACCAACCCCGGGGCCCTCGGCCTGCCGATCTGGCTCATCGCGATCTTCATCAGCATCGCCGCGTTCGCCGGTGGCGAGCTCGGCTACCTGATCGGCCACAAGGTCGGCCCGCGCATCTTCGAGCGGAAAGAGAGCGGCCTGTTCAGCGTCGCCAACGTCAACCGCACGAACGCCTTCTTCGAGCGGTTCGGCCCGATGGCCGTCATCATCGCCCGGTTCGTCCCGGTGATCCGGACCTTCGCGCCCATCATGGCCGGCGTCGGCCACATGAGCTACCGGCGCTACTCGCTCTTCAACGCGATCGGCGCCGTCGTCTGGGGCATGGGCATCACGCTGGCGGGCTTCGGCATCGGGCACATCCCACCCGTCGCGGACTTCGTCAGCTCGTACATCGACCTGATCCTGCTCGGGGCCGTGCTGGCCACGGTGATCCCCATCGCCATCCATTACTTCCACGGGGTGCACCAGGCCAAGAAGGCCGAGGCCTCGGGCGAGGTCGAGACGCCTCAGGTGTCGTCCGCGCCGCACGACGCCTGAGCACCGCGGGCACGTGGGCGGCTGCCGACCGCACCACCCCGAGGAGGCGCGCGCGGCTCAGTCCGCCAGCGCGGCCACCCGGGGTGCGATCGCCCGGAACGCCCGGGCGCGGTGGCTGACGGCGTTCTTCTCGTCCGCGGTGAGCTCGGCCGCGCTGCGGCTCTCGCCCTCGGGGCGGAAGACGGGGTCGTAACCGTGCCCGTTCGAGCCGACCCGCGCCTCCAGCACCTCGCCGTGCCACTCGCCGTACTCGACGTGCTCGACCCACTCGCTCGCCTCGGGCGGCCCGTCGGGGCCCCCGGTACCGGCGGGGCTCGGCACGACGAGGGCGGCGGCGCACGAGAACCACGCCGAGCGGTCGTCGGCACCGTCGAGCTCGGTCAGCAACTTGTCGATGTTGTCGTCCGCGTCGCGGGTGCCGGCGTAGCGTGCCGAGTGGATGCCGGGAGCCCCGCCGAGGGCCGCCGCCGAGATGCCGCTGTCGTCGGCGAGCGCGGGAAGCCCGGTGTGACGTGCTGCCGCACGCGCCTTGATCAGGGCGTTGGCGGCGAACGTGTCACCGTCCTCGACCGGCTCGGGGCCGTCGTAGGCGACCAGCTCGACGCCCGGCGCCGTCTCGGCGAGCAGCAGCCGCAGCTCGGCCACCTTGCCCTGGTTGTGCGTGGCGATGACGACGCGGGTCATCGGCCGAGGGCCTCGCGTTGGAAGCGGCTCAGGTCGACGGCGCCGGCGACGGCGAGGTCGAGGAGGGAGTCGAGCTCGCGCCGGTCGAACGGCGCTCCCTCGGCCGTGCCCTGCACCTCGACGAACGACCCGCTGCCCGTGACGACGACGTTCATGTCGGTCTCGGCCCGGACGTCCTCGACGTAGGCGAGGTCGAGCATGGGCTCGCCGTCGATGATGCCGACCGAGACCGCCGAGACGCTGTCGGTCAGCGGCGTGGCCTTCTGCCCCACGAACTTCTTCTCGCGGCCCCACTCGATCGCCTGGGCCAGGGCGACGTAGGCACCCGTGATCGCGGCGGTCCGGGTGCCGCCGTCGGCCTGCAGGACGTCGCAGTCGAGCACGATCGTGTTCTCGCCGAGCGCCTTGGTGTCGACCACGGCCCGGAGGCTGCGGCCGATCAGGCGCGAGATCTCGTGCGTGCGTCCACCGATCTTGCCCTTGACGCTCTCGCGGTCGTTGCGCGAGTTGGTGGCCCGGGGCAGCATCGCGTACTCGGCGGTGACCCAGCCCTTGCCCTTGCCCGTCAGCCAGCGGGGCACGCCGTTCGTGAAGGACGCGGTGCAGAGCACCTTGGTGCCGCCGAACGTGATGAGGGCGCTGCCCTCGGCGTGGGCGCTCCACCCGGTCTCGATGGTGACGGGTCGCAGATCGGTGGTGCTGCGCCCGTCGGCGCGGACGGTCGTGCTCGTGGTGTCGGTCATGATGCCTTCTCTCGGCGGTGGTGGACGGTGGCGTCGGGGTCGTCGACCCCGAGGGACGCAGGAGGCGCGGGTCAGGTCCGCTCGACGGTGCGGAGGTTCGTGGGCAACTCGATCGCCCCCGTCTCGAGGTGACCGACGCGCGAGACCTCGGGCCCCAGGAACCGCCGGGCCAGGCGCAGGAACGCCTTCTCGTCGGGCCCGGTGGCCTCGAATTCGTGGTGTGGCTCGCCGCGGTCGGTGCGCTCGAGCCCGTGCTGGACGAGCGTGCGGTAGACGTCGGCCGCCGTCTCTTCCGCGCTGGACACGAGCCGGACGTCGGGGCCCACGACGTACTGCACGGCCGCCGACATGAGGGGGTAGTGGGTGCAGCCCAGGACGAGGGTGTCGATGCCGGCGTCGCGCAGCGGGGCGAGGTAGCCCTCGGCGACGCCCCGCAGCTCGGGGCTCGACGTGTCGCCCGCCTCGACGAACTCCACGAAGCGCGGGCAGGCCTGCGTGAACAACTCGAGGCCCGCGGCGGCGGCGAAGGCGTCCTCGTAGGCCCGCGAGTTGATCGTGCCCTCGGTCCCGATGACGCCGATGCGGCCGTTGCGCGTCTGCTGCACGGCGGCGCGCACGGCCGGCTGGATCACCTCGACCACGGGGATGCCGGCGCCGATCGTGTACCGCTCGCGGGCGTCGCGCAGCACGGCGGACGACGCGGTGTTGCAGGCGATGACCAGGAGCTTGACGCCCTGGGCGACGAGGTCGTCCATCACGGCGAGGGCGTACTCGCGCACCCGGGCGATGGGCTTCGGTCCGTACGGCGAGTGGGCCGTGTCGCCCACGTACCGGATGGACTCGTGGGGCAGCTGGTCGATGATCGCCCGCGACACGGTCAGGCCGCCGACGCCGCTGTCGAAGACTCCGATGGGTGCGTCCGTCACGACCACGAAGCCTACCCGTCGCGAGCCGCGCCCCCCGGGACGACCGGGCGAGCCTAGGCTGGCGGGGTGACCAGCGCGCTGTTGACCGACCGGTACGAGCTCACCATGGTGGAGGCCGCCCTCAAGGCGGGCACGGCCCACCGGGACAGCGTCTTCGAGGTGTTCGCCCGACGCCTGCCCGAGGGACGGCGCTACGGCATCGTCGCGGGCACCGGTCGGTTCCTCGAACTCCTGTCCGACTTCCGGTTCGGCGACGACGAGGTGGCTTGGCTCCGCGAGGCGGGCGTCGTGGACGCCACGACGGCCGACTGGCTGGCCGACTACCGGTTCTCGGGCGACATCTGGGGCTACGCCGAGGGCGAGGTGTACCTGCCCGGGTCACCGCTGCTGGTCATCGAGTCGACGTTCGCCGAGGCCGTGCTGCTCGAGACCCTGGCGCTGAGCGTCTTCAACTACGACTCGGCGGTGGCCAGCGCGGCGGCGCGCATGGTCTCGGCCGCCGACGGGCGCCCCCTCGCCGAGATGGGTTCACGTCGCACGGGCGAACGCAGCGCCGTGGCCGCGGCCCGGGCCGCGTACATCGCGGGCTTCGGCGCCACGAGCAACCTCGAGGCCGGACGGTCGTGGGGCGTTCCGACGATGGGCACCGCGGCCCACGCGTTCACGCTCCTGCACGACACCGAGGAGGACGCCTTCCGCGCCCAGGTCGACACGCTGGGGCCGGGTACCACCCTGCTCGTCGACACCTACGACATCCCCGAGGCGGTGGCCACGGCCGTCCGGGTGGCCGGGCCGGGGCTCGGAGCGGTGCGCATCGACAGCGGCGACCTGCCGTCACTGGTGGGACAGGTCCGCACCCAGCTCGACGAGCTCGGCGCGACGGGGGCGAAGATCACCGTCACGAACGACCTCGACGAGTACACGATCGCCGCTCTGCGCGCGGCCCCGGTCGACTCCTTCGGCGTGGGCACGTCGGTCGTCTCGGGCTCGGGCCACCCGGCCGCCGGCATGGTCTTCAAGCTGGTCGCGCGTCGCGGGGACGACGGCGCCTGGGTCTCGGTGGCGAAGAAGTCGGCCGACAAGGCCACCGTCGGTGGACGGAAGTCCCCCGTGCGCGTGATCGTCGACGGGGTCGCCACCCGCGAGCTCATCCGCGTCGGATCGTCCGAGGTCGCGGCCGGGGAGCGCCCGCTGCACGTGCCGCTCGTGGTGGCAGGAGAAATCGACACCCGTCACACGGGAGCCGAGGGCGTGGCCCGCGCGCGCCTCCACCGAGCCGCGGCCGTGGCCGAGCTGCCCGACCAGGCGCTGAGGCTGGGCCGTGGCGAGCCGGTCGTCCCGACCGTCTACGCCTGACCCGGCGCCGGCTTCACTCGGACGTCATCTTCTCGTAGATCTCTTTGCAGGTCGGGCACACCGGGAACTTCTCGGGATCGCGACCAGGCGTCCACTTCTTGCCACAGAGCGCCTTGACGGGCTTGCCGCTCAGCGCGGACTCCATGATCTTGTCCTTCTTCACGTAGTGCGAGAAGCGCTCGTGGTCGCCCGGGTCGATCGCCTCGTCGTTCAGGAGCTTCTCGAGCTCGCGGTCCATGACGTCGAGGCCGCCGCCCGTCTGCGTGTCAGTCATGCAGACATCGTACGTCGACCTCGACTCAGCTGCGGAGGGCGAACGCCAGGAGCTCGGGCGCTCGCCGCGAGAAGACCCGGGCGCCGAGGGCCACACCCGCGACCAACACGATGAGTCCCACTCCGACACCGAGCGCCAGCGCCCAGGTGCCACCCGCCGGGTAGCCCGTGATCAATCCGCGACCGGCGAACCAGAGCGCGGGTGCCGTCGCGAGGACCGCTCCCCCGATCATGACGGTCTGCGCCCAGGCCGCGGTGGCGCCGTTCGACTGCGGCTGCTGGAACGGGTCGTCGTGCGGACGGACCGTGGCGTAGGGCATGAGGGCCGACACCAGGCTCGACAGGCCGAGGCCGCTGAGCAGGAAGCCGGCGCTCACCCCCAGCTCGGACGGCAGCGCCTGCCAGTCGCCGAACAGCCAGGTCGCGACGACCGAGCCCAGCACGACGAGAGGGACGCCGATCAGCAGTGGAGGCGCGAGTCGCCCCACGCGGTCCGCCAGGCCCCGCGTGTCGGACGCCACGTGCATCCAGAGGGCCGTGCTGTCGTAGGCCACGTCGTTGTGCGGCAGGAACCCCAGGATGAGGCACATGATCGGCACCGGGACGAGCGCCAGCCAGTTCCAACTGACGCCCGCGATGCCGAGGGGGACGACGAGCAGAGGCAGGAACGGGATGATGACGAGCGACATGCGGTAGCGCGCGTCGCGCATCCAGTAGGTGAGGCTGCGGCCGGCGACGGCACCGGTCGGCGAGGCCCGGACGTACTCGAACCAGCCGAGGCCGTCGCCGTCGTCGACCTCTTCGGGTTCGGGCCGGTCGACGAACGCGCGAGCGACGAGTGCCCGCCAGGCGAGCCAGAGGGCCACGAGCGAGACGACGGCGATGGCGACGTCGGCCACGACGCGACCCGTCTGGCCCGCGGCGACGTGGCCGGGAAGCGCGAGCGCGGCCCCGAAGGGCGTCCAGGCGAGGGCGTCCGCGACGACGCCGGTGCCCGAGCGGCCGGGCAACGAGAGGCGGACGAGGTCGACGATCACGGGTACGGCCAGCAGGACGACGAGCACGGCCCCGACGAGCGCGAGCTCGCGACCGCGACGGGACGTCAGCACGACACTGTTCAGCGTCGAGGCCACGAGGGCCAGCAACAGCGCCGTGACGCCGGCGACGAGGGCGCCGACGACGGCGATCGCCGCGACGCCGGTGCCCTCGCCCCAGGCACGGACGTACCCGGTCGAGAGGACCAGCAGGGCCAGCGTGGGCAGGCCGATCGCGGCACCGAGCGCGAGGCCGACCGCTGCCCCTCCCTCGGACACGCCGAGGACGGCGAGACGGCGGGGGTCGCTCCAGGCGGGACGGACGGTCGCGAAGGGGACGACGGCGAAGCCGACCAGCAGCAGGGAGCCCCCACCGACCGCGAGGGCGCGGACGTCGTCGAGGGGCGCGTCGCGCAGGCCGCTCACGAGGCTCGCGACGGCGATCGTGACGATGAGGACGGCGAGCACGGAAGCCACGGCGACGGTCAGGCGGCGCGGGCCGAAGCGGACCGTGTTGCCGATCGTCTGGAGCCTCAGTCGGAGAAGTTCTGCAACCATTCCATGCCCTCCGTGACCGCGCGCCCGCCGGCGAGCTCGACGAACCGCTGCTCGAGAGAGCGTCCGGCCCGGACCTCGTCGACCGTGCCGCTGGCGAGGACGTGACCGTCGACGATCACCGCGACGCTGTCGCAGATGCGCTCGACGAGGTCCATGCTGTGACTCGACAGCAACACCGTCCCACCCCCGGCCACGTAGCGCTGCAGGACGTCCGTCACGGTGGCGGCCGACACGGGGTCGACCGACTCGAACGGCTCGTCGAGCACGAGGACCCGGGGCGAGTGGATGATCGCGGCGGCCAGGGCGATCTTCTTCGTCATGCCCACGGAGTAGTCGCTGACGAGACGGCCGAGCGCGTCGTGAAGGCCGAACGCGGTGGCGAGGTCGGAGGAGCGCTTGCGTGCCGTGACGCCGTCGAGCCCGCGGAGGGTCGCCGAGTAGTAGAGGAGCTGCGCACCGGTCAGCCGGTCGAAGAGTCGCAGACGGTCGGGGAGGACACCGAGCGACCGCTTCGCCGCGGCCGGGTCGCGCCAGACGTCGGCCCCGAGGACGGTCACCGTGCCGGCGTCGGGTCGCAGCAGACCGGTCACGATCGACAAGGTGGTCGTCTTGCCGGCCCCGTTCGGACCGACGATTCCGTAGAACGACCCGGCTCGGACCTCGAGGTCGACGTTCTCCACCGCGACCGTGCCGCCGTAGCGCTTCATGAGCCCCGAGATCGCGAGCACCACGGGGGCCTCGGCGTCGACCTCGCGCGCCGCTCGCACCGAGCCCTCGTCGGCGGAGGTCCGTTCGGTCTCGACGGCGACGCCGTCCTCGGCCTCGGAGAGATCGCCGACGGTCTCGTCGGTGGTGGTCGTGTCGTCGTCGTCCGGGGCGGTCGACGGAGAGTCGCCGGCGAGCGCGTCGTCGAGGGCGGCGGCCGACTCCTCTTCGGAGGTCAGGGCATCACCGAAGTAGTCGTCGGCCGAGACGCGGACGACGACTGTGCCCTCCGTCGTGACTCCTGCGTCGGCCAGTTCGGCGACGACCTCTTCTTCTGCGGCCCTCGCCGCCGCCTCGGCCCGGGCGCGCGCGTTCGCGGCGCGGGTCGCTGCCGCCTTCTTGGCCGCCGCCGACCGATCGGCGGCGGTGCGCTGAGAGGGCTTGCGAGGCGAGGAGGGCTTCCGGGGCGCCGAGGGCTTGCGAGCCGTCGACGGTTTCGTCACCGGCACGCGGGGCGTCGTGGCCTCGGTCGTGGCGGCCGTCCCCTCGGCCACGTCCCCCGCGGTCGTCGCGTCGTCGTCCACTGTGTTCTCCCCCTGGTCGGATGCGCCCACCGCTCCGACCGTGTCGTCACCCGGCGTCGAGTCGGGGGCGATGTCACCCACTTCGTCCTCGCGCCGTCCAGCCATCGCCCCACCGTACCAAGGCCACGACGCCGACCGGACGACGGGAGGCGCATATCACGAAAGGGACACGCTTCGGGGCCGTTCCCTGGCTGCTCCTGGCCTGATCGGGTAGTCTTCAACGGCACGACGACGTGTCCAGATCGATGCTCCGCGGTGAACACCGCTCGAACACGAGGCGAATCGCACCCAGAGACGGGTCCGGTCCGCACCGCCGGGGCCACCGCAGAGCCCGTCCCGCACGGGCTCGCCCCTTGTGAGGAGACCAGCGTGAGCAAGAACGACACGAACCACCGCCAGCAGATCGTCATCCTGGCCGCCGGGCTCGGCAGCCGTCTCGGCCGCTCGCTGCCCAAGGCCTTGACCGAGCTCCACGACGGCCGCACCATCATGCAGCAGCAGTTCGACAACATCCGCGACGCCTTCGGGCCCGACGCCCGGGTGACCGTCGTCGTCGGCTACAAGTTCGAGCACATCGTCGAGGCCTTCCCGTCCGCCTCGTTCGTCTACAACGAGATGTACGACCAGACCAACACGTCGAAGAGCCTGCTCCGCGCCCTGCGGGCCAGCGCCTCCGGCGGCGTGCTGTGGATGAACGGCGACGTCGTCTTCGACCCGACGGCCCTCACCCGTGCGGCCCGCCTCGTTCGCGACGACCAGTCGTTCGTCACCGTCAACACCTCTAAGGTGTCCGACGAAGAGGTGAAGTACACGACCGACGCCGAGGGCTACATCGCCGAGCTGTCGAAGCAGGTCAAGGGCGGGCTGGGCGAGGCCGTGGGCATCAACTACGTGTCGAAGTCCGACAAGGCGACACTCATGCACCAGCTCTCCAAGGTCGACAACCAGGACTACTTCGAGCGTGGCATCGAACTGGCCATCGGCCAGGACGGGCTACGCTTTGAGCCCGTGGACATCTCCGACCTCTACGCCGTCGAGGTCGACTTCGCCGAAGACCTCGAGCGCGCGAACCTGTTCGTCTGAACCGGGCCGTCTCCCGACGGCCGCGTGCCGCTACGCGATGTCCTGAACGAGAAGGACGTCCGTGAGCACTGACCTGGCCGAACGGCCCCGTCGCAGCGGCTTCGCGCGATACCGCCAGACGCTCTGGTTGCTGACGAGTCGCGACCTCAAGGTCCGGTACTCCACCTCGAAGCTCGGCTACTTCTGGTCGATCCTCGACCCGCTCGTGATGTCGGGCATCTACTTCTTCGTCTTCTCGGTCGTGTTCAAGCGCTCGGTCGGCGACGAGCCGTACATCGTCTTCCTCCTCTCCGGCCTCCTGCCCTGGATGTGGTTCAACGGCGCGGTCTCCGACAGCACCCGGGCGTTCATCCGCGAGGCGAAGCTCGTCCGATCGACCAAGATCCCCCGGACGATCTGGGTGTTCCGACTCGTGGGTTCCAAAGGCATCGAATTCGCCCTCAGCCTGCCCGTCCTGGCCTTGTTCGCCGCCGTCGGAGGGGCCCAGTTGCACTGGCAGGCTGTGTTCTTCCCCTTGGCCATGGTCATGCAGACCGTACTCGTCGCCGGGGTGGGGCTCGTCGTCGCACCACTCGTCGTGTTCTTCCGCGACCTCGAGCGCGCCACGAAGCTCGCCCTGCGGTTCGCCTTCTACGCCTCGCCCATCATCTACGGCACCCAAGACCTCCCCGAGAGCCTGCACCTCCTGGCCGCGTTCAACCCGCTGAGCGGCATCTTCGGCCTCTACCGGTCGGCGTTCTTCCCCGAGCAGTTCGACCTCACCGAGGTGCTCGTCGGCGGTTCCGTGTGCGTCGTGGTCCTGGGCGTCGGGCTGCTCGTCTTCCGGGCCAGCGAGCGTGCCGTGCTGAAGGAGATCTGATGTCCACCACCGGACAACACCCCGTGATCCGCGTCGACGGCGTCGGCATCCGCTTCCGCCGCAACCGGCGCGGGCGGCGATCGTTCAAGGACCTCTTCGCCGACAGCAGCAGACGGTCGCGACCGGGCGAGTTCTGGGCCCTCCGCGACGTCAGCTTCGAGGTCCGACCGGGCGAGGCCATCGGCGTCGTGGGACGCAACGGCCAGGGCAAGTCGACGCTGCTCAAGCTGGTGGCCGAGGTGATCCTGCCCGACACGGGCACCGTCGAGGTGTCGGGCGGCGTCGCCCCCCTCATCGAGATCACCGGTGGCTTCGTCGCCGACCTGACGGTGCGGGAGAACGTGTACCTGACCGCCGGCCTGCACGGCATGACCCGCCCCGAGATCGACCAGCGCTTCGACGAGATCATCGACTTCGCCGAGATCGGCGACTTCGTCGACACCCCGTACAAGCACCTCTCGAGCGGCATGAAGGTCCGCATCGCGTTCGCCGTCATCTCACGGCTCGAAGAGCCCGTCGTGCTGGTCGACGAGGTGCTCGCCGTGGGTGACAAGGCCTTCCGCGAGAAGTGCTACGCCCGGATCGGCGAGATGCTGGCCGACGGTCGCACGCTCTTCCTCGTGTCGCACAACGAACGCGACCTCAAGCGGTTCTGCCGACGGGGCCTCTACCTCGACAAGGGTGCCCTGGTGTTCGACGGCCCCCTCGACGACGCCCTGGCCCGGTACGCCTCCGATCACCCTCCCCGCCCCTCGGCGTAGTGTCGAGGGGTGCCCGAACGCAGTCAGCCCCACAGCCCCGATCACGCCGCCTCGACGACGGACGCACAGCTCGCCGCCCGCGACGCCGCGAACTCGACCGAGTACCACTACCAGACGTCGGCGCCCGACCGGTCGGACGACGCCGCCTGGGTGCGACGTCTCGACAAGCTGTTGGCCGTCCAGCGTCCGGTCGTCGTCAAGCACGTCGCCACGCTGCGTCGGCGTCACAAGAAGGCGACACCACAGAAGCTCATCACCATCCTCGAGCGCGAGTACCTCGCCGCGGTCACGACCGGTGGGGCCGCCGTCGGGGCCAGCGCGGTGATCCCCGGTGTCGGCTGGGGTGTGTCGCTGGCGCTCTCGGGCGTCGAGACCGCCGGCTTCCTCGAGGCGAGCGCACTCTTCGCCCAGTCCGTGACCGAGGTCCACGGCATCGCCGTCTCGGACCCCGACCGCGCCCGGGCACTGGTCATGGCGATGCTGCTCGGCGGTCCCGGTGCCAGCCTCGTCCGTCAGTTCGCCGGCGAGGCCATGGGCACGGCTCCGGCCCGGACCGCGTTCTGGGGCGAGCTGGTGACCTCCAAACTGCCGAAGGCGGCCATGAGCGGCCTGACCGACACGATCCGCAAACAGTTCATCCGGCGATTCGCCGCCTCGCAAGGGGCCTCCGTCCTCGGGCGGGCCCTCCCGTTCGGCATCGGGGCCGTCGTGGGAGGGACGGGCAACCACCTGCTCGGACGCAAGGTCGTCACGACGGCCCGCACGGCGTTCGGTGCGGCGCCGGCCGAGTTCCCGGTCGCCCTGTCCCTCTGAGCAGCCGGCCGGGGGCGGCCGGCGTGGTCGGTCACGTCCCCTTCGACGGGTCCTCCCCAAGAGGCCGTCATCCACAAGGACTCGAGACGACCCTCGGCGGCCGCTCCTAGGGTCGACGACATGACGTCGACGTCCCTCGCCTACACCGTCCCCTTCACCCTCGACCGCTCCCGCGCACCCCGCGTCTACCGATTGCTCAACGACTCCCCCGAGACCGTGACCGGCGTCCGGGTCACCCTCGTCGGCACGGGGCTGCTCGTCCCCGTCGCGACCACCCGGCTCGACCCCGGCGACTCGGTCGACCTCTGTGTGCTGGGTGTCGAACTGGCCCGCAGCGCGATCGCCGTCGTGCGGTGGTTCCGGCCCGACGGCGACGAGTACCTCTGGCGGTTCAGCTTCTGACCTCCGGGGTGGACGAGTCCTGCCGGGTGGGGGGCCGCGTCAGCTAGTGAGCCGAGCCCGTCTCTCAGCGACGTAGTCCGCGGCCGTGAAGGCCTCCAGGAGGGGCGGCAGGTGATCGACCCCGAGGCCGGTGACCAGCACGGCCGGGTCGACCCCCAGCACCACGGCGAGCCGGACGATCGTGTGCAGCACGGGGTTCCCGATGCCACGCTCGATCTTTCCGTAGTTCGACACGTTCATGCCCGCGAGGTGGGCCACCTCGTCCTGGCTCAGGCCGAGCCGCAGGCGCTCGTCGCGGATGCGCTCTCCGAACTGGCGGGCGGCGGCGGACGTCGGTTCAGGCATGCCTCATGGATACGCTGCTCAGCGTCTGAGATCCAGAGTCCTCAGCACCGGGACATGAATGCCTCAGCGTTGAGAAGCTTTCCGTGCCCCGTCGCCGGGGTCAGAGGTCCGTCGCCTCCGCGTCGCTGGCCTCCTGCTCGGCGTCGTCGGCCGCACCGGCCGAGCGTGGTTCGACGAACGACGGTCGACGTGCGGCGTAGTCGTCACGCAGCCGCACGAGGTCCGCCACCGCGTTCTCGAACCGACGCGTGGCCGCCCCGGGCGACGTGTCGCCGAAGTGACGCCGTACCCAGTGATCGAGACGGCTCCGCGCCTCCGGATCGTCGACGACCCTGTCGACGAGAGAAACGATGTCGCCCGCGCCGTCGGCCGTCAACCACTCGGCGTCCCCGAGGTATCCCGACTCGTCGACGTCGGCCTCGACGGCCACCGGACGGGTCACGACGAGGGGTCGGCCCGTCGCGAGGCGGTCGTAGACCATCGCCGAGATGTCGGTCACGGCGACGTCCGCCGCGGCCAGTTGCCAACCGAGTTCGGGCCCCTCGTCGTGGATGTGATGAGCATCGGGATCACGAGTGTTGGCCTCGGCCAGTGCCCGGATGATCGCCTCGTGGGCTCGCCGGTACCCGGGGTCGAGCACACCGCTGCGCGGGTGTGCCCTGTAGACGACCCGGTGACGCCCCGAGGCCAGCAGGGCCCTGACGAGGGCGAGGCCGTGCGTGGCGATCGACCCGTAGGCGGCCGCAGGACGGTCGCCCTCCCAGGTGGGGGCGTAGAGCACGACCAGACGGTCGTCGTCGGGGTAGGGCACCTCACCCGAGAAGTGGTCGACCTGGGGCCGACCGATGGGCACGGCGCGCTTGTCGAGGTCGTAGTCCCAGAGCTTGGCGGCGAGTCGGTCCTTCGCGGCGTCGCCCGCGACGAAGGCGTAGTCGTACGCCTTGAACTGGTTCGTCGTCATGTACATCTTGTCGCTCTCGCCGTGGTTGACGAAGACGTGCCACATGCGGCCGTACCGCATCATCTGGAAGTTCTTCGCGTTCTGGTTGACGTAGAGGGTCATGGCGAGGGGTTGAGCGGCGACGAAGTCCTCGAGGTCGGCCACCTTGCGGGCGTAGACGAGCGGCACCGGGCTCTCGTCGAGCATGGTGACCATCGTGCCCGGCGAGCGGACGACGACGGCGACGGGGAAGGTCTCGGCCAGGCGGGCGAGCGGGGCGTACCACTGTCGGATCTGGTACATGTTCACGGTCGTGTCGGCGAAGTACACGGCGACGCGGACGGTGCCCGGAGCGGGCGTCGCCGCCGCCCGTGGGTCGCGCTCGAGCCGACGTCGACTGCTGCGCGATCGGACGGCCCGGCGGGCCAGGCTCCAGGCGAGCCCCAGGTCTCGGGTCAGCGGCACATGCCCTCCTCGGGTCGGTCCGTCACCCCGATCGGCGCCGGACCCCGGAAAGCCTAGAGGACCGGAGGTCGACCGGCCCTGGACATGCGGAGGACCGTTACCCAACCGATGGACCGTCGACCGCCCGGCGCCTCTCGCCACCCCTCCGCCCAGCCCGCGAACCACGGCCGCAGGCGCTGCGGGGTGCGTGCCCAGCGCAGCAGCTGGACCGCCGTCCAGGACGCGACGTAGACGGGGACGAGCGGCCACGGGAGGTTGCGCTTGGCCAACCAGACCCGGTTGCGCGCGTTCAGCCGGTAGTACTCGGCGTGACGCGCCGGGTCGATGGCCGGATGGTTCGCCACGAGCGAGCCCTCGTACCAGGTGCGCCTGCCCTGGGCCCAGACCCGCCACGCCAGCTCGATGCCCTCGTGTGCGTAGAAGTACGGCTCGCCCCAGCCGGCACAGGCGTCGAAGACGTCGCGGGGCAGCAGGGTCGCCCCTTCCCAGACCGAGAAGACGTCGCTCGACCGGCGAGGGTCGCCCTTGCGCAGGCGAGGCGTCCATCGCCGCGGATTGGCGGCGCCGTCGGGGTCCACGACCCGTGGCTGAAGGAGCCCGATCTCGGGTCGGGCCCGCAACAACGCGACGGCGTCCGCGAGGAACCGGTCGGAGGGCAGGCTCGCGTCGTCGTCGAGGAAGAAGATCCACTCGCCCGCGACGGCTTCGGCCCCCCGGTTGCGGCCGGCGGGGATGCCCACGTTCTCGGCGAGCTCGAGCAGGCGGACCCCGGTGGGCACCTCGACCTCCGGGCTCGCGGCGTCGCGTCCGTTGACCACGCAGACGACGTCGAGTGCGACGTCGCGCTGGGCCGACAGCGAAGCGAGCCCCCGACGCAGGTCGTCCGGGCGACGCCCCTGGGTCAGGCTCACGACTCCGACCCGGGGCAGGGCCTCGCTCAGGAGCGCACCCGCTTCGACGCCATGATCGCGACGAAGTGGCCGACCAGCGCCAGCACCGACAGCGGGAGCAGGGCGACGAGCAGGACGCGGTCGGCGGTGACGCCTCCGACGACGAGGCCGACGAGCGCCGCGAGGAAGACGAGCATGGTCAGCTCGACCGAGTGGTACAGCCGGTGGAACGGCACGAACCGCGCGGCGCTGCGCAGTCGGGACAGGAGGCGCCCGCTCGGCTGCGTCGCGCCTCCTCGTTTGTCTTCGAGCCGGTCGAGACCCGCGTTCGCACGGGCGACGTGGACCATGTCGTTGAGGGCCTTGTTGAGCACGATCACGAGGGCGAGGGCGAAGCCCGCGGTCGTCCAGAGGAAGTCACCCGGCGTCTCGAACGGGAATCCGGCGGCGCGGATGCCCAACACGATCGGGATGAGGGCCTCGGTCGAGTAATGGCCGACCTTGTCGAGGAAGACCCCGGCCGGCGAACTGGTGCCCCGCCAGCGGGCGACCTCGCCGTCACAGCAGTCGACGAGCATCTGCAGTTGGCCCAGCACGAGGGCGAGCAACGCGCCGGTGATGCCCGGCACGAGCAGCGACAGGGCGGTGCACCAGCCGACGAGGATCATCAGCCCGGTCACGCCGTTCGCCGAGACGCTCGTCTTGAGCAGCCACCAGGTCAGGTAGGGCGAGACGTCGCGCAGGTACAACGAGGCCGTCCAGTGCTCGGCGTTCGCGCGACTGCGCACCTCGGGCGGCTGGGCGACGCGTCGCAGCTCGGCGATCGAACTCGGTCTCGTGGGCAGCGCGGTCATCGGCGGCTACCTTCCGGTCTGGGCGGTGATGTTCTTCGTGAGGTCGAGGAAGCCGAGCACGAAGCCGACGCCCCACCCGAAGTGGATGGAAGGCAAGACTACGAGAAACCAGAGGCGGGTGCGGAGGTCGTCGCCGCGGGCGGCGAGCAGTGCGGCCGCGAGGACGAAGACGACGTACACACCGGGCACGACGAGGGCGAGCGTGGCCCACCCGAGCGGGCTGCCGAGCGCGAGTCCGACCACGCCGACCAACCCGACCACGAGGCCGAGGGCCACCCCGAGCACCATGACGGGCGGCACCAGGTACCGCACCGTGTTCGCCTTCGGGAACCGCCGGGCCAGTTCGCCCCGCCACAGCCCGGTGGCGACGAACTGTCGGGCCAGTTTGCGCAGGCTCGGGCGAGGTCGGTAGGTGACCACGAGCCGGGGCGTGAACCAGACCGTCCCGCCCGTGGCCCGGAGCCGCCGGTTGAGCTCCCAGTCCTGGCCGCGCTTGACGCCCTCGTCGAAGAGCCCGACCTCGAGCAGTCGGTGTCGCAGGAAGACGCCCAGGTAGGCCGTGTCGGTCGGGCCCTCGGCACCGCCGACGTGGTGCGGCGTACCCCCGAGGCCGACCCTGCTGCCGTAGGCCCGGGCCACGGCCTTCTCGAAGGGGGTGCGCCCGACGGCGGCCATGATGCCGCCCACGTTGTCGGCCCCACTGCGCTCGAGGGTCTCGACCGCGATGCGCGTGTAGTCGCTCGGCAGCACCGAATGGGCGTCGACGCGCACCGTGATCGGGTGGACCGAGGCGCGGATGGCCACGTTGAGGCCGGCCGGGGTCGAGCCGACGGGGTTGGGGATGCTCCGGACCCGGGGGTCGGCCGCCGCCATCTCGGCCACGACCTCGTTCGTGCGGTCGACGCTCGGGCCGAGGGCCAGGATCACCTCGAACGGGCCCTCGTAGTCCTGGACCAGCAGGCTCTCGACCGCCGCCCGGATGTCACGCTCCTCGTTGAGGACGGGCATGACGTACGAGACCCCGGGTCGGGTGGCGTCGCCTGCTTGCATGGATCGCGTTCCTCGGGCTGGTGAGCGCCGGGGAGGCGCGGGTCGGGACTGCGGACGGCCGCAGGGATCGTGGCGAGCTTAGCAACACCCGAACGGGGGCCGGGACGCCGTCGCGTCCCGACCCCCGCCTTACCGACCGGGGCGGACCGTCAGCTGGTCAAGGTGTCGAGGGTGACCTTCGTCGTGTCGGTCGTCCCGTCCCGGACGTAGGTCAGGTCGGCCGTCGCGCCACCGGCCAGGAACCTGACCTGCGCCGTGAGGTCGGTGCGGTCGCTGATCGGCACGCCGTTGAACTCGGTCACGACGTCGCCCTGTCGCAGGCCGGCGTTCTGGGCCGCGCCACCGGGGCTGAGCTGGACGATGAGGGCACCGACCCGGGTGGCCGCCGCGTCGCTCGTGGCGTCGTTCACGCTGGCACCGAGGAGGCCGTGGCTCGCCTTGCCGTTCGCCATGATCTCTTTGGCGACCCGCTGCACGAGGTTCGACGGCACCGAGAACCCGACGCCGATGCTGCCGGACGACTCCCCCGAACTGGCGATGGCGACGTTGAGGCCGATCAGCTCGCCCTGCGAGTTGAGCAGCGCACCACCGGAGTTGCCCGGGTTGATCGACGCGTCGGTCTGGATGACCGGCAGCGAGATGACCGAGCTGGCCTGGTTCTGCGTGGAGCCGTCACCGTTGTTGAAAGAGAAGGGCCCCTGGCCGTTGTTGTCGTTCTGCTGGCCCTCGTCGCTGCCGTCGGTCGGCGCTGCCGAGGACTGCACGGTGATGCTGCGGTTCAGGGTCGAGACGATGCCGTCGGTCACCGTGTTCGACAGGCCGAGCGGTGCTCCGATGGCCACGGCCGTGTCGCCGACGTTCAGCTTCGACGAGTCGGCGAAGTCGATCGGGGTGAGCCCCGTCGCGTCGACCTTCAGCACGGCGAGGTCGACCGTGGGGTCGAGCCCCACGACCTCGGCCGGCAGGATGCTGCCGTCGCTGAGCGTGACGGTGACGGTGCCCGACGCGCTGGCCCCGTCCAGGGTGACGACGTGCGTGTTCGTGACGATGTACCCGTCGTCGCTCAGGATGACGCCCGAGCCGGTGCCGCCGGACTCGCCCGCGGTCACGTTGATCGTGACGACCGACTTCGTCGCCTTCGCCGCGACCGCCGTGACGACCGTCGCGTCGTCGTAGTCGTTCACCGTCAGGTCGCGGGACTCACCGGTCGCCGAGACCCCGGCCCCCGAGTCGCGGGAGAGCACCGCGGCGACGCCACCGCCCGCCGCGCCGCCCACGAGGACGCCGACCAGGAGGGCCGCGGCCACGGAGCCCACACCACGTCGGCTCTTCTTCGGCTTCTGGGCGGGCGCCTGCCACCCCGCCGCGGCGTACGAGTTCGTGGTGTCGTAGGCGAACGCCGACGGGTCGGAGGTCGACTGCTGGTAAGGGTCGCCCTGCTGGTGCGCCCCTGCCTGTCGGTAGGGGTCGCCCTGCTGGTACGACCCTGGCTGCTGGTAGGAGTCACCGTGCTGGTACGACCCTGACTGCGGGTAGGGACCCGGCTGCTGGTACGAGCCGGGCTCTTGGTGAGATGCGGATTGCTGATGCGGAGCAGGCTGCTGGTACGAGCCGGGCTGCTGGTACGACGACGGCTGCTGATGCGAGCCGGGGTGGGGTTGACTCGGGTCGTGGGCCTGGTCGTGCCGCGCCTTCTCGGGCCCGGACCCGAAGGCCCCGGCCTGCGGGGTGCTGCCGGGGAGCGGCGGAGCACCGTAGGTGACGCCCTGGTCGGCCGGGTACGGCGTCGTGGGCTGGGCCCCGTCGCGTGCGCTCCGGTCCTCACCCGGAACGCTCTGCGAACCGTCGGCGGTGCCCTCGGGCGTGCGCGGGGCGCCGTCGTCGATGTCGTCGTGGCGGGGGGTGTCGGTCATGGTGCTCCTTCCAAGCCCTGACAGCCTGGTCGCCCAAGCTGGGCGGATCATACGGCGAGCCTGTGAGCGGACTGCACCCAGCTTATGCGGCGGCTGGACAGGGCCACCCCGGCACCCGTCCCGCGGAGATACGGTGACGGGATCATGACTCCTCCAGCACCCTGGCAGCGCGCGGCGAGCGGCGCGATGCTCCTCGACGCCGCGGGCCGACTCGCTCCGACGATCTTCGCCGAGATGTCGGCCCTCGCGACAGCCACCGACAGCATCAACCTCGGGCAGGGCTTCCCGGACGAGGACGGCCCGGTCGAGGTCCTCGAAGCGGCGCACGAGGCCCTGCGCGCCGGCCTCAACCAGTACCCGCCGGGCCGGGGCATGCCCGTCCTGCTCGAGGCGGTCGCCTCCCACCAGCGGCGGTTCTACGGCCTCGACGTCGATCCGCGGCGCGAGGTGCTCGTGACCGCGGGGGCGACCGAGGCGCTCGCGGCGACGATCCTGGCGTTCGTCGACCGGGGCGACGAGGTGGTGACGCTCGAACCGTTCTACGACGCGTACGGGGCCGTCATCGGGCTCGCGGGCGGCGTCCACGTCACCGTGCCGCTCCGCGGGCCGGACTCGACGGTCGACCCGGACGAACTGCGCCGGGCCTTCGGACCGCGCACCCGGCTCGTCGTTCTGAACGATCCGCACAATCCCACGGGCAGCGTCCTCGACGACGCGACCCGGCGCCTCCTGCTCGAGCTCGCCGTCGAGCACGACGCGCTCGTCGTCACCGACGAGGTCTACGAGCACCTGCTCTTCGACGGTGCGGTCCACGTGCCGTTCGCCACCCTGCCCGGCGCGGCGGCCCGGACGATCAGCATCTCGTCGGGCGGCAAGACCTTCAACACGACCGGGTGGAAGATCGGTTGGCTGACCGGTCCGGCGGACCTCGTCGACCGGATCGTGGCCGTCAAGCAGTACCTGACCTTCGTGAACGGCTCGGTCTTCCAGCCCGCGATCGCCGTCGGGCTCGGACTCCCCGACGTTTACTTCGAGGGCGTCGCACGCACACTGGCCCACAAACGCGACGTCCTGTCCGACGGGCTGCTTCGTGCCGGGTTCGCCGTGCGGGCGAGCCACGGGTCGTACTTCGTGGTCGCCGACGCCGCTCCCCTGGGCTTCGACGACGCCTCCGACCTGTGCCGGCGGCTCCCCGAGCTGGCCGGCGTCGTCGGGCTGCCGATCAGCGCCTTCTGCCACCCGGTGCTCGCCGCGGAGCAGTCATCCCTCATTCGGTTCGCCTTCTGCAAGCGCATCGAGGTGCTCGAGCAGGCCTCGGCCCAGCTCGCGTCACTCTCGGTCTGAGCCACTCCCCGCGGGCGGAACGTCGTCCCGACGGCGCGGGACCACGTCGTACCGACGCAGGGCCAGCGACGGGTTCGTCCGGCGCACGGCAGCGATCCGGTCGGCCGAGACCCTGCCGAGCGCCATGACGTCGACCTCGTCGCCGACCGAGGCGAGAGCCACGCCCGTCGGATCGACGATCGTGCTGCAGCCGACGCCGACGGGGGGTGCGTGGTCCGCCGCGGCGACGTACACGGTGTTCTCGAGTGCCCGGGCCGTCAGCAGGGTCGTCCAGTGGTGCTGCTTGAGCGGTCCGCGCACCCACTCGGCCGGCATGAGGACCACGTCGGCCCCGGCGTCGACGAGCGTCCGGGTGACCTCGGGGAACCGCAGGTCGTAGCAGGTCTGCAGGCCGAAGACGAGCCCGCCGACCTCGAAGGTCGCGGCGACGGCCAACGGGCCCGGCACGATCCACCGGGACTCCTGCCCGCCGAACGCGTCGTAGAGGTGCTGCTTCGAATAGGTGGCGACGACGCCCCGATCGGGCGCCACGGCCACGAGCAGGTTCTCGAACCGCGCCGGATCGGGCGAGACGGCGACCAGACCGGCGACGAGCACGAGGCCGAGACGATCCGCCAGTCCGGTCAGATGGCTGACGAACGGCCCGTCCGTGGACTCCGCGGCCTCGAGGTACGACGGCCCCAGTTCGGCCGAGAAGTACGACGAGTACTCGGGGAAGACGGCCACCCGCGCGCCCCGTCGAGCCGCCTCCTCGGCGAGGTCCGTGATCGTCCGCAGGTTGCGCTCCGGGTCGTCACCGGGAGCGGTCTGGACCACTGCGACGACGACGTCGGACGCGCTGCCGGTGCTGCCGGTGCTGCCGGTGCTGCCGGTGCTGCCGGTGCTCATCGTGCCCACCGCCCGGCCGCCAGCGCGGCCGCCTCGCCCAGCCAGAAGGAGGCGCGGGTCGTCGACTCGAGGACGTCGCCCGCCAGTTCCGTGGTCGACACGACGTCGGCGAAACCGTCGTCGGGGGCTTCGACGGAACCGGCGACGAGGACGACCGGGACTCCGGCCGCGTCGGCCATCCGCCGCACGAGCGACACGGTCTTGCCGGCGGCGGTCTGACCGTCGAAACGCCCTTCTCCGGTGACGACGACGTCCCCCAGGGCCAGGGCTTCGGAGAGGCGGACGGCCTCGGCGACGGCGACGGCCCCGAGCTGCAGACGGGCACCCCAGGCGAGCAGACCGAAGCCCGTTCCGCCCGCGGCCCCCGCACCGGCGGTCAGGGGATCGACGTCGACGAGGCTCGCGAAACGCTCGAGACCCCGTTCGAGCGCGAGGACGTCGTCGGCCGAGGCTCCCTTCTGCGGCCCGAACACGGCAGCTGCTCCCCTGGGTCCGAGCAAGGGGCTGTCGACGTCGACCAGCAACACCACGCCGTCCGGTGGGAGGGCGATCAGACCCGAGAGATCGACCCGGGCAGCCGTGGTGAGACCGTGGTTGCCCGGACCGACGGGCTCGCCCAGGGAATCGACGATCCGAGCACCGAGGGCCGTCAGAGCACCTGCTCCCCCGTCCGTCGACCCGCTGCCCCCGAGGCCGACGAGCAACCGCACGGCGCCGGCGTCGACGGCCGCGCGGATGACGTCACCCAGGCCGCGGGTGGTGGCGTCGTGCGGCGCGGGTGACGTCAAGAGGCCGAGTCCACAGGACGAGGCGAGTTCGACGACGGCCGTGCCGTCGGGCAACGCCAGCCAGGGGGCATCGACGGGACGGCCGTCGGGGCCGTCGACGACGACCTCGTGGCGGATGCTTCCGGGGACGGCCCGCTCGAATGCATCGAGGGTGCCTTCTCCGCCGTCGGCGAGGGGCAGCGCGACGATCTCGTCGTCGGGTCGTGACCGGGACCACCCTGCGGCGAGGGCGGCCGCAGCCTCGGACGCGTCCAGGCTGCCTTTGAACGCATCGGGGGCGAGGACCACCCGGAGTCTCGACATGCCTCAACCTTGGCATGATCCGCCCCGGCGGCACAGAGCAGGCCGAGGCGTGACCACACGAAGAAAGCCCCGGTCGATGACCGGGGCTTTCTTCTTTCTTGTTGCGGGGGCAGGATTTGAACCTACGACCTCTGGGTTATGAGCCCAGCGAGCTACCGAACTGCTCCACCCCGCGGCACAAGAAGAAACACTAGCACGGCATTCGGACGCCGTCCAATCGAGCCCCCGGAGGCGACCACCACCTCGCGCCCCCTTGACGACGAACCCCCTCCCGGCGTGCCGGAAGGGGGTTCGTCGTCGTGCCTGTCGCGTGACTACTGACCGCTGGCTGCGACTGCGTCCTCGAGGGCCGTCTGGAGGCGCGTGTCGGCCTCCGCCGCCGCCACCAAGTTGTTCTCGGCGTAGGCCGCGGCGCGGTCCGTCAGAGCCTGCTGTGCGTCGGCCAGGGCCTGGTCGAGCGCCGCGTTGTCGGTGCCCGACCCGGTGTCAGGCGTCGCCGCTCCCCCGTCCGTCGCCCCGTCGCCGGAGTCCGTGCCGGTTCCGGTGCCGTCGGTGCCCTCACCCGTGGTCGGTACGCCGTTGTCTCCGGCCGTCGCACCCGAGTTGCCACCGAAGAGCGAGTCGAGGGCGCCGTCGAGGGTGTCCTCGAAGGCGATCTTGTCGCCGAACGACACCAGGATGCGCTGCAGGACGGGGTACGACGTCTCGGAGTTCGACTTCACGTAGATCGGCTGCACGTAGAGCAGACCGCCACCGACCGGCAGGGTCAGCAGGTTGCCTCGAACGACGCTCGTGTCACCCCGGGTGAGCAGTGCGAGTTGGTTCGCCACGGCGGTGTCGGTGTTGAAGTTGTTCTGCACCTGCCCGGGGCCGGGCAACGTGTCGGTGCGTGGCAGGGCCAGCAACGTGAGCTTGCCGTAGTCCGACGAGATCTCGCCCGGCGTCGACCCGGCATCGGCGTTCGCCGCCAAGTAGCCCGTCAACACGTTGCGGGCGTTCTCACCGGACTGCTGCGGGATGTACGTCGAGTAGATCGAGAACGCCGGGTCTTGGTCGGGCAACTGCAGCGTCAGGTAGTACGGAGGCTGCAACGGCGGGTTCTGCGCGTTGCTCGTCGGTTCGTTCGGCGTGACCCACGCGTCGTCGCTCGAGTAGAACGAGTCGGCGTCCGTCACGTGGTAGGTCCCGAGGATCGCCCGCTGCACCTTGAACATGTCCTGCGGGTAGCGCACGTGCTGGAGCAGCTCGGCGGACATGTCGCTCAGGGGTGACAACGTCGACGGGAAGATCTTGTCGTACGTCTGCAGGATCGGGTCGCTGGTGTCCCACGCGTAGAGCTTGACCGAACCGTCGTAGGCGTCGACCGTGGCCTTCACCGAGTTGCGGATGTAGTTGATGTTGTTCGACGCGTACACCGGGCGGTCGTTGTACGTGTCGGCGATCGCGTCCGACAACGCCTGCGGCTTCGAGTACGGGTACTCGTTCGTCGTCGTGTATCCGTCGACGATCCAGACGACCTTGCCGTCGACGACGGAGGGGTACGGCGCGCTGTCGATCGTGAGGTAGGGAGCCACCTTCTGGACGCGTTCGGTGGGGTCGCGGTCGTAGAGGATCTGCGACTGGTCGTTCACGGCGTCCGACAGGAAGATCTGCTCGGACTGGAACTTGATGGCGTAGATGAGCTTCTTGAAGACGTTGTCGAGCTTGGGCCCACCGTTGCCCTCGAAGGTCGTCGTCTCGTTCGTGCCGTTGTCGTTGCTGCCCGACGGGTAGTCGAGCTCGATGTCGTTGCCGCCGTCGCCACCCACGATCGAGTAGGTCGGCGACTCCTGGCCGAAGTAGATCCGCGGCTCGTAGTCCCCGGCGTCGCCGAGGGCGCCCGTCACGGGGATGCCGGACTCGAGGAAGACGGGCTGGCCGTCCGCGGACCGCTGGTTGCCGTACGCCGCCACCACGCCGTAGCCGTGGGTGTAGACGAAGGTCGTGTTGTAGGGGGTCGCCGAGTTGCCGAGCTGCGAGGTGTTCAGCTCGCGCACGGCGATGACCGTGTCTTGCACGTTGCCGTCGATCGTGTACCGGTCGACCGCGAGCTGCTCGGGGAAGCTGTAGTACTGGCGGTACTGCTGGAGCTGGGCGAAGGCGTCGGTCACGAGCGCGGGGTCGATGATGCGGATGTTGGCGGTGGTGACGGCATCGCCGGCCAGGGCCCCGGCCTCGGCGTCGGACTTGGCGTCGTAGGTCTGCTCCTCGACGTCGGCCACGCCGTAGGCCTCACGCGTCGCCTGGATGTTGCGCTCGATGTACGGCGACTCGACCGTCCGTTCGCTGGGCTCCACCGTGAACCGCTGGACGATCCAGGGGTAGATGCCACCGACGATGATGCTGATGATGATGAGCGCGGCCGTGCCGATCACCGGCAGGCGCCAGCGCCCGACGATCGAGGTCACGATGAACAGGATCGCGACGACGACGGCGATCCCGGCGAGGATCTGCTTGCCGGGGATGCCCGCGTTGACGTCGGTGTACGTGGCACCCGTGAGCAACTTGTTGGTGCCGTCGGAGAGCGTCGCGTACTGGTCGAGCCAGAGGCTGACGCCCTGCAGCAGGAGGTAGACGGCGGCGGTGACGGCCAGCTGGATGCGCGCGATCTTGGAGATGCGCACCTCGCGCCCGGTGAAGCGCAGGGCCCCGTAGAGGTAGCTGGTCGCGACGGCGGCGATGCCGGCGATGAGGACGACGGCCGAGGCGAAGCCGACCGCTGCCTGGTAGAGCGGCAGCTCGAAGACGTAGAACCCGATGTCGAGCCCGAACTGCGCGTCGGTCCGCCCGAAGGGGGTGCGGTTGATCCACTCGAGGACGGTCTGCCACTGCGTCGACGTGGCGATGCCGGCGAAGAGGCCGAGCACGGCGGGGACGCCGATGACGACGGCACGTCGAAGGGGCTCGATGACCTGCTGGTAGCGATCGAGCTGCGAGTTCAACTTGGCGTACACGGGGCGGAACCGAAAAGCCACTTCGATGCTGACGTAGACCGGCACCGCCATGGCCACGAAGCCCACCGCGAACATCACGAGGCGTGCGATCCACTGCGTCGTCAGCACCCCCGTGAACCCGAGCTGCTGGTACCAGAGGTAGTCCGTCAGCAGCGACGAGAAGATGAAGAAGGCGATGACCAGGGCGGCGAGGACGGCCACCGTGACCAAGACGGGCAATCGGGGCGAGCGTCGTGCGGTTCGCGACGATGCGGGTGACGTCAAGGGTGTGCTCCTGGCTGACGGGGACGTGGACGGCCATCCTACGTGTCGAGCCTGGCCGCCTCAGCGTCTCCTTCTCAGCTTTGCGTGGGCTGCACGAACCCTATCGACCGGCCGTACAGGTGGGCAGCGACGACGTGTCGCCCCCGCCCGCGACCGTCTCGAGCGCCGTCACCGCGTCGTCCAAGGTCTCGACGGAGTAGACGTCCAACCCGGAAGGCACGTTCCCGACGACCTCGGAGCAGTTCGTGGACGGTGCGAGGAAGACGGTCGCCCCGGCGTCACGGGCACCGTAGAGCTTCTGTCGGATGCCCCCGATGGCTCCGACCTCGCCCGAAGCCGTGATCGTCCCCGTGCCCGCGACCTTCTCGCCGCCGGTGAGCTCGCCCGGAGTCGTCTTGTCGATGATCCCGAGCGCGAACATCATGCCGGCGCTCGGCCCGCCGACCTGGTCGAGCTTCAGGGTCACGTCGAAGGGATACGTGTAGTCCACGCTGACCCCGACCCCGAGCAGCGGCGTGCCGTCGACCTCTTGCGGGGTGACCTCCTCGGTCACGCTCGTCCCCGCCCGGTCGACGACGACCTCGGCGGGCGTCGA
Organism: Frigoribacterium sp. MEB024; assembly: GCF_000878135.1. GTDB lineage: Bacteria > Actinomycetota > Actinomycetes > Actinomycetales > Microbacteriaceae > Frigoribacterium. The sequence continues at coordinate 29,920 of NZ_JXQZ01000039.1, forward strand.
CGCGCCGTTCGCCGCGACGAGGCCGCGGAGGACGTCCACGTCCGCATCGGTGGCGAGACTCGTCCCGTTGACGCTCACCAGGACGTCGCCCTCGCGCAGGACGCCTTCGGCCGGGCTGCCCTGGGAGACCTGGCTGACCGTCACGGCGCTGGGGATGGCGTACCCCTCGTGGATCAGCGCCGCGGCGATCGCGGACTTCTGCGAGTTCTGCATGTCCACGGCGTTCTGCTCGTCGACCTGGTCGTTCGACACCCCCGACGGGTACACGGCCTCGACCGGGATGACCGAACGGCTGCGATCCGCCCAGGCACGGACGACGTCGACCCACCCCGGCCGGACGTCCTGGTTGCCCTGGACGCTGACGGTCAGCAGGTCGAGCGTGCCGCTGGTGGGATAGGTCTCGTGGCCCGAGACGGTGATGAGCGGCTGAGACGAGCCCTCGTACTCGGCGCTGCCCAAGGTGTCGAACACCGGGCCGGGCTGCTCGATCAGGTACGGCCCCGGCAGCAGGCTCAGGACGACCGCCGAGACAACGGCCACGCCCAGGAGGGGCCAGCCGACCCGACCCGCACGGCGAGCGGACGACGGGGAGGTGCGCGGGGGCGTGAAGAAGGCCACGGAGGGTCCTTTCGGGATCGGCCGGGGAGGCGCGGGTCGCGTTCGCCACGAGCGGAGCGTCGGCCCCGGGGCGGTGGCCGAATCCCAGGATCTTCGTGCGGCCAGCAGCTAGCGTAGTCAGCATGACCGATGATTCGCCGCGCGGGCCTGAGGACGAGTTCCGTGACATGCTGCGGCAGTTCCTGTCCGGCGGTTCCGAGATCGATCCGTCACAGCTCGCCGGGGCCGCGGGGCTGCCCGACGACCCGGCTTTCGTGGCTCGACTCATGAGCCAACTGCAGAACGCCGTCAACAGCAGCGGTGACGGCATCGACTGGTCGATCGCCACCGAGCAGGCGACCGCCGTGGGCACCCAGACCGCCGTCGCACCGACTGCCGCCGAGACCGCCGCCCTCGAGCAGGCCTTCCACGTCGCCGCGCTGTGGCTCGACGACGTCACGTTCGTGGCCGAGCTCACCGCCACGCCGCGCTTGGTAACCCGGGCCGAGTGGGCCCGCCTGACCATGCCCGTGTGGAGCCAGCTCGCCGAGCCCGTGGCCACGTCGATCGCCGACTCGCTCACCGGTGTGCTCAGCGAACAGGCTCCCGAAGAGATGCGCTCGATGCTCGCCGGGGCCAGCAAGGTCATGCGGAGCGTCGGGGGCACGCTCTTCGCCATGCAGCTCGGCCAGGTCGTGGGTCAGCTCTCGACCGAGGTCGTGTCCGGTGGTGACGTCGGCATCCCCCTGCTCGACGAGCAGCAGGCCGCGCTGCTCCCCCAGAACGTCGCCGCCTTCGGCGAGGGTCTCGACATCGAGGCCGACCAGGTGCAGCTCTACCTCGCGGTGCGCGAGCTCGCCCACGCCCGCCTGTTCCGCCACGCGCGATGGCTGCGGCTGCATCTCATCTCGTCCATCCGCGAGTTCGCCCAGGGCATCCGCATCGACACGTCCCGGCTCGAAGAGCTCGCGGTCGACTTCGATCCCTCGAGCCCCGGCGAGTTGCAAGAGGCGATGAAGAGCGGTGCCCTCATCCCCCCGAAGACCGACGAGCAGCTCGCCGCCCTCGCCCGCCTCGAGACGACGCTCGCCCTGATCGAGGGCTGGGTCGACGTCGTGACCGCCCAGGCCACGGCGCGCCTCCCGAAGTCCGCGGCGATCGCCGAGACGGTGCGCCGGCGTCGTGCCGCCGGTGGGCCTGCCGAGTCGGCCTTCTCCACCCTGGTCGGCCTCGAGCTGCGTCCGCGACGACTCCGCGAGGCGGCCGTCCTCTGGCAGACCGTGTCCGACGCCGTCGGGGCCGAACGTCGAGACGACCTCTGGTCGCATCCCGACATCGTGCCCACCAGCGCCGACGTCGACGACCCCCAGGCCCTCGTGGCTCGACTGACGTCGAACGAGCCCGCCTTCGACGACGTCGACCAGGCGATCCAGGACCTGCTCGACGACACCACCGACGATCGTCCCCGCGAGGGTGACGACGGATCGGCGACCGAGCCGGGCGAGTCGGGGCCCGACCCGGACGCCCCCCGGTCCTGAGACCTCGCGTCACGTCGATCCACGGTCGCCTGTGGACAACCTCTGATCCACCCCGGCTCCACGGCATGATCGGACGATGCCTCTCGTCCTCGATCCCCGAACACCCGTCGTCTGGCGTGATCCGTCGACCCTCCAGGTCGGCGTCGATCGCCCGACGCTCGTCCTGAGTCCGGTCAGCAGGCTCGACGAGCGCGTGGTCGCCGCCGTCGCCGCGGGCCACGGCGCAGGCGGGCTGCCCACCCTCGTCGCCCATCTCGGTCTCGACCGCGCCGCGGTCGAGGCCTCGGTCGAGCGCCTGCGGCCCGCGCTGGACGGCGACATCCAGCCGATCGTCCCACCGTCCGTCCTCGTCGGTGGGCCGGGCCCGGTGGCCGACGCCGTCGCGCGCCTCCTGGGCTCCTGCGGGGCAGACGTCCGTCGGGCCCACGCCGACCTGCCGCCCCCGAGGAACACCACCGGCGTCCTGGTCGGCGGGCACGTCGTCGACCCCGGAGTGGTCCGAGAGTGGGTGCGGTCCGACCTGACGCACCTCGTCGTGCGACTGGGCGATCGTCATGCGCGGATCGGGCCCGTGACGGTGCCCGGCGCGACGGCCTGCGCCCGGTGTCTCGACCTCTGCGCCGGCGAGGCCGACCGCGCCTGGCCCGCGATCGCCGGTCAGCTGAGCGCTCGTCCCCTCACCGCGCCTCCGCTGCTGTCCGTCCACGAGGTCGCCACGAGAGCCGCCCGTCGTCTGTGGTCGCGTCTGAGCGGTGCGGCCGGCACACCGGACGACTCCGAGGTCGAGTCGATCTCGATCGCCGAAGGTCTCGTCACTCGCGCGAACGTGGCGCCCCACCCGGAGTGCGGGTGCGCAGCTCTTCCACGAACCGGCTCGCGCGCCGTTCGCCGCCGCGTCCCTGCCCCGATCGGCTCCACGACAGCCGCAGCCGCTCACGCGCCCTCGTGACGCCGACGTACAAGAGGCGGCGTTCCTCGTCGATCGCCGCGTCGTCCTTCGCGTAGCTGATCGGGACGAGGCCCTCGCTCAGTCCGATCAGGTACACGCTGCGCCATTCGAGCCCCTTGGCCGAGTGCAACGTCGCCAGGGTGACCGCGGCCATCGTCGGCTCGTGTTGCCCGGCCTGGCGGGCGAAGAGCTCGTCGACGAACTGGCGGAGGGTCGTCCCGGGCGCCGACGCCTCGGCCAGGCCCATGATCGTGTTCAAGGACTCCCACCGGTCGCGGATCGCGCCTCTCTGGTCGGGAGCGTCCTGCGTCCAGCCGAGCGACCGCAGGACGTCACTGACGGTCTTGAAGAGCGGCTCGCCCACGATGCTGACCGCCGCGCCCTTCATCATCATCAGGGCCTCTTTCACCTCGCGCAGCTCGAAGAACCGCGTCGCACCGTGGATGCGGGTCGACACGCCGACGTCGGCGAGTGCGCGCTCGATCGCCGCGGCCTGGACGTTGACCCGGTACAGGACGGCGATCTCTTCCGGGGCGACGCCCGAGCGGATCTCGTCGGCGATCGTCTCGGCGACGCCCCGGGCCTCGGCCGAATCGCTGGCGTACTCGGTCACGGGTGGCACGGGCCCCGTCGTCTCGACGGCCGGGTGGAGGTGCAATGCGCCCGGCCGACCCCGCATGAGCTGGTTGGCCGTGTCGACGATCTGCCGCGACGATCGGTAGTTCTGCTCGAGACGGACGACCGTGGCGTCGTCGTAGCGCGCGCCGAACCCGAGCAGGTAGTCCGACGACGCGCCCGCGAACGAGTAGATGGTCTGGCTGGCGTCGCCGACGACGCAGAGGTCGTTCCGACCGCCGAGCCAGAGGTCGAGCAGGTCTTGCTGCAGCGGCGAGACGTCCTGGTACTCGTCCACGACGAAGAAGCGGTACTGCTCGTGCACCTGCTGGGCCACGCGCGGCTCGAGTTCGAGCATGCCGACCGTCGCGAGCAGGACGTCCTCGAAGTCGAGCTGGCGCCGTTCGTCCTTGACGGCCTCGTAGGCCCGGTGCAGGTCGACGGCCTTCTCGACGCTGATCGAGGGCGGCAGCGACCTGCCCGGCAAGGCCTTCGCGTAGTCCTCGAGGGTGAGCCGCGAGACCTTGCGCCACTCGATCTCGGCCGCGAGGTCTCGCAAGGCCGCCGTGTCGATCTTGAGACGCAACGACTCGGCGGCGTGGGCGAGCGCCTTGGCCTTGCTGTCGAGGAGGCGCGGCATCTGACCGCCCATCGTCTGCGGCCAGAAATAGGACAGCTGGGACAGCGCCGAGGCGTGGAAGGTGCGAGCCGAGACTCCCCCGGCACCCAGGTGACGCAACCGACCACGCAGTTCGGCGGCCGCCCGTGAGGTGAAGGTCAGCGCCATCACGCGGTTCGGCGCGTAGACACCCGTGGCGACCCCGTAGGCGATGCGGTGCGTGATGGCGCGGGTCTTGCCCGTCCCGGCACCCGCGAGCAGGCACACGGGACCGAGCAGCTTGGACGCCGCCCGGCGCTGCTGCTCGTCGAGCCCCGCGATCAGGTCGGCGGCCTCGCTCACTGGTCGATCTCGCCGCCGAACCAGTCCTCGATGATCGCACGGGCGATGGACGTGCGCCCCGGCAGGACGATCTCACCGAGGCCCGCGACCAGCTCGTCCCGGCTGAACCAGCGCAGGTCGAGGATCTCGGCCCCGTCGGGGGTGAGCGTGCCGGGATCATCGGTGTCGACCTCGGCCCGGAAACCGAGCATGAGGCTCGCCGGGAACGGCCAGGGCTGCGAGCCCAGGTAGCGGGGCGACACGACGTTGATGCCGGACTCCTCGAAGATCTCACGCTGCACGGCGTGTTCGAGCGATTCGCCGGGCTCGACGAAACCCGCCAGCAACGAGTAACGGTTCTGCTCCCACAGGGCGTTCGACCCGAGCAGGAGGCGGTCGTCGGCATCGGTCACGCCGACGATGATCGCGGGGTCGGTCCGGGGGAAGATCTCGTGGCCGTCGTCCGGGTCGCGGCGCACCCAGCCCGCCTTGTGGGTGACCAGACGCCGACCGGTCCGCGGCGAGAACCGGTGGGAGTCGTGCCAGTTCGCCACGGCGACGGCCTCGACGGCCAGGCCGGCGTCGCGCGCGCTCAACGCCGTGCCCGACACTCGCGGACTGCCCCAGGCCGAGTCGTCGGCCGCGATCGACTTCGCGCGTTCGTCGTCGAGGAGTGCCGCCAGGACGGGCGTGCCCACGGGTTCGGCGGCCGAAGGGTCTTTCGAGACGCCGAGGTAGACGTAGTCGTCGGCCGGCGGGACCGACGAGGCCGGCAGCAGAGCCAGGGAATCCGGCGACGCCATGAGGGTGCGTCCCCGCCAGACCGGCAGCACACGGGTGGCCGCGGAGGCGAGCAGTTCGTCGACGACGCCGGCGCGCTCGCGGGTGAGGTAGTCACGGTCGACCTGGTGGCGGGACAACGGGAGCCGGGACGTGAGTGGCGAGGACATCGGACGACCAATCATCGCGAGTTGACAGCGTGGCGCACGGCAGGGCATCGCGTGCGGCGGCCTACCCTGAGGGCATGGCCAGATCTCATCTCACTCTAGCCGCGCTGGCCACGGCCGCCGTCGCGGACCTGGACGTCACGCGCGCGTCACGCCACGGCAGCGAGACGGGTGGCGACTTCGACTCCGCACTCGTCGACGGCCGTGCCGGAGAGCACTGCATCGTCCGTGTCCCCCGGTCGCAACGAGCCGAGGCCGAGCAGTCGGCCGATCTCGTCGCCCTGCGCGCGCTGAGCGCCGGCGTTCGCGGACGGCTCTCGTTCGACGTGCCCGCCTACCGCGGCCAGGCGCCCATCGGTCGCACGCGCGGCATCGTCTACGACGTCGTCCCCGGCGAGCACCTGTCGATCTCTCGACTGACCGCGACGAGCGACCTACCCACGGCCCTGGGTCGTGCGGTGGCGGCGATCCACTCGCTGCCGACGAGCTTCGTGACCGACGCCGGCCTGACCAGTCACACCCCGTTCGAGGCGATGAGGTCGTCGGCGGCACTCGTCGACCGCGCGGCTTCGACGCGCCTGCTGCCGGCCGCACTGCTCGAGCGGTGGGAGGCCGCCATCCAGGACTCCGTGCTGTGGCAATTCCAGCCGACGGTCGTCAACGGCTCCCTCGACGCCGGTTCGGTGCTCGTCCTCGGCGACACCGTCAGCGGCGTGCTCGGCTGGCACGAGCTGCAGGTCGGCGACCCCGCCCGCGACCTGGCCTGGTTGCTCGGCGCCCCCAGCCCGACGGCGGTCGACGCGGCGTTCGAGGCCTACAACATCGCCCGCGGCACGAGCGACCACCAGCTGCGGCACCGGGCGACCCTCTACCGCGAACTCGACCTGGCGAAGTGGCTGCTGCACGGCACCGGCACCAAGAACACGTCGGTCGTCGACGACGCCGTCGAGATGATGACAAAGCTCGTCGACTCGTTGCCCGGAGATCGGCGGGCCGGCATCGGCTCGGGCTCGACCGCCGCCCTCGATGTCGACGGCGTCGAGGACCTGCTCGAGGCGACCGAGCGCCGTCACGTCTGAGACGCCGCCTCGACCCGCTGCCAGAGCTCGACCAGTTCACCGCGGTCGGCCACGTGTCGGGGCCGCAGCACCACGTCGTCGGCCACGAAGTAGAACACCGCGTCGATCTTCTCGGCCGGGGTGCCGGTGAACCGGGCGTAGGCCTCGCGGTAGAGCGCCAGTTGCAGCTGCTTGAGCTCGAGATCGGCGTCGTCGGTGGGTGCCTTGCCGGTCTTCCAGTCGACGACCTCTAACCGACCGTCTCGTTCGAACACGGCATCGATCTTGCAGATGATGGTGCGACTGCCGAGGGGGAGGTGGATCTCGAGCTCGACGTCGGTCGGTTCGAGGGACGCCCAGGGCGAGCGCTCGAAGGTCGCGACCAGCTGTTCGAACCGCCTCGCGTCGTCGGGGTCGATCGGCCCGGACCCGGACGAGCCGACCCGTTCGTCGTCCAGATCGCTCTCGTCACCCCAAGCGTCGAGGGTCTCGGCACGACCCGTCGGCCGGAAGCGCTCTTCCACCCACTCGTGGAACAGCGTGCCGAGGCGGGTGGCCCGGTAAGGCCGTTCGGGCAGGGGACGACGGAGGGCGGCTGCGACCGCGGCGGGATCGTCGACGTAGTCCTTGAACCGAGAGGCGGGGATGCGCTGGGGCAGGGGAACCGCCCCGGCGCCTGCTCGCGCGGCATCGCGCTCGAGCAGCAGCAGCTCGATGTCGGACGACCATCTCGATCGGGGCCCTGGTCGCTCCTCGTCGGCGGGCTCGTCACGTGAGCGCCGGTCCAGGGCCGCGGTGACGCGTGACGCGGCGTCCTCGACGACCGCGCGGCGCTGACCCAGGGGGTCGAGCGGCCAGCTGAGCTCGCGGGATGCCGCAGCCAGGGGGTTCTCGTCGTCGTCGGGCCGCTCGGGCAGGTCTTCGATCGGCACGAGTGCTCTCTCGGCCAGCTCGACGACGAACCGGCTCGCCGGGCGAGGGCGCACGGCGCTCGTCCAGAAGGAACCGCTCACGAGCAGGGCGTCACGGGCACGGGTGAGCGCGACGTAGGCCAGCCGCCGCTCTTCGGCCTGGTGCCGGACGACGAGCTCGTCCTTGAACGCCTTCAGCGACTGGTCGAACTCTTTCTGGTCGGCGACGCCCCGCCAGCCGAGCACGGGCAGCTCGGCGGCGTCGCCACGGAACTCGTACGGCAGTTCGCCGAAACCGAGCCACCCCACACCCTCGCGGGACGTGCCGGGCAATTCGCCCTCGACCAAGCGGGGCACGGCCACGACGTCCCATTCGAGCCCCTTGGACCCATGGATGGTCAGCAGTTGGACGGTACCCCGCTCGGCTTGCTCGGATCTCGGCCCCATGTCGTCACGACGCTCGGCTGCCGCCAGCCACGACAGGAAGCCCCCGAGCCCGGCGTTCTCGTCGGTCGCGACGTACCCGGCCAGTTCGTCCTCGAAGGCCTGCAACCAGGCACCGCCCGAGGGCACCCCGGTGGCCGCCGCCACCTCGACGTCGAGCAGCATCTCGTGCTCGACCAGCGTGACGAGGTCGACGAGGTCGAGCCCGGTGCGGCCCCGGAGGAACGCGAGCTGCGAGCCCAACCGCCGCAGGCGCACGAGGCCCTCGTCGCTGAACTCGGCGAGTTGACGATGGGTCACGGGTGCCGTGGCCACGAAGTCCAGGGCGTCGACGACGGACCCGTGCTCGCCAGCGGCGACCGACGCCCGGAACCCGGCGGCGACGTCGTCGTCGAGGCGCTGTTGGGCGTGGTCGTGCGAGAAGAGCCACGAGGCGACGTCGCGCAACCGCGCGATGTCTCGCACGCCGATCCGCCATCGGGCCCCGGCCATCAGGCGGATCGCCTCGGAACCGGCCGACGGGTCGTGCAGCACCCGGAGGCAGGACACGAGGTCGACGACCTCGGGACGTTGCAGGAGACCGCCGACACCGAGCACGTGGTACTCGACCCCGCGCGCGGCCAGTGCCTCGACGAAGACGGGCATGGTCTTCTTCGACCGGAAGAGCAACGCCGCCGTCCGGCGGGCCGGTTCGCCGTCGACGACCGTCGGGACGGCCAACTCTTGCTGGAGCCACGCCGCGACCTGGTCGGCCTCACCGGGCAACGTCTGGTCGAAGAGCAGTTCGACGCGACCCTCTGGTGCACCCGGCCGGGGGTTCAGCTCGCCGACGACCGCACCGGCGGACCGCGCGAGCTCGGCCACGACGGTGTTGGCGGCGTCGAGAACGCGCGACGCGTTGCGCCAACTGGTCGAGAGGCTGAAGACGGCGTCGGGACGGGCTCCGAAGTCCTCCGGGAACCGTCCGAGGTTCGCGGCGCTGGCACCCCGGAACCCGTAGATCGACTGGTGGGGGTCGCCGACCGCCATGACCCCGGTGCCCTCGAAGAGGCGGGACAGCAAGGTGGTCTGCACGACGCTGGTGTCCTGGTATTCGTCGAGGAGCACGACGCGGTAGCGGTCGCGCAGTTCGGCCACGACGCTCGGCGCCGTGTCGCAGACCTCGAGGGCCAGGGACACCTGGTCGGAGTACTCGACGAGGCCGCGACGGGCCTTCTCGTCGGCGAAGGCCGCGGCGAGGTCGAGCAGCGGCGGGAGGGCCGACACCGCGCCGACGGCGTCGACGACGGACTTGTAGGCGCTGCCCTTCGTCGACGGCAGACTCGCGAGGTCGAGGAACCGGTCGGCCAGGCGCGCAACGGGCTCGGGCTCGGTGACGTTCTCGCTCAGGGCGTGGCTCAGGCGGAGGACGGCCTCGGTGATGCCGTCGACGCTGCGGCCGAGCCCGGCGAGGCGCTCGTCGTGGCTGGCCACGACGAGTGAGCGCGCCAGCTGCCAGGCCGACGCGTCGCCGAGCACCTGGGACTCGCTCTCGCGCCCCACCCGCAGCGCGTTGTCACGGAAGATCGCGTTGGCGAACGCGTTGTAGGTCGAGACGGTGGGCACGTCGAACGGATCCACCTCGTCGCCGAGCAGTCCGACCGCCCCGAGCTGGGCGATGCGCCGCTCGATGCGCTCACCGAGCTCGCCGGCGGCCTTGCGGGTGAAGGTCAGGCCGAGCACCTGCGAGACGCCGACGAGGCGGTTGGCGAGCAGCCACACCACGCGGTTGGCCATGGTCTCGGTCTTGCCGCTGCCGGCGCCCGCCACGACGAGGGCGGGCTCGAGCGGGGCCTCGATGACGGCCTGTTGCTCGGGGGTCGGGGTGGGCAGCCCGAGTGCCTCGGCGATCTCGGCCGCTCCGAGCAGGGACGAGGAGGCGCGGGTCGCGGCGCCCACGCCGCTCCCGTCACCCGCACCCGCCGCATCAGCCGTGCCGGGGGCCCGGCCCACGGCCGTCACGAGCCGCTCACCTCGCCCACCACGTGGATGCGGCACGATCCGCCGTGGCGGCCCTCGCAGTGGTCGTCGAGGCGGGCGACGAACACCCGGCCCGCCATGTGCTCGGCCGCGTCGACGACCCGTGCCCGGAAGGCCGCGAGTCGGTCGTCGTCGAATGCCCCCTGGGCCGGCTCTCGGTAGAGCTTGCCCCGGACGCCCGACGACACGATGACGAGTTTGGCCCCACCGGGGGGCGTGCCCTCGGGCACGGCCTCGACCGCACCGTCGGCGAGGGCGACCTGGTAGCTGCCCAGCTGCGGGTGCTCGGCCACGGCCTGGGACGACGTCGGGGCCGACCGCCCCGTCTTGAGGTCGACGATGACGGCGGCGCCCTCGGCGGTCCGCTCGACCCGGTCGATCGACCCCCGCAGACGAGCCGGCCCGATGTCGAGGGTGAAGGTCGACTCGGCTCCGAGCAGACTGCCACCCGACGCCTCGAAGTCCCGCAGGTAGGCAGAGAGGCTCTCGGTCATGTCGCGAGCCCGGCGTTTCTCGGACTCGGCGATCCACGCCGACTCGAACTCGAGCTCGGGCCAGCGCCCCTCGACCGCCCGCCAGAGCGAATCGGCGTCCGTGCCGTCGGCGTGCTCCATGACGTCGTGCAGCACCGTGCCGAGACCCATCGCCGCGTTGGGAGGGGAGCCGCCGAACCGGTCGACGAACCAGTGCAGGGGGCATTCTTCGAACGACCCGAGTTGCGACGGCGACACGGGCACGTGGGCCTCGGGGTCGTCGAGGTCGATGAGCGGTTCGACGGTGGTCGGGTCGAGCAGGCCGTACCAGTCGTCCGGCGACGCCCCGGCCACGCCCTCGCCGGCGAGTCGGGCCAATGCCTCGACCGCGTCGTCGGCCCGTGGGCCGTGAGGCGACGAGACGAGCACGTGCCGGAGGTGCCCCACGAGCCCGCGCAGCGACAGGGGGTGCCCGGCGGGGGCTTCCGGGCAGCCGTCCGGCAGCAGCCGGAAGAACGGGGAGGGGCCCTCGTCGTCGTTCGAGGTGCACGAGAGCACGACCTGCCGGGTGGCGCGTGACACCGCGAGGGCGAACATGCGCAACTCGTCGGACAGCACCACGGCCCGCGCGTCGGAGGGGGCGGCCGGCTCGTCGTCGGGGTTCTCGGACGGACCGCCGCGGAGCAGCCCGCGCTCGGCCAGGGCGACGAGTTCGTCCGGCGCGAGCAACCCGCCGCGGATGCGGAGGTTCGGCCACACGCCGTCCTGCAGCCGCGCTGCGACGACCACGTCGACCTCGACTCCCACGGCGTTCGACGGAGAACAGACCAGCACCGTCTCGGCCGTCGCCTGCGGCGAGAGCGTGTCTTCGGGTACCTCGGCCCCGAGCAACGAGTCGAGGAAGGCCCCGGCCGGCGCCTCGGGGGTGCGTTCGACGAAGCGCTTGGCGGCCGTGAACAGTGCGACGACGCCGTCGAGGTGACGGTCGGCCTCGGCGGCGACGATGCCGTGACCGTCGCTCTGCGCCGACCACTCGGCCGCGAGTCCGCTGCGCTCCCACAGACCCCAGAGCACTTCCTCGATGCTCGCACCGGTCGCGGCTGCGCGACGAGCCGCGTCGAGACTGGTCGAGAAACGCCCGGCGCGGGCGGCGAACCTCGAGTCGATCGTGACGAACCGGCCGGCCCCCTCGAGGGCTTCGACGAGGAGGTCGTCGGCCGAGCGGATGCCGCCCGCCCCGAGTTCGTCGGCGCGCAGGGCCAGCCTCAGGCGGCGCAGCGAGAGCGGATCGAAGCCTGCGAGAGGACCCAGCAGCAACTCGGTCGCGAGGTCGACGGTGAGCTCGTCCCGTCCGACGGCCACGGAAGCGGCGAGCAACAGGTGACGTGCCGCGTGCTCGTCGCGCACGGCACGTCCGGCGACGGAGGTGCGGGTCGGCACCTCGGCGAGCTGGAGCCCCCGCGCGACGCCCGCCACCTGCCCGCCGCTGCGGACGACGACCATCATGCGTGACCACGGCACCCCGCGGACCAGGTGGTGCTCGCGCAGGAGCCGGGCCACCGACGCCACTTCGTGGGTCGGGCTGTCGGCCCGGACGGTGACGATCGGGGGCACCGGCGAGTCGGGCCGGTCGCCGACCTCGGAGGGCTCGGCCACCGGCGCGGCCACGGCGCCGTGCTGCCGACCGGCCCCGGCCGTCCCGATCCGGGAGGTGACGCGCTGGACGAGATCCCGCAGAGGCGGCTGGTGGCGGTGCGCCGTCGAGAGGTAGAGCGTCTCGACGTCGGGCAGGCCGAGCCGGGGGCCGAGACGACCGAGCACGTCGGGCGTGCCGCCCCGGAAGGCGCTGGTCGACAGGTCGGGGTCGCCGAACGCGACCACGGCGACGCCCCGCCGGGTCAGTGCCCGCAGCAGCGCCACCGTCGACTCGGTCGCTTCTTGCGCGTCGTCGACGAGGACGACCCGCAGCCCGTCGACGGCCGGGGAGGTCTCGCCCCGGTCGAGGGCGGCGACGGCGTAGTCGACGAGGTCGGCCGAGTCGAGGTGCCGTCCCCGGGCCGCGTCGAGCACGCCCAGGTACTCGTCGCGGAAGTCGGCCACCGCCGCCCATTCGGGCCGGCCGGCCAGCTCGGCGGCGCGTCGGAGCCCCTCGGACCCGATGCGGTGCTCGGTCGACCGCATGAGGACCTCGCGCAATTCCGTCCGGAACCCGCGGAGCCGACGGACGGTCGGACCGAGCCCGTCGGGCCAGGACGGGCCCGTGCCGTCGAGTTCGTGCCCTTCGAGGAGGGCTCGGACGATGCTGTCCTGATCGCCGCCGGTCAGCAGGGTCGGTGCGGGGAGGCCGACGAGTCGTGCCGCATGGCCGACCACGTCGAACGCGAGCGACGAGACGGTGCGGGCCAGGGGGCCCGGAGTGGGGACGGTGAGCCTCGACGCGATCACGTCGCGCAGCGTCGTGGCCGTCGACCGCGTCGGCGCGAGTGCCATCACGGCCGTCGGCCCCCACCCGCGCACCTCGACCCGGTCCACCACGAACTCGACGAGCGTGCGGGTCTTGCCCGAGCCCGGGGCCCCCAGGACGGCCGCCGACCGCCCGTGAGGGAGGTCGAGCACTGCTCGCTGGGAGTCGTCGAGAGCCGTCGGCGCCACGGCTCGCGTCGGACCCGGGAGGGGCGGGGAGACGGTCGGGGCCATGTCCCGACGCTACCGGCTCGCACCGACATCGAGGCCGGCCCGACGGGTGGGCGACGGCCCGGGAGGCGACCTCCTGTGCGCCGACAGTGAACGTGCAGAGCCGGGGCGGCGAGGTCGGTTATCGTGACCACGTGGACATTCGCATCGGCATCACCAACAGCCCCCGTGAGATCAGCTTCGAGACGGCGCAGACCGCCGACGAGGTCGAGAAGGTCGTCGGCGACGCGCTCGACGGCGGCAAGTCGTACGTCACCCTCGCCGACTCCAAGGGCAAGACCTACCTGGTCCCCACCGCGTCGCTCGCCTACGTCGAGGTCGGCAGCGAAGAGAGCCGCAAAGTCGGCTTCGTCAGCTAGCCGTGGAACTCCTCTTCGTCGTCCTGGGCGGCGCCGTCCTCGGATTCGTCTTCCACTACGCGCTGCCCGATGCGGACACCCGCGGAGCGCTGCTCGCGCCGGCCTCCGGTGCCGTCGTGGCCGCGATCGTGTGGGAGGCGCTCACCTGGGCGGGGTGGCCGGCCGACGGCGGCTGGATCTGGGTCGTGGGGCTCGTCCTCCCGGCCGTCGTCGCCGTCCTCGTCTGCCGCGTCGCAGCCGTCCGTCGCCGGGCACGCGACAGTGAGCACTTCGCCCGTCTGGTCCGCTCCGCCTCCTGACACGGCACGTCCGGTCGAACGCCTCTGCTGAGAGGTCGGTCGGCGACCCCTGACGGATCTGCCCGTAGGCGATCCTCTGGAATCAGCCAAGCCTCGGAATCGGTTCAGGCGGTCAGGCCCAGGGCGTCCATGCGGCGGGTGTGCGCGGCGATGAGTTCGGTGAAGACCGGCTCGAGACGCTCGTCGTCCGCCGACACGTGCGACGCCGAGACGGCAGCACGCGCGACCAACAGGGTGTCGCCCACCAGCCTGCGCCCCCACAGGGCCAGTCGCGACGCGAGGCGCGGGTCGGCCTCGATGGCCGCCGAGAGCTCTTGCACGACGAGCGGTGCGTCGTCGTGCGCCTTGAGAACCGCCACGATGCGCTTGTGGTGGTCGGCCTGCAGCCCGGCCGCCAACCGGACGAACACGTCGTTGAGCAGGCCGGCCGCGACGTAGTTCGCGAGGATCGCCTCGTACCAGTCCGTGCCTTCGGTCCGGGCCCGGAACTCGTCGATCGCGGCGATGTGGGGCTCCATCGACTCGGTGGCGTCGTGCCCCGATCGTTCGATCTCGGCCACCAGGCCACGGTGTCGTGCCAACGTCGACTCGGCGATGCGACCGGTGGTCTCTTTAGCGCGGACGTCGGGGGCGAACGCCGACGAGCGCCCGAGCGTCTCGAACAGAGCGAGCTCGAGGTAGGCCGCGTGCCCCAGGAAGACCAACAGGTCGGGGGTGAACTGGTCGAGCTCGACACGCGCCGCGGGGGTCGGCTTCGCCGCGGGCCGCGGCCACTGCAGGGACGGGACGCCGCGTTTCGCACCTCGACCGGGCCAGGACACCACGCCGACATCTTACGGGGTCCGAGAGGCCGCCCGTCGCGACGGGCTAAACTCCTCGCATCCCCCTATATGAGACAGGGCAACACTTTGACATTCACTGACCTCGCGATCGACCCCGACATGGTCGACGCTCTGGCGTCGAAGGGGATCCTCGAACCTTTCCCCATCCAGACCCAGACCATCCCCCTCGCCCTCGCCGGCCAAGACATCATCGGCCAGGCCAAGACGGGTACCGGCAAGACCTTCGGCTTCGGCCTCCCGATCATCCAGCGGATCGGCCTCGACCCGACTCCCGGCGTCAAGGTGCTCGTCGTCGTCCCCACCCGCGAACTCTGCGTCCAGGTGGCCGACGACCTCGAGGTCGCCACCTCGAACCGTGCCACCAAGATCGTCAGCATCTACGGCGGCAAGGCCTACGAGGGCCAGGTCGAGCAGCTCAAGGCCGGCGCGCAGATCGTCGTGGGCACCCCCGGTCGCCTCCTCGACCTGGCCGGCCAGCGCCTCCTGAACCTCAAAGAGGTGCAAGAGGTCGTGCTCGACGAGGCCGACAAGATGCTCGACCTGGGCTTCCTCAGCGACATCGAGAAGATCTTCCAGCAGGTCCCGGCCACGCGTCACACCATGTTGTTCTCGGCGACGATGCCCGGCCCCATCGTGGCGCTGGCCCGCCGCTTCATGTCGAAGCCCATCCACATCCGCGCGACCGACCCCGACGAGGGCCTCACGCAGGCGAACATCAAGCACGTGGTCTACCGCGCCCACTCGCTCGACAAGGACGAGGTGATCGCGCGCATCCTCCAGGCCGAGGGCCGTGGCAAGACCGTCGTCTTCACCCGCACCAAGCGCGCGGCCGCCAAGCTCGTCGAAGAGCTGAACGATCGCGGCTTCAACGCGGCCGCCGTCCACGGCGACCTCAACCAAGAGCAACGCGAGCGCGCCATGGCCGCCTTCAAGGCGGGCAAGAAGGACATCCTGATCGCGACCGACGTCGCGGCCCGCGGCATCGACGTGAACGACGTCACGCACGTGATCAACCACACCGTGCCCGACGACCACGACACGTACCTGCACCGCGCCGGCCGCACCGGCCGTGCGGGCAAGACCGGCATCGCCGTCACGTTCGTCGACTGGGACGACCTGCACAAATGGGCCCTGATCAACCGGGCGCTCGACATGGGTCAGCCCGAACCGGTCGAGACCTACTCGTCGAGCCCGCACCTCTTCGCCGACCTCGACATCCCCGCTGGCACCAAGGGGCGTCTGCGCGCGACCTCCCTGTCGGCGGTCAAGGCGGGTTCGGCCGGCTCGCGCGAGCGCACCGGCGGCCCCCAGGGCGACCGGGACAGGGGCCGTGGACGCGGTCGCGGCGACGCTCCCGTGCGCACCTCGGGTGAGCCCTCGGCCACGGGCCGCGGCGCCGCACAGGCGTCCGACGCGACCGCTCCGGCCGGTGAGGGCTCGGGTGAGGCCCCGCGCAAGCGCAGCCGCAACCGTCGCCGTCGTCCCGCCGGCGACTCGTCGTCACAGCCCCAAGGCTGACGACCGACCCAGCACGAGACCCCCTCGACCGTCCGCGGCGAGGGGGTCTCGTGCATCCGGCACGTCACCGTCCCGGACGAGGAGGCGCGGGTCGACTCAGCCCCGGACGGGCACCCACCCGGTCGCCGCGTCGACGATCCGGTCGAGTTGCTCGGGAGCCGTGGCGTTCTCGCCCAGACGGTTGGGCTTGCCGTCGCCGTGGTAGTCGCTCGAGCCGGTCACGATGAGGTCGTACCGCCGGGCGAGCTCGAGCAGTCGCGCTTTGCCCGCCGTGGTGTTCTCGCGGTGGTCGATCTCGACGCCGAGCAGGCCGGCGTCGACCAGGGCCTCGAAGCCCTCGCTCGAGACGTTGGGCTCGCGCCCCCGGGTCGCGGGGTGGGCGATGACGGGGACTCCCCCGGCCTCGCGGATCAGGCGGACGCCGATCAGGGGGCTGGGTGCCTCGTGGGGTTCGTAGTACCCGGACCGCCAGTGCAGGATCCCCGCGAAGGCGGCACTGCGGTCGGGTGCGTAGCCCTTCGCGACGAGGGCGTCGGCGATGTGAGGCCGGCCCAGCGTCGCCCCCGAACTGGCCTGGGCGAGGACGTCGCCCCAGGTGAGGTCGTAGTCGGCGGCGATGCGCTCGACGATGCGCTCGGCGCGGTGCAGACGGCTGTCGCGGAGGCGTGCCGTCTCGGCGACCAGACCCGGGTGCGCGGGGTCGAAGAGGTAGCCGAGCATGTGCACGCTGTTCAAGCCGAGCCGGGTGCTGAGCTCCATGCCGGGGACGAGGGTGAGTCCCGTCCCGGCGACGGCGGCCGAGGCCTCGGACCACCCGGCGGTGCTGTCGTGGTCGGTCAGGGCGACGGTGTCGAGCCCCGCCCGCACGGCCGACGCGATCAACGCCGCGGGCGCCTCGGTGCCGTCCGACACGCTCGAGTGAGTGTGCAGGTCGACCAGGCGCGTGGGCATCCCCCCATCGTAGGCGGCGCGCTTCCGAGCCGTCCGTGCGGCGCCCGACCTGCGGTCGGGGGTTCCCCTAGGCTCCAGGGGCCATGATCCGTCGTCTCGTCGCCCTCGTCTTCGTCCTCGCCGTCGCCGCCGTGCTGGTGGCCGCCCTCTGGCCCCAAGCCGTCGGGCTGCAGCGCGTCTTCCCGGTCGCTCAGGTGGTGTCGTTCCGCCTGATCGCCGCGGCCGTGGCGATCGTCCTGACGGTGCTGTTGCTCGTGCTCGGCCTGATCGCCCGACCGATCCGGTCGTTGACGGCGAGTGCGGCCGTGCTGCTGCTCGTGTTCGGCGTCCTCTCGGCCGGCGTGGTGACGGCTCGAGGCCTCGGCCGCACCGACTTCGTCGAGAAGACGCCCACCGACGTCACCGTCCTGTCGTGGAACACGCTCGGCGCGGCGACCGGGGCCGACGCCGTGGTCGCCCTCGCCACCGAGGTCGGCGCCGACGTGATCGCCCTCCCCGAGACGCGGCAGGAGGTCGGCGTCGCCGTCGCCGAGGCCATGGGTGCCGCCGGCAAACCCATGTGGGTGCACACGGTGGCGTACGACCAGATCGCGAGCGGTCGCTCGACGACCCTGCTGATCAGCGCCGCGCTCGGCGAATACCAGGTCGCGGTCGGCGACGACGGCACCACCGACGCGCGCACGACGCCCGTGCTCCCGACGGTCGTCGCGACGCCCGTGTCGGGCGAGGGGCCTACCATCGTCGCCGCGCACCCCGTCTCGCCGACGCCCGACGACATGGGGCAGTGGCGTGCCGGCCTCGGCTACCTCGCCGACGTCTGCCGGTCGGGTGACGTGATCATGGCAGGCGACTTCAACGCCACGCTGGACCACATGGCCGGGCTCGGCTCCGACGGTGGAGCCCTAGGCGCCTGCCGTGACACCGCCGAGGCGACCGCCAACGCCGGGGTGGGCACCTGGCCGACCGACGTCCTTCCCCTCCTCGGCGCCCCGATCGACCACGTCATGGCGACCGAGCAGTGGCTGCCGACCGGGTTCCGGGTCGTGACCGAGCTCGACGACGCCGGCAGCGACCATCGTCCGGTCGTCGCGCAGCTCAGTCGCACGGGAGCCTGACCCCGCCGACTGGGCGTCCGGCCCGTTTGGCGGGACAATGGTGGGCATGGCAGATCAGAAGGCGCCGCGCGCGACCACCAACCGCTCCACCACCCCCGGGTCGGACACGTTCAAGGACTACATCTCGTCGCAGTGGGCCGACCGCCCCGACGTCCTGCCCGAGCCGCGAGAGCAGGCGCCCTTCGCCGCCGACCGCCGCGCGCGGCTGTCCGTGCTGCACCCGGGCACCCGCCTGGTCGTGCCGGCCGGCTCCGCCAAGGTCCGCTCGAACGACTGCGACTACCCCTTCCGTGCACACTCGGCGTTCTCGCACCTGACGGGCTGGGGTTCGGACACCGTGCCCGGTTCGGTGCTCGTGCTCGAGCCCACGGCCGACGGGCACGACGCCACCCTGTACCTGCGTGCGAGCGCCGGCCGCGACTCGGACGAGTTCTACGCCAACCCCGAGATCGGCGAGTTCTGGATCGGCCCCCGCCCCTCGTTGACACAGGTCGCCGCCGACCTGGGTCTGGCCACGCGCGACCTGGCCGACTTCGAGGCCGTGGTCGGCACGGTCGACGCCGAGACCCTCGTCGTCCGCGAAGCCGACCCCGACCTGACCCGTCGTCTCGACGCCGTCGTCGAGGCCGCAGCCGAGCAGTCCCCCGCCTCGGCGGCTGCGGGCGAGGTGACACCCGACGGCGACGGCGCCCCCGGGCGGGCGACCTCCGCCGATCTCGCCCGTGACCTGAGCGAGCTCCGGCTCGTCAAGGACGCGTACGAGGTCGCCCAGATGCGCCAGGCGGTGACGGTGACGGGAAAGGGATTCACCGACGTGATCGCCGACTTCGACGACATCGTCGCGCATCCGCGCGGCGAACGCCTCGTCGAGGGCACCTTCAACCGCCGCGCCCGCGCCGACGGCAACACGGTCGGCTACGACACGATCGCCGCGTCGGGCGACCACGCCTGCGTCCTGCACTGGACCCGCAACGACGGTGTCGTGCGCGACGGCGACCTCATCCTGATCGACGCCGGCATCGAGCTCGACAGCCTCTACACGGCCGACATCACCCGCACGCTGCCCGTCTCGGGCCGGTTCACCGACGTGCAGCGCCTGGTCTACGAGGCCGTGCTCGAGGCGGCCGACGCGGCGTTCGCGATCGTGCGCCCGGGCATCGCGTTCCGCGAGATCCACGCGACGGCCATGAAGGTCATCGCCGAACGCACGGCCGAATGGGGCTTCCTGCCGGTCTCCGCCGACGAGTCGCTGAAGCCCGACCACCAGTACCACCGCCGCTACATGGTGCACGGCACGAGCCACCACCTCGGCATCGACGTGCACGACTGCGCCGCCGCCCGCCGCGACCTCTACCTCGACGGCGTCCTCGAGCCCGGCATGGTGTTCACGATCGAGCCCGGCCTGTACTTCCAGCCCGACGACCTCACCGTCCCCGAAGAGTTCCGCGGCATCGGCGTCCGCATCGAGGACGACATCCTCGTGACGGCCGACGGCGCCGAGAACCTGTCGGTCGGCATCCCCCGAACGGTCGCCGACGTCGAGGCGTGGATCTCGCGCGACTGAGGTCCGACGCCGAAGGGCCCCGGGTGCATCGCACCCGGGGCCCTTCGTCCGTCCACGCGCCGGTCAGCGAGGCACGGTCATCGCCCGTCGGACGACTCGTCGCCGTCCGGCACCGACGGGTCGTCGGCATCGGCCTCGGCGGGCGTCCCGTCCCTCCGCCGACCGGTGACGATCGCCACGACCACACCGGCGGCGGCCAGCACGACGATCGCGACCGCGATGCCGATGACGAGACCGGCGTTGACCGAGCCCGACCCGGACGTGGCCGACGGCGTCGCCACGGTGTCGTCACCCGGGGTCGCCAGGGTCGTCATCTCGGGCTCGGGCGACGCCGAGGGCGAGGCCGCGTCGGTCTCGTCACCGGTGGGCGCGCCGGATGCCCCACCCGCGCCTCCTGCACTGCCGCAGCTCGGACGGGTCGGCGAGCCGACCCCCTCGGCCGTGCCCGCGGCGGGTGCGTAGGTGAACGGGACGGCGTCCGACACGGTGTGACCGTCGGCCGAGACCGCCTGGTAGGTCATCGTGTAGGCCCCGGGCGCACCGAGCGCGACGCCGGTCGTGAGGGTGGGCCCCGAGGTGGTCGAGCAGCCGTCCTCGTAGTGCATGCCCGCGGCGTCGGTCACCTCGAGCACGTTCGAGCTGCCCGTCCCCGAGAGGTCGAGGATCACGTCGTTGAACGTGATCGACACGGTCGACGGGGACGAGTCGACGGTCGAGCCGGCGGCGGGCGTGCTGCTCACGACGTAGTCGTGCGCAGCGGCCGGGCCCGCCGGCACGAGGGCGAGGGCGAGGGTGCCGGTCGCGACGCCGAGGCCGGCGATCGCGAGGACGCCGAGGAGGCGCGGTGCCCGCAGGCGCGCGGCCGTCACGCGTCCACCCGACCGCTCGTCGAGGCACCGGACGCCGTCGCCCGGGGCCGACGGGTCAGCGCCACGACCGAGACGACGAGTGCCAGCGCACCGAGGGCGAGTCCGCCGATGCCGAGGCCGATCGCGAGCGGTCCGACCGCTGCGTCACCGGAACCCGACGCGGAGTCGCCGGAGGTGCTCAGACCCGCGGTCGTCGTGTCGTCGTCCGTCTCGTGTCCGGCGTGCTCGTCCGCCGGCGGGGCGTCGTTGACGTAGAGGGTCGGTGCGGGGTGCTCGGGCTCTTCTCCCGAGGCCGGCGTCGCGTCGGCCCAGTCGACGACCGTGCCGTCCGAGTAGCGCTGGTGGGCCGGCAGGGCGATCGACCCGGTGTCGGGCACCGCACCGGCCGAGATGACGAACTGCTGGAACTGTCCCGGGGCGATCTGCGTGCCGCCCTGGGCCGTCCAGGTCACCTGGGTCGGCGCCTCGGTGATCGTCGCGCCGTCGAGCTCGACAGGCTCGGGCAGCGTGCTGGTGGTGACCTCGGTGGTCCACCCCGGCAGGGGCTCGTAGGACACCGAGGTGAACGGGGTGTCGGTGGGCAGGTCGACGACCAGCCCGACGGTGCCGGCGGTCGCGGACTCGTTCGGCACCTTGAAGGTCAGCGTCTCGTACGAGCCGGCCTCGGCCTGGCCGGGCTCGACGTGGACGTGGGCCGAGGCCGCGAGGGGCGCGGCCAGCGCGAGCAGGGCGGCCGCGCCGAGGGCGGCGGCCGACCGGGCGACGACGACGGACGACCGGGGACGGCGGGTCGTGACGGATGCGGGGACGGTGGTGCGGTTCATGGATCTGGTCCTCTCGATCGCGAGGGCGATCGGTCTGCGGTGCATGACGATGGGGCCCGACGGCGCGGGGCGCGCACGACGGGTTCACCGACGACGGAGTCGACGGCGTGAGGGGTCAGGCAGGGCAGGGCGGACCGCGGCGGGGCCGGGCCGTGAGGTGTCGTCGTCCGGGCGGACGCGGACGGACGCCGGTCGGGGTCGAGGGGCGTCGGACGACGGGCACCTCGGGTCGGTGTCCGGCCGTCAGGAGGCGCGCGACGGTCAGACCGCGGACGGCCAGTCGGACGATGGCCCACGCGGCGCCCTCGCCCCGCCGCAAGGCGACGATCGTGACCACGGCCGCGAGGGCGTGGGCCAGCCACATGGTGGGGCCGCCCATGACCATGGCACCCGCGACCGTGCCGGACACCGACCCGTCGGTGGCCGTCGAGATCACGAGCGCCGCGTGGTGGCCGCCCGTGGCGGAGGCTCCGCCGACGCCCTCGGCACCGAGCGAGAAGAGCAGGTGGAACGCGATCTGGCTGAGCGCGACCGCGACGGCCAGCCGCACGGTCGAGAGATGCACGCCTGCCAGGGCGATCGAGACCGGCACGGCCACGGCCAGGGCGAGGACCACGCCGAGCACGCCGGGTTGCATGCCGCCGCCCGCCACGTGGGAGAAGGCCGCGACCAGGGTCGAGGCGCCGGCGGTCAGCCAACCACGCGCGAAGCGCTCGGCCCGGGTGGCCGTCGTGGAGGGGTCGCGGGGTGCCATGTCGACACCAGGGTACGTCAGCGGCGCGGGGTCTCGGGACGGGCGAGGATCTCGTGCGCCCGACCGGAGACCACGGGGTCGACCACGATCTGGTAGTTCGAGGCGAGCACCTGGTGCGTCGAGGTGAAGTCGCGGCGACGACGCGTGACCGCGAAGCTGACGATGCCGTAGAGCATGCCGAAGCCCGCACCGAGCAGGGCGGCCGCCCCGACGGTGGCGGCGGTGGCGGTCTCGGTCGCGAAGACGAGCATGACGAGCCCGAAGAAGACGCCGAGCCAGAGTCCGGTCACGGCCCCCGCCAGCGCGGCACGCCCGTAGCTCAGCCGACCGGTGACGCGTTCGACGGTCTTGAGGTCGTTGCCGATGATCGCCAGCTGCTTGATCGGGAACTCGGCCTGCGACAACCGGTCGACCACGCGCTGGGCCTCGGGATACGTGTCGTAGGTGCCGAGCACGTCACCCCGCGGCAGGGTGGGAACCATCGGCGGGCGTCGCCCCACGGGGCCCGGGTTCGTCATCCCTGCATTAAACACGGTGCCCCTGCCGAGCCCCCGTCGGCGGCGTCGGTGCGAGCGACTAAATTGGACGCGTGAGTGCAACCAGAGTCTTCGTCGCCCGCCTGGCCGGTTGCTCCGTCTTCGACCCTGCGGGCGACAAGGTCGGCAAGGTGCGCGACGTGCTGGTGGTCTACCGCCGCACCGGGGCGCCCCGCGTGGTGGGGCTCGTCGTCGAGGTGCCCGGCAAGCGCCGGGTCTTCGTCGGCATCGGCCGCGTCACGAGCATCGGCTCGGGCCAGATCATCACGAACGGCGTCATCACCCTCCGCCGCTTCGAACAGCGGGGCGGCGAGACCCGGGTCATCGCCGACCTGCTCGGTCGTCGGGTGTCGTTCCGGCACGGTGGGGGCCACGCCACGATCGAGGACGTGGCGATCGACGAGGTGAGCGAGGGCGACTGGGAGGTCGGCCAGCTCTTCCTGCGCAAGCCCAAGACGTCGCCGTCCCCGTTCGTCAAACCGCCCACGGCGTTCGCTGCGTGGGACGACGTGGTCGAAGAGGCTGGCCCGGGCGAGGCGCAGAGCGCCGAGCACCTCATCGCCGCGTACTCCGACCTCGTGCCCGCCGACCTGGCGAACACCCTGCTCGACCTCACGCCCGAACGGCGGCTCGAGGTCGCCGGTGAACTGTCCGACGACCGTCTCGCCGACGTGCTCGAAGAGCTGCCCGAGGCCGAGCAGGTCGAGATCTTCACGGGCCTCGACGACCACCGCGCGGCGAGCGTCCTCGACCAGATGCAGCCCGACGACGCGGCCGACCTCATCGCCCAGCTGCCCGACGAGCGCACCGAGCAACTCCTCACGTTGATGGAGCCCGACGAGGCCGACGACGTGCGCATGCTGCTCAGCTACGACTCCGACACCGCCGGCGGCCTCATGACGACCGAGCCCGTCATCGTCTCGGCCGACGCGACCGTCGCCGAGGGCCTGGCCCTCATCCGTCGCCACGAGCTGGCCCCCGCGCTCGGCGCGGCCGTCTGCGTGGTCCTGCCACCCTACGAGCCGCCCACCGGCCGGTTCCTCGGCATGGTGCACTTCCAGCGGATGCTCCGCTACCCGCCGAACGAGCGCCTGGGCACGATCCTCGACCAGACCACCGAGCCGGTCCGCGTCGACGCGACGGCCCTCGAGGTCACGCGTGTCATGGCGACCTACAACCTCGTCTCGGTGCCCGTCGTCGATTCGGCCCACCGCCTGGTCGGCGTCGTCACCATCGACGACGTGCTCGACCACGTGCTGCCCGACGACTGGCGCAGTCAAGACCCCGACCAACCCCTGACCGCGAGCCGACCGCGTGGTCGCGCCCGTCGCCCGGCGATCGGTCAGAGCACGAGGAGCGACGATGGCCCGCGATAACCGCAACGACGTCCGCCTCGACGCTCCGAAGGGTCTGCGCACCAGGGTCCTGCCCGGGCGGAAGCGGGTCAGCAGCGACCGTTTCGGCCGGGCCACCGAGTCCATCGCCCGCGGCATGGGCACGCCCTACTTCCTGATCGCCCTCACCCTGTTCTGCGTCGTCTGGATGATCTACAACACGGTCGCTCCCGTCGACATCCGGTTCGACAGCGCCGCCATCGGATTCACGGCCCTGACGCTGATCCTCTCGCTGCAGGCGTCGTACGCCGCTCCCCTGATCCTGCTCGCGCAGAACCGTCAGGACGACCGCGACCGTGTGCAGTTCGAACAGGACCGCCAGCGCGCCGAGCGCAACCTGGCCGACACCGAGTACCTGGCCCGCGAGGTCGTCGCCCTCCGCATCGCGATCCGCGACATGGCGAGCAAGGACTTCATCCGGGCCGAGCTGCGCTCGCTGCTCGACGAGCTCGACCGCCGCGACGACGACGAGCCCTCCGGGGTCGAGGCGACCCGCGCCTCCTCGTCCCCCTCGCGACGCGAGGCCCGGCGCGACGGGCACCGTGGCTGAGCCGGCGCCGGCACCGCGGCCGCCGGTGCCGACGCCGGACGACGTGCGCCGTGCGCTCGGTCGCGTGCTCGACCCCGAGATCCGCAAGCCCGTCACCGAGCTCGACATGATCGGCGAGGTCGCCGTCGACGCAGGAGGCGCGGCGACGGTGGCCGTGAAGCTCACGATCGTGGGCTGTCCCGCCGCCGACACGATCGAACGCGACGTCCGCGAGGCCACCGCCTCGGTGGCCGGCGTCACCGCCGTCACCGTCGACGTGACCGTCATGACCAAGGACGAACGACACGCCCTCACCGAGAAGCTCCGGGCGGGCCGGGCGGCGCGGGGCATGCAGTTCGGGCCCGACACGCTGACCCGGGTGTACGCCGTCACGAGCGGCAAGGGCGGTGTCGGCAAGTCCACCGTCACCGCGAACCTCGCCGTCGCCCTCGCGGCCCGCGGCCTGGCGGTCGGCATCGTCGACGCCGACGTCTACGGCTTCAGCATCCCCGGGTTGCTGGGCCTCGTCGGCCCCGACGGCGCGTCCGTCAAGCCGACCCGCGTCGACGACATGATCCTGCCCCCCGTGGCCCACGGCGTGAAGGTCATCTCGATCGGCATGTTCGTCGACGACGCCTCGACGGCGGTCGCCTGGCGGGGTCCGATGCTGCACCGCACGATCCAGCAGTTCCTCACCGACGTGTACTTCGGCGACCTCGACGTCCTGCTGCTCGACCTGCCTCCCGGCACGGGCGACGTCGCCATCTCGGTGGGGCAGTTGCTGCCGCACGCCGAGGTGCTGGTCGTCACGACGCCCCAACCGGCCGCCGCCGACGTCGCCGAGCGCAGCGGGCTCGTGGCGCGCCAGACGGGTCAGCGGTTGCTCGGGGTGGTCGAGAACATGGCGGGCCTGCCGCAGTCCGACGGCAGCGTGCTCGAGCTCTTCGGGTCGGGCGGTGGCGCCGAGACGGCACGCCGACTGTCGACCGGGCAAGAGGCCGAGGTGCCGTTGCTCGCCAGCGTGCCGCTGAGCCTGGGCCTGCGGCAGGGCGGTGACGACGGCGTCCCGGTCGTGCTCGCCGCTCCCGACGATCCCGCGGCCGCGGCCATCGACGACTTGGCGGGCCGACTGGCCGTGCGGGCACGCGGTCTGGCGGGCCGCAAGCTCGGACTCAGCGTCAGCTGACCTCCGGCCCGACTCCCGGAACCGCAGAAAGGGCACCTCGCGTGGCGAGGTGCCCTTTCGTCACAGCGTCTCGCCCGGGGGCGGCGACGTGCTCGTGCCGCACCCCAGCACAGGGGCGGCACACGCGGTGACGGCACGCTCAGGAGGGAGACGAGCCTGTCACCGCGAAGTCGACTACGACCAGCGGTTGTAGGTCTTGGTCGGGATGGCGCGGAAGCCGTCGCGGGCGACCGAGACGAGCGAGCCGGCGATTCCGACGACTGCGGCGATGATGAGGACGATGATTCCGGTGAGCATGGGGGACTCTTTCTGGCGCGGTTCGGCGCGCGGTTCTGCGTGGTGGGATGGATTCGCCACCGAGCCCGGGACCAGGTCGACCGGAGCTCGGGAGCGCTACGACGCGCTCCGGGGACGCTTCAATGATGCGCCTCGGGAAGCGGTAGATCAATCTCACGTTTCTACCGAAACAGAGTAGTTTTGCTACATGGATGTCAAGCGCCTCGAACTCCTCCGCGAACTCGCCGAACGAGGCAGCGTGGCCGCCGTCGCCCGGGCCACCCACCGCACCCCGAGCGCCGTCTCGCAGCAGCTCAAGGTGCTCGAGCGCGAAGCAGGGGTCGCCCTGACCGAGCGGGTGGGACGCGGCATCGTGCTCACCGGCTCCGGACGCGTGCTGGCCCAGACGGCCACCGACGTCGCCGTGGCACTCGAACGCGCCCAGGCGGTCTGGGACGACTTCGTCGCGACCCCGCAGGGCGAGGTCACGCTGGCCACCTTTCCCACGGGCGGGCAGATGTTGCTGCCGGGCCTGCTGCGCACGGTGGCCGAGACCCCGGGCCTGGTGGTCGTCGCGAGCGACCACGACCCGTCGATCCGTGAGTTCCCCGAACTGGCCGCCGACCACGACGTCGTCGTCGCGCACTCGTCCGACGACAAGCCCTGGCCCGGCCGTGGACTCGTCACCGTCCCGCTGCTGACCGAACCCCTCGACATCGCCCTGCCCGCCGACCACCGACTGGCCGGTCGCGCCTCGCTCGCGCCCGGCGACCTCGAGGGAGAGAACTGGATCGGCGTGCCGCACGACTTCCCGTTCGAGTGGGTCTACCGCGAGATCGAGCGGGTGACCGGCAGCCCCGTCCGTGTCGCCCAACGCTTCAGCGACACCAAGGTGACCGAGTCGCTCGTCGGAGCCGGCCTCGGCATCGCCGTGCTGCCGCGCTTCACGGCCAAGGACGCCCGTGACGACATGGTGCTCGTGCCCCTCGAGAGCATCCGGGCAGTGCGCTGGGTGTCGGCCGTGATGCGGCGCGACCGGGCGGAGCGCCCCTC
This sequence comes from Frigoribacterium sp. MEB024, assembly GCF_000878135.1. Lineage (GTDB taxonomy): Bacteria > Actinomycetota > Actinomycetes > Actinomycetales > Microbacteriaceae > Frigoribacterium. Next base: position 57,174 of record NZ_JXQZ01000039.1, read on the forward strand.
CGTCCGGCGGGTCGTCGACGCGCTCCGCGCCGAGGCTTCCCGCGTGGCGGCGGTGCACGGAGGCGTCTGACCCGTCGCCGGGGCAACCGTGCACGAGGCCGGAGGGGCGACCGGCCGCCGGATCAGGAGGCGCGGCGCGGCAAGAGCGTCAGGTCGCCTCGGAGTCGTAGGGCGGCACCTCGCCCGTCGCCAAGGGCACGGCCTGAGCGGAGGAGCGGCCCCCGGGCAACCCTGCGGACACCGCCGCGGCTGCGGCACCGGCCGTCGCCATGCTCGGCGCCGAAGGCTTGGGAGCGGCGTCCGTGCCGTCCAGCAGCGCGTCGCGGATGATGCGACGCGGATCGTACTGGCGCGGGTCGAGCTTCTGCCACTCGACGTCGTCGAACTCGGGGCCCATCTCGTCGCGCATGCGGGTCTTCGCGCCGTTGGCCATGTCCCGCACCGTCCGGACGAGCTGGGCGAGCTTCGAGGCGTAACCGGGCAGCCGTTCGGGACCGAGCAGGAAGACCGCGAGCACACCGATGATGAGCAGCTTGTCGAACGTCAGACCGAACATGGACACGCATGCAGACTAACCGGTGACGACTCGGGGAACCCCCTAGAGTTGGCCTTTCGAGGAGTGGGTGTGTCGCAGATAGAGTCAAGTTGGAAGTTCGCGGAAGAACTCGTCACCGAGAGCGACGCGATCGCCGAGGCTCGACAGCATTCGCTCGAGGTCGGCGTCGAAGCCGTCTCACCGGCGGTCGGTGCCCAGCTCGCTGTCGTCGCCGCCGCCTCGAACGCCTCGTCGATCATCGAGGTCGGTACGGGCCTGGGCGTGAGCGGGCTCTGGCTGCTCTCGGGCGCCCCCGGTGCCGTCCTGACGACCATCGACCGTGAGATCGAGCACCAGCAGGCCGCCCGCGACGCCTACCTGCAGGCGGGGGTCCCGGCCAGCCGGTTCCGCCTGATCGCAGGCCGCGCAGCCGACGTGCTGCCTCGCATGAACGAGAACTCGTACGACATCGTCTTCGTCGACGCCGACCCCGGTTCGGTCATCGAGTACGTCGAGCACGGCCTGCGACTCGCCCGTCCCGGCGGACTCGTCCTCGTCGCGCACGCGCTCTGGCACGGCAGGGTGGCCAATCCCGCCGTCCGCGACGCAACGACCACGGGCTTCCGCACCTTGCTGACCGAGGTGTCGACCTCACCGGCCGTGATCAGTTCGCTCTCGACCGCGGGCGACGGCCTGCTCTCGCTCGTCAAGCGCTGAGACGCTCGCGCCCGGCGACGCACGCGAGCGCAGTGGGCTGGCAGCGGACGGGGGCACGCGCACGAACGCCCCGCGCGTCGCAGGTGCGACGGGCGGGGCGTCCGGGGCTATTAAGGAGGTGGCCGACTAGGCGCTCACGACGCCGGCGAGGGCGTCGTGCAGCTCTTTGGCTTCGTCGTCGTTGACCGACACCACGAGGCGTCCCCCACCCTCGAGCGGAACACGCACGATGATGAGACGGCCCTCCTTAACGGCTTCCATAGGCCCGTCGCCGGTCCTCGGCTTCATGGCTGCCATCAGATAGTCCCCTTTCGCAAGATGCTGGACCCATTATCCGTGATTTCCAGCCTCCGACCTAAACGACGCCGTTCGACCACCGATCACGGCGGCGTCCAGTCGTACCCGTTCACCCACCAGCAGTAGTAGAGCCACACCCACTGGGCGGCCACGAACACGGCGACGAGCAGCACTCGGTAGACCTTCGACCGTGGCACCGCGAGCACGCCCAGCAACGGGAAGAGCGGCATCAACAGCCGGAAGGTGCTGGACTGCGGGAAGAACACGGCCAGCAGGTAGAGCGCGTAGGCGACACCCCAGAGCCTCAGGTCGACACTCGTCCTGCGCGCCCACGGCGACAGCATCAGGGCCGTGAAGGCGAGGACCGACAGGACGAGCAAGGCGATGCCGGAACCACCCGGAAACCACCAGTTCGCCCCGTCGACCCAGGGGGTGAACGGCACCAGCGGCCCGTAGCCGATGTACGGCGCCCGCCAGGCGAGCTCGGTCTCGGTGTAGGCACCCGGCACGCCGGTCACCGCTCCGGCGACGACGAGCCAGGCGATGCCGAACACGGCCGTGGTCGCGGCGACCGCCGCCACACGGACCCGCTCGCGCACCGGGAAGGGGTCGTCGTGCCGCCGCCACCACCGCAACAGCCCGTGCAGTCCGATCGCGAGGGCGAGCGGAAGAGCCCCTGGCCGCGTGAACGACATGACCAGCACGACCGGCAGCATCGCCAGGTACTGTCGCCGCACCAGCAGGAGCAGGCTCGCGCAGAGCAGCAGCAGGAACATCGACTCGGCGTAGGCCACCTGCAGCAGCGGCGACAGGGGCGCCACGCAGAACAGGACGACCGCGAACAACGAGGTCGACTCGGACAGCGAGTGCCGCATGAGGCGGTAGAACAGCAGAGCCGTCCCCGCGGCGCAGGCGACCGACACGACGACCGCGAGCGTCGCGAAGGGCAGGCCGGTCAGGGCCATCAGCCCACGGACGACGAACGGGTAGACCGGCATGAACGCCCAGGCGTTCTCGCCCACGTGCCCGTCGCCCGTGATCGGCAGGTCGCTCGGGTACCCCACCACGGCGATGATGTAGTACCAGTGACCGTCCCAGATGGTGGCGAAGCTGCCGTAGTCGGGGCTCGCGAGGGTCCACGCGTTGGCCTGCTGGGCGCCGGCGAAGGTGAGCAGGGCGACCGTGCTGACGACGCGTGACAGCACGAACACCACGAGCACGCGCGCCCACCACGGCGTGAGGCGGTAGCGCAGCACGAGACTCCTCGACGGCGAGATCGGTCGTCGGGGGGCGTGACGCGGGAGCGGGGACGAGGAGGCGCGGCTCGCCTCGTCTATGGTCAGTTCGTCAGCCACGCCCGCAGTCCGCGCTCGTTGTCGAGGATCTGCTGCACGGGCACGCGCTCGTCGTCGTGGTGGGCCAGCATCGGGTCGCCGGGACCGTAGTTGACGGCGGGCACGCCGAGGGCGGAGAAGCGCGCGACGTCCGTCCAGCCGTACTTGGGCTTGGCCTCGCCGCCGACGGCGCGCAGGAACTGCTGCGCCAGCGGGGCGTCCAGGCCGGGCCGGGCACCGGGGGCGAGGTCGACGATCGTGACGTCGAAGCCCTCGAAGAGTTCGCGCACGTGGGCGACGGCCTCGTCGGCGCTGCGGCTCGGTGCGAAGCGGTAGTTGACGTGCACCATGCACTCGTCGGGGATGACGTTGCCGGCCACGCCACCCGTGATGCCGACGGCGTTGAGGCCCTCGCGGTAGACGAGCCCGTCGACCTCGACCTCGCGCGCCTCGTAGGCCGCCAGCACGTCGAGGATCGGCGCGGCCTTGTGGATGGCATTGTCGCCGACCCACGAGCGGGCGCTGTGCGAGCGGGCGCCGAAGGTGCGGATCTCGGCGCGCAGGTTGCCGTTGCAGCCCCCTTCGACCCCGCTGTTGCTCGGTTCTCCCAGGACGGCGAAGTCGCCGGCCAACAGGTCGGGTCGGACGCGCGCGAGGCGGCCCAGGCCGTTCAGGGCGTCGGAGACCTCTTCGTGGTCGTACCAGACCCAGGTGACGTCGACGCCGGGCTCGGTCAACTCGACCGCGAGCCTGAGGTGGACGGCACAGCCGGCCTTCATGTCGACGGTGCCGCGACCCCAGAGGTAGTCGACCCCGTCCTCGGTCTCGTAGCGCGTGGGCACGTTGTCGTTGATCGGCACCGTATCGATGTGACCGGCGATGACGACCCGCGAGGCCCGGCCGAGCCGGGTCCGGGCGACGATCGCGTCGCCGTCGCGGAACAACTCGAGGTGGTCGCAACCGTCGAGCGTGGCCCAGATCTCGTCGGCGACGAGGCGTTCGTCGCCCGACTCCGACCGGATGTCGCAGAGCTGCCTCGTGACGTCGACGGGCGAGACGGAGAGGTCGATCGGTGCCATGCGGGCGAGTTTACGGGCCGAAGGCACGGGTCGCCTCCAACCGGGTCGTCGGCGGCTGCCGATACGCTCGGGTCCATGACTTCCGACGCCACCGCCACCGCCCCGACCCGCGCCTACGGGTACGGCCTCGCGACCGTCTCGCACGACGGCACCACGCTCGACACCTGGTTCCCCTCCCCCCGGCTCGGCACCCTGCCGGCCGACCGCGACCCCGAGATCGTCCCGGGCGAGCTGGCCGACGCCGCCGGGCCCGACGAGCGCCGCGCGGTGGACCTCGTCCCGGTGACCGTCGAGATCGACCTGAGCGCGCCTCCTGCGTCCACCCCCGACTCGTACCTCCGCCTGCACCTGCTCAGCCACCTGCTGGTGAAGCCCAACACGATCAACCTCGACGGCGTGTTCGCGCACCTGCCGATCGTCACCTGGACCAACGCCGGGCCGGTCCACCCCGACGACTTCGCGCGACTGCGTCCGACGCTGCAGCGTGCGGGCATCGTCGCGACCGGCATCGACAAGTTCCCGCGCATGCTCGACTACGTCTCACCCGACCGAGTCCGCATCGCCGACGCCTCGCGGGTGCGGCTCGGTGCGCACCTGGCCCCGGGCACCACGGTGATGCACGAGGGCTTCGTGAACTTCAACGCCGGCACCCTCGGGTCGTCCATGGTCGAGGGCCGCATCTCGCAGGGCGTCGTCGTGGGTGACGGGTCCGACATCGGTGGTGGCGCCTCGATCATGGGCACGCTGTCGGGCGGCGGCACCCAGCGGGTCACCATCGGTGCCCGTGCCCTGCTCGGCGCCAACGCCGGCATCGGCATCGCGATCGGCGACGACACCGTCGTCGAGGCCGGTCTCTACGTGACGGCGGGCACCAAGGTCGTCGTCGTGGGCGGCACCCCCACCAACGACGGCTCGCCGCAGACCGTCAAGGCGGTCGAGCTCTCGGGCCAGCCCGGGCTGCTCTTCCGCCGCAACTCGCTGACCGGCGCCGTCGAGGTGCTGCCCCGCAAGGGCCACGGCATCACGCTGAACTCGCAGCTGCACGCGTAGCCGGGCGGGGCAGCAGCACCACGCCCCCGCAACGCCGGAAGATGGGCACCACGCCGGGTCATCGCCTGGCATGGTGCCCATCTACCGGTGTGGCAGCCGATCGCCCCGACGGGTCAGCGCTGCGGCCAGTCGCGCTCGGTCGCGCCCAGGTACAACTGCTGGGGGCGCCCGATCTTGGTCGTCGGGTCGGTGTTCATCTCGCGCCAGTGGGCGATCCAGCCGGGCAGGCGCCCGATCGCGAAGAGCACGGTGAACATGCGCGGCGGGAACCCCATCGCCTTGTAGATGACGCCCGTGTAGAAGTCGACGTTCGGGTAGAGCTTGCGCTCGACGAAGTAGTCGTCGGCCAGGGCGATGCCCTCGAGCTCCATCGCGATGTCGAGCAGGTCGTCCTTCACGCCGAGCGACTCGAGCACCTCGGTGGCGCTCTCTTTGACCAGCTTGGCGCGCGGGTCGTAGTTCTTGTAGACGCGGTGCCCGAAGCCCATCAGCTTGACGCCGGCCTCTTTGTTCTTGACCCGCTCGACGAAGCGTTCGACGCCCTGGCCGCTGTCGCGGATCTCGGCGAGCATCTTGAGGACGGCCTCATTGGCCCCGCCGTGCAGCGGCCCGTAGAGGGCGCTGATGCCGGCCGAGATCGACGAGAACATGTTGGCCTGCGTCGAGCCGACGAGACGCACGGTCGAGGTCGACGCGTTCTGTTCGTGGTCCTCGTGGAGGATGAGCAGGCGCTCGAGCGCCTTCGACAGGACGGGGTTCACCTCGTACGGCTCGGCCATCGTGCCGAAGTTCAGCTTAAGGAAGTTGTCGACGAAGCTGAGCGAGTTGTCAGGGTAGAGGAACGCCTGGCCGAGGCTCTTCTTGTGCGCGTAGGCCGCGATGACCGGCAGCTTGGCCAGCAGTCGCACGGTCTGCAGCTCGACCTGCTCGGGGTCGTGCACGCTCATGCTGTCTTCGTAGAACGTCGACAGGGCACCGACCGCGCTCGACAGCACCGACATGGGGTGGGCGTTGTGCGGCAGGGCGTCGAAGAAGCGACGCAGGTCTTCGTGCAGCAGCGTGTGCCGCCGGATGCGCGCGTCGAAGTCGGCGAGCTGGTCGGGGGTGGGCAGTTCGCCGTAGATCAACAGCCAGGCCGTCTCGAGGTAGGTCGAGTTCTCGGCGACTTGTTCGATCGGGTAGCCCCGGTAGCGCAGGATGCCCTGATCACCGTCGATGTAGGTGATCGTGCTTCGGGCATTGGAGGTGTTCACGAATCCCGTGTCGAGGGTCGTGTAACCGGTCTGCTTGGTGAACGTCGAGATGTCGATCGACGAGGCACCTTCGGTGCTCGCGACGATCGGGAACTCGGCTGTTCCCCCCGGGAACTGCAGCGTGGCCTTCTGGGCGTCGTTGGCAGTGTCAGTCACCCGGTCAGCCTAGCGGTCAGCTGCCGAGGCGCCCCACGGCGGCGTCGATGCGCTCGTCGGTCGTCGTGAGCGCCACGCGGACGTGACGATCGCCGGCCGGCCCGTAGAACGACCCAGGGGCGACGAGCACACCGCGCTCGGCCAGCCAGGAGACCGTGACCCAGGCGTCCTCGTCCCGCGTGGCCCAGAGGTAGAGCCCGGCCTCGCTGCGGTCGATGCGGAACCCTGCCCCTTCGAGAGCGGGAAGGAGGCGCGCCCGGCGGGCCGCGTACCGCGCCTTCTGCTCGACCACGTGGGCCTCGTCGGCCAGCGCGACCACCATGGCTTGTTGCACCGGGGCCGGCGGCATGAGGCCGGCGTGCTTGCGCACGGCGAGCAGCTGCCCGAGGACGTGGTCGCAGCCCGCGACGAAGCCCGCGCGGTACCCGGCGAGATTGGACTGCTTGCTGAGCGAGTACACCGAGACGACGCCACGGAGGTCGTCACCCACGACGCGGGGGTCGAGGATGCAGGGCGTGGGGTGATTGGCCCATTCGCCCGTCCAGCCGAGTTCGGCGTAGCACTCGTCGCCCGCGATCACGGCCCCGAGTTCGCGCGCACGGGCGACGGCGGCGCGCAGGGCCTCGACGCCGAGGACGGCTCCGTCGGGGTTGCCCGGGCTGTTCAGCCAGACCAGCTTCGTCGAGGCGGGCCACTCGGCCGGGTCGTCGGAGGCGAGGGCCGTCGCGCCGACGAGAGCCGCACCGAGCGCGTAGGTCGGGTAGGCGATGGTCGGGTAGACCACCGTGTCGCCCGCACCGATGCCGAGCCAGAGCGCCATGCCGGCGATGAGTTCTTTCGAGCCGATGGTCGGCAGCACGTGGGCGTCACCGAGGCCGGTCACTCCGCGGCGCCGCTCGTACCACTCGGCGATGGCCGACCGCAGGGCCGGGGTGCCGGCGACCTGCGGGTACGAGTGCGCGTCGGTCGCGATCGCGAGGGCCTCGCGGACGACGTCGGGGGTCGGGTCGACGGGCGAGCCGACGCTGAGGTCGACGATGCCACCGGGGTGACGCCGGGCGGTCGCCGCGTACGGCACCAGGGCGTCCCAGGGGAACTCGGGCAGGTCGAGCGCCACGGAGGCCGACCTAGGCGCCGGCGCCCTGAGGGGGCAGCGCCGAGATGACGGGGTGGTCCTTGGCGATGACGCCGACCTTGGCCGCGCCACCGGGCGAACCGATCTCGTCGAAGAACTCGACGTTGGCCTTGTAGTACTCGGCCCACTTGTCGGGCAGGTCGTCTTCGTAGTAGATGGCCTCGACGGGGCACACCGGCTCGCAGGCACCGCAGTCGACGCATTCGTCGGGGTGGATGTAGAGCGAGCGTTCGCCCTCGTAGATGCAGTCGACGGGGCACTCGTCGATGCAGGCACGGTCTTTGACATCGACACAGGGAAGTGCGATCACGTACGTCACGTCTGGGGGGTTCCCTTCGCGTCGGGCAGGGCGTCCAGCCTATCGTCTGCCGGCTGTGCCTCGACCGAGGAGGCGCGGGTCGAGTCGCCGGGCGACGTCGGGCCCCCGGCGACGGGGCCTCGCAACCGCGGCCACCCGAGCACGACGAGGCAGATGAGGAACACGCCGCCGAGCCAGACCAGGGCGGGCGTGTTGTCGGGCACGAGGATCGATCCGCCCGGACTCGCCTGCCACAGGACCACGAGTGCCCCGAGCAGTCCGACGGCGGCGGCGCCGGCCATGGCCCGCGAACCGAAGACCGAGCGGAGACCGGCGAGGAGCGTGAGGCTCATCAGCAGCGCGAGGACGAGCCCGGACCACACCGGCGAACCGGCGACGGTGATCGTCGACTGGTGCATCACGGTGCCGATGGTGCCGAACACGGCCCCGGCGGCGAGCGCCAGCACGAGCGCGGCGACGCGACCGCCCGTCGTCATCTGCGCCATCTCGGAGGCGCCCCGGTCGTCCGTCGGCTCGGGCACGAAGCGGAACGACTCACGGACCGTCACGGGCTCGACGGCCCCGTGGGGGAAGCGGATGCCGGCCCGGCCGCCCGGGAGGTCGACCACCTCGACCTGGCTGCGGTGGTCCCGCAGCGCCGCGAGCTTGCGGGGTGCGACGTGCCGTGCGTCCATCGTCAGCACGGTGTCGTCGGTGGCGAGGGCCTCGGCCTCGGCGCCCTCGGCCGACTCGGCGCCGGCCACGATCGCGAAGTACGGCACGCCGACGAGGCGCGCGGCGCGCACGGCGACCCGGTTGGCCCGGACGTGGTCGGGGTGGTGGTAGCCGCCGTCCTCGTCGTAGCTGATGACGGCGGTCGGGCGCACGGACTGCACGACGGCCGACAGGTCGCTGACGACCTCGCCGAACTCGGCGGCGCAGAAGGCGGCGGGGTGCAGGTCCGGCGTCGGCCCGGCCACGCCGTCGGACCGCCAGACCATGCCGCTGTCGCGGTAGGCCCGTTCGGGGAGGCCGGGCGTGCGGGCTCCGGGCGAACCGAGGAACCGATGGTCGTCGACGCCGAGGTCGTGCACGGCGGCGGCGATCTCGCCCTCGCGGTGGACGGCGAGGGCGGCCTGGTCGTCTCGCAGGGCGGCGAGGTCGTCGGGGATGACCTCGCCCAGTTCACCCCGGGTGCAGGTCACCACGGTGACGGCGGCACCGGCCTCGACCAGCGCGGCGATCGTGCCACCCGTGGTGATGGTCTCGTCGTCGGGGTGGGCGTGGACGAAGAGCACGCGCTCGAGCCGCGGGTCACCGGCGGTCAAGGGCGACGCGGGCGTCGGCGAGGCGGAGGAGTTCATCACTGGACAGGATATGCCGCGCCGCACTACTGTCGGTCTGGCTCAGGGTGCCCTTAGTGAGGTTAGCCTAACCATACCGGCCCGTTCGGTCCCGTCTCGGCACCGTTCGGCGCAGTGCACCGTGAGCCCACTCCCGCCCCTGCTCGACGACGAGCTCCACTCCCCTCCGAGAAAGCCGTCCCCGTGCTCGCCAACTACCTCATCGGACTCCGGGAGGGCCTCGAGGCCGCTCTCGTGGTCGGCATCCTCATCGCCTACGTGGTCAAGGTCGGCCGACGTGACGTCCTCCCCCGCCTCTGGCTGGGCGTCGGCGCCGCGGTCGCCCTCTCCCTCGGACTCGGCGCCGTGCTGACCTTCGGCACCTACGGGCTCACCTTCCAGGCCCAGGAGATCATCGGCGGCGGACTCTCGATCGTGGCCGTGGGCTTCGTCACCTGGATGGTCTTCTGGATGGCCCGGACCGCGCGTGGGCTGCGCGGCGAGCTCGAGTCGGGCCTCGACCGGGCGCTGGTCGGCGGTGCCGGGGCGATCGTCGCCCTGGCCTTCCTCTCGGTCGGGCGCGAGGGCATCGAGACCGCACTCTTCGTCTGGGCCACCGTGCAGTCGACCGGCGGCGGCGCGACACCCCTCGTGGGCGCCCTGCTCGGCATCCTCACGGCGGTCGCGATCCAGGTGGCGATCTACCGCGGTGTGGTCCGCCTCGACGTCGCCCGGTTCTTCCGGGTGACCGGCTACTTCCTCGTCGTCGTCGCGGCGGGCGTCCTCGCCTACGGGGTGGGCGACCTGCAGGAGGCGTCCGTGCTGCCGGGCCGCGCCTCCCTGGCCTTCGACGTGAGCGCGGCCGTGCCGCCGACCAGCTGGTACGGCACCCTGCTCCAAGGGCTCGTCAACTTCACGCCGACGCCCAGCTGGCTGCAGGTGATCGCCTGGCTCGCCTACCTGGCCGTCGTCGTCCCCTTCTTCGTGCGTGCGACCCGACGCCGGCGCCCCGGCGCCCCGAGCACGTCCGACCCGTCCACGACCCGCGGCACCTCCGCCGCCCCGACCACCCCGTCCCCCCGCACCGCAGGAGCATCCCGATGATCGCCAGCCCCCTCCGCCCCCTCGCCGTCGCCTCGGGCGTCGCCGCGCTCGCACTGGCCCTGACCGGGTGCGTCGCGAACTCCCCCGCCGGCTCCTCGTCGGCCACCGCGGTGACCGTCGACGGCTCCGACGACTCCTGCTCGCTGTCGACGACCTCGGTGCCGAGCGGCCCCGTGACGTTCACCATGACGAACTCCGGCAGCGACAACAGCGAGTTCGAACTGCTCGCCGAGGACGGCCTCCGCATCATCAGCGAGAAGGAGAACATCGGCCCCGGCACGTCGGGCTCGATGACGGTCTCGGTGCCGGCCGGCGAGTACTACACCGCCTGCGTCCCGGGGCTCGTCGGAGAAGGCGTGCGCGCCTCCTTCACGGTGACCGACTCGGGCACGGCCGTCGAGGCCACGGGCAGCGAGAAGCAGCAGATCGACGCCGCGGCGACGGCCTACGTCGGATACGTCAAGGACCAGACCGGGCAGCTCGTCACGGCCACCGACGAGTTCCTCGCCGCGTACACCGCCGGCGACGACGAGAAGGCACGGTCGCTCTACCCCTCTGCACGGGCACACTACGAACGCATCGAGCCCGTGGCCGAGTCCTTCGGCGACCTCGACCCGAAGATCGACTTCCGCGAGGCCGACGTCGAGCCCGGCACCGAGTGGACCGGCTGGCACCGCATCGAGAAGGACCTCTGGCAGCCCGCGGCGTCAGAGAACGGAGGCGCGGCGTACGTCCCCCTGACGGCCGACGAACGCACGCACTACGCCGACCTGCTGACGAGCGACACGAAGGACCTCTACGACGAGGTCACGGCGAGCGACTTCACGGTCGGCATCGACACGATCGCCAACGGTGCGGTCGGCCTGATGGACGAGGTGGCCACCGGCAAGATCACCGGCGAGGAGGAGATCTGGTCGCACACCGACCTCTACGATTTCCAGGGCAACCTCGAGGGTGCCCGGGTGGCGTTCGACGGCGTGCGCGCCGTCGTCGACCAGAAGGACCCCGAGCTGGCGACCTCGATCGACGCGCAGCTGACGACGGTCGAGACGCTGCTCGCCGGCTACGGCAGCCTCGACGCGGGTTACCCGTCGTACACCGACCTGACCGACGCCGACAAGAAGAAGTTGTCGGACGCCGTCAACGCCCTCAGCGAGCCGCTCAGCAAGCTGACCTCGGCACTGGTCGCCTGACGGTGACGGACGGAGGCGGCCTCTCGCGCCGCGGTCTGCTGGGGCTCGTCGGCACGGGCGTCGGGGCCGGCGTCCTGGGCCTCGGGGTCGGGATCGGCACCGACCGCGCCGTGCAGGCGCACGCCGGCGGGTCGTCCGGGGCCTCGGCGTCGTACCCGTTCTTCGGCGGCCACCAGTCGGGCATCGTGACGGCCGCCCAGGACCGCCTGCACTTCGCGTCGTTCGACGTCGCGGACGGCGTCACGCGCACCGAGCTCGTCGAACTGTTGAAGGACTGGAGCTACGCGGCCTCGCGCCTGACCGCCGGACTCGACGTGAGCCCCACCGGTGCCACGGGCGGCAGCCTCCTGGCTCCGCCGGACGACACGGGCGAGGCCACGGGCCTGCCCGCCGCCGGGCTCACGGTCACGATCGGCTTCGGGCCGACCCTGTTCACCACCGCCGACGGCACCGACCGCTTCGGGCTCGCCTCGAAGCGGCCTCCGGCCCTCGTCGACCTGCCGCACTTCTCGGGCGACCAGCTCGTCGCGGCCGCGAGCGGCGGCGACCTCTGCGTCCAGGCCTGCAGCGACGACCCGCAGGTCGCGGTGCACGCCATCCGCAACCTCTCGCGGATCGCCTTCGGCCGAGCCTCCTTGCGGTGGTCCCAGCTGGGCTTCGGTCGCACCTCGTCGACGACCCGGGGCCAGACGACGCCCCGCAACCTCTTCGGCTTCAAGGACGGGACGGCCAACGTCAAGGCCGAGGACGTCGCCGCGGTGGACGACGGCGTCTGGGCGACCGCGTCCGACGGTGCGGCGTGGATGGACGGCGGGTCGTACCTGGTCGCGCGCAAGATCCGCATGACGATCGAGACCTGGGACCACGCCTCCCTGTCCGAGCAGCAGACGGTCGTCGGCCGCGACAAGGGCGAAGGGGCCCCGCTCTCGGGCGGGACCGAGTTCACCGCCCCCGACTTCGCCGTCGCCGCCTCGACCGGTGGCGGGCCGGCCATCGCACCCGACTCGCACGTCGCGTTGGCACACCCCCGGAACAACGACGGGGCCACGCTGCTGCGCCGCGGGTACAACTTCGTCGACGGCAACGACGAACTCGGCCGCCTGAACGCCGGGCTGTTCTTCATCGCCTTCAACCGCGACCCGCGGCGGCAGTACGTGCCGATCCAGCAGGCGCTGTCGGGGAACGACCGGATGAACGAGTACGTCAAGCACGTCGGGTCGGCGATCTACGCCGTGCCGCCCGGGGCGTCACGCGACGGCTGGGTCGGCGAGACGCTCTTCGGCTGACGCGACTCCCGACGGATCGGGACCCGCCGGGACCGAGGCGCTCACCGCGGGTGGTCAGACGGACGTGACGACGTACGTGGCGATCGCCTGACCCTCGCTGTCGGTCGAGACGGTGAGCACGACGCGGTACGCGGAGCCGGTGAAGGTGCCGAAGCCGCTCTCGGCGTCGGTGTCGACCCCCGAGGCCGTGTAGCCGGCGGCCTCGAGCTGCTGCTGGGCGACGGCGAATTGGTCGGCCCCCGAGACGGTGATCTGGGCGACCCATCCGGTGCCGTCGGGACCTGCTCCCCCACCACGGGTCGTCCCCGGGACGAGCGGCACCTCGGCCGGGAAGCTCGCGGGCAGGGTGCCGTCGGTCGTGATGCCTGCACCGTTCAGCGCCTCGCCTGCCGCGTCCTCGACGGCCTTCTGCGCGGTGCCCTTGAGGTCTTCGATGCCGCTGTCGACCGCGCCGCCCACGATGTTGTCGACGGGCGAGCCCTCACCGCAGGCAGTGAGGCCGGCCACGAGGCCGGCAGCCAGCGCGAGCGTGGCGGCGGAGCGGGCGAGGGTCGTCTTCTGGATCAGCACTCCGCGAGGTTAACGGTGGCCGCTGGGGACCGGCGCAGAACGTGCCGACCATGCACGAAGGAGGCGGCCCGCGGTGATGCGGACCGCCTCCTCGGCGGATGGTGCTGTGGAGCGCTGCCGCTTACGCGTTCTGCTTCTTCAGGCGAGCGGTGCTGCGCTGGCGAGCCGACGCGTCGAGCTCGACCTTGCGGATGCGGATGGCGTCGGGGGTGACCTCGACGCACTCGTCGTCACCGGCGAACTCGAGGGCTTCCTCGAGGGACAGCACCTTGGAGGGCGTCATCGACTCGAAGTTGTCGGCCGTCGACTGACGCATGTTGGTCAGCTTCTTCTCTTTGGTGATGTTGACGTCCATGTCGTCGGCGCGCGAGTTCTCGCCCACGACCATGCCCTCGTAGACCTCTTCGGTCGGCTGCACGAAGAACGACATGCGCTCTTGCAGGTTGATGATCGCGAAGGGCGTGACGACGCCCGAGCGGTCGGCGATGATCGAGCCGTTGGTGCGGGTCGAGATCTCGCCGGCCCAGGGGCCGTAGCCGTGGCTGATGCCGTTGGCGATGCCGGTGCCGCGCGTGTCGGTGAGGAACTGCGTGCGGAAGCCGATCAGGCCGCGCGAGGGGACGATGAACTCCATGCGCACCCAGCCCGAGCCGTGGTTCGCCATGTTCTCCATGCGGCCCTTGCGGGCGGCCATGAGCTGCGTGACGGCACCGAGGTACTCGTCGGGCACGTCGATGGTCATGTGCTCGAACGGCTCTTGCAGCTTGCCGTTCTCGTCACGACGCGTGACGACCTGGGGCTTGCCGACGGTGAGCTCGAAGCCCTCGCGACGCATCTGCTCGACGAGGATGGCCAGCGCGAGCTCGCCGCGACCCTGGACCTCCCACGCGTCGGGGCGTCCGACGTCGAGGACCTTGAGCGAGACGTTGCCGACCAGTTCGCGGTCGAGGCGGTCCTTCACCATGCGGGCGGTCAGCTTGTGGCCCTTGACCTTGCCGATGATGGGCGAGGTGTTCGTGCCGATGGTCATCGAGATGGCCGGGTCGTCGACCGTGATGGTCGGCAGCGGGCGGACGTCGTCCGGGTCGGACAGCGTCTCGCCGATGGTGATGGTGTCGAAGCCGGCGACGGCGACGATGTCACCGGGGCCCGCGCTCTCGGCGGGGTAGCGGCTGAGGGCCTTCGTGATCAACAGCTCGGTGATGCGTGCGTTCTGGACCGAGCCGTCGGACTTGACCCAGGCGACCGTCTGGCCCTTCTGCAGGGTGCCGTGGAAGACGCGGAGGAGCGCGAGACGACCGAGGAACGGCGAGGCGTCGAGGTTCGTGACGTGCGCCTGCAGGGGGTGCTCGTCGTCGTAGCGCGGCGCCGGCACGTGGGTGAGGATCGCCTCGAAGAGGGGCTCGAGGTCGGGGTTGTCGGGCAGCGAGCCGTCGTCGGGCTTGTTCGTCGACGCGGCGCCGTTGCGACCCGAGGCGTAGACGACGGGCACGTTGAGGATGGCGTCGAGGTCGAGGTCGTCGACCTCTTCGCTCAGGTCGCTGGCGAGGCCGAGCAGGAGGTCCTGGCTCTCGGCGACGACCTCGTCGATGCGCGCGTCGGGACGGTCGGTCTTGTTGACCAGCAGGATGACGGGCAGCTTGGCCGCGAGGGCCTTACGGAGCACGAAGCGCGTCTGGGGCAGCGGGCCCTCGGACGCGTCGACGAGCAGCACGACGCCGTCGACCATCGACAGGCCGCGCTCGACCTCGCCGCCGAAGTCGGCGTGGCCGGGGGTGTCGATCACGTTGATGGTGATCGGGCCGTCGGTCGCGTGGGCACCGTTGTAGAGCACCGAGGTGTTCTTCGCGAGGATCGTGATGCCCTTCTCACGCTCGAGCTCGTTGCCGTCCATCATGCGGTCTTCGGTGTCGAAGTGCGCGTCGAACGAGTTGGTCTGCTTGAGCATGGCGTCGACGAGGGTCGTCTTGCCGTGGTCGACGTGGGCCACGATCGCCACGTTGCGCAGGTCGCTGCGGATGGCAGTCGCCATGGATGTATTCCTTACGAGAAGAGAGAGGGGGAAGTGGTCGGGTCAGAGCCCGGCGAAGACAGTCTACGGCACGTGGTAAAGGGACCCCTCCGCCGAGGGTTTCCCGAGGGCGAGGGGGACGCTTCCGGTCCCCCACATGACCTCTTGTCACCTTTTGGTGCCGGTGGGAGCGTGAAGTCCTGGGCCACTCGCCCACCGAACGGAGGACACCATGAAGAAGCGCATCGCATCCGTGTTGTTGGGTCTCGGCCTCGTCGCCGGCGCCGTCGCCGCCCCTGCTGCCGCACAAGCGGCGGTCGCCAGCACCTCACCCGGTTACTCGTCCCTGAACGCCTGCAACGCCGGGGCCAAGACGTACCGCCAGACCGGACTCACGATCACGTCGGCCTGCACGTACTACTCGGGGTCCAAGACCTGGAACTTCACCTACAGCGCCTGACGCCGACCGTCGTCCGCGACCACGAAGGGCCCCGCCGTCCGGCGGGGCCCTTCGTGGTCGCGGAACGACTCAGCGGCCGAACTCGAAGTTCGCGCCGGGGATCGCTTCGAGCAGTTCGCGCGTGTACTGCTGGGCCGGGTTCGCGAAGATGTCGTCGGTCGTGCCCGCCTCGACGACGCGACCCTTCTGCATGACGCTGACGTTGTCCGCGATGAGGCGGACGACGGCGAGGTCGTGCGTGATGAAGAGGTAGGTCAGCCCGAGTTCGGTCTGCAGGTCGGTGAGCAGGTCGAGGATCTGCCCCTGGACGAGGACGTCCAGGGCCGAGACCGCCTCGTCGAGGACGATGACGTCGGGCTTGAGCGCGAGCGCCCGAGCGACGGCGATGCGCTGGCGCTGACCACCGGAGAGCTCGTTCGGGTACCGGTTGACCGTCGACGCGGGCAGGGACACCTGATCGAGCAACTCGCGGACGCGGGCTTGACGACTGGACCGGTCGCCGATGCCGTGCGTGACGAGCGGTTCGGCGATCGTGTTGCCCACGCTGTACATGGGGTCGAGCGAACCGTAGGGGTCCTGGAAGACCGGCTGGACCCGACGACGGAAGTCGAAGAGGTCTCGGCCCTTCAGGGCTCCGACGCTCTGCCCGTCGACCGACACGGTGCCCGACGTGATCGACTCGAGCTGGAGGACGAGCTTGGCCACGGTCGACTTGCCCGAGCCGGACTCGCCCACGAGCGCCATGGTCGTGCCCCGCGGGATCGAGAACGACACGTCGTCGACGGCCCGCAGATCGGTGGTCTTGAACCCGCCCTGACGGATCTTGTAGACCTTGGACAGGTTCGTCACCGAGATGTACTCGGAGTCCTTCTTGCCGGCCTCCTCGCGCTGACGGGCGCGAGCGATGAGCTCGGCGTCGTCGGCGCCTTCGTCGGAGATCGCGAGCCCGTGGGAGTGCGTGGGCGCGATGCTCGACTGGATGCGCTGGCTGGCCAACGAAGGAGCGGCGGCGACGAGTCGCTGCGTGTAGGGGTGCTGAGGGTTGGCGAGGATCTCTTGGGAAGGCCCCGACTCGACGACGCGACCCTTGTACATGACGACGAGCTTCTCGGCTCGTTCGGCGGCGAGGCCGAGGTCGTGCGTGATGAAGAGCACCGAGGTGCCGTAGTCGCGGGTCAGGGTCTCGAGGTGGTCGAGGATGCGTCGCTGGACGGTCACGTCGAGGGCCGAGGTGGGCTCGTCCGCGATCAGGAGCTTGGGCCGCGACGACAGGCCGATCCCGATCAGCACACGCTGGCGCATGCCGCCCGAGAACTGGTGCGGGAACTGCTTGAGGCGGTCGCCCGCGTCGTTGAGTCCGGCCTCTTTCAGGACGTCGACGGCTCGCTGGCGCACGGCCTGCTTGCCCGTCGCGACGCCGTTCGCCCGGATGGCCTCCTCGACCTGGAAGCCGATGCTCCACACGGGGTTGAGGTTCGACATGGGGTCCTGCGGCACGTAGCCGATGTCGCGACCGCGGATGGCCTGCATCTCGGACGCGCTGACCTTCGTGAGGTCCTTGCCCTCGAAGAGGATCTGGCCACCCGTGACTTCACCCGTGCCGGGCAGCAGGTCGATGATCGACGTGGCGGTCGTCGACTTGCCCGAGCCGGACTCGCCCACGATCGCGAGGCTCTCGCCCTGGCGGATCGTCAGGTCGACCCCGCGCACGGCGTCGACGTACCCGGCCTGCGTCTTGAAGCCGATCTTCAGGCCCTTGATCTCGAGCAGGGGCGTCGACGACGACGCGGTGCCGGCCGTCTCGGGTCGGGTTGAGGTGTCGGTCATCGACGTGCCCTCGCCTTCGGGTCGAGGGCGTCGCGCACGACGTCGCCCATGAGGAGGAACGACAGCACCGTCACGGACAGCGCCGCCGCGGGCCAGAACAGGGGCATCGGCGCGACACGGAGCGAGTTGCGGGCCGCGTTGATGTCGTTGCCCCATGACATGGTGCTCGGCGGCAGCCCGATGCCGAGGAACGACAGCGTCGCCTCGGCCACGATGAACGTTCCGAGCGAGACGGTCGCCACGACGATGACCGGGGTGATGGCGTTCGGCACGACGTGCCGGACCAGGATGCGGAAGCGGGACACCCCGAGCGCGGCCGAGGCCGTCACGTAGTCGGCGGCCCGGGCGCTGAGGACCGAACCGCGCATGACACGCGCGATCTGGGGCCAGGCGAACACCGACAGCACGAGAGCAACGGTGAGCGGCGTCCGAGTCGGCAGGATCGACATCAGCACGATGGCACCGAGGACGGTGGGGATCGCGAAGAAGATGTCGCCGATGCGCGAGACGACCGCGTCGAGCCATCCGCCGTAGAAGCCGGCCAGCGAGCCGATCACGATGCCGACGACGGTGACGATGATCGTCGCGATCAGACCGACGGTCAGCGAGGCACGGGTGCCCCAGACGATGCGGGCGAACACGTCGGTGCCCTGGAACGTGAAACCGAGCAGATGGCCGGCCGACGGACCCTCGTTGCTCCGGGGCAGGTCGGCGGCGGTCGGCGAGACGCTGGTGAACAGCCCGGGGAAGAGCGCCACCACGATGACGACGACGATGAGGAACGCCGCGATCCAGAACGTCGGGCGACGCTTCATGGCGTCCCACGCGTCGTTCCAGCTGCTGCGGGGTTTCTCGGACTCGTCGATCGCGTCGACGGCCTTGACGGGCGTCTCGTCGAGATCGGCGACGAAGTGGTCGGCGGACAACGCCGACGAGTCGTTACTTGGCATAGCGGATCCTCGGGTCGAGAAGGGCGTACAGCAGGTCGACGAGGAGGTTGGCGATCATGAAGATGATCACCATCACGGCGACGAACGAGACGACGGTGGGGCCCTCGCCGAGCGTGATCGCTCGGTAGACGGTGCCGCCGACGCCCTGGATGTTGAAGATTCCCTCGGTGACGATGGCACCGACCATCAGCGAACCGATGTCGACACCGAGATAGGTGACGACGGGGACGAGCGAGTTGCGCAGGATGTGCACGGTGACGACGCGGCCACGGGTGAGCCCCTTGGCCGAGGCGGTGCGCACGAAGTCGGCGCTCGAGTTCTCGGACACGGAGGCGCGGGTCAGCCGCACGATGTACGCGAACGACACCGAGGCGAGCACGATGGCCGGCAGGACCAGTTCGTCCCACGGCGCCTGAGAGCTGACCGTCGTGCGGAACAGGCCGAGCTGGATGCCGAAGACGTACTGCAGCAGGAAGCCGATGACGAACGTCGGCACCGAGATCAGCAACAGGCTGACGACGAGGGCGCTCGTGTCGAAGAGCTTGCCCTTGCGGAGGCCCGCGATCAGACCGACGACGATGCCGGCGACGGCCTCGAAGAGCAGGGCGAGCATCGCGAGTCGGAACGTGATGGGGAACGCCCGGATCAGCTCGTCGACCACGGGACGACCGGAGAAGGTCGTGCCGAGGTCGCCGGTGAAGAGGCCGCCGATGTACAGCAGGTACTGCACGATGAACGGCTGGTCGAGGTTGTACTCGGCGCGGATGGCCTCGATGACGGCCGGCGACGGGGTCTTGTCACCGAACAGCGCCGCCACGGGGTCACCGGGCAGCGCGAAGACCATGAAGTAGATGAGGAACGTCGCCCCGAAGAAGACGGGGATCAGTTGGAGGAGCCGGCGTCCGGTGTACCAGAGCATCAGGCTTCCTCAGACGTCTGCGCGTGCATCGTTATCGCAATCGTGTGGAGGGAGGGGTGGGTGGGCCCGCCGAAGGGGCCCGGACAGTGCGAACACTGCCCGGACCCCCTCGAGCGTCGGTCGAGCGCGTGAGCGACGACCTTACTTGGTTACTTGGTGATGTTCTCGTAGATCGGCACGGAGTCCCAGCCGTACTCGACGTTGCTCACCGTGTCGGCCCAGACGCCGTTGACGTTCGCATACCACAGCGGGATGATCGGCAGGTCCTTGAGCAGGACCTCCTGAGCCTTCTGGTACGAAGCGTTCGCATCGTCGACGTCGCTCGCCGCGCTGCCCTCGGCGAGCAGGTCGTCGAACTCGGGGTTCGAGTACTTGCCGTCGTTCGAGCTGCCGCTCGTGGCCATCGTCGGGTACAGGAAGTTGTACAGCGACGGGTAGTCGGCCTGCCAGCCCGAACGGAAGGCGCCGGTCATGGCACCACCCGAGGCGTCGGTGCGGAACTCGGCGAAGGTCGGGTAGGGCTTGCCCTCGGCCTTGATGCCCAGCGTCTTCGAGATGTTCGCGGTGACCGCGTCCACCCACTCCTGGTGTCCACCGTCGGAGTTGTAGCCGATGGTGAACGTGGTGTCGCCGTAGGGCGAGATCGCGTCGGCCTGGTCCCAGAGGTCCTTGGCCTTGTCGGCGTCGAACGAGAGGACGCTCTCGCCCTCGAGCTCGTCGGTGTAACCGGGGATGACGGGCGAGGTGAAGTCCTTGGCCGGCGTCCGCGTGCCCTGGAAGATGACCTTCGTGACGTCGTCGCGGTTGATGGACATCGAGATGGCCTGACGACGCAGGTTGCCCTCTTCGTCGTCGCCGAAGTGCGCGAGGTACTGCGGGATCGTCATGCCCTGGAAGACCGCGGCGGGCTGGTTGACGTTCGTGTCGGGGAAGTCGCTCTGGTACGTCTGGAACGCCGCCGGGCCGATCTGGTCGAGCACGTCGAGGTTGCCACCCTGCACGTCGGCGTAGGCCGAGTCGAGCGAGGTGTAGAAGTTGATGTCGAGCCCGCCGTTCTTCGGCTTGCGGTTGCCGTCGTAGTCGGGGTTCGTCTTGAGCTTGATGCCCTGGTTGTGCGTCCAGGCGCCTTCACCGTCGAGCATGTACGGACCGTTGCCGACCGGGTTCTCACCGAACGCGGCGGGGTCGGCGTAGAACGATTCCGGCAGCGGCGAGTAGGCCGAGTAGCCGAGGCGCAGGGGGAAGTCGGCCTCGGGGGTGTTGAGCGTGACCGTGAACTCGGTCGGGCTCTCGACGGTGAGGTCGAGGTCGCTCTGCGCGGTGTCGCTGTAGCCCTTGAAGTTCTCGAAGAACGAGCTGCCGGACGAGTTCGCGACGTTGTCGAAGCTGGCCGCCCAGTTCCAGGCCTTCGTGAACGACTCGCTCGTGACGTCGGTGCCGTCGGTGAACTTCCAGCCGTCCTTGAGGGTGACGGTCCACACGGTGGCGTCGTCGCTCTCGATGCTCTCGGCGACCTCGTTCTTGGTGGTGCCGTCGGCGTTGTAGCTGACCAGACCGGCGAAGATCGAGGTGACGATGCGGCCACCGCCGGTCTCGGTGGTGTTCGACGGGACGAGCGGGTTCTCGGGCTCGGTGCCGTTCGTCTTGATGATCGCGGAAGCGTCACCGGACGACGAGTTGTCGTCCCCGCTGCCGCTGGCGCAACCGGTGAGGACGAGTGCTGCCGTCCCCACGACGGCGACGGCCGACAGGCCCATGCGCGTCTTCTTCAATGTTCCTCCTGATGCGGGAAAGGACGCAGCACTGTGCCCAGGGGCCGTGCCGCGTTGGATGGTGTGAGCCTAGGCATCCCGTTCGGGCATCACCAAACCCCGACGACAACGGTTACACGACGGAAACCAACTCGCCGGATCGTTGCGTCGGCATGCAGTTCGTTGCGCGTGAGGCCTGAAGTTCGCATGAATCGGCTGCGAGAAATCCGCCACCTGGCAGGTATTGTTCTCCGCCACGGCAGGAGGCGCGGGTCGGCCCACCCACGCCGGTCCCGTACGATCGCCCCCGTGAGCCGCCCCCACGACCCCACCCCCGCCGCGACACCACCCGATGACCTCGCACCGCGCCCGGCACGGATGACCCGAGCGCGCCTCCGGGTCGAGATCGCGATCGTCCTCGGTCTCTCGCTCGGCGCGTCGGCCGTGTACTCGGTGCTCTCGATCGTGAACCGGCTCACCCAGCAGACCGCGCTGTCGCAGCAGACCGCCACGCTGAACTCGCCGCTCAGCAGTCGCGAGTTCTTCGACCTCGCCTACCAGGTGCTCGGCGTGGCGGTCGACCTCGTGCCGGTGCTGCTCGTGGCCTTCCTGCTGTGGCGCGAGGAGCGGCCACACCTGGGTCGGCTCGGCGTCGACTTCTCGCGCGCCGGCCGGGACACCCTCGGTGGCGTCGGCCTGGCCCTCGCGATCGGCATCCCGGGCATCGGCCTCTACCTCGCGGGCAAAGCCCTCGACCTCACCGTCACGGTGGTGCCGACGAACCTCGGCGAGCACTGGTGGACCGTCCCCGTGCTGCTGCTCTCGGCCCTGCGGGCCGGGGTGACGGAAGAGGTGATCGTCGTCGCGTACCTGTTCGCGCGCCTCCGCGACCTCGGCTGGCGGACCTGGTCGATCATCGTGACGGCGGCCCTGCTGCGGGGCAGCTACCACCTCTACCAGGGGTTCGGCGCGTTCGTGGGCAACGTCGTCATGGGCGTCGCGTTCGGCTGGCTCTACGTGCGCTTCGGCCGGGTGCTGCCGCTCGTCGTCGCGCACGTCCTGATGGACGCGGCCGTCTTCGTGGGCTACCCGTGGGCCGCCACGACCTTCCCGGCGCTCTTCGGCCTCCCGTCCTGACGCCCCGGGTGGGCCGAACCGGACCGCCACGGCCGGAACCGGGTCTTGACACCCGTCCGGGGGGCGAGTCTGATGGACGCACGGGTCACGGCGATCCGAGCTAGCCACACAGCGTGAGCTGTCCCCCGGGCGTCGATCGGGACGGTCGCCGCTACGTGAACGCCCTCCGCGACACTCGGCGGCCGACGTCCGAGGGACCCAGAGGAAACCGTCACCGCCCGACGGGATCGGGCGGTGACGGTTTCCCGTCCGTGGAGCGGGCCGTGGCCTAGGCGAACGCCTCGGCCGGCGGGCAGTTGCAGAACAGGTTGCGGTCACCGTAGGCCTGGTCGATCCGGCGCACCGGCGGCCAGTACTTGCCGCGCACGAGCGAGCGGACCGGGTACACGGCCTCTTCGCGACCGTACTCGGCGGTCCACTCGCCGACCACGACCGACTCGGCCGTGTGCGGCGCCCCGCGCAACGGGCTCGACTCGGCGGTGTACCGACCGGAGGCCACCTCGTCGGCCTCGCCCTTGATCGCGATCATGGCATCGACGAAGCGGTCGATCTCGGCCAGGTCCTCGCTCTCGGTCGGCTCGACCATGAGGGTGCCCGCGACGGGGAACGACATGGTCGGGGCGTGGAAGCCGTAGTCGATGAGGCGTTTGGCCACGTCGTCGACGGTGACCCCGGTCGCGTCGCGCAACGGTCGCAGGTCGAGGATGCACTCGTGCGCCACGAGGCCGTTCTCGCCCGCGTACAGCACCGGGAAGTGCTCACGCAGGCGGGCGGCGACGTAGTTGGCCGCCAGGACGGCCGCCCCGGTCGCCCGGGTGAGGCCCTCGGTGCCCATCATGCGCACGTACGCCCAGCTGATCGGCAGGATGCTCGGCGACCCGTACGGAGCGCTCGAGACCGGCACGCCGGCGTGGGCGAGGCGGTCGCCGTCGGCCGCGGGGGCGGCCCCGGTGCGGCGGTCGGCCTGCTGGGCCATCGGGTGGCCGGGCAGGAAGGGTGCGAGGTGGGCCTTGGCCGCGACCGGCCCCACGCCCGGACCGCCGCCACCGTGCGGGATGCAGAAGGTCTTGTGCAGGTTGAGGTGCGAGACGTCCCCGCCGAAGTCGCCGAAGCGCGCGACCCCGAGCAGGGCGTTGAGGTTCGCCCCGTCCACGTAGACCTGCCCGCCCGCCGCGTGGACCGCGTCGGTGAGGGCGACGATGTCGTGCTCGTACACGCCGTGCGTCGACGGATAGGTGATCATGAGAGCCGCGAGCTGGGCCGCGTGCTGCTCGACCTTGGCCCGCAGGTCGTCGAGGTCGACGTTGCCGCCCTCGTCGCAGGCGACCACGACGACGCGCATGCCCGCGAGCACCGCGCTGGCCGCGTTGGTGCCGTGCGCGCTCTGCGGGATCAGGCAGACCGTGCGCTCGACGTCGCCGTTCGACAGGTGGTAGCCGCGGATCGCGAGCAGACCGGCCAGCTCGCCCTGGCTGCCGGCGTTGGGCTGCAGCGAGACGGTGTCGTAGCCCGTGACCTCGGCCAGCCACCCTTCGAGCTGGCCTATCAGGTCGAGGTAACCCGCCACGTCGTCCGCCGGGGCGAACGGGTGCACGCCGGCGAACTCGGGCCAGGTGACCGCGGCCATCTCGGTCGCCGCGTTGAGCTTCATCGTGCAGCTGCCGAGCGGGATCATGCCGCGGTCGAGCGCGTAGTCCTTGTCGGCGAGGTGCTTGAGGTAGCGCATCATGCTGGTCTCGCTGCGGTGGGTGCGGAAGACCGGGTGCGTGAGGTAGTCGCTCGTCCGCAGCAGCGCCTCCTGCAGGCCCGAGGGCGCGGCGCCGTCGAGCAGGTCGACGCCGAGCACCTCGGCGACGGCCCGGACGTCGTCGGCCGTCGTGGTCTCGTCGAACGAGAGACGGACGCAGTCGTCGTCGACGGCGTGCAGCAGGTAGCCCCGATCGTGGGCCGCGGCGACGATCTCGGCCGCCCGACCCGGGACGAAGACCTGGAGGGTGTCGAAGAACGAGTCCCGCTCGAGCTCGAGCTCGCTCGCCCCGATCGCGGCCGCCAGGTCGGAGGCGTGGCCGTGCACGCGCGTCGCGATGTGCCGCAGCCCCCAGGGGCCGTGGTAGACCGCGTACATCGACGCCATCACGGCGAGCAGCACCTGCGCGGTGCAGATGTTCGACGTGGCCTTCTCGCGGCGGATGTGCTGCTCGCGGGTCTGCAGGCTGAGGCGGTAGGCGGGCTGGCCGACGGCGTCCTGCGAGACCCCGACCAGGCGACCGGGCAGCTGACGCTCGAGCCCGGTGCGGACGGCCATGTAGCCCGCGTGCGGGCCGCCGAAGCCCATCGGCACGCCGAACCGCTGGCTCGTGCCGACGGCGACGTCCGCCCCGAACTCGCCGGGTGCCTCGATCAGCGTGAGCGCGAGCAGGTCGGCGGCGACGACGGCCAGGCCGCCCTGGGCGTGGACCGCCTCGACGACGGCGCGAGGGCTCCAGACGGACCCGGACGCCGCGGGGTACTGCACGAAGAGGCCGAACGACTCGGGCAACTCGGCGGGGTCGAGCACCGAGAGGTCGAGCTCGACGAGTTCGATCCCGACGGCCTCGGCGCGGCCGGCGAGCAGGGCCTTGGTCTGCGGGAAGGTGTCGCTGTCGACGACGAAGACGTCGGTCTTCGCCTTCGACGCCCGGCGGGCCAGCAGCATGCCCTCGACGACGGCCGTGCCCTCGTCGAGCATCGACGCGTTGGCGGTCGTGAGCCCGGTCAGCTCGGCCACCATCGTCTGGAAGTTGATGAGGGCCTCGAGTCGACCCTGCGAGATCTCGGGCTGGTACGGCGTGTACGCGGTGTACCAGCTGGGGTTCTCGAGCACGTTGCGCTGGATGACGGCCGGGGTGACGGTGTCGTAGTACCCGAGACCGAGGAGGCTGCGCGAGACGCGGTTGCGCCCCGCCAGGGCGCGCAGCTCGGCGAGCGCCTCTTCTTCGCCGATCGGCTCGGGCAGCACGCTGCCCTCGACGGCCGCGGCGTGGATCGCGTCGGGCACGGCGGCCGCGACGAGCGACTCGACGCTGTCGTGCCCCACGGCGGCGAGCATCGTCGCCTGGTCACCCGGCGTGGTGCCGACGTGGCGGTCGACGAAGCCGGTGGCGACCTGGTCGGACCAGCCGCCGAAGACGGACCCGCCCGTCTGCCCGGCGCTCATTCGGCGGTCAGCGCGACGTACTCGTCGCGCGAGAGCAGGCCCTGGCCGTCGGTCGACGACAAGGTGATCTTGATGAGCCAGCCCTCGCCGAACGGGTCACTGTTGACGAGATCGGGGCTGTCGACGACGGCCTGGTTGGCCTCGAGCACGGTGCCGAGCGCGGGGGCGAAGAGCTCTCCGACCGACTTCGTCGACTCGATCTCGCCGACGACCGTGCCGGTCTCGACCTCGGTGCCCTCGGCGGGAAGGTCGACGTAGACGACGTCGCCCAGCTTGTCGGCCGCGTAGTCGGTGATGCCCACGGTGGCGGTGTCGCCGTCGATCAGGAGCCACTCGTGCTCGGCGGTGTACTTCAGTGCGGTGAGATCGGTCATGGCCGGTCCTTTCGAGGGAGGGGGTGCCTAGGAGCGCTTGTAGAAGGGCAGCGGGACGACGGTGGCGGCGACGGCGGTGCCGCGGACGTCGACGGCCAGTGCGGGACCGCGGTCGACGACGTCGGGGTCGACGTAGGCCATGGCCACCGGGTGGCCGAGGGTGGGCGACAGCGCGCCGCTCGTGACCTCGCCGACGACGGTGCCGTCGTCGGTGACGACCGGGTAGCCCGCCCGCGCCGCCCGACGCCCGGTGAGCGTCAGTCCGACGAGGACGCGAGCGCCGGCGGCGGGCTCGACGCCCGAGCGCCCGACGAACTCCTTCGAGGTGTCGACGACCCGGCCGAGCCCCGCCTGGTCGGGGCGGACGTCGAGGCCGAGCTCGTGGCCGTAGAGCGGCATGCCGGCCTCGAGGCGGAGCGTGTCGCGGCTGGCCAGCCCCGCGGGGACGAGCCCCCGGGGTCCGCCGGCCTCGGCGATCGCGGCCCACAGCGACGGGGCGGTCTCGGGGTCGACGTAGAGCTCGAAGCCGTCCTCGCCGGTGTACCCGGTGCGCGCGATCAGCACGGGGGCGTCGTCGAAGGTGGCCTGCAGCACGCGGTAGTACCGCAGCGTCGACAGCGGGGCGTCGGGCTGGAGGCGGTCGGCCGTGACGAGTTCGTCGAGCACGCCCTCGCTCTCGGGCCCCTGGACCGCGATCAGCGCGGTGTCGTCGCTCTCGTCGTCGACCGTGACGTCGAATCCGGAGGCGCGGGTCGCGAGGGCCGCGAACGCCGCCTCGCGGTTTCCCGCGTTGGCCACCACGAGGTAGTCGTGCTCGTCGAGGCGGTAGACGACGAGGTCGTCGACGATCCCGCCCTCGGCCGCCAGCAGGAGCGAGTACTTCGCCCGCCCGACGGCGATGGTCGAGAGGGTGCCGGCCAGGGCGTGGTCGAGGAAGGCGCCGGCGTCCGGCCCGACGACGGCGATCTCGGCCATGTGCGAGAGGTCGAAGAGCCCGGCGGCGGTGCGGACCGCGTGGTGCTCGGCGAGGTCGGAGTCGTACCGGACCGGCATCTGCCACCCCGCGAAGTCGGTGAAGACGGCACCGGCGGCGACGTGCACCTCGTGCAGCGGACTGAAGCGCTCGTCGGGTTCGTCGGAACCGCTCAGGTCGGGGGCGTCGCCGGGCCCCGTGGCGATGCCCTCGGTGCCGTCGTCGGAGAGGACGACGTCGCCGTCGAGCACGGCGGACGCCTCGGCACCATGGAGGTCGTCGTCGTCGGGCCCGGGGGCGGCGGGAAGGTTCGAGGCTGCGTCGGACATCGGTGCTCCTGAGAGGGACGGACCGGCCGCCAGGTGTCTCGGCCGGGAACGGTGCCGTGCGGATGGCGCACGACGGGGCAGCCCTGCCCGGCGGTCCGCCGGTCGGGGCTCCCCCTCTGTCATGGGCCTGAGAGCTTCACCGGCCGGGGCCGGTTTTCACCGTGGGCGAGGACCGGCGAGGGGTCTGTCGACCGCCTCGCGCCTCCTGCTTTTCAGAGTGGCCAGTCCGTCGCGGTACGCGTACCTGAGAGATTGGCGGGGAGCTTGCTCCTTCGGTGCCCGGTCGGCGCAGTCTCTGCGCACCGGAGCTCTCCCGCGACGTGTTCGTGGCCCGATGTTCGGTTGTGGCGTCAGCCTAGCGTCGTCGTGTGACGCGCAGGTTTCGGGTGTGCACGCGATTCCGGTCGCCCTGACGACGACCGGCGCCCCGACCGGGTGGGGTCGGGGCGCCGGGAGGTCGTCGCGGGAGGCGTCAGACGGTGCGCGAGGGCTGCCCCGGCTCGGGCGATCCGGCGGCCTCGTGCTCGGCGACGAGCTTGCGCACGTCGTCCGCCAGCTGGGCGACGCCCTCGGGCAGCATCTCGAAGCCCTCGCGGTTGCCCGGGTTGACGACGAGGCCGGTCTCGGCCGGGATGGCCTGCACGAGCTCGGCAGCCGGGAGGGTCGCCGAGAACTCGGCCACGCCCTTGACCTGTTCGCCGATCATGTCGACGTGGGTGAAGGCGGCCAGCATCGGCACGCCCTCGCGGTCGAAGAGAACGGGCTGCAGGTCGTTCAGCGACTCTTGCGCGTCGGTGGCCGTGGCGACGACGACCTGGGCGTTGACGAACTCGGCGAGCACGCTGTTCATGTCGCCCTCACCCGCCTGGCCCTTGCTGATGGCCTGTTCGAGTGCGGTCTTTTCGCGGTTGTCCGTGTCGGTCATCCGACCAGCCTGCCGGGCGAACCTCCGTGTCGGCTCAGCGTCGCGCGTGGTGGGCGGCCCGGCCACTCGCTACCCTGTGCAACACCCCGCCGTGTCGCACCCACCTCGAGGAGCCCTCGTGCCCCGCAGCCTCCGCCTCCGCCCGTCCCCCCGATCCGCCGCGCCGGCCCTGGCCACCGCGGGTCTCGCCCTCGTGCTGCTCGTGTCCGGGTGCGCCGGCGGCGAGCCGGCCTCGTCGCCGAGCCCGACGCGCACCGCGTCGGTCACGCCCACGCCGACGGCCTCGGACGACGCTACGGCCCTGCCCGACGCCACCGCGCTGCCGACGACCGAGCCGCCCGCTCCCTCCACGGCCCAGGCCCAGGAGGCGCCCCCCGCGTGGCACGCGTGCGTCACGGCCGTCGGTCAGCAGTACCCCGACCTGCCGTACCTGGGCGACGTCTGGGCCTACGAGGCCGACGACGTCCGCGACAGCGACGTCGGCGCGATCGCCACCGTCACGATGGGCCACCTCGCCGACGGTCGCCCCGCCACCGAGTGGACCTGCCAGATCTCGGGCACCCCCGAGTCCCCCGTCGTCGACCGGGTCTCGCCGGCCGACCTCTGAGCCGCGGTCGCCCCCGCCGTCGCCGGTCCGGCTAGGGCGCGACGGCGACGACGACCGTGCCGTCGATCTCGTGGTCGCGGACGACCCGGGCCCGGAGGCCCGTGGCGGCCAGCGCCTCCTTCGTGTCGGCCGCCTGACGTCCGCTCGTCTCGAGGACCAGGGTGCCGCCGGGCGCCAGCCAGTCACCGACCTCGGCGGCGATCCGCCGGTGCAGGTCGAGCCCGTCGGCCCCGCCGTCGAGGGCGAGCCGCGACTCGTGGAGGCGCGCCTCGGGGGGCAGGGACGGGATCGCGTCGGTCGGCACGTAGGGCGCGTTCGCCGCGATCACCCGGAACCGACCGCGCAGCGACACCGGCAGGCCGTCGAACAGGTCGCCCCGGACGACCGTCCCCCGTTCGTCGAGGTTGCGTCGGGCGCAGCGCACGGCCGCCGGGTCGAGGTCGGTGGCCCAGAGGTCGAGACCGGGGTGCTCGGCGGCGAGCACGGCCGCGACGGCGGCGGCACCGCAGCAGAGCTCGAGCACGGCGAGGGGACCGGTGGCGAGACCCCGCGCGGCACCCGCCTCGGCGAGCGCCACCTCGGCCTGCCGCAGGACCAGCTCGGTCCGGCGGCGGGGCACGAAGACGCCGGGCTCGACGACGACCCGCCGCCCGGCGAAGGCCGCCCAGCCGAGGACCTGCTCGAGCGGTCGGCCTGCGACGCGGTCGGCGACCATCGTCTCGAGCGCCTCGCCGTCGGCGGCCTCGTCGAGCAGCAGCCGCGCCTCGTCCTCGGCGAAGACGCAGCCCGCGGCCCGCAGTCGTCGGGTGACGACCTGCTCACGGTCGGCCCCGGGGATGGTCACGCGCCCACGCTAGACCGACGCGTAGGCTGACGAGACCCGACGGCACGAGGGAGAACATGAAGCCGCTGACCGAGAACGACATCCGCGAGTCGTTCGTCAACGCCCTGCCGGGCGACCTCGACCGCCTCCCGATCCCCGGACTGCACGAGATGCTCTGGGAGGACCGGGAGTTCCTGGGCTGGCGTGACCCCCAGGCCCACCACCGGGGCTACATCGTCCACTGGATGGACGGCCGACCCGTCGGACTCGTCGTCCGGTCGTCGAGCAGTTCGCTGCGCCCCGGCATCGCCGCCATGTGCTCGCTCTGCCACTCGCCCCAGCCGGCCACGCAGGTACGCCTCTTCACCGCCCCCAAGGCCGGTGAGGCCGGGCTCAACGGCAACACGCTCGGCACCTACATCTGTGAAGATCTCGCCTGCTCGCTGCTGATCCGGGTCGCTCCCCCGCACCTCAACCCGCCCGAGCAGATCGCCCGCCGCTCGGCCGGACTCGCCGAACGGGTGCAGGGCTTCACGGCCAACGTCATGAAGACCGCCTGACGCGCGGCCGTCCCGCCGACCGCACCGCACCTCCCGTCGTCCCTCACCCGCTCCCCCTCCCGTCCCCACCGAAAGGCACCGCCGTGTCCGTCGTCAAGATCAACGCCATCCACGTCCCCGAGGGCTCCGGCTCCGAGCTCGAGAAGCGCTTCGCCGCCCGCCAGCACTCGGTCGACGGGGCGGAGGGGTTCGAGGGGTTCCAGCTGCTGCGTCCCGTCAAGGGTGAGGACCGCTACTTCGTCGTGACGACCTGGCGCAGCGACGAGGACTTCGCGGCCTGGTCGGCCGACGGCGCGAAGGCCGCCCACGCCCGTTCCGCCGGGTCGGGAGAGGCCCCGCGCGGCCCCGTCGCCACCGGTGCCGACCTGCTCGAGTTCGAGGTCGTCGAGCTCTGATCCCCACTTCGCTCGACGTCGAACCATGTCGGTCACGGTGACAGCGATCTCCAGGCTTGGCGCGTAGTCTCCTGCCCAATCGCCGACCCGCTCGGGGCCCGGCGTGAGAGGTCGCGATCGTCATGAAGAAGTCCACCCGCTGGGCCACCGCCGCCGCCGTCCCCGTGGCCGTCATCGCCGCGAGCATCGTGGTCCCCGCCGTCTCGGCCACGGCCGACGTCGACCTGCCCGACAAGACCCCGCAGCAGGTGCTGGCCCTCGCCGCCTCGAGTTCGGGGGCGTCCTACTCGGGCACGATCGAGCAGACTTCCGACCTCGGGCTGCCCGACGTGTCGGCCCAGGCCCCGGGCAGCGGGTCGTCCTCCGACGCCGCCGGCGCCCTCGAACTGCTGACCGGCAGCCACACGGCCAAGGTGTACGCCGACGGCGCCTCGAAGCAGCGCGTCCAGGTGATCGACCAGCTCGCCGAGCGCAACGTCATCCGTGACGGATCGAGCGTCTGGGCCTACGACTCGAAGACGAAGGAAGCGACGCACGCGACGCTGCCCGCCCAGGGGACCACCGAGAAGCCGAGCGCCCTGCCCGACGGCACCTCCGTCCCGCAGACCCCGGCCGAACTGGCCGACCTCGTCCTGTCGTCGCTCGAGCCCACGACGACCGTCACGGCCGACTCCGACGTCAGGGTGGCCGGACGGGACGCGTACCAGGTCGTCCTGACCCCGAAGGACTCCTCGACGCTCGTCGCGAGTGCGACCCTCACCGTCGACGCCGAGACCGGCGTCCCGCTCAAGGTCGTCGTCGCCGCGAAGGGGCAGAGCGACCCGGCCCTGTCGGCCGGGTTCACCTCGGTCGACTTCGGCGCCCCTGCGGCGTCCGTCTTCGCGTTCACTCCGCCGGCGGACGCGACCGTGACCGACGTGACCGTGCCGACCGGCGCCTCCGGACGGTCGCACGGTGACGCGGCGCACGCCGAGAAGACCGTCATCGGCTCCGGGTGGAGCACGATCGTCGGGGTCACCCCGGCGGCGGGGTCGACCGACGGCACCTCGTCGGCCGACGCCGACACCACGGGGTTGCTCAACCAGCTCACGACGAAGGTCGACGGCGGTCGCGTGCTCGAGACCTCGCTGGTCTCGGTCCTGCTCACCGACGACGGCCGGGTCTTCGCCGGGGCGGTCGACGCCTCGACGCTGCAGGCCGCCGTCGCCGGTCAGTGACCCCAGGCCGGTGAGCCACGACACCGCCACCGTCCCGGCGTCGACCGACGGTGACGCGTCCCGAGGGGCGTTCGCCGTCGAGACGACGGGTCTGACGAAGCAGTTCGGGCGTCAGCGTGCCGTCGACGGCGTCGACCTCGCGGTCCCCCACGGCAGCGTCTACGGGTTCCTCGGCCCGAACGGCTCGGGCAAGACCAGCACGATCCGCATGTTGCTGGGGCTCACCTCGGCGTCGAGTGGCGACGTCCGGGTGCTCGGCGGGTCCATGCCCGACGACCTGCGCCGCGTCCTGCCCCGCGTCGGCGCGCTCGTCGAGGGTCCGGCGTTCTATCCGTTCCTGTCGGGCCGGGCGAACCTGCACCGCCTCGACTCGGGTGACCGCTCGGCCCCGGCCGCCACGCGCCGTGCCCGGGTCGACGCCGCCCTCGACCGCGTCGGGCTCGGTCACGCCGCCTCGAAGAAGGCCCACGCGTACTCGCTCGGCATGAAGCAGCGCCTCGGCATCGCGAACGCCCTTCTCATGCCCCGAGACCTGCTGGTGCTCGACGAGCCCAGCAACGGCCTCGACCCGCAGGGCACGCGCGAGGTCCGCACCCTCATCCGCTCCCTCGCCGACGAGGGCACGACCGTCTTCGTCTCGAGCCACCTGCTCAGCGAGGTCGAGCAGATGTGCACGCACATCGGCGTGATGAGCGCCGGGCGGCTGCTGACCCAGGGCACCCTCGACGACCTGCGCGCGCTCGGCACACACCGGGTCCGGCTGCTCACGCCCGACCCGGACGCCGCCCGCGACGTCCTCGTGCGCCTGGGGCTCGCCCCGGAGGCGCGGGCCCGGCCGGACGCGACGCCCGCGACCGCAGGCGGTTCGGTGAGCGTGGAGGCCGAGCTCGCCGTCGAGGGGCTCTCGCCCGAGTCGATCGTCGTCGCCCTCGTCGCCGCGGACGTGCGCGTGCGCGGATTCGAGGTGGCCGGAGCCAGCCTCGAGGACCGCTTCGTCGACCTGACCGGGGAGGGCTTCGATGTCGCCGGCTGACCCCAGGGACTCGCGTCCCGACGCCGTCCTGCCCGCCGACCGCACGCGGGGCGGTCTGGGCCTCGCCCTGCTGGGCAGCGAGCTGGCGGTGCTCTTCCGCCGCGTCCGGACGATCGCGCTGCTCGCCGCGCTGGCCCTGATCCCGGTGCTGCTCGCCGTCGCCGTCCGGGTCACGTCGTCCGACGGCGGCGGTGGTCGAGGGCCGGCCTTCCTCGGCGACATCACGCAGAACGGCCTCTTCGTCTCGCTCACCGCCCTGACGGTGGCGATCCCGCTCTTCCTCCCGCTGACCGTGGGGGTCGTCGCGGGCGACACGATCGCGGGCGAGGCGAGCCTCGGCACCCTGCGGTACCTGCTGGTGACCCCGGTGGGCCGGGTGCGCCTCCTGCTCGTCAAGTACGCGGCCGCGGCCGCGTTCTGCCTCGCCGCCACGCTGGTCGTGGTGGTCTTCGGGGCGATCGCCGGTGCCGCGTTGTTCCCGGTCGGGCCGGTCACGCTGCTCTCGGGGCAGACGATCGGCCTGGGCGACTACGCACTGAGGCTGCTGCTGATGGCGCTGTACGTGACCGTGTCGCTGCTCGGACTCACGGCGATCGGCGTCTTCGCCTCGACGCTGACGAGCGTGCCGGTGGGGGCCATGGCCGCCACGATCGTGCTCTCGACCGTCGCGCAGATCGTCGATGCGCTGCCGCAACTGGACGTCCTGGACCCCTGGCTGTTCACGCACCACTGGCTGGGCTTCGCCGACCTGATGCGCGACCCGGTCTCGTGGGACTCGTTCGGCGCCAACGCCCTGCTGCAGGCCGGCTACGTCGTGGTCTTCGGTGCCCTGGCGCTCGGCCGCTTCACCACCAAGGACGTCCTGAGCTGACCCGTGGGTGCGCCGGTGTCGGCGGTCGCGGTTACCGTGGATCGGTGATTTCCCGTACCCGCCGCTCCCCTGTCACCTCCCGACCGGTCCGCCTGACCGTGGCGGCGTCGCTCGCCGCGACGGCCCTGTTCGCCGTGGCCGGCTGCACCTCCACCGGGGTCGACGACGCCGACGGGCGCACGGCCCTCGTCACCCACGAACAGGAGGCGCGGGTCACCGTGGTCGGCGCCGCCACCGCCCCCGAGAGGGCCGTCGAGGCCAGCCGGGCGATGTTCGCGTCGAGTCCGGTGGCCGTCGTCGCCCCGGACGGCGACGAGGCAGGCCAGGCCGAGGCGGCCGACGAGGCCGATCGCCTGGGCGTGCCGATGCTGCTCGCCCCGGCGGGCACCTCGACCGGGTCGCCGTCCGGCGGCCCGTCGAGCGGCGGCCCGTCGAGCGGGCCGTCCGTCCTGGCGGCCGAGCTCGACCGGCTCGGT
>NZ_JXQZ01000004.1 GCF_000878135.1 Frigoribacterium sp. MEB024
GCCGCCTCCGAGTGGCGACCGCGAACCCACCTTCACCGAGATCCTCGGCGTCGTCCCGTCGTCCTCCGCCGAGGACGTCCTGACCGTGGACGCTCGGCACGAGCCCGAGCCCGAGCACGCCGTGCCCTCGGCGGAGGTCCCGGCCGCGTGGTCCCTGTCCGGCTCGGGCGAGGTGCCCCTGCTCGACGTCGAGCCGTCGCCCGGCGTCGAGTCGTCGTCCGACGTCGAGCGGTCGTCCGACGACGTCGAGGACGACGACGAGGGCCTGGACGATGCAGCCGAGGTGACGACCGCGACCGCCTTGTTCGCGCCTCCTCGGTCCGCCCGCGACGAGGCCCTCGACGAGGCCCGCGACGCCGCCGACGCCCCGGCCGTCGCCACGCCGGTGCTGCCCGGCGTCTCGATGAGCACCACCGCCGCTCCGGAGGGCGAGCGGCCGCGCCGTGAGGTCGGAGGAGCCGGCGTCTTCGTGCCGCAGACCCGTCCGGTGGACGAGAAGCCTGCCACGACACCCCGCGGGCCGGGCCTGGCCGACTGGGTCCGCGGACACCGGACGCTGGCCGCCGTCGGCGCCGGCCTCGTGATCGTGCTGTTGCTGGTCGCGTTGTTCTTCATCTCGCGCTCGCTCTTCGCGTCGACCGACGACCTGGGCTCCGACCCGTCCGTGGCGGCGGAGCCGACCGGGACCCGCACCGTGACCGCCGCCCCCGCGGCACCCGCCGCCGAGGTCGTTCCGACCGGCCCGCTGGCGGCCGGCACCCACTCGTACACCGACCTCCAGGGCGGCGAGTGCTTCTCGAGCTTCGAGTCGGCCTGGCAGCAGGACTACGAGGTCTCCGACTGTGCTCAGCCGCACGTGGCTCAGCTGACCCGCCTCGGCAGCCTCGACGGCGACGCGTCGGCCGCGTATCCCGGGACCGACGTGCTGCAGAGCCAGATGAACCTGCTCTGCACGGGCTCGGACGCCCTCGACCGCCAGGCCGCCGCGGCCTATCCCGACGTGCAGCTGCTCGCGAGCTTCCCCGCAGACGCCGACGCCTGGGCGGCCGGCGACCGCACGTATTCGTGCTTCGTCAACCGCAGCGGCGGAGAGGCCCTGACGACGAGCCTCGTCGCGGTGGCGGGCTGACGGGTCGACCCGCCCCGCGCCTCCTGGGGTGCTAGGCCTCGGATGGCACCACGTCGGACTCGACGGGTTCGCTGCGCACCAGCTCGTGCACCCCGGCCAGGATCTCGTTGGGCCGGAACGGGTAGCGGTCGATCTCGGCCTGGTCGCTGATGCCCGTCATCACGAGGATCGTGTGCAGTCCGGCCTCGATGCCGGCCATGATGTCGGTGTCCATCCGGTCACCGATCATGGCGGTGTTCTCGCTGTGGGCGCCGATGCGGTTCATCGCCGAGCGGAACATCATCGGGTTGGGCTTGCCGACCACGTAGGGCTCTTTGTTGGTGGCCTTCGAGATCATGGCGGCGATCGCGCCCGTCGCGGGCAGCACGCCGTCGGCGCTGGGCCCGGTCGCGTCGGGGTTCGTCACGATGAACCGCGCGCCGCCGAGGATCAGTCGGACGGCCTTGGTGATCGAGTCGAACGAGTAGTTGCGGGTCTCGCCCACGACGACGTAGTCGGGGTTCGTCTCGGTCATGATGAAGCCGGCCTCGTGCAGGGCGGTCGTCATGCCGGCCTCGCCGATGACGAAGGCCGAGCCGCCGGGCATCTGCGAGCGGCAGAAGTCGGCCGTGGCGAGCGCGCTCGTCCAGATGCGCTCTTCGGGCACGTGCAGCCCCGAGGCGCGCAACCGCGCGGCGAGGTCGCGGGGCGTGAAGATCGAGTTGTTGGTGAGCACGAGGTAGGGCGTGCCTTCGTCCTGCCATTGCTGGATCAGCTCGGCGGCACCGGGCAGTGCGTGGTTCTCGTGGACGAGCACGCCGTCCATGTCGGTCAGCCAGCACTCGACGTCTTCTCGTGAACCCATGCGGTCACCTTAGCGAGGTGCTCTGCGAGCCGAGGAGGCGCGGGTCGGGTCCGTGGAGAACACCTACCCTGGTCGGGTGCCCCAGGACGACGACCTACCCCCGCTCGAGCCCGAGGGGCTCGCCCGCCCCGACCGCCCGGACGACCCCGAACCGACCGTCGAGCCCGAGCACGGCGTCGGTCCCTGGCCCGGTGGCGAGGCCGACCGGCCGGACGGCGACCACTGGGACCCCGAGCTGCTCCGCATGGGCGACCGTCGCAACGTCGTCGACCGCTACCGGTACTGGACGATGGAGGCGATCGTCGCCGACATCGACGCGCACCGGCACCCCTTCCACGTCGCCGTCGAGAACTGGCAACACGACATGAACATCGGGTCGATCGTCCGCAGCGCGAACGCCTTCGCCGCCGACACGGTGCACATCATCGGCCGACGGCGGTGGAACAAGCGCGGAGCGATGGTCACCGACCGGTACCAGCACGTGCTGCACCACCCCGACGTCGAGACGTTCCTGGCCTGGGCGCGCGAGCAGTGCCTCCCCGTCCTCGCGGTCGACAACGTCGAGGGCTCGGTGCCGATCGAGACCTTCGACCTGCCCGAGCGGTGCGTGCTGCTCTTCGGCCAAGAGGGACCCGGTCTCTCGGCCGAGGCGATCGCGGGCTCGGAGGCGGTGCTCGAGATCTCGCAGTTCGGCTCGACCCGCAGCATCAACGCGAGCGCGGCGGCGGCCGTCGTGATGCACGCCTGGGTGGTGCGGCACCGCTTCTGATCCCTGCCCGGTCGCGTTGACGCGTCCGACATGTCACATATAAACTCTGGACCGTCGGCGGCCGGAGGGGGCGTCGGTTGTGACACGACCAGAAGCGAGGGCGCCCCGTGCCGCCGATTCCCACGCGACCCGCGTCCGACCCGACGCGGGTGTGCTTCGTCGCCGCCCCGTTGATGGCCCGCAGTGGCGTCTACCGCTCGACGCACGATCTCGTCGTCGAGGCCCGATCGCGGGGGCTCGACTGGCGGGCCGTGCTCGGCACGCGTCCCACGGCGCAGGGCCGACGAACCGAGACGCCGGGCGTCCGGGAGGTGACGATCACGCGGCACGGTCGCGCCGTCGTCGACGAGGTGCGCGAGGTGCTCGACGACGTGCCCGAGGTGGCGCGGGCCGACGTCGTCGTCACGCTCGTGACCCAGAGCGACGTCGCCTGGTCGCGGTCGACCGCCCGGCGGGGCCGGCTCTGGGTGGCCTGGGTGCGCGGCCTGCCGTGGCCCGCGCCGGGTGAGCAGTCGACGGCGCGGCGGGTGGCCCTCCGGTTGGTCGAGTCGGCCGCGCTCCGCCGAGCCGACGACGTGTGGGCGACGACCGAGGTCCTCGGGGCCGACGTCGCGCGCGTCCGACGGCCCCATCTCGTGCCCGCGGGCATCCGTCTGCCCGCCCGCACGTCCTTCGGCGAACGGTCGGTGCCCATGGTCTGGGCCGCCCGCCTCGACGTCGACAAGCGCCCTCGGGCCTTCGTGGACATCGCCGAGAGGTCCGGGGTGCCGGGGCGCCTGCACGGCCAGGGGCCGCTCGAAGCGGGGCTGCGCTCCGAGCTGCCCCCGATCGTGTCGATGCCCGGCTGGACGGACGCGTCCGAGCTCTGGGACGGCGCGGGGTTCTTCGTCGGGACGGCCTCGCGCGAGGCGTTCGGTCGCAGTGCCGTCGAGGCCGCGGCGACGGGCCTGCCGATCGTTCTCGGCGACCGGTACGGGGCCGCCCCCCTGCTCGTGACCGACGCCGAGCTGCGCCGACGCTTCGTCCTGCCCACAGGCGAGACGGGCCGGTGGATCACGGCGGTGCGAGACCTCGCCGGCGACGCCGACCTGCGGCGACGGATGTCCGACCACGTGGCGGGCAACGCGTCGCGCTCGTCCGTCACCGCGTCGGTCGACGCCGTCCATGACCGCCTCGTCGAGCTCGGCGTCGGCGGGTCCGCACGATGAACCGCGCGGCAGCCGTCACGGCGGCGAGGCGTCGACCGCTCCGCGTGGTCCAGTACGGCGTGCACGATCCCTCGTACCCGCGCAACTCCCGGCTCCGCGCGGTCCTCGAGGGACAGCTGGGCGCCCGGGTGCGCGTCGTCCGGCGCTCGAGGGCGGGGGCCCGGCCCCTGCGGGCACTGCGCGACCTGCGTTCGCTGTGTCGCGCGGCGGCGGGGGCCGACCTCGTGGTGCTGTCGGAGTTCCGCAGCAGCCAGGCGCTCGTGGTGCGCGCGGTGGCGTCGCTCAGTCGCGCGCGCCTCCTGGTGGACTGCTTCGTCCTGTCGCACGAGACGGCCGTCGGTGACTGGGGGCGTCCGTCACCGCGTTCGCCCGGGGCCCTGCGGCTCGCGGTGCTCGACGCGCTCGCCGTGCACTGCGCCCACCTCGTCCTCACCGACACCGAGCCGCGGGCGGCCGAGCTCGTCCGTCGGCACCGTCCCGCCGCCGTCGTGCTGCCCCTCGCCGTCGGGGCGCCGGGGTGGGCCCGATGGCAGCCCCCGCCGGAGCCGCACGACGACCTGCGCGTGCTCTACTACGGCGGCTACGTGCCCCTGCACGGGGTCGACCTGGTGGTCGACGCGCTCGCGGCGATCGACGGCCGCCGGGACGTCTCGATGGTCTTCGTCGGTGACGGACCCGATCGTGGACGCATCGAGGCCCGCGTCGCCGGGCTCGGACCCGGCGTCCGGTGCGAGTTCGTCGGCGCGGTGCCCGAGTCCGAGCTGAGGGGGTATGTCGCCCGTGCCGACGTCGTCCTCGGGGTGTTCGGCACGTCCGTCAAGGCCCGCGGCGTCGTCGCCAACAAGGTCTGGCAGGGACTCGCCTGCGGCCGCTCGGTGATCACGCAGCGGTCGTCCGCCCTGGCCCCCCTCGCCGCGGTGGTCGGCGGGTCGCTCGTCCAGACCGAGCCGGGGTGCGCCTCGTCGCTCGCTCAGGCGCTCGTCGACGTGCGCCCGTCGACCCCCTCCACCGACGTCGACGTGCACCGACGGCTCGACGAACTCGTCGCCGCATCGTGGCAGCCGCTCGCCGGACACCTCATGGCGCTGGTGCGGGGCGACCGCCGGGCTCGCCACGGGCGTGGTGCGAGGTCGGGCACGGGCCGCGATCGCGAGGGCCGATGACCGGCACACGGGGTGTGGCGCGGGCGGCGCGACAGATGCGTCGGCTCGCGTTGCACGTGCTCGTCCCGGCCGTGGGGGCGGCCGCGCCCCTGGCCGTCGTCCCCGCCGTGACGTCGACGGCAGGTGCCGCGGGCTGGGCCGCGATCGCCGTCGGGCTCTCGGTCGGGGTGGCCGCAGCCGTCGTGGCCGAGCTCGGTTGGGGGATCGTCGGCCCCCAGCGCGTCGTCCGGCAGCCCGCCGCCCGGTCCCGGCTCTACGCTGCCGCCCTCGCCAGCAGGCTGGTCGCCGTCGTACTGACCACGCCGCTGGCGGCGGTCGTCACAGGCCTCGTCGTCGTGGAACACCGCCCGGCGGCGGTGCTCGTCGCGGTGGGGGTGTCGCTCGGGGCGCTCAGCCCGGCCTGGTTCTTCATCGGTCTCGGCCGGCCGGTCGTCGTGCTGCTGGCCGAGACGTCTCCTCGGGTGGTTACGTCGCTGGCGTCGGCCGTCGCGATCGTCCACGGCGCCCCCCTCGAGGTGTACGGCTCCGGGCTGATCGTCTCGGTCGTCGCGGCGCTCGCGCTCGCGAGTCTGCTCGACGACGCCGCGCGTCCACCTCGCCGACGGGACTTCGCCGGAGTCCCGGCCACCTTGCGCGAGCAACGCGTCCTGGTGCTGGGGCGGGCCGTCACCACCACCTACAAGTCGTTGCCCTCCGCGATGTTGGGCGGTGTCGCCCCCGGCGCGGTGGCCGGCTTCGCGGCCGTCGACCGTCCACTGCGCATGGGGCTGCAGGTCGTCTCGGCCGTGCCCGACCGTCTGCAGACCTGGGTCGGGCACCCGTCGCCCGGCCTCGCCCGCCGACGCAGCCTCTGGTCCCTGCTCGCCAACGCCGTGCTCGGGCTCGTCGTGGGCGTCGCCTTCGCCACCCTCATGCCCTCGGTCGGTCGGCTGCTCTTCACCGGCGCGGTCGACGTCCCGCCGACGCTCGCCGTGTGGGGTGGAGTCCTCGCGGGGGTCGTCTGCGCCTCCCGGGGGGCCGGCCTCGCACTGGTCAGCGCCGGCCGCCCCGGGTGCACGACCCTCGCCGCGTCCTGCTCGGCCGCCGTCGGCGTGCCCGGGCTGCTGGTCCTGGGGGAGCGCGCCGGTGCCGCGGGGGCACTCGCCGCGCTCGCCGCCGCCGAGACCGTCGGCCTCGTCGTGCAACTCGTCGCCGTCGCCCACCGCCGCGGCGGCCACGGCCCCGGCAGCCACGGCCCCGGCAGCCACGGCCACGTCCGGGGCAGCCACGGGCGGCCCGACGACCTGGTGCCGCCGACGTGACCGTCCTGCTCGGTGTCCTTGCCGCACTCCTCGCCGTCGCCGTCGGTGGGCTGCTCGTGCCCGCCGACCGTCGTCGCGGCGTCGCCCTCGTCGTCGCGTTCGCCCTGCTGACGGCGGCCGGTTCGCTGACGGTCCCGACCGACGTCCGGGGCGCGGCGGTCGCCGTGGCAGCCGGGGTGACCGCGGCGGCGCTGCTCTCGCCTCGTGACTGGCCCGTCGAACGGGCACGAGCCTCGACGTGGACCCTGGCCTGGTTCGCCTGGGCCGTCGGCTGCGTGGTCGCCATCGCACCGTCGACCATCGTCTTCATGGCGCAGCTCGCCGTCGTGGGGCTGACGCTGTCGTGGGCGGTCGCCACGTCGTCCCGTGCCGACGTCCGGGTGTTCCTGCGCGGGCTCGTCGGCATCGGGGTCGCCCAGGTCGTCCTCGGCGTCGTCGAGCTGACGGTCATCCACCGGCCCGTGCCGTGGGGCCACAAGGTGCTCGCGACCGGCCGGTCGTTCGTCAGCGACAACAAGGTGCTGCCGGGTGACCTGATGCGGGTCGAGGGGTCGGTGGGCCATCCCATCCCGTACGCGGTCCTGCTCGCGGTCTGTCTCGTCGTCGTCGTGGTGGCCGAGCGCGGCGTCTTCTCGAACGCGGCGAGGTGGGCGGTCGTGCCCGTGCTGTCGACGGGCATCCTGCTGTCGGGCAGCCGCAGCGTGCTGACGGCGGTTCTGCTGGCGCTCGGCTACGTGGTGCTGACGACCGACCTGCGCCACCGGGCGGTCAAGATCGTGTCGTCGGTCTCGGTGGTGGTCGTGGCCGGCGCGCTGCTCGCCTCCGAGGTCGTGTCGGCCGTCGCGGTCCTGGTCGCGTCGGGCTCGTACGAGAACCGCGTCGGCGCGCTGCGGGCCGTTCCGGGGTTGGTGGCCCGACCGCCGACCGAGTCGCTCGTCGGCAGCGGCTTCGGCAGTGAGCCCGAGCTCTACGCCCGGGGGTTGCTGCCGCAGGAGGGCTTCACGGTGGTCGACAACCAGCTCGTGACGACCCTCGCGACGTTCGGCCTGATCGGACTCGTCCTCGTGGTCGGCGTCTTCGTCGTCGGTCTGACGAGGACCTCGAGGACGGGGACGGCGGTGACGATCGTCATGGCGACCGTGCTCTTCTCCTTCGACTACCTCGTGTGGTTCTCGATGTCGGGGCTCGCCTTCGCGTTCTGTGCCCTCGCCCGCACGGACGGCGCCCGTTCCGACGACGTCCGGCCCCACGGCGCCCGTTCGGACGACGTCGGGCACGACGACGTCCGGCCCGACCGCGTCGAGTCGTCGACGCTCAGCCGACGACGGGGCCGAGGTAGCGGCTCACCAGCGTGACGGCGTCGACGATCTGGCGGGTCGACAGGTCGTAGGTCGCGGCGTCGAGCCCGATCGGGTCGACCACGTCGTCGTCCTCCGGCCCGACGAGCGGCCCGCTGCCCCGGCGGGCGGCGACGAGGGCGACGGCGACCCGGAGGCGATCGTCGGGGGCCACGCCGTGCAGGGCGACGTCGGCCTGGGCCGGGGCGACGAGCGCGCTCAGCCGCGCGAACTCTCGCAGGGTGAAGG
This sequence comes from Frigoribacterium sp. MEB024, assembly GCF_000878135.1. Classification (GTDB taxonomy): domain Bacteria; phylum Actinomycetota; class Actinomycetes; order Actinomycetales; family Microbacteriaceae; genus Frigoribacterium. The sequence continues at coordinate 8,001 of NZ_JXQZ01000004.1, forward strand.
TGACGCGCGTGACGCGTGGCACCAGCGAGACGACCGCCCGGCGGTGCTCGCGGGCCATGGCCAGCACGAGTCCCGGCCCGGCGAGGGTGCCTTCGACGAGCTGCCGGGCCCGGTGTCGTCCGAGGTCGAGGCCCAGGTCGCGCGCCCGGTCGAGGGTGGGGCGGGGTGGCGTCGCACCCTCGGGGGCCCGGGTGCCGGCGCTGCCCGTCGAGGCGCCGGGCAGGACGGCCCCGGGCAGGGCGTCGGCGAGGAGGGCCGCGGCGAGGGGCGAGCGGCAGAGATTGCCGGTGCAGACGGTCAGGACGGTCGCAACGGTCGCGAGGGTCGGGACGGTCGGTGCGGGAGGCGTCATCGGCGTCGCTCTTCGGGCCCGGGGGTGGCGGACTGTGTCGTGAAGTACCCCGTGTACGAGCCGTACCCGTAGGCGCCGGCCCCCCGCGCCGGGACCATGGTGAGGACGACGCCCAGGGTGCGGCTGCCGATCTCGGAGACCGAGGTCAGTGCCTGGCGCAGCTGGTGGCGGGTGGACCTTCGTGCCGCGGCGACCACGACGACGCCGCTCACACACCGGCTGAGCACGGCGGCGTCGGTCACGGGAAGCAGCGGAGGCGAGTCGATCACGACGAAGTCGTACGCGGCTTCGATCTCGGTGAGCAGGCTCACCATCGCCATCGAACCCAGGAGCTCGCTCGGGTTGGGCGGCACGCTGCCCGAGGGCAGCACACGGAGTCCGAGGAACCCCCACGGTTGGACGACGTCGTCGAGTTCGGCTCTGCCGACGAGCAGGTCGGTCAGGCCGGCCGCTCCTTCGAGGCCCATCACCTCGGCGACCCGGGGGCGGCGGAGGTCGGCATCGACGAGCAGCACGCTCGCCCCCGTCTCGGACAGGCAGACGGCGAGGTTGGCCGCCGTCGTCGACTTGCCCTCGCTCGGCATGGCCGACGTGACGACGAACGATCGGCGGCTGCCCTCGAAGGCCAGGAACTGCAGGTTGGTCCGCAGTGCACGGAACGACTCGGCGAGGGGGCTGCGAGGCTCGTCGTGGACGATGAGCGGCGTGGTCGAGGCGTCCGCGTGGAATCCGACGGCACCGATCACGGGGGTGTCGCCGAGTGCCTCGACGTCGCCCTTGCCGCGGATGCGTGTGTCGAGGGTGGAGCGCAGCAGGGCGAGGACGACTCCCCCGAGCAGGCCGACCGCGGCGGCGAGGCCGATCCACAGCACGGGGCGCGGGTTGGTCGGAGTCGTGGGGACGACGGGCTCGTCGAGCGTCTCGACCGTGACCAGGCTGCTGCCGCCGCCCTCGGGCCGTTCGAGCTCGTCCTCGACCACGGTCTCGAAGCTCGCCGCCACCGCGCCCGCGAGTCGGGCGGACCGCGCGGGGTCGGTGTCGGTGACGCGGATCGTGATCAGAGAGGTGTTGACCGGACTGCTCGCCTCGACGCGTGCGGCGAGCTGTGCCGGTGTGGTGTCGAGCTGCCACTCGTCGATGACCGGTTGCAGGACGCGCCCCGAGGTGACGACGTCGACGTACGACCGCACCTTGGCCTGGGCCGCGCTGCTGCCCTGGACGAGGTCGCCGGCGTCGGACGCGCCGAGCGACGACACCGAGACGAACAGCTGGGTGCGGGACGAGTATGTCTTGGTCGTCAGCAACGACGCGACGGCACCGACCAGGACGGCTCCGATGGCCAGGACGACGATGAGTTGCCAGCTCGACCGGACCACGGCGACGAAGGCTCTGAGTTCCACGGGGGTTCCTCCAGGTGGTCGCGGTCAGGCCCGGGTGAGGGCCGCGAGCACGACGTCGGCCTTGTGGCGCCATGTGGCGTCGCGCGGGATGGCGGCCGGGCGCCGGGGCACGCGGGCCCCGTCCCTGGTCAGGGCGGCGAGGGCGGTGGCGTGGCGGTCGAGGTCTTCGACCACCACCCCGTCGAGACCCCTCTGGTCGACGCCGCAGATCGGGGTGCTCAGCACGGGGAGCCCGGCGGCGCGGTACTCGTAGGTCTTGATCACGTCACCGCCGACCTCGCGCTCGCCCACGTGGTGCGGGACCCACCCGACGTCGAAGGATCGCAGCAGCTCGGGGACGTGCGTGTAGTGGACGTCGCCCGTCATCGTCACGTTGGGCTCGCGGTCGAGCACCCGGTACTCGCGGTCGAGCACGGGCCCGGCGAAGACGAAGGTCGTGTCGCGGCGGGCGGCGACGGTCGCGAGGACTCCCGCGAGGTCGACGCGTCGTCCGATCTTGCCGACGTAGCCCACGGTCGTGGGCCCGATGGCCGTCGACCGCTGGTCGAAGCGGTGCGGGTCGCAGCCGTTGGGCAGCTCGACGACGTCGTCGCGGCCGTGACGGCGTGCCAGGTCGGCCGTGCCGGCGCCGTTCGCCGTGACGACGTCGGCGCGGTCGAACGCCACCGCGTACGCCTCGTCGACCGCGGATCGGACGCCGGCGAACGCGTAGTGACGGCTCCAGTCGTCGAGCAGGTCGAGGACGACGCGGCGCCGACCGTCGAAGGGGCTGGCGCCGTGCTGGGCGAGGGCGACGAAGGGGTTCCAGACGAGGGCGGGCACGTCGGCCACCGACTCGGGCAGCACCGGGTACGACCTCGCCGACGTCGCCCACCAGCGGCGGCGGTCGCGCGGGTCGGGCACCCGCGCCACCCTGGTCTCGACCGGATGGGTGCCGGTCGCGGGCCGCCCGGGCGGACGCCGTCGGACGACCCGCGTGAGGGCCGGCTCGGGGCGCGACACGACGGCGACGCCGCCGCGGTCGGCGAGGTCGTGGCCCAGCCACTCGATCAGGTGGCCGTCGCGGGTGCGGTAGCCCTCGCGCAGCAGCTTGTGCTGCCCGTGCATGGGGTAGGCGAGCAGGGCGGGGGCTCGGTCGGTGGAGACGGGCAGTCGGAAGGCGCGGTGAGGTCGCACGAGGGCCTCTCGGAGATCGGCAGGACGCACGGGCAGGTGCGGTGACCGCACGCCACCGTGACGGCGTCATGTCACGCGTGGCATGCGCAGTATTGCATTAAATCCACCGGCTCGGGTCGGGGTCGATCGGCCACGGCGACGACTCGTGGATGATGGGTGCATGACCTCCACGAACCTGCTCGGCGTGCCCGAGACCCGGCTGCCCGCCGAACCCGCCGTCCTCGCCGACCTCGAGACCCTCACCACGGCCGAGGTCGTCACGGCCCACCCCACGTCGTCCCTGGCCTGGGCGCTGCTCAGCGACGAGGCCGCCGCCCGCGGGGCCGAGCTCGAGGCCTACGCCTACGCCCGGGTCGGCTACCACCGCGGGCTCGACGCCCTGCGCAAGGCGGGCTGGCGCGGCCAGGGCCCCGTGCCGTGGTCGCACGAGCCCAACCGCGGCGTGCTGCGGTCTCTCTTCGCCCTCCGTCGGGGCGCGACCGCCATCGGCGAGACCGACGAGGTCGAGCGCCTGACGACGTTCCTCGGTGACGCCGACCCGAGCGTCCTGCTGACGCTCGAGGCCCAGGCGGGCTGACCGGCGCGACCGACGTCGAGAACGCAGGAGGCGCGGGTCACCCGACCCGCGCCTCCTGCGTTCCCGACGGCGACCGCCGCCGCGCCGGCCTCAGCCGATCAGTGACGGCCGCAGATCGCGCAGCGTGCGCGCACGCGTCATCCGGGAGGTCGCCACCCAGGTCAGCACGAGCGCGCCCAGCAGCCAGGCCGCCAGCACGCCGGCGTCGCCCCAGGCCGCGGCCGAGCTGCCGCCGTACATCACCTGGCGCAGGCCGTCGGTGGCGTAGCTCATCGGCAGCACGAAGTGCAGCGCCGCGAGCGGGGCGGGCAGGGTCTGCCAGGGGAACGTGCCGCCGGCCGTGACGAGCTGCACGACCATCAACACCAGGCCGAGGAACTGCCCGACGCTGCCGAGCCAGACGTTGAGCGTCATGATGATCGCCGCGAACGCCGCCGAGGCGAGGGCCATCAGTCCGATCATGCCGAGCGGGTGGGCGACCTCGAAACCGAGCGCCTGCGTGACGATCACGTAGAGCGCCACCATCTGGACGACGCCGAGCACGACCGGGGCCAGCCAGCCGGCCAGCGAGATTCGTACGGGGGCCTTGACGGCCGTGATCGCCCGCTTCGAGATCGGCTTCACGATCAGGAACAGTGCGTACATGCCGATCCAGGCCGCGAGGCTGATGAAGAACGGGGCGAGCCCCGCTCCGTAGGTGCCGGCACTGGTCAGCGCGGCGTCCTTCACCGAGACGGGGTCGCTGATGGCGCTGGCCTGGTCGTCACGCGTCTGCTCGGTGCTCGAGGGGATCTCGCCGAGTCCGCTCTGCAGCCCGTCGCGGAGCTGTGTGGTGCCGGTGTCGAGGCTGACCACGCCGTCGCGCAGCGAGGTGGCGCCGCTGCTCAGGGTGTCGAGGCCGGTCGCGAGGGTCGAGGCTCCCGTGGCGGCGCTCGCCGCACCCGTGGCGAGCTGCGACGAGCCGGTGGCGGCCGACGAGATGCCCTGGGTCAGGGCCGGCGTGGCGGCGGACAGGGTCGCGGCACCGGTCGAGACCTGGTCGGCGCCCGTGGCGAGCTGCCCCACCTGGGTGTTCAGCCCTTGGATCTGAGTGTTCGCGTCCTGGAGGGCGGTCGTCAGCGACTCGGTCGCGGGGGCGAAGGTCGCGGCGATCTGCTGGATCTGCTCGTCGGTGTACCCCTGCTGCCGCAGGGCTCCGGCGATCTGCTGCTGCGCCTGCTGCTGGGCGGCGGGCAGGGCGGCCGCGGCCGTCGCGCTCGTCGTCGCCGCGTCGGCCACGCCGGTGGCCAACGCGTCGTTGCCTGCCGCGACCTGGGCGGCGCCGTCCGCCAGGGTCTGGGTCTGCGCGGGCAGGTCCGTCGTCTGGGTCTTCAGGGTCTGCAGACCGGTGTCCAGCGCGGACGCGCCCGAGCTGAGCTGGCTCGCGCCGTCGGCGAGGGTGTGGGCCCCGGTCGCCGCGTCGGCCGCGCCGTCGGCCAGCTGGTTCGCCCCGGCGACGGCCGAACCGGTGCCGGCGACGAGCTGGTTCGCCCCGTCGACCGCGCTGCCCAGGTTCGCGCGCACGTCGGCCAGGCCGACCAGCAGTCGGCCCGCTGCTTCTTTGCCGACCTTCTCGGTGACCGACGCCCGGATGGTCTTCGCGGCCTGCTCGGCGATCGTGGACGAGAGGTAGCTGTTGACGTCGCTCGTCGCGAGGGTGATCTGTGCCCGCTTCGGGTCGTCGCCGCTCGCCGAGGTCAGGTCGTCGCTGAAACCCTTCGGGATCGTGAAGGTGAAGTCGTAGGTCTGGTCGCGCAGGCCCGCCGCGGCCTGGGCCGCCGAGACCACGTGCCAGTCGAAGTCGCCGCCGTCGGTGATCTGGTCGGTGACCTCGTCGCCGTAGTTCACCGTCTCGCCGTCGACCGTCGTGCCGGCGTCGGTGTTGACGAGTGCGGCCGGGATCTGGTCGAGCTTCGCGTAGGGGTCCTGGTTGGCCCAGAGGTACAGGCCGCCGTACAGCAGCGGCACGGTCATCAGCGCGACGAGTGCCAGGCGGGCGAGCGGGGTGGCGGTGAGGCGCTGCAGCTCGGAACGGACGAGGGCGTAGATCTTCACGGCTGGTCGCTTTCGACGGGGGTGTCGGTGGTGGTGGCGACCACGGTGTCGTCGGGGGAGGAAGGAGGGGCGGTGTCGGTCTCGGGCACGGTGTCGGTCTCGACCGCAGCCGTCGGGGCGAACTCGGGCGTGGGCAGCGACTCGATCGTCGCGAGGGCCGCGAACCCGGTGATCGTCAGCACCGTGTAGTCACGACCGACGAGGTCGTGGACGACCGAGAGCCAGGCGGCGACGTCGCCCCCGTGACGTTCGGGGGTCGTCACGATCAGCCCGCGTACCTCGGGACGCAGCACGGCCAACTCGCAGAGCAGGCGGACGCGCAGTTCGGTGGGCAGGGCGCTCAGGCGCGTCCGCTCGTGTTCGCGCAGGCCGATCTCGTCGAGCAGCAGTCGAGCCGAGGCCTTGTCGGCTCGGAGCCCGGCCAGGGCGAGTTCTTCCCGGGCGACCTGCACGACCGTGAGGGCGGCGAAGGGTTCGGCGACGGTGGGTGTGTCGACGAGGGCGAAGGAGGCGCGGATCGCCGCGTCGTCCGACCGGCCGTCGACCGTCACCCGGCCGGCCTCGGGGCGCATGCGGCCGCCCGCGACGAGCGATGCGAGGGTGGGCGCGTTCTCGGTCTCGACCGCCACGAAGCCGGGGGTCCAGCGGTCGGCGACCGCGCTGAGCGGGGGCAGGGCCGCCCCGGGGCCGTCGCCGATCGCGACGTCGTGCAGTTCGAGTCTCATGCGGGTTCTCCGGTCGGGGGCGTCGAGGAGGCGCCGGTCGCCTGTTCGGGAGGGAGCGCGAGTTCCGGGGCCGTCGCGACGAGGTCTCCGGCGGTGCGCCAGTCGAGGCCGACGACGCCGAGCACGGCGAGCATGACGAGTCGGTGGCCCTCGGCGCGGCTGAGTCGCTGCGTCGTGGCCTCGTCGAGCACCGACAGGGCGGCACCCTCGACGAGGTGCGCGAGCGTGCGGGGAGCGATGTCGTCGCGCATGCGTCCGGACTCGACGCCGCGCCGCACGACGTCGCGCACGGCCTTGCGGAGCGGGGCGAGCGCCTCGCCGACCTCGTGGGCCATCGGACCGCGCACGGTCAGCTGGGCCATGACCCGCACGTGCTCGACCTCGGCCCAGAGCAGGGCGGCCAGGGAGGCGAGCTGCACGACCGGATCCGCGATCGGGGCGGGTCGAGCGGCGACGGCGATGCGGGCGGCACCGCGGAGGCTGACCTCGCGCACCAGGTCGTCCCGCGTGGCGAAGTGGCCGTAGACCGAGCGACGCGAGAGGCCCGCCTCGGCGGCGATGGCTTCGAGCGACACGGACGGGTCGCGGTTGAGCAGCAACGCCGCGGCGGTGATCAGCGCATCGCGGTTCGCGGTGGCGTCACGGCGTGGCGCGCGGGTGGCGCGGACGAGGGGATCGGCGGCAGGCATGCCCTGATCGTACGATCTTGCACACCTTTGTGCAACTTATTTTGGCACCGCGGTCGTCGGTCAGCGCGAGCGGGGCAGGGTCGCTCGCAGCGCCTCCTCGTAGGCGTCGCAGACGGACCGCCAGGTGTAGGCGTCCGCAGCACGAGCGAGGGCCGCCTCGCTGAGGCGCTGCTGCTCGGCGGGGTCGTCGAGCAGCGCGGTGACGGCGGCGGCGATGGCGGCGGGCTCGGGCGCCACCAGGACGCCGGCACCGTCGAGCACCTCGCGGTTGTAGACGGTGTCGCGCGCGACGACGGGGGCGCCCGCGAACATGGCCTGCACCAGTGCGGGGTTCGTGCCGCCGACGCTGTGGCCGTGGAAGTAGGCCCCGGCGTGCTGCCAGAGAGCGTGCAGACGGTCGTCGTCGCTGACGTGACCGAGCCAGGTCACGCGGTCGTCCTCGTCGGCCAGGCCGCGCACGAGCTCGTCGAGCTCGCCGCCGTAGCCGGTCGAGCCGACGATGACCACGTCGTGCCGCTCGGCGATCGCGCGGGCCGCCTCGACGAACTCGACCACGGTGTTCTCGGGGACGAAGCGTGCGACGACGAGGGCGTACCCCCGGTGTCGCTGGCCCGGCTCGACCGGCAGGTCGCGGACCGGGTCGCCGCCGTAGGGGATGAACAGGCCGTCCACGCCGAAGTCGGCCTGCCAGCGCCGGACGATCTCGCGGGCGTCGCAGATCAGCCCGTTCGCGAAGCGCGCGCTGGCCTTGGCTCCGAGGCGGAACACCGTCTTCGCCGCGCGTCCCCACTTGGCACGCTCCCACTCGATGCCGTCCACGTTGACCAGGACGGGGATGCCGCGCAGCCTGAGCAAGGGCAGCCAGAAGCCGTTGGCCACGTTCATCACGAGGGCCGCGTCGGGCCGGCGCACGAGGGCGTCCAGCACGGCGGTGAGGCCGTAGCTCAGGGTGCTGAGGGACTTGCTCTCGACGCCCTTCGTCAGGCGGGAGGTCACGCGACGGTCGCGGGCGGGGTCGTCGTCGCGCGTCGACCCGTCGCGACCGTAGACCGTGACGTCCCAGCCGGCGTCGACCAGGGCGGGGGCGATCCGGCGCACCGCGGTCTCGAACCCGCCGTAGTAGCTGGGGTAACCGCGGGTGCCGATGACGGCGACCGACGGACGGCCGGTGGGAGCGTGACGGCGGCGGCGGCGGAGGCGTGCGGGCAAGGTCGGTGTCCGTTCGGTCGGGCGGGGTGCTCCTGCACGGTAGCGCACGACGGGACCTGCCCGAGATGACACGACTCGCCGCTCACGTCCTGGCGTGAGCGGCGAGTCGCCACCGTTCGGAGGGTGGCCGTCTAGCGAGCGCCCATCAGGTGCTCGAGGGCGAGCTGCTGCAGGCGCACGAAGCCGTAGCCGTGTCCACCGAAGTGGGCGTCGGCGTCGAAGTCCTCGTAGGAGGCGCGGTCGGCGAGCAACTGCTCGTAGCCTTCGCCGTCGGCGAGGGTGTTCACCGAGAGTTCGGCGACCTGGCTGGCGACCAGGGCCTCCTGCACCTCGGGGTCGGCGCGGAACGCCTGCGCGCGCTCCTTGAGGAGCAGGTACATCCGCATGTTGGCGGCCGCGGACTCCCACACGCCGTCGATCGTCTCGGTGCGCGAGGGCTTGTAGTCGAAGTGGCGCGGGCCGTCGTAGGTCGGTCCGCCCTGGGGCGAGCCGTGCTCGAGCAGGTCGACGAGCGAGAAGGCGTTCTGCAGGTCGCCGTGGCCGAACACGAGGTCCTGGTCGTACTTGATGCCGCGCTGGCCGTTGAGGTCGATGTGGAACAGCTTGCCCTGGTACAGCGCCTGGGCGATGCCGGCCGTGAAGTTCAGCCCGGCCATCTGCTCGTGACCGACCTCGGGGTTCACGCCGGCCATCTCGGGGTGCTCGAGCGTCTCGATGAACGCGATGGCGTGCCCGAGGGTCGGCAGCAGGATGTCGCCGCGGGGCTCGTTGGGCTTGGGCTCGATCGCGAAGCGCAGGTCGTAACCCTTGTCGAGCACGTACTGCGAGAGCATGTCGACGCCCTCCTTGTAGCGCGAGAGGGCGGCCTGCACGTCCTTGGCGCTGTCGTACTCGGCACCCTCACGGCCGCCCCACATGACGAAGGTCTTCGCGCCGAGCTCGGCGGCGAGGTCGATGTTGCGCAACACCTTGCGCAAGGCGAAACGACGGACGCCGCGGTCGTTCGAGGTGAAGCCGCCGTCCTTGAAGACGGGTGCGCTGAAGAGGTTCGTGGTGACCATCGGCACGACGATGCCGGTCGCGTCGAGCGCGCCCTTGAGGCGGTCGATCTGCTTCTGGCGCTCGGCGTCGGTCGAGCCGAAGGCGAACAGGTCGTCGTCGTGGAAGGTCAGTCCGTAGGCGCCGAGACGGTCGAGGTTCTCGACGGCCTCGACGACGTCGAGCTGCGGGCGGGTCGGGCCGCCGAAGGGGTCCGAGCCGTTGTAGCCGATCGTCCAGAGGCCGAACGAGAACTTGTCTTCGCGGGTGGGGGTGGTGGACATCGGTGTCCCTTCCAGGGTCGAGCGGGCGGTCACGTGGGGCGATCCCGCCCCTGCGTGAATGTTGTGAGACTCAACATATCCGGTCGTCGCGTCGATCGGAAGGGGCGCGGGTCATTTGTCGCGGGCTCCCACAAAAGACTTGCGCGCCGCGTCGCGGCTGTCGTAGTGTCTCGACCCGCGGCGGTCGAAGCGCTTCCGCATCCGTTCGACATCCGACAGCGAGGTCATCATGACGACGATCCACGACGTGGCCCAGGCCGCCGGTGTGTCGATCTCGACGGTCTCGTACGCCCTGTCCGGCAAGCGTTCGATCGCGGCGTCGACCCGGCAGCGGGTCACCGACGCCGTCGAGCGGCTCGGCTACCGACCCCATGCCGGAGCCCGCATGCTCGCCGGCGCCCGGACCAACATCCTGGCGCTCAGCGCGCCGATCCGGCCCGACAACCACCAGCCCACCCAGATGCGGTTCGTCACCGCCGTCGTCGAGGCGGCTCGTCGTCGGGACTACGACGTGCTGCTGCTCGCCACCGACGACGAGGTGTCGGGCATCCGTCGCGTGGCCTCGAGTTCGCTCGTCGACGGCGTCGTCGCGATCGGCGTGGCGACCGTCGACGAACGCGTCGACCTCGTCCGCGAGCTCGACCTGCCGGCCGGCTTCATCGGCATCCCACAGGGCGTCGACGACCTCGCCTGCATCGACCTCGACTTCGCCGCAGCTGCCGCCGAGAGCGTCGATCGCCTGGCCGACGCCGGGCACCGGTCCATCGGCGTCATCGGCCACCCGGCGTCGTACGGCGAGCGTGACACCGGCTTCATCCGTCGCTTCGACGACGCCTTCGCCACCCGCGCCGACGGCCGCGGTGTCGAGACCCTGACCGTGGCGGCGGACCTCGGGCGGGCGTCGGCCGTCCGGGCGTTCGACGACCTCCGCGAGCGGTTGCCGGGCATGACCGCGCTCGTGCTGCACTGCAGCGAGCCCACCGCCGAGGCCGTCCTCCAGCGCGTCCGGCGCCTCGGGCTCGAGATACCTCGGGACCTCTCGGTGCTGGCGGCCTGTGCCAGCTACCCCGCCGACGAGTTCGAGCCGGCCCTCGACACCATCCCGCTGCCGATCGACGAGATGTGCTCCCGGGCGGTCGAGGCCGCCTTCGAGCGGATCGACGGCCGTCTCGACACGGGCGTCGAGCTGATCGCACCCACCTATCTGGCGAAGGGCTCGGTCTCCGGGCCGGCCCGCGCCTCCTGAACGTCCACCGACCGCACCACCGCAACAACGCAGCACCGCACCACCGCACCACCGTCATCCGACGGACAGAACACATCGCTCCACGCCGATCGTCGAAACGCTTCGACGGCCCGCAGGGGGCTTCTACGAGGAGGTAGACACATGAAGAAACGACGCATCGTCGCCGTCGGGACGGCCCTCGCGGCCACCGCGGCCCTGCTGACCGGCTGCTCGGCCGGCAGCGGAGGGTCCTCCGACCCCAACGTGCTGAAGCTCTGGCACTTCGAGAGCGAGACCAGCGCGATGGGCATCGCCTGGGACCAGGCCATCAAGACCTTCGAGGAAGAGACCGGTGCGAAGGTCGAATTCGAGGAGAAGAGCTTCGAGCAGATCCGTTCGACCGCCAGCCAGGTGCTCAACTCGAACGAGGCGCCCGACATCCTCGAGTACAACAAGGGCAACGCCACGGCGGGCCTGCTCGCGAGCCAGGGGCTGCTCGCGAACCTCGACGACGCCGTCGACGAGTACGGCTGGGACGACGACCTCGCCCCGTCGATCGCCACGACCTCGAAGTACGACGAGAAGGGCGTCATGGGCTCGGGCAGCTGGTACGGCATCCCGAACTACGGCGAGTACGTCGAGGTGTACTACAACAAGGACGCCTTCGCCGAGCAGGGCATCGCGGTGCCCACGACGTACGACGAGTTCGAGGCGGCCCTGCAGACCTTCGCCGACGCCGGCATCACGCCGCTCGCCGAGGCCGGTGGCGAGTACCCGCTCGGGCAGTTGTTCTACCAGCTGGCCCTCTCGAAGGCCGACCGCTCGTTCGTCGACGACTACCAGCTCTACGAAGGTGACGTCGACTGGCAGGGCCCTGAGCTGACCTACGCCGCCGACAAGCTGAAGGAGTACGTCGACAACGGCTGGATCTCGAAGGACGTCACCGGCATCAAGGCGGAAGACATGGGCACGACCTTCATGAGCGGCGGGGCGCCGATCATGGTCTCCGGCAGCTGGTGGGCCGGGCGGGTCGCCGACGAGGCGACCTTCGACTGGGGCACCTTCCTGTTCCCCGGCAGCGACATGGCACCGGGGTCGGGTGGCAACCTCTGGGTCGTCCCCGAGAACGCGGCCAACAAGGACCTCGCGTACGAGTTCATCGACATCACGATGCGCCCCGAGATCCAGAACCTCATCGGGAACAACGGCGGCGTGCCGGTCAAGGCCGACCCGGCCGACATCACCGATCCGAAGAGCCAGGAGCTCATCGCGAACTTCAACACCCTGCTCGACCGCGACGGCCTGGCGTTCTACCCGGACTGGCCCACGCCGACCTTCTACGACCAGCTGGTCGCCGGCACCCAAGAACTCGTCAACGGCACGACCACGCCGGACGAGATGCTGACCACCCTGGGCGACCAGTACCAGAGCGGCGTCGACGACATCACCGGGAAGTAGCCGTGACCTCCCTCGACACCCGACCCGGTGCCAGGGAGGCGCGCCCCCGTCGCGAGGGCCGACGCACGTCGTCGGCCCTCCCGCCGGAGGAGAGCCTCCTGCCCGGAGCCCGCCGCGCGGGCTTCTGGCTGTACCTGATCCCCGGCTTCGTCCTGTTCACCGTCGTGATCCTGGTCCCGCTGATCTGGAACGTCTACCTCAGCTTCACCGACTACCGCGGCATCCGCCCACCGACCTGGGCGGGGCTCGACAACTGGCGCGAGCTGATGAGCGACGACCGGTTCTGGACGTCCTTCCTCAACAGCGTCTTCCTGATCATCGCGATGGTGGTCGTCCCCACGGTGCTGGGCCTGCTGCTCGCCGCGATGCTCTTCGACCTCATCGGCCGAAAGTTCGGCGGCCGTCTCGCGTCGTTCCTGCGGGCGACCTACTACCTGCCGCAGATCCTGCCCGTGGCGATCGCCGCGATCGTCATCGGCTGGATACTCCGCCCCGAGAACGGCGCCCTCAACACCGTGCTCGACGCGGTGGGGCTGGGCGCCCTGCAGCACAACTGGCTCGGCAGCCCCGACACCGCCCTGCTCAGCATCATGGTGGTGATGGTCTGGGTGCAGCTCGGCTATCCCGTCGTCATCTTCATGGCCGCCCTGCAACGGGTCGACCCCGAGCTGTACGAAGCCGCCGAACTCGACGGCGCCGGCTGGTTCCAGCGGTTCCGGGCGATCACGGTCAGCATCATCCGCCCCGAGATCTTCGTCGTCGTGCTGACCTGCACGATCGCCGCGCTGAAGGTCTTCGGGCCGATCTACGCCCTGACCCGCGGCGGCCCCGGCGACTCGACGATCGTGCCGAGCTACTACGCGTACAGCGAGTTCTTCCAGAGCCAGCAGGTCGGCTACGGCGCGACCATCGCGACGGCGCTGACGCTCGTCATCGTCGTCATCACGATCTTCTTCATCCGGGCACAGAACCGGGTCGAACGAGCAGAGAGGGACCGCTGATGGCCACGACCGTCGCGCCGCCGGTGAAAGACGACCGCATCCGTCCCGCGGTGCCCAGCCCGCGCCTCCCGAAGGCCGATCGACGGGGGCGCAAGAAGACGGCCACCGACTGGCTGATCCTCGGCGCGGCGATCGCCTTCGGCGTGCTGATCGCCCTGCCGTTCCTGTTGATCCTCGTCAACTCGTTCAAGTCGCCCGCCGACTACACGGCCGGTGGGCCGCTCAGCCTGCCGACATCGCTGTACTTCGACGGCCTCGTGGACTTCTGGAACCGTGTCGAGTTCCCCGCCAAGCTCTGGAACAGCTTCGTCATCGCCGGGCTGGTGGCCCTGTTCGCCGTGGTCATCTCGGTGTTCAACGCCTACGCGCTCGGCATCGGTCGGGTGCGCGGTCGCACCTGGATCATCGTGCTGTTCCTGCTGGCGAACATGCTGCCGCAGGAGGCCCTGCTCTACCCGCTGTACTTCATGTTCAAACAGGTGGGCCTCTACGACAACATCTGGGCGGTCATCATCATCTTCACGGTGATCCAGAGCGCCTTCGGCACCTACCTGCTCTCGAGCGTGTACGGCACGTTCCCGAAAGAGGTGCTCGAGGCGGCGTCGCTCGACGGGGCGAGCCGGTGGCAGATCCTCTGGCGGGTCATCGTGCCGATCAGCCGGCCGACCCTGTCGGTGCTCGCGATCTTCTTCTTCATCTGGACCTGGAACGAGTTCCTCATCCCGCTCACCTTCCTGGTCTCGAACGGCAACCAGACGGTCCCCGTCGCCATCACCGCCCTGCAGGGCGACCGGCTGATGGACGTCACCACGACGAGCGCGTCGGCCCTGCTCGGGTTGATCCCCACGCTCGTCTTCTTCCTGATCTTCCAGCGCACCCTGACCCGCGGCATCACGGCCGGCGCGGTCAAGTGACGCGTTCCACCCCGAAAGGCTCCACATGAAGTTCACCGACGGTTTCTGGCAGATCCGACCGGGGGTCGAGTCCCTCTTCGCCCAGGAGGCCCACGACGTCGAGGCCCGGGAGGACGGACGCTGGATCGAGGTCACCGCGCCCACCAAGGTGATCGCCTCGCGGGGCGACACCCTCAACCGCCCGACGCTCACGATCGCGCTGAGTTCACCGATGGAAGGTGTCATCGCCGTCGACGTCACCCACTTCGCCGGTGGTCGCGACGAGATCGGGTTCGACCTGGTGGGCTCCGAGGGCGGCCCCGCCGGAGTGGGGGTCGTCGAGACGAGCGAAGGAGGCGCGACCCTGACCTCGGGACGCCTCACCGCCACCGTCGGTCGCGGGGCACCGTTCGAGCTGACGTTCCGCGACGGCGACACCGTGCTCACCCGGTCGGGCCACAAGTCGGTCGGCTACCACCGGGTCGCCGCGGACGCCCAGGTCGACGGGGCGATGCTCGGCAACGCCCGGGCCGGCACCGGACGCGTCCTCGCGCCGAGCTACGTCTCGCAGCAACTCTCGTTGGGCGTCGGCGAGCTCGTCTACGGCCTCGGCGAGCGGTTCGGCCCGTTGGTCAAGAACGGCCAGACGGTCGACGTGTGGAACGCCGACGGCGGCACGTCGAGCGAACAGGCCTACAAGAACGTCCCGTTCTACGTGACGAACCGCGGGTACGGCGTCCTCGTCGACCACCCGGGCCACGTCTCGTACGAGATCGGCTCCGAGTCGGTCGAACGGGTGCAGTTCTCGGTGGCGGGCGAGACCCTGCGCTACCTGGTGATCGCCGGCCCGACCCCGGCCGACGTGCTCGACCGCTACACGCGGCTGACCGGCCGCCCGGCTCACGTTCCGGCCTGGTCGTACGGCCTGTGGCTGTCGACGTCGTTCACGACGGACTACGACGAGGCGACGGTGACGGGCTTCGTCGACGAGATGGCCCGCCGTGACATGCCGGTCAGCGTGTTCCACTTCGACTGCTTCTGGATGCGTGAGTTCCAGTGGTGCGACTTCGAGTGGGATCCCCGCGTGTTCCCCGACCCCGAGGGCATGCTCGCCCGGCTGCACGAGCGCGACCTGCGCGTCTGCGTCTGGATCAACCCGTACATCGGTCAGCGCTCGGCGCTGTTCCGCGAGGCGGCCGAAGCCGGTTACCTCGTCCGGAACCCCGACGGCAGCGTCTGGCAGTGGGACCTCTGGCAGGCCGGCATGGGCCTGGTCGACTTCACGAACCCCGAGGCGACGGCCTGGTTCCAGGGGCACCTGCGTCGTCTGCAGTCCCAGGGCGTCGACGCCTTCAAGACCGACTTCGGCGAGCGCATCCCCACCGACGTCGTCTGGCACGACGGCTCCGACCCCGAGCGCATGCACAACTGGTACACGCAGCTCTACAACCGGGCGGTCTTCGAGGTGCTCGAGGAGGTGCGCGGCGAGGGCGACGCCGTCGTCTTCGCCCGCTCGGCGACGACGGGCGGTCAGGCGCTTCCCGTGCACTGGGGTGGCGACTCGACGTCGACCTTCGAGTCGATGGCCGAGACCCTGCGCGGCGGACTGTCCCTGGCGATGAGCGGCTTCTCGTTCTGGAGCCACGACATCGGCGGCTTCGAGGGGACTCCCGACGCCGAGGTCTACAAGCGGTGGACGGCCTTCGGTCTGCTGTCGAGCCATAGCCGGTTCCACGGCAGCTCGTCGTACCGGGTGCCGTGGGCCTTCGACGACGAGGCCGTCGAGGTCACCCGCCGCTTCACGAAGCTGAAGCTGTCCCTCATGCCCTATCTCTACGCCGCCGGGCTCGAGTCGTCGCGCTCGGGACTGCCGGTCATGCGACCGATGGCCCTGGCCTTCCCCGACGACCGAGGCGCCGCCCACGTCGACACGCAGTACCTCCTCGGCGACGACCTGCTCGTCGCGCCGGTCTTCTCGGCCGACGGCACCGTCGAGGTGTACCTGCCGGCCGGACGCTGGACGAACTGGTGGACCGGCGACGTCGTCGACGCGGGCGCCGGCGTCTGGCGCACCGAGGTGCACGACGTGCTGAGCCTGCCGCTCTACGTGCGTGAGGGGGCGGTGATCCCGGTCGGTGCGCGGGACGACCGCCCCGACCACGACTACCTCGACGGTCTCGTGCTCAAGGTGTTCCCCGGCGGGGACGGCACCCGCTCGCTCACGGTGACGACGCCCGGTGGCGAGTCCGCCGACTTCGTCGTCACGCGGTCAGGAGGCGCGGTGTCGGTCGAGACCGCCGCCACCGGCTGGCAGATCGACGAGGTCTGACGCCGGGCGGCGGCGGGCGGCACCGTGGCGGGCGTCACGACCCCGCCGACGCGCCGCTCGTCGAGGTCGAGGTAGCCTCGATCGACGGAGGGGTGGGGCGTGACGACACAGCAGGGCGGTGGCGAGACCGAGGCGACACCCGACCTCGGTGCTCGGTTCGACCGGGTCCGGCGCGACAACCTCGCGACGGTGCTCGGCATCGTCCACACCGACGGGGCCACCTCGCGGTCGGCCCTCACGCAGGCGACCGGGCTCAACCGGTCGACGATCGCGGCGCTCGTGGGCGAACTCGTCGACCGGGGGCTCGTCGTCGAGACCGACCCGGTCGGCACCAACCGGGTCGGGCGTCCCAGCCCCGTCGTGGCCCCGAGCCCCCGTGTCGTCGCGATCGCGGTCAACCCCGAGATCGACGCCGTCACGGTCGGGGCCGTGGGGCTCGACGGCGTCGTGCAGCACCGCGTCCGTCGTGAGACCGACGGGGTGCCCAGCGCGCCCCAGGCCGCGGCGCTCGCCGCCGAGGTGATCGCCGAGCTGCGGTCCACCGCGCTGTCTCCCGACGTGCGGGTGCTCGGGGTGGGTCTCGCGGTGCCCGGCCTGGTCGGCTCCGACGGGGGAGTGGTGCGCCTGGCCCCGCACCTCGGCTGGATCGACGAGCCGTTCGCGGCGGTCGTCGCGTCGGCGACGGGGTTGCCGACGCGGGCCGCCAACGACGCGTCGCTCGGTGCGGTCGCCGAGGGGCGCTTCGGAGCCGGGCGGGGCGTCGACGACCTCGTGTTCCTGAACGGCGGTGCGAGTGGTGTCGGCGGGGGAGTCCTGATCGGCGGCAGTCCGGTGACCGGCGTGGGTGGTTTCGCCGGTGAGATCGGGCACACCCTCGTCAACTCGGTCGGTCAGCTCTGCCACTGCGGCGCCGTGGGCTGCCTCGAGACCGAGGTCGGGCAGGCCCGCCTGCTCGCCGTCACGGGGCTCGACCGCGGTCAGGTCGACCAGCTCGACGCGGCGCTCGCCGGTGCCGAGCCCGGTTCGTCCGTGGCCGTCGAGGTGCGGCGTCAGATCGACTTCCTGGCCGTGGCTCTGCGGGGCGTCGTCAACTCGTTCAACCCCGAGCTGATCGTGCTCGGCGGCTTCCTCGGATCGCTGCACGCGGCCGACCCCGGCCGGCTCGCCGAGCGGGTCCGCGGTCAGTCCCTGCCCGGCGCCCGCGACGACGTGCGGATCACCCGAGCCGCGCTCGGCGTGGACCGGCTGACGATCGGTGCCGCCGAACTGGCCTTCGCCGCCGTGCTGGCCGACCCGGCGTCCGTGACCCGCGCCTCCTGACCCGACCCGCGCCTCCTGCCGTCGTCCTCGTGGCGGGCAGGCGGGCAGGCGGGCCGGAGGGGCCACCCGCAGCCGGGGCTGCTCGCCGCCGCGTCAGGCGTGCGTGTGCGGTTCGGAGTTCGCCCACACCGACGCCGCGGCGACGCCGGCCAGCTCGACGCTGCCGACCGCGCGGTCGTGCGCGTCGGTCAGCACGACCTGCAGCGAGCCGGCGTAGTCGCGACGCTCGCCGACGCGGACGTGCGCGCCGACCCGCAGGTCGAGCGAGCTGAGGTAGCGCAGCAGCTCGGGTTCGTCGTCCGAGACGCGGACGACGAAGCCGCACTCGCCCTCGACGAAGTCGCCCAGCGGGTGGGCGGGAGGCCGCACGACCGTGCCGTCGGCCGAGGGGATCGGGTCGCCGTGCGGGTCGGCCGTGGGGTGTCCGAGCTCGAGGTCGAACCGGTCGAGCAACCGGTCGCTGACCGCGTGCTCGAGCACCTCGGCCTCGTCGTGCACCTCGTCCCAGCCGTAGCCCAGTCGTTCGACCAGGTACGTCTCGATGAGGCGGTGGCGACGCACCATGGACACGGCGATCGCCCGGCCCTGGTCGCTCAGGGCGATGCGCCGGTAGGGCTCGTAGTCGAGGTAGCCGTCGCGGTCGAGCTTGCGCAGGTTGCCCGAGACGGTCGACGCGCTGACGCCGAGCGTGGCGGCGATCTCGTTGGTCGAGATGCCGGAGTCGCTGCCGGCCTCGGCCCACTCCTCGGCCTTCCAGATGACCTTGAGGTAGTCCTCGGCCATGGTCGTGCGCGTGCTGGCCGGGTCGCTGGGCATGGTCCGATCCTAGGTGGCGTCACCCGCGCCTCCCTCGTCGCCCGGGCCCCGTGCCCCGGCGTCAGGGCCTCGGCAGCGACCCCAGACCCTGCGCGGCCCGGTAGCGCTCGCCGACGGCGGGTCGCAGGTCGGCCGCGAAGGAGGCGCTGGTCGCCGGAGCCCAGGACGGTCGCGTCCCCGACAGGGCCCAGCCCGCCTGCCGTGCCGCACCGTCGGCGACGTACTCGCCGGGCTCGGGCACGACCACGGGCAGGTCGAACACCTGCCGCGCGACTTCTTGCACGGCCGGGTTGAGGGCCGCCCCGCCGATGAGCAGGACCCGCGTCGCCTCGACGCCCTGACGGCGGACCGCGGCCGCACCGTCGGACAGCGCCGACAACATGCCCTCGACGGCGGCGCGGGCCAGGTTCTCGCGGGTCGAGCTCGCCAGGGTCAGGCCCGAGAGCGTCGCGGTGGCGTCGGGCAGGTCGGGGGTGCGTTCGCCCTCGAAGTAGGGCACGAGCGTGACGCCACCCGCGCCCGGCTCGGCCGCGAGGGCCAGGCGGGCCAGTTCGTCGTGGTCGACGCCGAGCAGCCCGCCGATCGACGACAGCACCCGGGCCGCGTTCAACGTGGCGATCAAGGGCAGGTAGCCGCCCGCGGCGTCGGCGAAGCCGGCCACCGTGCCGCTGGGGTCGGTCACGGGCCGGTCGGTGACGGCGAAGGCCGTGCCGCTGGTGCCGATGCTGATGACGAGGTCGCCGACCGTGGCGTCGAGGCCGAGGGCCGCGCCGGCGTTGTCGCCCGCACCGGCCCCGACCACGATGCCGGTGGGCACGGGGCCGTCCGCGACCGTCGTCCCGGCCGCCCGGTCGGCCTGCAACACCCGCGGCAACACGATGCGGTCGTCGTCGCCCGCGGGGGAGCCGGTGGCCTCGCGTGCCCCGCGGCCGAAGGCGTGCTCGAACAGGTCGAGGTCGTACGCCTCGTCGGTGGGGCTCCAGTACGAGGTGCCGCTGGCGTCCGAGCGGTCGGTGACCAGGGCGTCGAGGTCGGGTCCGAGCGGGCTCTCGTCGGCAGGGCCGAAACCGAGGAGGCGCCAGGTCAGCCAGTCGTGCGGCAGGGCCACCGCGGCGACTCGCGCCGCGTTCTCGGGCTCGGCGTCGCGCAGCCAGCGCAGCTTGGTCGCGGTGAACGACGCGACGGGGACGGAGCCCGTGCGTCGGGCCCACTCGTCGGCCCCGAGCTCGTCGATCAGGTCGCGGGCCGCCGGGGCGCTGCGGGTGTCGTTCCAGAGCAGGGCGTCGCGCACGACGCGTCCCTCGGCGTCGAGGGCGACGAGGCCGTGCTGCTGACCGGCGACCGAGAGCGCGGCGACGTCGTCGAGTCCTCCGGCGTCCGCGATCGCCGCGAGCAGTGCCTCCCACCAGGCGGCCGGGGGTACCTCGGTGCCCTCGGGGTGCCCTGCCGACCCCTGCCGGACGAGTTCGCCCGTCGAGAGATCACGGACGACGACTTTGCAACTCTGGGTCGATGAGTCGACCCCGGCGACGAGACTCATGGGCACAGTTTGTCGTACGTGACCACAAATGGCCACCGGGGGTGTTCCGTGGGTCTCGCGCCGCGCCTCCTCGGCGGGTCCCCGACCGTCCGGGCGGCCCGGACGAGCCTGTCGGTAGACTCAAGTGCACCTCACCCGGTGCGTTCCCCGACATGAGGAGAAACCCATGCCAGCAGTGGTGATCATCGGAGCCCAGTGGGGCGACGAGGGCAAGGGCAAGGCCACCGACCTGTTGTCGAGCCGCATCGACTACGTCGTCAAGTTCAACGGCGGCAACAACGCCGGCCACACCGTGGTGATCGGCGACCAGAAGTACGCGTTGCACCTGCTGCCCTCCGGCATCCTCTCGCCGGGCGTCACGCCCGTCATCGGCAACGGCGTCGTCGTCGACATCGAGGTCCTCTTCGACGAACTCGACGCGCTGATCGCGCGCGGCATCGACGTCTCCCGGTTGCGGGTCAGCGCCAACGCGCACGTCATCACGCACTACCACCGCACCCTCGACAAGGTGACCGAGCGCTTCCTCGGCAAGCGCCAGATCGGCACCACCGGTCGGGGCATCGGCCCGACCTACGCCGACAAGATCAACCGCGTCGGCATCCGCGTGCAGGACATCTTCGACGAGGGCATCCTGCGGCAGAAGGTCGAGGCGGCCCTCGACCAGAAGAACCACCTGCTGGTCAAGATCTACAACCGTCGCGCGATCGAGGTCGACGAGGTCGTCGAGTCGCTGCTGTCGTACGCCGAGCGACTCAAGCCGATGGTCGCCGACACGGCGCTCGAGATCCACCAGGCGCTCGAGGCCGACAAGACCGTCCTCTTCGAGGCGGGCCAGGCGACCATGCTCGACGTCGACCACGGCACCTACCCGTTCGTCACCTCGTCGTCCGCCACCGCAGGAGGCGCCTCGACCGGTTCGGGCATCGGGCCGGGCCGGATCGAGCGCGTCATCGGCATCGTCAAGGCGTACACGACCCGTGTCGGCGCCGGGCCGTTCCCGACCGAGCTCTTCGACGCCTCGGGCGAGTTCCTCCGGGCCAACGGCTTCGAGTTCGGCACGACCACGGGCCGTCCTCGCCGCTGCGGCTGGTACGACGCCCCGATCGCCCGCTACACGGCGCGCATCAACGGCGTCACCGACTTCGTGCTGACCAAGCTCGACGTGCTGACCGGTCTCGAGACGATCCCCGTCTGTGTCGCCTACGACGTCGACGGCGTCCGCCACGACGAGGTCCCCGTCTCGCAGAGCGACTTCCACCACGCGACGCCGATCTACGAAGAGTTCCCCGGCTGGACCGAAGACATCACCGGGGCCCGCGACTTCGACGACCTGCCGAAGGCCGCGCAGGACTACGTGCTCGCCGTCGAGGCGATGAGCGGTGCCCGCATCTCGGCGATCGGCGTGGGCCCGGGCCGTGACGCCATCGTGCAGCGTCACGACCTGCTGGGCTGAGCCGCGCTACCACACTCACCCGCCACCGAGCCAACTCCCAGAATCTAGGTATGGTCTTCTCCTCATGACACTCGACATCGCCTACACCGCCATCGCCCACGCCACCGGTGGCGGTCGTGACGGCCACGTCCGCAGCGAAGACGACCGACTCGACTTCGACACGCGGCCCCCCAAAGAACTCGGTGGCTCCGGCGAGGGCACCAACCCCGAGCAGCTGTTCGCCGCGGGCTTCGCCGCCTGCTTCCTCAGCGCCATGCACGGCGCGGGCAAGAAGCTCGGCGTCGACACCAAGGACGCCGAGGTCTCGGCGAGCGTCGGCATCGGCGGCAACGGCGAGGGCGGGTTCGGCCTCGCGGTCGAGCTCGACATCTACACCCCGAACGTCGACCCCGAGCGTCGTCAAGAGCTCGCCGACGCCGCCCACCACGTGTGCCCGTACTCGAACGCCACGCGCGGCAACGTCGAGGTCACGCTCACGCTGGTCGACTGAACCCACCCGGGCCGACCCGGCCGTGAAGGAGGCGCGTCCTGCGAGAGCGGGACGCGCCTCCTTCGTGCGTGGGCGGTCCGTCGGTGGTCTCACCGACGGGCGCGCCGATAGGGTCGGGGCATGGCACTCGACAGTCCTTTCGGGGCGGACAGCCCCCTCAGCTCGGCCGACCAGGGCGCGATCGACGAACTCGCGGGCATCCGCCAGAGCATCGACAACATCGACGCCGCCCTCGTCCACATGCTCGCCGAGCGGTTCAAGTACACGCAGTCCGTCGGCCTGCTCAAGGCGGCGGCGGGCATGCCGGCGAGCGACCCCGAACGTGAGCGCGTGCAGATCCAGCGCCTGCGCCGCCTGGCTGAAGAGGCCCGCCTCGACCCGGCCTTCGCCGAGTCCTTCCTGAACTTCATCGTCGCCGAGGTGATCCACCACCACGAGCGCATCGCCGCGGGCGACGACCCGACGGCGGGCCGCGCGTGAGCGACCCCGACCCGTCCGCCCCGACGCGCCTCTACGTCGGCTCGTACACCGCGGTCAGCGGTGGCCACGGCGTCGGCATCACCGTCCTCGAGCGGTCGCGGGCCGACGGGCGCTGGCAGGCCGGGCAGGTCGTCGAGGCCGACGACCCGTCGTTCCTGGTCGTCACCGAGGGGGCGTTGCACGCCGTCGCCGAGACGAACGAGGGCCGTGTGCTGTCGTACACGATCGCGGCGGGCCGCCTGGTCGAGGCCGGCGTCGCCGCGTCCGGCGGTGCCTCGCCCTGCCACATCGCGCACGACCCGGCCTCGAACGCCCTGCTCGTCGCGAACTACGTCGGCGGCACCTTCGGGGTGTTGAGCTCCGAGGCCACCGATCCCGCGCGCGTCACCGCGACCGTCGCGCTCCCGTCGGGCTCCGGCCCGGTCGCCGATCGCCAGGGCGGGCCGCACGCCCACCAGATCGTCGCGACGCCGTGGGGCACGCATCTGGTCAGCGACCTGGGCACCGACCGACTGATCGAGGTCGCCGTCGACGTCGTCACGCTCGAGCCGTCGATCGTCGCCGTCCACCCGATGCCCCCCGGCTCGGGCCCGCGACACCTCGCCTGGCTCGGCGACGACCTGCTCGTCGTGGGCGAGCTCGACGCCCGGCTGTACGTCGTCCGCCGCCAGGGCGACGAGCTCGTCATCCCGTACTCGGTGGCGGTCGTCGAGGGCGAGCCGAACGAGCGGGGCGACCTCCCGTCGCACCTGGCCGTGCACGGCTCGCGGGTCTACGTCGCCACGCGCGGCCGCGACACGATCAGCGTGCTCGAGACCTCGGTCGACGCCGAGGGCGGCTCCGACGGTGGCGAGCCGTCGCGGCTCCGCCTGGTCGGGCAGGTGCCCTGTGGTGGCGACTGGCCTCGACACTTCGCCATCGCCGACGGCCTGCTCTACTGCGCCAACCAGGGCTCCGACACCGTCTCGGTGCTGCCGCTCGACGAGACGACCGGTCTGCCCGGCGCTCCCGTCGACCTGTTCACCCTCGGCAGCCCCGCCTGCATCGTCGCCGTCTGACCGGGCCGCAGGAGGCGCGGGTCAGCGTCGCGGCACGAGCCGCTGCAGCACGGCGATGACGTCGTCGATCGACGTGTCGTGGCGCGGGTCGCCGCCCGAGTCCACCGGTGAGAAGGGCCGCGGCGTGAAGTAGAGCCCGTCGGACACGAGCGACACCACCCGGGCGACCGCGGGGTCGCCGACGGCGTCGAGCACGACCTGGTGCCAGCGGGACTGCATGGCGGTGAGGGCCTCGAGCGCCCGGGGGTGGCGTCCGCTCGACGCGAGGTTCGAGACGGCGGTGATGCAGCGGTCGAGCGGGTCGTCGGCCGGGATGGCCGCGGGTGACGAGGTGCGGACGAAGTAGTCCACGACGCCCTCCGGTGCGCTGGTCATCGCCGCGACGTCGTCGTCGAGCAGTGCGGTGAGGCGGTCGACGAGGGCGTCGACCAGTGCCTCGCGCGTGGGGAAGTGGTAGAGCAGGCCGCCCTTCGAGACTCCGGCCGCAGCGGCCACGGCGTCGAAGGTCGCGGCGCGTTCGCCGTCGTCGACGACGAGCGTCTCGAACGTGTCGAGCATCGATTCCCGGGCTGACGGTCGAGGGCTCATTCTGTTACTGTACCGTCTGGACGGTGTAACTGTACCGTCCGGACGGTCGGCACGCGCGCCTCCTGCCCTCGTCGGGCCGCCGACGCGCGGCGGTGGCGCACCGTCGACCGACCCGCCGCTCCACCGACCGCGAGAGAACGCCATGACCCGCCCCGCCACCGTCACCGCCACGACCCCGACCGGCGTCCCGCCGCGTGCCGGCCGACGACAGTGGGCCGCGCTGGTCGTGCTCATGCTGCCGGTGCTGCTCGTCTCGGTCGACAACACGGTGCTGAGCTTCGCGCTGCCCGAGATCTCGACCGCCCTGCAGCCGAGCGCCGCAGGTCAGCTCTGGATCGTCGACGTCTACTCGCTCGTCCTCGCCGGCCTGCTCGTGGCCATGGGGTCGATGGGCGACCGGTTCGGGCGCCGCAAGCTGCTGCTGATCGGTGCGAGCGGATTCGCCGTCGTCTCGGTGCTCGCAGCGTTCTCCACGAGCGCCGAGCAGCTCATCACGGCACGAGCCGTGCTGGGCTTCTTCGGCGCGATGATCATGCCGGCGACCCTCTCGCTGCTGCGCAGCACCTTCCTCGACCGAGAGCAGCGCCGGCTCGCGATCGCCGTCTGGGCCTCGGGCTTCGCCGCCGGGTCGGCCCTCGGCCCGATCGTCGGCGGCGTGCTCCTCGAGCACTTCGCCTGGGGTTCGGTGTTCCTCATCGCGGTGCCCGTGCTCGTCCCCCTGCTGATCGCCGGCCCGCTGCTGCTGACCGAGAGCCGCGATCCCGCGCCGGGGCCCGCCGACCCGTTCTCGGTGCTGCTGTCGCTCGCGGCCATGGCGCCGGTCGTCGCGGCGATCAAACTGCTCGCGACCGACGGCTTCGTCTGGCCCGTCGCCGCCCTGGCCGTGGTGGGAGTGGGCTCGGGCTGGCTGTTCGTCAGGCGCCAGCTCGCCCGCCCGCGTCCGCTGCTCGACGTGCGGCTCTTCACGAACCCGGTGTTCGCTGGCTCGGTCATGGTCAACCTGCTCGCCGTGGTGGCGCTCGTGGCCTTCCTGTTCTTCACGACCCAGCACCTGCAGCTCGTCGTGGGGTTGCGGCCGTTGCAGGCCGCGCTGACGCTGGTGCCCGGCCTCGTCGTCATGATCCTCGCCGGTCTCGGCGTCGTGCGGGTCGTCCGGTGGCTGCGCCCGCGCACCATCGTCGCGATCGGCCTCGCCTCCGCCGCGCTGGCCTACGGGGCGGTCTTCGCCACCGGCGCCGGGGCCCCGGTGGTCGTGTTCGTCGTGGCCTTCGCCTTCGTGGGTCTGGGCGTGGGCGCTGCCGAGACGATCTCGAACGACCTGATCATCGCGGCGGTGCCCGCGAACCGGGCCGGGGCGGCCTCCGCCGTGTCCGAGACCGCCTACGAGGTCGGCGCCGTGCTCGGCACCGCGGTGCTCGGCAGCATGCTCACCGCCATCTACCGGGGTGCACTCGTCGTCCCCGCCGGCGTCCCCGCCCAGGCCGGCGAGGCCGCCCGCGAGACCCTGGGAGGCGCGGTGGCGGTCTCCGACGGGCTGCCCGAGTCGCTCGCCGGGCCCCTGCTGCGCGCCGCCACCGACGCCTTCGACCAGGGCCTCGTCGCCACGGCCGGGGTCGGGGCACTGGTGATGGTCGCCGCGGTGGTGGTCGCGCTCACGACCCTCCGCCGCGCCTCCTCGGCCGACTGAGGCCCGGGCCGTGCCGGGCCACCCCGGCACGGGTGGACCGACCCTGCCGCCCGGCCCGCGCGGCCCTCCTGCCCACGGGTAAAGTGTGGCGAGCCCCCCGAGACGCCAGGAGAACCATGCCCCGCACCGTCAGACTCGCCGCCATCCCCGGAGACGGCATCGGCCCCGAGGTCGTCGCCGAGGCGCTCAAGGTGCTCGAGGTCGCGGCGGGCGACGACGCGGCCTTCGACGTCACGACGTTCTCGCTCGGTGCGGCACGCTACCTCGAGACGGGCGACATCCTCACCGACGACGACCTGTCGGCCGTCGCCTCGCACGACGCGATCCTGCTCGGCGCGGTGGGGGGAGACCCCCGCGACCCGCGGCTGGCCGGGGGCATCATCGAGCGCGGGCTGCTGCTGAAGCTGCGCTTCGCCCTCGACCACTACGTCAACCTGCGGCCGACCAAGGTCCATCCCGGCGTCGCCTCGCCCCTCTCGGCGCCCGGCGAGGTCGACTTCGTCGTCGTGCGCGAGGGCACGGAGGGCCCCTACGTGGGCAACGGAGGCGCGCTGCGGCAGGGCACGCCGCACGAGATCGCGAACGAGGTCAGCGTCAACACGGCATACGGCGTCGAGCGCGTGGTGCGCTTCGCCTTCGAGAAGGCCCGCAGCCGTCGTGGTCGCCTGACCCTCGTGCACAAGACCAACGTGCTCGTGTTCTCGGGCAGCCTCTGGCAGCGCACCGTCGACGCCGTGGCCACCGAGTACCCCGACGTCGCCGTCGACTACCAGCACGTCGACGCGGCCACCATCCACCTCGTGGTCGATCCCTCCCGATTCGACGTCATCGTCACCGACAACCTCTTCGGCGACATCCTCACCGACCTCGCCGGCGCCATCAGCGGCGGCATCGGGCTCGCGGCCTCGGGCAACCTCAACCCCGACGGCGCCTTCCCGAGCATGTTCGAGCCCGTGCACGGCTCGGCTCCGGACATCGCCGGTCAGCAGAAGGCCGACCCGACGGCGGCGATCCTCTCGGTCGCGCTCCTGCTCGACCACCTCGGCCTGTCCGACGCGGCGGCCCGCGTCACCCTGGCCGTCGACGCCGACATCGCCGACCGCGCCTCGCGTGACGCGTCCGTCCCCGCCCGCCGCACGGCCGAGATCGGCACGGCGATCGCCGACCGCGTGCGCACCCTGTCCCCGTCTGCCTCCGCCTGAAGGGCATCATGACCACCACCGACAACGTCTCCGCCCCGACCGACGACTCGGCCGACTTCCCGCTGCAGTTCGAGCTGACGCCGTCCGAGACGGCTCGCGACGACGCCGAACGCGAGACGATCCTCAGCGATCCCGGCTTCGGCAAGCACTTCACCGACCACATGGTGACCATCGAGTGGACCCTCGCCGACGGGTGGCACGCGGCGTCCGTCCACCCGTACGGTCCGCTGCAGCTCGATCCGTCGGCGTCGGTGTTGCACTACGCGCAAGAGATCTTCGAGGGCATGAAGGCCTACCGGCACGCGGACGGCTCGGTCTGGTCGTTCCGGCCGGACGCCAACGGTCGCCGCCTGCAGCGCTCGGCCCGCCGACTCGCGCTGCCCGAGCTCAGCACGGACGACTTCGTCGAGTCCGTCCGCCAGCTCGTCCGGGCCGATCTCGGGTGGGTGCCGTCGGCCCCCGAGACGAGCCTCTACCTGCGACCGTTCATGATCGCCACCGAGGCGTTCCTGGGGGTCCGGGCCGCGCACGAGGTGTCGTACCACGTCATCGCGAGCCCGGCCGGCGCCTACTTCAGCGGCGGCGTCTCTCCCGTCTCGATCTGGCTGACCACGAACTACGCCCGCGCCGGCAAGGGCGGCACGGGTGCCGCCAAGACCGGCGGCAACTACGCGTCGTCGTTGCTTCCCCAGCAAGAGGCCTACGAGAACGGCTGCCAGCAGGTGCTCTTCCTCGACTCGTCCGAGAGCAACTACATCGAAGAACTCGGCGGCATGAACGTGGTGCTCGTCAAGAAGGACGGCACCCTCGTCACGCCCGACAGCGACTCGATCCTCGAGGGCATCACGCGCGACTCGATCCTCGAGCTGGCCGAGGCCCGGGGGCACCGCGTCGAACGCCGTCGCGTGACGATCGACGAGTGGAAGGACGGCGTCGAGTCCGGTGACATCGTCGAGGTCTTCGCCTGCGGCACGGCCGCGGTCGTCGTCCCCATCGCCGAGCTCAAGGGTGAGGGCATCCACATCGGGTCGCCTGCCGCGTCCGGCGGCGAACTGACCATGTCACTGCGTGAAGAGCTGACCGACATCCAGTACGGCCGGCGTCCCGACGTCCACGGCTGGATGACTAGGCTCGACGCGTGAAGATCGCCCGTTTCGCCACGCCCGGAGAAGACCCCCGCTACGGCATCGTCGACGAGCGCGAGCTCATCGTCCTCGCCGGTGACCCGATGTACAGCGGGTACGAGACGACGGGCGAGCGGGTGTCCCTGCGTCAGGCCAAACTGCTGGCGCCGGTCATCCCGCGCTCCAAGGTCGTGGGGGTCGGCCTGAACTACCAGGACCACGCCGACGAGCTCGGCCAGTCCGCGCCCGAGGCGCCCGTCCTGTTCCTCAAGCCCAACACGACGGTCATCGGCTTCGGCGACTCGATCCAGCTGCCGCCCGACGTCGGCCGGGTCGACTTCGAGGGTGAACTCGCCATCGTCATCGGCTCGATCGCCAAGCGCGTGAAGGCCGAGGACTACCAGGACGTGGTCTTCGGCTACACCGTGGCCAACGACGTCACGGCCCGCGACGTGCAGAACGCCGACGGCCAGTGGACCCGCGCCAAGGGCTACGACACGTTCCTGCCGCTCGGGCCCTACATCGAGAACGAGTTCGACTGGGCGGACGCCACCATCGAGACCCGGGTCGACGGCGAGGTCATGCAGCGTGAGTCGACGATGCAGATGATCCACAAGATCCCCGAGCTGATCGAGTACGTCACCGACGTGTTCACCCTTCTGCCCGGCGACGTCATCCTGACCGGCACGCCCGCCGGCATCGGTCCGTTCACGTCGGGCCAGACCGTCGAGGTCGCGATCTCGGGCCTCGGCTCGCTGATCAACCCCGCCAAGAACCGGGTCTAGGTCCGTCCTGTGAGCCCCGGCGCCGTCGACACGCCCTCGCCCGCGCGTCCGGTGCCGGGGCTCCTCGTCGCCGGGGCCGCGTACGGGGTGGCGTGGGGCCTGCATCTCGTGCTGCCGGCGGTGCCCGTCCTGACCTGGTGCGTCCTGCTGGGCATCGCCGTCGCCCAGGTCCGGCCCCTCCGTCCGGTGCTCGACGGCAGCTGGAAGCCCGGACTGACCCTCGCCTCCAAGAGACTGTTGCGCATCGGCGTCGTGTTGCTCGGCCTCCAGCTCAGCCTGATCGATGTCGCCGGTCTCGGGTGGGTGACGGTCGTCGTGGTGATCGCGATCCTCGCGATCACCTTCGGCGTCACCTACCTGCTCGGCCGATGGGCCCGACTCCCCGGCGACCAGCCCCTCCTGCTCGCGGCCGGCTTCTCGATCTGCGGGGCGTCGGCCATCGGGGCGATGAGTGCCGTCACCCGAGACCGGGGCAAGGACGCGGCGACCCCCGTGGCCCTCGTCACCTTGTTCGGCACGCTCGCGATCGCCGTCCTGCCCCTGGTCGGCGGGTGGGTCGGTCTCACCGACCTCGAGTTCGGAGCCTGGGTCGGAGCGAGCGTCCACGACGTCGGTCAGGTCGTCGCCACGGCGCAGACCGCCGGAGCGGCCGCACTCGCGATCGCGGTCATCGTCAAGCTCACGCGGGTGCTGATGCTCGCGCCGATCGTGGCGATCACGTCGACCGTGGTCCGCCGACGGGGTGACGGCGCCGGCACCCGGCCGCCCATCGTGCCGTTGTTCGTCGTCGGCTTCGCCGTCGCGGTCGTCGTCCGGACGGTGGTGCCGGTCCCGGAGGCGCTGCTCGCCACCGCGGGGACGGTCCAGTCGGTCATGCTCGGGCTCGCGCTCGTCGGCCTCGGGTCGGGCATCCGCCTCGAGCGCCTCGTCCGCACCGGTGGCCGCGCCTTCCTCGTGGGCCTGGCCTCGTGGATCGTCATCGCCTCGGTGTCCCTGGGCGCCGTGCTCGTGCTGCCCCTGGGGTAGCAGCCCCGTCCCCCCTCGGGACGTCACCGCGACACGCCCGGGATGCGGCACGTTTGGCCATACCCGTCAGGGGCTGCGTAAAGTAATCACTCGTCACCCCAAAGGTGCGGCGGAGCGAAGCTTCCCCGGCCCTCAAGCGGGACCAACTTCCAAGTCCTCGAGTTGCTTCACAGCCTCGGACCAAGCGAGTTGCGAACACTGATCAAAGTGATGTAGAGTTACGGCTCGTTCCGCAAGGGACATCGGCACGGACTCAACATCGTCGGTCAGTGCAAAAGGTTATAGAACAGCTTCGGGCGATGGTCTTCATGGGCCGGGTTTCGGGTGCGTTTGGTCCTTGAGAACTCAA